>NZ_JAIZQO010000038.1:0-571 GCF_020419725.1 Burkholderia sp. AU38729 | reverse complement strand
TAAAACAGATGGTGCCCAGGAGAGGACTCGAACCTCCACGATGTTGCCACCGCTAGGACCTGAACCTAGTGCGTCTACCAATTCCGCCACCTGGGCACGTTTCGCTTGTTGCTGCATCGCGAAAGAACGCAATTATAGCGTGTCCGAAGAGGCTGTCAACACAATTTCAGGTCGCGAACGAAAATAATTGAGCACGCTGTTCGATCGGGGGAAGGATGGGGAGGCGGGCACGCGCGCCACTTGCATGTGCGACGACGCCATTTCGCGATTGGCGCGTATTTTCGCGCCCGGAAATGAAAAAAGGCCGGCTAGAAGCCGACCTTTTTAAAACAGATGGTGCCCAGGAGAGGACTCGGTCACACAAGCGCGACCCCGGCTGCGCTTGCAAGCGCAGCCTTTCGAGTCCCCGCGCAAAGCGCGCAGGCGCTTTGCTTCCTGGGCCGGTGTCAAGTCCTGGAATAGGTTGACAGTATCCAGGCGCTAGAACGCCCGATGCACCGCATCGGGCGTTTTGTATTTCAGAGCCGTATGCGGTCGCTCATGGTTGTAGATGTGCACCGACTGTTCGACC
>NZ_JAIZQO010000037.1:0-662 GCF_020419725.1 Burkholderia sp. AU38729 | reverse complement strand
GCGGCGATCGGCTGCGACTTCGCGATCGCGGCCAATGCCGCGATGTCGATTCCGTATTCCGGATGCGTCGCCACCTCGATCGCCTTCATCCCCATCCGCTCGATCGCGTGCAGCATCGCGTAGAACGTCGGCGATTCCACCGCGATCGTGTCGCCCGGTTTCGCGACCGCCTGCAGGCACAGGTTGATCGCCTCCGTCGCGCCAACCGTCACGATGATCTCGTTCGGATCCACCGACATCCCGTTTTCCAGGTAGCGGCGCGCGATCTGCCGGATCAGCCGCGGATGGCCGGGCGGCAAGCCATCCGTCACGCCCCACAGCGACTTGTCGCGGCCGGCCGCATACGCGTAGCGATTCAGCTTCTCGAACGGAAACAGGCTCGGGTCCGGATACGGCGAGCCGAGCGGCACCGCATCGTCGGTGCCGATCGAGCGCAGCGTCGACAGCACGAGCCGGCTCACGTCGACCGACGACGAAATCGCGATCGGCTTCGACGGCCGCAGCTCGCGTACCGGCGCATGGCTGTCGTCGCGTCGCAGGTTCACGAAATAGCCCGACTGCGGACGGCTTTCGAGCAGCCCGCGGCTTTCCAGCAGCAGATACGCATGCAGCACGGTCGTGATGCTGATCCGGTGCTGCTGGCTCGCCTGCCGCACCGAAGG
>NZ_JAIZQO010000036.1:0-1089 GCF_020419725.1 Burkholderia sp. AU38729 | reverse complement strand
ACTGGTTCACTATCGGTCGATCACGAGTATTTAGCCTTGGAGGATGGTCCCCCCATCTTCAGACAGGATTTCACGTGTCCCGCCCTACTTGTCGCACACCTAGTTCTTTCATACTGTTTTCGCCTACAGGGCTATCACCTGCTATGGCCGCACTTTCCAGAGCGTTCGGCTAACAATACAAATAAAGAGTGCAAGGCTCATCCCATTTCGCTCGCCACTACTTTGGGAATCTCGGTTGATTTCTTTTCCTGCGGTTACTTAGATGTTTCAGTTCACCGCGTTCGCTTCGCATGGCCTATGTATTCAGCCATGGATACTCCAAAAGGAGTGGGTTTCCCCATTCGGACATCTACGGATCAAAGCTTGTTTGCCAGCTCCCCGTAGCTTTTCGCAGGCTACCGCGTCCTTCATCGCCTGTGATCGCCAAGGCATCCACCACATGCACTTGTTCGCTTGACCCTATAACGAGTCTGTCTCGCGACAGTCGCTACAGGTTGAGTTCTCGCGTTGTGCCGTATTCCAATTGAGTCAAACATTAAGTTCGAATCATCTTGAGATACATCGATACAATCACAACCCGGATAGTTTTCACGTCCATCTCAAGACGCTTCCGCTATCCAAATTACTTGCTTCTTCCAGATTGTTAAAGAACGACAGCCGATACGTACTACGTATCACTCTGACTGGCTCAATCGCCAATGCAAAATTCTCGGTTCAGTGTCTGAACCAAGCCCTTAGCGTTGGTGATTGGTGGAGGCAGACGGGATCGAACCGACGACCCCCTGCTTGCAAAGCAGGTGCTCTCCCAGCTGAGCTATGCCCCCATGTACAGGTTTGCCTCAGGGTGTACCGCCACACAAGACGGTGGTGGGTCTGGTTGGATTCGAACCAACGACCCCCGCCTTATCAAGACGGTGCTCTAACCGACTGAGCTACAGACCCCTGAGTCTGTCTTTAAATTTACAGCCGATAAGCGTGAGCGCTCAACTTGTGCGAGAAGCTCTGGAAAGGAGGTGATCCAGCCGCACCTTCCGATACGGCTACCTTGTTACGACTTCACCCCAGTCATGAATCCTACCGTGGTGACCG
>NZ_JAIZQO010000035.1:0-1166 GCF_020419725.1 Burkholderia sp. AU38729 | reverse complement strand
CGCGCCCGGATTTGCCTAAGCGCCTTCTCCAATGCAGCGACCGGGACTTCCAACACCCGGACAACCTTCCGCGATCCGTCCCCCCATCGCATCTAACAATGGTGCAGGAATATTGACCTGCTTCCCATCAGCTACGCATTTCTGCCTCGCCTTAGGGGCCGACTCACCCTACGCCGATGAACGTTGCGTAGGAAACCTTGGGCTTACGGCGAGGGGGCCTTTCACCCCCTTTATCGCTACTCATGTCAGCATTCGCACTTCTGATACCTCCAGCATCCCTTCCGAGACACCTTCGCAGGCTTACAGAACGCTCTCCTACCATGCGTGCAAAGCACGCATCCGCAGCTTCGGTATATAGCTTAGCCCCGTTACATCTTCCGCGCAGGACGACTCGATCAGTGAGCTATTACGCTTTCTTTAAAGGGTGGCTGCTTCTAAGCCAACCTCCTGACTGTTTTAGCCTTCCCACTTCGTTTCCCACTTAGCTATATTTGGGGACCTTAGCTGGCGGTCTGGGTTGTTTCCCTCTTGACACCGGACGTTAGCACCCGATGTCTGTCTCCCGTGATTGCACTCTTCGGTATTCGGAGTTTGCTATGGCGGGGTAATCTGCAATAGACCCCCCAACCATGACAGTGCTCTACCCCCGAAGGTGAGACACGAGGCACTACCTAAATAGTTTTCGGAGAGAACCAGCTATTTCCAAGTTTGTTTAGCCTTTCACCCCTATCCACAGCTCATCCCCTAACTTTTCAACGTTAGTGGGTTCGGACCTCCAGTACGTGTTACCGCACCTTCATCCTGGCCATGGATAGATCACTTGGTTTCGGGTCTACGCCCAGCAACTGAACGCCCTATTCGGACTCGCTTTCGCTACGCCTGCCCTATACGGTTAAGCTTGCTACTGAACGTAAGTCGCTGACCCATTATACAAAAGGTACGCCGTCACCCCTTTCGAGGCTCCGACTGTTTGTATGCATGCGGTTTCAGGATCTATTTCACTCCCCTCCCGGGGTTCTTTTCGCCTTTCCCTCACGGTACTGGTTCACTATCGGTCGATCACGAGTATTTAGCCTTGGAGGATGGTCCCCCCATCTTCAGACAGGATTTCACGTGTCCCGCCCTACTTGTCGCACACCTAGTTCTTTCATACTGTTTTCGCCTAC
>NZ_JAIZQO010000034.1:0-1170 GCF_020419725.1 Burkholderia sp. AU38729 | reverse complement strand
CAGACTTGTTATAGGATCAAGCCTTACGGGCAATTAGTATCAGTTAGCTGAACGCATTACTGCGCTTACACACCTGACCTATCAACGTCCTGGTCTCGAACGACCCTTCAAGGGGATCTAGTCCCCAGGGATATCTCATCTTAAGGCGAGTTTCCCGCTTAGATGCTTTCAGCGGTTATCTCTTCCGAACATAGCTACCCGGCGATGCCACTGGCGTGACAACCGGTACACCAGAGGTTCGTCCACTCCGGTCCTCTCGTACTAGGAGCAGCCCCCTTCAAATATCCAACGCCCACGGCAGATAGGGACCAAACTGTCTCACGACGTTTTAAACCCAGCTCACGTACCTCTTTAAATGGCGAACAGCCATACCCTTGGGACCGGCTACAGCCCCAGGATGAGATGAGCCGACATCGAGGTGCCAAACACCGCCGTCGATATGAACTCTTGGGCGGTATCAGCCTGTTATCCCCAGAGTACCTTTTATCCGTTGAGCGATGGCCCTTCCATACAGAACCACCGGATCACTATGACCTGCTTTCGCACCTGCTCGACTTGTCGGTCTCGCAGTTAAGCACGCTTATGCCATTGCACTATCAGCACGATTTCCGACCGTACCTAGCGTACCTTCGTACTCCTCCGTTACGCTTTGGGAGGAGACCGCCCCAGTCAAACTGCCTACCATGCACTGTCCCCGACCCGGATCACGGGCCAAGGTTAGAACCTCAAACAAACCAGGGTGGTATTTCAAGGACGGCTCCACCGAAACTAGCGTTCCGGTTTCATAGCCTCCCACCTATCCTACACAGATCGGTTCAAAGTCCAATGCAAAGCTACAGTAAAGGTTCATGGGGTCTTTCCGTCTAGCCGCGGGTAGATTGCATCATCACAAACACTTCAACTTCGCTGAGTCTCGGGAGGAGACAGTGTGGCCATCGTTACGCCATTCGTGCAGGTCGGAACTTACCCGACAAGGAATTTCGCTACCTTAGGACCGTTATAGTTACGGCCGCCGTTTACCGGGACTTCAATCAAGAGCTTGCACCCCATCATTTAATCTTCCGGCACCGGGCAGGCGTCACACCCTATACGTCCACTTTCGTGTTTGCAGAGTGCTGTGTTTTTATTAAACAGTCGCAGCCACCAGTTTATTGCAACCCCTTCACCCTC
>NZ_JAIZQO010000033.1:0-1312 GCF_020419725.1 Burkholderia sp. AU38729 | reverse complement strand
TGTCAAGTCCTGGAATAGGTTGACAGTATCCAGGCGCTAGAACGCCCGATGCACCGCATCGGGCGTTTTGTATTTCAGAGCCGTATGCGGTCGCTCATGGTTGTAGATGTGCACCGACTGTTCGACCATCTTGGCAGCCTGCTCAAGGTCAACAGGACGTTGCAACAGGAACTCATCCTTGAGGATGCCGTTGACCCGCTCGGCCAGCGCGTTCTGATAGCAGTCATACCCGTCAGTCATCGAACAGCGCAAGCCGTGACGTCGATGGATGTCCTGATAGTAGGTCGAGCAGTATTGCACCCCGCGATCGGAGTGGTGGATCAACGGCTGCCCGCTCCGACGCCTGCGCAACGCCTTCTTGAGCGCCTGACTGACCTGCTCGGTTTGCAGGCTATCGTGAACGTGATGGCCAACGATCTTGCGCGAGAATGCATCCGTGACGAGACTCAAATATACAAACGGGCCAGCCGTCGGCAGGTACGTGATGTCGGCCACCCATACCTGCTCTGGGCCGGTCGGCACGATCTGATCTGGTCCCGGTTTCAGCAAATTCGGATGGCGTCGGAAGCGATGATGGCTTTGCGTTGTCTTGTGGTACGCCCGGCGGGGCACGACGAGCAGGCGCGCGGCGCGCAGTGCATCGAACAGTCGATCTCGCCCCAACTTGATGCCGCGCTCGACCAACGCTGGCCCGAGCAGATGATGCAGTTTTCGTGTCCCAAGTCGGGGCTGACGCAGCCGTACATCCCGCACTAGTGTCGTCACGATCTCGGCCTGCGAGCAGCGACGTTCCTCACTTTGGAAACGCTTGTAATACGCTTGGCGACTGATACCCATGTATCGGCAGGCTCGCTCGACGCTCAGCTTTTTGATCCGCCTTTGCGCGACGACCTGCCCGAAGGCTTTTTTACGGTGATTCCGTAGTCCTTACGCATCACGTCGAGCACGGCCTCAAACAGCGCCGCTTTCTCTTGCGCCTCTCGCAACTGCGTCTCCAACTCCTTGATGCGCTGCTCCGGTGTGGGCGGCTTTGAGTCTGGCTTTGGCATGGTGGAACCTGATCGCGCACGGCCGGATGGATCAGCCCAGTCCTGCAAGCCGTGCTTACGTAACCATACCAGCACGGTTGAGCGGCCCTGGATACCGTAGCGCTGCTGCGCCTCTTTGTACGTCAGCTCGCCCTTTTCGACCTGGGCCACCACCGACAGCTTAAAAGCCAGACTGTAGTCCCGCTGCGTCCGCTTGATCCCTTGCTCCATTTGGCACCTCTTCGCGTCAGCGAAAAAGTGTCAACCTATTTCAGGACGGGTCA
>NZ_JAIZQO010000032.1:0-1350 GCF_020419725.1 Burkholderia sp. AU38729 | reverse complement strand
GAGGCGGTTGAACAGCACGTTATCCGCGCGCCTGCATAAATCGCTCCCCGAACAGGATAGCAAACTGGTTCATCGCTGATTTCCAGTCGAAGGCGGACCGCACGGTCTTGGCCAGCACGTTGCGCAGCGCCAGCCAGAGCAGCTTGATCGCCGCCTCGTCATTCGGGAAGTGGCCGCGCGTCTTGATGATCTTGCGCAGCTGCATGTTCAGACTTTCTATGGCGTTTGTCGTATATACGACCCGTCTAATCTCCGGCGGGAACACGTAGAACGGTACGACGTGCTCCCATGCCCGCTGCCACGACTGCACGATCGTCGGGTACTTCGCGCCCCAAGGTCCGTCGGCGAAGTCTTGTAGCGCCTGCCTCGCCGCCTCTTCGCTGGCGGCCGCGTAGATCGGGCGTAGCGCGGCGGCGAGCACCTTACGGTCCTTGTAGCTGGCGTATTCGAGGCTGTTGCGGATCAGATGCACGATGCAGGTCTGAACGGTGGTTCGTGGATAGGCCGCGCTGATGGCTTCAGTGAGCCCCTTCAAGCCATCGACCACGGCGATCAGGATGTCCTGGCAGCCGCGCGTCTTCAGTTCGTTGAACACCTTGAGCCAGAACTTGGCGCCCTCGGTCTGCTCGATCCAGAGGCCCAGCACGTCGCGCTGGCCGTCGGCCTGAATGCCCAAGGCCAGATAGACGGCCTTGTTGCTGACCACGCCGTCGTCGCGGATCTTGACCCGCAGCGCGTCGAAGAACACGACCGGATACATCGCTTCGAGCGGGCGGCTCTGCCACGTCAGCGCTTCGGCTATCACCTCGTCGGTGACCGAGCTGATGAAGTCGGGCGAGACTTCAGTGCCGTAGTGCTCGGCCAGAAATCCCTGAATCTCGCGCACGCTCATACCGCGTGCGTACATCGCGATGATGCGTTCGTCGAAGCCGGTGAAACGGCGCTCATGCTTGGGGATCAGGATCGGCTCGAAGCTGCCGTCGCGATCACGGGGCACCTCGACTCGGACCGGGCCGCGATCGGTAATGACCGTCTTGCCGCTGGCGCCGTTGCGCTCGTTGCCCTGACCGGGCGGCTTAGGCTGGCCCGGTGGGTAGCCCAGATGCAGATTCATCTCGGCGCCCATCGCACGCTCGATGACCGCCTTGTTGAATGCCAGCATCAGATCCTGCACCTCGGCCGGCGACATCGGCCCCTTGACCAACTGGTCCAGCAGTTCCTTGGGCAGTTCAGGCAGCGGCCCTCGGGCCGCTGCCTGACGCGCTACAGTTTGTCTCTTTTTCTTCATCGGCATATCCATGGCCTTTACACCTCATGATATGCCTCGCCCACGAAATCACGGATAGGTCC
>NZ_JAIZQO010000030.1:0-1692 GCF_020419725.1 Burkholderia sp. AU38729 | reverse complement strand
TTGTAGTGGCTAGATTGAAATGTCCGCTTTTGGCTACATAGAAATGTCCGCTTTCGGGCCGCGTAAGCTGTTCGGTCGCCGGGTGTCCGGCGCCGGAGGCTGCGATGGCTGTAACGGAACGGATCACGATGACGATGCGCGAACTGGACCGATTCAAGGTCATTCAGGATGTAGCCGACGGCAAGCTCAAGCCGTGGCGTGCTGCGGAACGGCTGGAGTTGACGACACGCCAGGTTCGCCGGCTGGTCGCCCGGTTGCGTGAGCACGGTCCGGCAGGTTTGGTATCAGGGCACCGAGCGAAGCCCGGCAATCGCCGCCTCGACCCGGGAGCTGCCGATCGGGCGCTGTCGATCATCCGCGATCGCTACGCCGATTTCGGGCCGACGTTGGCCTGCGAGAAGCTCTGGGAGTGTCACGGCATTGGGCTGGCCAAGGAGACGGTCAGGAAGCTGATGACGGACGCTGGCTTGTGGATTCCGCGTCGGCAGCGTCCGCCGAAGGTTTATCAGCCGCGAGCGCGTCGCGCATGCTTGGGCGAGTTGATCCAGATCGACGGCAGCGATCATCGATGGTTCGAGGAACGGGCACCGGCCTGCACGCTGCTGGTGTATGTGGACGATGCGACGAGCCGATTGATGATGCTGCACTTCACGCAGACCGAATCGACGTTCAGCTACTTCGAGGCCACGCGGACGTATATCGAACGCCATGGCAAGCCGGGAGCGTTCTACAGCGACAAGGCCAGCGTGTTCCGCAACGTGAAGCCGGGCAAGACTGGCAATCGCGTGACGCCGTTTGGCCGGGCGATGTACGAGCTGAACATCGACACGTTCTGCGCGAACAGCAGCTCGGCCAAGGGGCGCGTGGAGCGAGCGCACTTGACGTTGCAGGATCGATTGGTCAAGGAGATGCGATTGCGCGGCATCAACACGGTGGCCGACGCCAACGCTTACGCGCCCTCCTTCATGGTCGCCTACAACACGCGCTTCGCGAAGCCGCCAAAGAGCGACTTCAATGCGCACCGGCCGTTGCGGGCCAACGAGAGTCTGGACCGGGCGCTGACGTGGCGCGAGCCACGGAAGGTAACGAAGTCGCTCACGGTTCAGTACGACCGGGTGATGTACTTGCTGGACGATACGCCGGAGAACCGGAAGTTGATCGACCGTCAGATCGAGGTATGGGAGTACCCGGATGGGCGGATCGAGATTCGGGCTGACGATCGTGCGTTGAGCTGCAGGCAATACGATCGCCTGGCCGAAATCGATCAAGGTGCCGTCGTTGAGCACAAGCGTTTGAGCCATGTGCTACAGGTCGCCCAAGCGCTGCAGGCGCAACGCGATAACAGTCGAATCGGTAAAGCCCCGTCTCGAACGCATCGTGGCGACTCAACCCGGACCGACCGAAACGAACCCCAAGCGGGCAAGAAGAAGCAACGCGAGATCACGCAGGCCGACGTCGAGCATGTGATCGTGGAGCTGGCGCAACGTCGGCAAACCGCAAAGCCGCCAACCAAACCTGGCCGTCGGTCTGCAAAGGCTAGCGAAACAAACGTGAGCGCCCTGCCCGTTCAGGCGCCGACCTTCGACACTGCGTAATGCTCAAAACGAGGAAAAAGACGCAGCAAAAACAACCTTAAAACCGGACATTTTTAAATGGCTGGAAGGTGGACATCTGAATCCGGGTATGACATTG
>NZ_JAIZQO010000002.1:0-878251 GCF_020419725.1 Burkholderia sp. AU38729 | reverse complement strand
GGCAGTTCAGGCAGCGGCCCTCGGGCCGCTGCCTGACGCGCTACAGTTTGTCTCTTTTTCTTCATCGGCATATCCATGGCCTTTACACCTCATGATATGCCTCGCCCACGAAATCACGGATAGGTCCCTGCGGGTCGCCCGTTTAGCGTGTAGCTGAGGCCGCGATGCGGCTACCTGCGCAGGCAGCTCCGCTTACCGATCATCTTCCCGCACCGAAGACGGATGCCGGCACAGCGCCCGCACTTCCATCTCCATATACGGGAACAGCGGCAACTGGCTCAGCAGGTCATGCAGTTGCTGCACGCTTTCGACGTCGAAGATGCTGACGTTCGCATACTGCCCGGCGATGCGCCACAGATGCCGCCAGGTCCCTTCGTTCATCAGCCGCTGGCACATCGCCTTTTCTTCCGCCTTCAGCGTGGCCGCCTTGACCGGATCCATGTCCGTCGGCAGACGGACGGTCATTTCCACATGAAACAGCATCCTGCACTCCTTGCGTTGTCGGTTCGTCGAATCGGAAGGTCGCTCACGCCTGCGCGCGGGCCCGCTCGACTTCGCTGCCCGGCACGTCCTGCTTTTCCTTGAGCAGCGAGAAATCGAAGTCGATCAGCGCGAACTGACCGTCGACGCCATACGGCTTGCCTTCCGCGCCTTCGGCCTGCTTCACCGGCGGAATCAACCCGTCGCGCGTCGCGAAGGCGAAGTCGTCCCACAGATGCGGATCGCCATCGATGTTGATCTGCGTCGTCAGCTTACGATAACCGTCCGCCGAAACGAAGAAGTGAATGTGCGCCGGACGATGGCCGTGGCGGCCGAGCTGGTCGAGCAGTTGCTCGGTCTTGCTGCCCGGCGGCACGCTGTAGCCGACCGGCAGCACGCTGCGGAAGCTGTAGCGGCCTTCGGCGTCGGTGCGGATCGAGCGGCGCAGGTTGAACGCGGGCTGCGACTGATCGAAGTACGAGTAGTTGCCGAGATGGTTCGCGTGCCATACCTCGACCAGTGCGTTCGCGATCGGCGCGCCGTCCTGGCCGAGCACCTGGCCGCGCATGATGAGCGTCTGGCCCGGATCGGTGCCGTCGTCGAGACGCGCATGGCCGACCGATTCCGGCGCACCGGCGACATACAGCGGCCCTTCGATCGTGCGCGGCGTGCCGCCCTGGATGCCGGCTTTTTCCTCGGCTTCGTCCATGCGGACGTCGAGGAAGCGCTCGAGCCCGAGGCCCGCGGCGATCAGCCCGAATTCGCGGCCGGCTTCGTTCAGGTAGTTCAGCGCCGTCCAGAATTCGCTCGGCTGCACGTCGAAGTCCTCGATCGTGTAGCAGATGTCTTTCACGATACGGTTGACGATCGCGCGCACGCGCGGGTTGCCCGGCTTCTCGGCGGCGTCGTCGAAGGTCTTCAGCAGTGCGTCGATGGCTTGCTTGTTCATCTGTGTCTCCGGTTTCGGTTGTCGTATGGGGATCAGCGGGCGTCGCGTCGCATCCGTTCGATGCGGGCCCAGTCGAAGGTGATGCCGAGGCCGGGCGCTGCCGGCAGGTGCAGCTTGAAATCCGCGTAGCGCAGCGGCTCGACGAGGATCTCCTCGGTGAGCAGCAGCGGGCCGAACAGCTCGGTACCCCATTTCAGCGAGTCGAACGTGCTGAACAGCTGCGCGGACGCCATCGTGCCGGCCGCGCCCTCGAGCATCGTGCCGCCGTACAGTTCGATGCCGGCCGCCGCCGCGATCGACGCGACGCTCGCCGCACCCTGCAGGCCGCCCGATTGCGCGATCTTCACCGCGAACACGTCGGCCGCGCGATCCTGCGCGAGCGCGAACGCATCGACGGGGCCGTGCAATGCCTCGTCGGCCATGATCGGCACCTGCGCCAGTTGCGTGAGGCGTTTCAGTCCCGCGCGGTTGGTCGCGGCAATCGGCTGCTCGACGAGGCTCACGCCGGCTTCCGCCAAGCGCGCGCCGGCCCAGATCGCGTCGGTTTCACTCCATGCCTGGTTCACGTCGACACGCACGTCGCCGCGTTCGCCGAGCGCGCGCTTGATCGCGATCACGTGCGCGACGTCGTCGGCCACCGCGTTCGAGCCGATCTTCAGCTTGAACGCTCGGTGGCGGCGCGCGTCGAGCATCGCCTCGGCTTCCGCGATGTCGCGCTGCGTGTCGCCGCTCGCGAGCGTCCAGGCGACATCGATCGCATCGGTCCGGCGGCCGCCGAACAGTTCCGACAGCGGCACGCCGAGGCGGCGCGCCTGCGCGTCGAACAGCGCGGTCTCGATCGCGCACTTCGCGAAGCGGTTGCCCTGGAACAGCTTGCGGGCGCGCGCCAGCGCAGCGCCCGGGCGGGTCGCGTCCATGCCCTGCAGCAGCGGCGCGAAGTAGGTGTCGATGTTGACCTTGATGCTTTCGGGGCTCTCCTCGCCGTACGCGAGACCGCCGATGGTGGTCGCCTCGCCGACACCTTCGATACCGTCCGTGCATCGAACACGCACCAGCACGAGGGTCTGGCAATTCATCGTGGCGACCGACAATTTGTGGGGCCGGATCGTTGGCACGTCGACGAGCAGCGTCTCGATGCGTTCGATGGTGGCGGCAGTTGCTATCATGCGATTCCTCCTGTTGGTGCACATGGTAGGAATTCCCGCCCCGCGTCGTCCAACACTCTTTCCGACTACTTCCATACCTTTGAGGCATGAAATGGAATTGCGTCAGCTCCGCTACTTCATCGCCGTCGCCGAGGAAATGAACATCACGCGGGCGGCGGAGCGGCTGCACATGACGCAGCCGCCGCTCAGCCGCCAGCTCCAGGCGATCGAGGACGAAATCGGACTGCCGCTGTTCGAGCGCGGCGCGCGGCCGCTGAAACTGACGGATGCGGGGCGCGTGTTCTATGCGCAGGCGAAGCGCCTCGTCGATCAGGCCGACGAACTGGGCCCGCTGACGCGGCGGCTCGCGCAGTTGTCGGAGCGGATCGTGATCGGCTTCGTGCCGTCGACGCTGTACGGCGCGCTGCCGGACGTGATCCGCGCGTTTCGCGAGGCGCAGCCGGACGTCGAGTTGTCGCTGATCGAGATGTTCACGCTCGAGCAGCTCGGGGCGTTGAAAGGCGGGCGGATCGACGTGGGCTTCGGCCGGCTGCGCTTCGACGACGACCAGCTGGTGCGCGAGGCGCTGATCGAGGAAAAGCTGATCGCGGCGCTGCCGGTCGGGCATCGGCTCGCCGATCCGGCCCGGCCGCTGACGCTCGCGGACATCGCGAGCGAGACGCTGATCGTCTATCCGAGCACGCCGCGGCCGAGCTTCGCCGATCAGCAGCTGTCGGCGCTGCGCGACGGCGCGCTGGTGCCGGCGGCCGTTCACGAGGTGCGCGAGCTGCAGACGGCGCTCGGGCTGGTGGCCGCGCAGGTCGGCGTGTCGCTGGTGCCGGAGAGCGTGGAGGGCGTGCGCGTGAAGGGCGTGGTCTACCGGCGGTTGCCGGAGCCGGCCGCGACGTCGCCGATCATCATGAGCCGCCGGCTGCACGGAGAAAGCGCGGCGACGGCCGCGTTTTGCGCGATTGCGCGGGAGATGATCGTGCCGGTGGGGTGACGATCGTCGTCGCCGCTATAAATCGCAACTAACGGTCGGTTTCGGCGAACGCCGGCAAACGCCGAGAGGGCATCGTGATCTCGTGCCGTTTCGTTCAACGTCGCGGGCCAGCCGTGCAAGCACGCCGGCCGCGCGCGCATGCGCGACGACGTCACCGCTTCCCGTCGAGCGTTTCCGACGGCGATTCCCCGAACTTCTCCCGATACGCGATCGCGAACCGCCCCAGGTGCGTAAACCCGCAATCGAGCGCGACATCGGCGATCCGCCGGTCGGACACCGCGCCGCGCAGCAGCTCGCGCGCGTGGTCGAGCCGCGTCGCGCGCAGGTATTGCATCGGGCTCATCCCACGGAACTGCAGGAACGCGTCGCGCAGCGTCCGTTCCGGCACGTTGGCGGCCTGGACGATATCGGCGAGTTGCAGCGGTTGCGCGTAGTGCGCGTTCACGAACTCCTGCGCGCGGCGCACGAAGCCCGGCGCCGGGTCGCGGTGCGACGCCTGCAGCACGGACGGCGGGTGGCCCTCGATCAGCAGGTCGATCAGAAGATGCTCGAGCTGAGAGGCGACGCGCGGGTTCGCGCTCGCGCGTTCGAGCAGTTCGGGCGAGCGGGCGACGAGCATCAGTTGCTGGCGCCACGCGGCGAGCGCGGCGTCGCTGACGTGCAGCACGGGATCGAGCGTCGCGCGCGGGTCGCCGGTCAGCGAGCCGACGGTCGCCGCGTCGATGCGCAGCACGAACTGCTCGCAATCGGCCGACAGCACCGCGTCGAAGCGTTCGCCGGGCGCACACAGCACGCCGGTCTGGCCGTCGACGCCGAGCTGCCGCCCCATCGCGCGCACCTCGGCCTGGCCGGACAGGCAGAACATCAGCAGGTAGTAGCCGTCGACCGCGTCGACCTGCACGCGCATTGCATCGCCGAACGCGATCGTGCCGATCCCGAGCCCGCCGAGCCTGACGAAATCCATGTGCGACGCACCCCGCGTGCGGCCGCTCGGCAGCAGCGCATGCGGCTGCATCACGCGCGAGATCCGCTCGCGCGTCTCGTCGAGATCGCGGGATTCGAACAGCCGGTGCGCGCGCAGCGCGAGCGGCTCGAACGACGTTGGGGACATGGGCATCAGCCTTGGTGTGGACGGCGTGCGCGTCGATCCGATCAATGGGTCGCGATCGTGCGCCGGGTCGTGTGTGCCGTCATGCTAGCGCAGAAATCCGCCGAAAGTGGATATTGCACCGCCGCAATCGCACTTTCCGGATAGACGGCGAATATTAGCTTTTCAAAAATCGGCTCCATGCATTCAACGCAACGGATCGACAAGGAGTCCGACATGGAGCAGACAGAATCGCCCGTCGTTTTCGCCGCGCGCGGCGACGCGTCCGACGTGGATTTTCCGCACGACGACGGCTCGCGCGTGCCGTACAAGGTGTTCAGCTCGCGCGCGGTCTACGATCGCGAGCAGGAACGCATCTTCCGCGGCCCGACGTGGAACTTCGTCGCGCTGGAAGCGGAAATCCCGAACGCCGGCGACTTCAAGAGCACGTTCGTCGGCGACACGCCGGTAGTCGTCACGCGCACCGAGGACGGCGCGCTGTCCGCTTGGGTGAACCGCTGCGCGCATCGCGGCGCGCAGGTGTGCCGCAAGTCGCGCGGCAACGCGAGCTCGCACACCTGCGTCTATCACCAGTGGAGCTTCGACAATTCCGGCAACCTGCTCGGCGTGCCGTTCCGGCGCGGCCAGAAGGGGATGTCCGGGATGCCGGCCGACTTCGACCCGAAGCAGCACGGGCTGCGCAAGCTGCGCGTCGACAGCTACCGCGGGCTCGTGTTCGCCACCTTCAGCGACGACGTGATGCCGCTGCCCGACTATCTCGGCGAGCAGATGCGCCCGTGGATCGACCGGATCTTCCACAAGCCGATCGAGTATCTCGGCTGTACGCGCCAGTATTCGAAGTCGAACTGGAAGCTGTACATGGAGAACGTGAAGGATCCGTATCACGCGAGCATGCTGCACCTGTTCCATACGACCTTCAACATCTTCCGCGTGGGGATGAAGGCGCGCTCGATCCCGGATGCGAACCACGGGCTGCACAGCATCATCACGGTGACGAAGACGGGCGACGACACGTCGGCCGCGTACAAGCAGCAGAACATCCGCTCGTTCGACGAAGGCTTTCATCTGGAAGACGAATCGATTCTCGACCTCGTGTCGGAATACGACGAGGACTGCACGAACCATATCCAGCCGATCTTCCCGCAGCTCGTGATCCAGCAGATCCACAACACGCTGGTCGCACGGCAGATCCTGCCGAAAGGCCCCGACAACTTCGAACTGATCTTCCACTTCTTCGGCTACGCGGACGATACGCCCGAGCTGCGCGCGCTGCGCATCAAGCAGGCGAACCTCGTCGGGCCGGCCGGCTACATCTCGATGGAGGACACGGAGGCGACCGAGCTCGTGCAGCGCGGCACGGTGCGCGACGGCGACGCGACGTCGGTGATCGAGATGTCGCGCGGCAATCCGGACCAGCAGGACACGGTGATCACCGAAAGCCTGATCCGCAAGTTCTGGGTCGGCTACCAGAAGCTGATGGGCTATTGAAGCGGGAGCGCGGAACGATGGAAAACCTGACGGAAGACATGAAGACGTGGTTCGAGATTTACATGCTCCAGAACCGCTATATCGGGCACCTCGACAACGACCGGCTCGAAGCATGGCCGACGATGTTCACCGAGGACTGCACGTACGAAATCGTGCCAAAGGAAAACGCCGACCTCGGGCTGCCGGTCGGGATCGTCCACTGCACGAACCAGCGGATGCTGCGCGACCGCGTGGTGTCGCTGCGGCACGCGAACATCTACGAAGAGCACACGTACCGGCACATGACGTCGGGCCTCACGATCGTCGCGGAACGCGACGGCGAGATCGATACCGAGAGCAACTACGTCGTCGTGCAGACGCGCAGCAACGGCGAGTCGAACGTGTACCAGGCCGGCAAGTACTACGACACGGTCGTGCGCACGCCGGACGGGCTGCGCTACAAGACCAAGCGGGTGATCTACGACACGTCGCGCGTGCAGACGCTGCTCGCCACCCCGATCTGATACGGAAGCAAGGAACCGACATGACCGAAGCAACGCTCGCCGAGTGGCATCCGCTCGGCGCTTTCGACGAATTCTCCGAAGACGAACCGGCGGCGCGCGTCGCCGGCCAGAAACCGATCGCCGTGTTCCGGATCGGCGACGAACTGTTCGCGATGCACGATCTCTGCACGCACGGCCATGCGCGGCTGTCCGAAGGCTACGTGGAGGATGGCTGCGTCGAATGTCCGCTGCACCAGGGGCTGATCGACATCCGCACCGGCGCGCCGAAATGCGCGCCGATCACGGAGCCGGTGCGGACCTATCCGATCCGGATCGTCGACGGGCAGGTGGAAGTCAATGTCGGCTGATCCGTTCGTGATCGTCGGCGCCGGGCATGCCGCGCGGCGCACGGCCGAAGCGCTGCGCGAGCGCGACGCGGCGGCGCGCATCGTCATGATCGGCGCGGAGCGCGAGCTGCCGTACGACCGGCCTGCGCTGTCGAAGGACGCACTGTTGACGGACGGCGGCGAGCAGCGTGCGTTCGTGCGCGACGCCGCGTGGTACGACGTGCAGCGCATCGAGCTGCGGCTCGGTACGCGTGTCGATGCGATCGAGCGCGATGCGCAGCGCGTGCGGCTCGACGACGGCACGACGCTGGCTTATGCGCGGCTCGTGCTCGCGACGGGCTCGCGGGTGCGCATGTTCGGTGGTGAGATCGACGCAGGCGTCACGCCGCATTACGTCCGCACGGTCGACGATGCACGTGCGTTGCGCGCGCAGCTTGCGCCGGGCCGCCGCGTGGCGGTGCTCGGCGGCGGGTTCATCGGGCTGGAGGTCGCGGCGGCGGCGCGCCAGCTCGGGTGTGACGTGACGGTGATCGATCCGGCGCCGCGCCTGCTGCAGCGCGCGTTGCCGGAAGTGGTCGGCGCGTATGCGCATCAGTTGCACGATGCGCGCGGCGTGGTCTTCCAGATGGCGACGCTGCCGCGCGCGATCCGTCGCGCACCGGGCGGCGGCGCGATCGTCGAGACCGATCACGGCGACGTGCCGGCCGATCTCGTCGTGGTCGGCATCGGTGTGGTGCCGAATGTCGAGCTGGCGCAAGCAGCGGGGCTCGATGTCGACAACGGGATTCGCGTCGACGCGGGCTGCCGCACGGCCGATCCGGCGATCTTCGCGGCGGGCGAGGTGACGATGCACTTCAATCCGCTGCTCGGGCGTCACGTGCGGATCGAATCGTGGCAGGTGGCCGAAAACCAGCCGGCGGTTGCGGCCGCGAACCTGCTCGGCGCCGACGAGACTTATGCCGAGCTGCCGTGGCTGTGGTCCGATCAGTACGACTGCAACCTGCAGATGCTCGGGCTGTTCGGCAGCGAGCGCACGATCGTCGTGCGCGGCGATCCGGCGAGCGGGCCGTTCACGGTGTTCGGCCTGGGGGATGACGGCAGGATCGTCGCGGTGGCGGCGGCGAACCTGGGGCGCGACATCGGCGCATCGCGCCGGTTGATCGCGGCGGGGGCGGTGCCGGATCCGGTGAAGCTTGCGGATCCGGGGGTGAACCTGAAGACGTTCATGTAGCGGGCGTTCGGTCGTCCGGGGCGGCTTACGGCAGCGATGCCGGCCGGCGCCGTGCGCGCTCCGTCGGTCGGCTCCGGCGGGGCGCTGCCCCGCGCGAAGGGGGCAGCAATGTTTGTCGGCAGCCCCGCAACCGGTGCATATTAGCGGCATCGTTCGCCCGACCGGTTGCCCATGACGCCAGACAAAGCCCTCGAACTGAAACGCAGCAAGCGCCGCGCGCTGTGGCTGCTGCTGGCCGCCGTCGCGGTGTTCGTCACGACGATCCTGCTGCCGCGCGGCCCGTGGGTCGACGGCGTCAAGGCCGTGGCCGAAGCCGCGATGGTCGGCGCGCTCGCCGACTGGTTCGCGGTCGTCGCGCTGTTCCGCCGCGTGCCGATCCCGTTCGTGTCGCGCCACACCGAGATCATTCCGAAGAACAAGGACAAGATCGCCGACAACCTCGCGGTGTTCGTGCGCGAGAAATTCCTCGGCCCCGACGCACTCGCCGCGCAGATCCGCCAGCACGATCCCGCGCAGAAACTCGGCGCGTGGCTCGGCGAGCCGGCGAACACCGAGGCGCTCGGTGGCTACGTGACGAAGCTGATGAGTTTCGCGCTCGACATGACCGACGACGCGCGGATCCAGTCGTTCGTGCACGACGCGTTTCGCGCGGTGATCGACCGCATCGACCTGTCGCAATCGGCCGGCGCGATCCTCGACACGCTGACGAAGGACGGCCGCCACCAGGTGCTGCTCGACGACGCGATCGAACAGGTGGTCGACGTGCTCGACAAGGAGGAGAACCGCGAGGTGATCGCGGGCTTCATCGTCGAATGGCTGAAGACGCAGTACCCGAAGGTCGAGAAGATCATGCCGACGCAGTGGTTCGGCGAGAACGGCGCGCGGATGCTCGCGAGCGCGGTGAGCCGTGTGCTGGAAGGCGTGACGGCCGATCCCGAGCACGAACTGCGGCAACGTTTCGACCGGACGGTCCTGCGCTTGACCGAGCGGTTGAAGCACGATCCCGCGTTCATCGAGAAGGGCGAGGAGATCAAGCGCTATGTCCGCGACGGCGCCGCGTTCAACGACTATGTGCGCGACCTGTGGGATCAGTTGCGCGCGTGGCTGAAGGCCGATCTCGCGCGCCCCGATTCGGCGCTGCACCGGCAGGCCGCGATGCTCGGCGGCTGGCTCGGTGCGCGGCTCGCGGAGAGCCCGGCATTGCGTGCGTCGCTGAACGAGCACGTGGAGAAGGCCGTGCACGAGATGGCGCCGGATTTCGCGGATTTCCTGATGCGTCACATCCGCGACACGGTGCGCAACTGGGACGCGCGCGAGATGTCGCGGCAGATCGAGCTGAACATCGGCAAGGATCTTCAATACATCCGCATCAACGGCACGCTGGTCGGCGGGTTGATCGGGCTCGGCTTGTATCTGGTGTCGCTGGTGCCGCGCTGGGCGGCCGGCTGGCTGCACTGACGCGGCCATGGGTATCGCGCGGCGGGCGAGACGGGCCGCGCCCGCGCATCATGCGTGCGCTTTCGAGCCGTGCAGCTGCAGGCCGAGCGCCTTGATGACCTTCAGGATCGTGCCGAAGCTCGGGTTGCCGTCGTGCGACAGTGCCTTGTACAGCCCTTCGCGCGACAGGCCCGCATCGCGCGCGACCTGCGACATGCCGCGTGCCCGTGCGATCACGCCGAGCGCATGCGCGATGAAGGCCGGATCGTCGCCGCCTTCCTGCAGGCACGCTTCGAAGTAGTCGGCCATGTCGTCTTCGGTTTTCAGATGATCGGCCGAATCCCACGGCCGGGTGCTGATCTTGTCCATCGGTTACTCCATGTCGAGATGCGCGAGCATCGCGTGCGCGGCGCGGATGTCGGCCTGTTGCGTCGATTTATCGCCGCCGCAGAGCAGGATGACCCAGATCGTTCCGCGCCGGACGTAGTAGACGCGATAGCCGGGGCCGTGGTCGATCCGCATCTCGACGACCGGCGAGCCGGCGGACTTCCAGTCGCCCGGATTGCCCATCGAGAGGCGGTCGATGCGTGCCTGGATGCGGCGCTTCGCGACGCGATCCGGCAGGCCGGCAAACCAGGTGTCGAAGACGTCGGTGGTCCGGATGCTGAACGTAGGCGCACTGTAGGGCATGGATTGCAGTATGTCAACCATGGTTCACAAGTCTGATGGGTCGAATTTCGATGCCGCCACAGTAGGGCCACGCGCTTCGCTTGTGTGCCAAATGGCCGTTCGGCCGAAGTCGGGATCTTCCGAATCCGTCTACAATCAAAAACGTTCTTGCCGCCCGTGCGTGTTTGCCGCGCGCGGGCGGATCCGTTTGTCCTCCGGTAGCCGGAGGCGCCGCCGTGCAGCGCGTGCCGCGCGGCGGGCAGTGCCGTGGTTTGTGTCCAGTAGGTAAAGCGTCCGCGTGCCGTAGGCCGGCGCGCGTTCTGAACGCTGCGTGTCCGTAGGCCGGGCAGGCGGCATCAACCGAGAGTCCCCCATGAAAGCATCGGATCTGTTCGTGAAGGCGCTGGAAGCCGAAGGCGTCGAGTACGTGTTCGGCATTCCCGGCGAGGAAAACCTCGATCTGCTCGAATCGCTGCGGCGATCGAAGATCAAGCTCGTGCTGACCCGGCACGAGCAGGCGGCCGGATTCATGGCCGCCACCTACGGCCGCCTGACGGGCCGCACCGGCGTGTGTATCGCCACGCTCGGGCCCGGCGCGACGAACTTCGTGACGGCCGCCGCCTATGCGCAGCTCGGCGGCATGCCGATGCTGATGATCACCGGGCAGAAGCCGATCAAGTCCAGCAAGCAGGGCCACTTCCAGATCGTCGACGTGGTCGACATGATGCAGCCGCTCACGAAGTTCACGCGGCAGATCGTGTCGATCGGCAATATCCCGTCGGCCATACGCGAGGCGTTCCGCCGCGCGGAGGAAGAGCGCCCGGGCGCCGCGCACCTCGAGCTGCCGGAAGACATCGCGCACGAGGAGGGCGACGGCAAGCCGATCCCGCGCAGCTACAGCCGGCGGCCGGTGGCCGAGGAGAAGGCGGTCGCGCATGCGGTCGACGCAATCCAGGCCGCGCGGCATCCGCTCCTGATGATCGGCGCGGGCGGCAACCGCAAGACCACCTGCAAGATGCTGCTCGAATTCGTCGACAAGACGGGCATCCCGTTCTTCACGACGCAGATGGGCAAGGGCGTGATCGACGAGACGCATCCGCTGTGGCTCGGCAACGCGACGCTGTCCGACGGCGATTTCGTGCACCGCGCGATCGAGCATGCGGACTGCATCATCAACGTCGGTCACGACGTGATCGAGAAGCCGCCGTTCTTCATGCGTACCGACGACAAGACCGTGATCCACGTGAACTTCCTCGGCGCGCAGGTCGATCCGGTTTATTTCCCGCAGATCGAGGTGGTCGGCGACATCGCGAACGCGGTGTGGCAGATGAAGGAAGCGGTGACGCCGCAATCGCACTGGGATTTCGAGCGCTTCCGGATGATCAAGGCGCATTTCGACGCGCATCTGCAGAAAGGGCAGCACGACTCGCGCTTCCCGATGTACCCGGTGCGGATCGTCAACGATCTGTACAGCGCGATGCCGGTCGACGGCATCGTCTGTCTCGACAACGGGATGTACAAGATCTGGTTCGCGCGCTACTGGCGCGCGCACGAGCCGAATTCGCTGCTGCTCGACAACGCGCTCGCGTCGATGGGGGCGGGGCTGCCGTCGGCGATCGCGACGAAGATCGTGCATCCGCAGCGCAAGGTGATCGCCGTGTGCGGCGACGGCGGGTTCATGATGAATTCGCAGGAGCTCGAAACCGCGGTGCGGCTGAAGCTCGACCTCGTCGTGATGATCCTGCGCGACGACGCGTTCGGGATGATCCGCTGGAAGCAGGAGAACATGAATTTCCCCGATTTCGCGATGACGCTGCAGAACCCCGATTTCGTCGCGTATGCGCAAAGCTACGGCGCGCGCGGGCACCGCGTCGAATCGGCCGACGATCTCGAGCCGCTGCTGCGCGAGTGTTTCTCGTCGCCGGGCGTGCACGTGATCGACGTGCCGATCGACTATTCGGACAACGAGCGCGTGTTGAACCGCGAGATCAAGCGCCTGTCGGCGCAACTCTGAATGTTACGTTCACAGGAAGGAGTCGTTCCATGTTGAAGGAAACCTATCCGTACTACCTCGCCAACGAGGCCGTCTACGCGAACACCGATCTGGAGGTGACCGACAAGTTCAGCGGCAAGGTCGCGACACGCGTCGCGCTGGCCGACGCGAAGGCCATCGACGCGGCGATCAGCGCGGCGGTCGATGCCGCGAAGCCGATGCGCGAGTTGCCGGCCTACAAGCGGCAGGCCGTGCTCGACCATTGCGTCGCGCGCTTTCGCGAGCGCTTCGACGAGCTGGCCGAGGCGCTGTGCATCGAGGCCGGCAAGCCGATCAACGATTCGAAGGGCGAAGTGACGCGGCTGATCGACACGTTCCGCGTGGCGTCCGAGGAATCGGTGCGTATCGACGGCGAAATCATCAACCTCGAGATCTCCGCGCGTGCGCAGGGCTATACGGGCTACACGAAGCGCGTGCCGGTCGGCCCGTGCTCGTTCATCTCGCCGTTCAACTTCCCGCTGAATCTCGCCGCGCACAAGGTGGCGCCCGCGCTCGCGGCCGGCTGTCCGTTCGTGCTGAAGCCGGCGAGCCGCACGCCGATCGGCGCGCTGATCATCGGCGAGGTGCTCGCGGAAACCGACTTGCCGAAGGGCGCATTCTCGGTGCTGCCCGCGCATCGCGACGGTGCCGACCTGTTCACGACCGACGAGCGGTTCAAGCTGCTGTCGTTCACGGGTTCGCCGGCCGTCGGCTGGGCGTTGAAGGAGAAGGCCGGCAAGAAGAAAGTCGTGCTGGAGCTCGGCGGCAACGCGGCCGCGATCGTCGATGCGGATCAGCGCGACCAGCTCGACTACGTGGTCGAGCGCCTTGCGTTCGGCGCGTATTACCAGTCGGGCCAGAGCTGCATCGGCGTGCAGCGGATCCTCGTGCATGCCGACCTGTACGATGCGCTGCGCGAGAAACTGATCGCGAAGACGCGTTCGCTGAAGATGGGCGACCCGAAGGATCCGTCGACGTTCGTCGGCCCGATGATCTCGGAATCCGAGTCGCGCCGGCTGTCGGGCTGGATGGACGCGGCCGTCGCGGCGGGCGCGAAGATCGTCGCCGGCGGCAAGGTCGATGGCGCGATGTTCGAGGCGACGCTGCTGGAAAACGTCGGGCACGAGCAGGACCTGTACCGGAAGGAGGCATTCGGCCCCGTTGCGATCCTCGAGAAGTTCGACCGGTTCGACGAGGCGCTCGCGCGCGTGAACGACAGCGACTTCGGGCTGCAGGCCGGCGTGTTCACCGACTCGCTCGCGCATGCGCAGCGCGCGTGGGACGAGCTGGAGGTCGGCGGCGTCGTGATCAACGACGTGCCGTCGTTCCGCGTCGACAACATGCCGTACGGCGGCGTGAAGGATTCGGGCCTCGGCCGCGAAGGGATCCGCTACGCGATCGAGGACATGACCGAGCCGCGGCTGATGGTCGTGCGGCGCCGGTAACGCGCGGGCAGGCGGCGCGGTGCCGCGACGGCACGCGGGCGGGCGATCGGGCCGGCCCGCGTGCCGTTTTTCATGGCGCCGCGCGCATTGGGCAGGCGCCGGGCCCGCACCGTGACCGCCTCGCACGGCGGGCGGCTCGAACGCGCTCGACTGCGGGCCTCGCCTCGTGATGTAATCGCGCGAAACTGCCGACCGGGGTACGACACCGGAACGCGCGAATTCATTCTTCACGAGGTCGATTCATGTCCCCCGTCTCGGCATTCAAGCTGGTTTTGTTGTCATTTCTCGCGATCGTCGCGCTCGAATGCATCGCCAAGCGGCTGCGATTGCCGCCCGCGGCCGCGCTGCTGATCGGCGGCATCGGCATCGCGTTCATTCCCGGCCTGCCGCCGATCAATCTCGATCCGGAACTGGTGCTGCTGGTGTTCCTGCCGCCGCTGCTGATGGACGGCGCGTACTTCTCGGTGTGGGAGGAGTTCAAGCGCAACGTCGGCGGCATCCTGCTGCTCGCGATCGGCGCGGTCGTGTTCACGACGTTCGCGGTCGGCTTCGCCGTGCACTGGGTGGCGCCGTCGCTGCCGTGGGCCGCGTGCTTCGCACTTGGCGCGATCGTGTCGCCGCCCGACGCCGTGGCAGCGAAGGCCGTGCTCGAGCGCGTCGCGCTGCCGCGCCGGCTGATGGTGCTGCTCGAAGGCGAAAGCCTGCTGAACGATGCGGCCGGCCTCGTGCTGTTCCGCTTCGCGGTCGTCGCGGCGCTGTCGGGCACCTTCAGCCTCGGCCACGCGGTCGTGGGTTTCGCGGAGCTCGGGCTCGGCGGCGTGGTGGTCGGCTTCGCGGTCGGCAAGCTCGTCGTGTGGTTCCTCAAGCTGCTCGACGACGACTATCTCGTGATCACCGTCGCGGTGATCGCCGGCTGGATCGCGTATATCGCCGGGGAAATGGTCGAAGTGTCCGGCGTGATCGCCACGGTCACGGCCGGCATGATCGTCGGCTGGCATCAGCACGAGGTGTTCTCGGCGGCGGTGCGCACGCGCGGCACCGCGTTCTGGCAGGTCATCGTGTTCCTGCTCGAAGCGATGGTATTCGTGCTGATCGGGCTGTCGCTGCGCGGCGCGATCCACCGGCTCGGCGGTTTCGAGCAGGTGCTCGCCACGATGGTGCCGCCGATGCTCGCGGTGCTGGCGGCGGTGATCGTATCGCGCTTCGTGTGGATCTACGCGGTCGAGGCGCTGAAGTGGCCGGTGCGCGGGATCGCGCGGCGCGGCGAAGCGCCCGACTGGAAGGCCGCGACGATCATGAGCTGGGCCGGGATGCGCGGCGTCGTCACGCTGGCGATCGCGCTGTCGCTGCCCGAGGCGATGCCCGGCCGCGACGTGATCCTGGTCGCGTCGTTCGCGGTGATCCTCGTCACCGTGCTGCTGCAGGGCACGACGATCGGGCCGCTGATCCGGCTGCTGCGCCTGCCGCAGCGCGAAGAACGCGCGTCGCACCACCTGACCGAGCCGCAGACGTGGGCATACGTCGAGGCGGCGCAGCTCGCGGCGATCCAGCCGCTCGTGCGCGACGAGAACGGGGTCGTGATCCATCCGCGCCTGCTCGAGCAGTACACGTATCGCGCGGAATTGACGGAAAGGACCAAGAACGAGCCCACGTATCCGGCTGAAGTGCGTGCCGCGCACTACGACGTCGTGCTGGCCGCGATCCGGGCCGGGCGCGCGGAACTGTTGCGCCTGCACCGTTCGGGGCGCATCCACGACGAGATGCTGCACGCGCTCGAACGCGACCTCGACCTGCAGGAAGTGTCCGCGCAGCACGCGCGCGGGTAGGGCCGCACACCTTCGTCACGTCGCCATCGAGCGGCCGGCGTCAGCCGGCCCGAAGCGCGCCCGGTCGATCGTTGCCCGGCGCGCTTTTTTCTTTCGCGCGCCCGCCGATTCGACGGATATTCATCCGGCCCTCAAATGCGGCGGCAGGCAGCCTTGCAGCGCATGCAAGCCTTATCGCGCGGGTCTCGCAAACGTTATCGTGTTTCGAATCCGGAAATGATCCGATTTAACTGTTTCCGTCTCTTTCTGCATATTTGGCAAAACTAAACCGGATTGAGATAGATGCTGTGTTCTAATTTCATTTAGAATCAGCCGGTTATGTTTATTGAGAGAAAGGATGCGGAGGTAATACGGCCGCCAACGGGGAGAAATCGGCGTCCAAAACCCTGCAAGGCGGTGCCGACAGGCCAATTCGGCGGAATCAGGCGGGGTTTTCAACCGCTGAAATAAGATAGCGTCCAAGTCTGATAAACAACTCCTATGAAAGAATCGATTGGAGAATCGGCGTTTGAAACTGTATTTATGAAAGAATCGAGCGGTGATAATGCCTCGGATTGTCTTGAATCGGGGTTATCGGTCCTTCTCGTCGACGATCAACCGTTCGTCGGCGAGGTGATCCGCCGCGCGCTGCGCAGCGAACATGACATCGACCTGCACGTGTGCACCGACGCGCACCGGGCGATGGCGGTCGCGCGCGACGTGAAGCCGACGGTCATCCTGCAGGATCTCGTGATGCCGGAGATCGACGGCCTCGATCTGGTCCGCGCGTGGCGTGCGGACGCCGGCACCGCTCGCGTGCCGATCATCGTGCTGTCCGCGAAGGAGGAGCCGATCGTCAAGCGCGAGGCGTTCATCGCCGGCGCGAACGACTATCTGGTGAAGCTCCCCGACGCGATGGAGCTGGCTGCCCGCATCCGCTATCACTCGAATTCCTACCTGATGTCCCGGCAGCGCGACGAGGCGCTCGATTTCCTGTCGCACGACATGCGTTCGCCGCAGACGTCGATCCTCGCGCTGCTCGACGTCTACCGGGCCGAGCACGGCGAGATGCCGGCGATCATGGAGCGCATTGCCGGCCATGCGCGGCGCGCGCTCGCGCTCGCCGACGGCTTCATCCACCTGACCCGCGCGCAGTCCGAGCGCCGCGCGCACGAGGTCGTGAGTCTCAACGAGATCGTGCTCGACGCCGTCGACCAGCTGTGGGAGAAGGCGGCCGGGCTCGGCAGCCGGGTCGCCGCGCACGTGCCCGATACCGAATGCGTGACGATGGGCGACCGCATGATGCTGACGCGCGCGGTCGCGAACCTGATCGACAACGGGCTGAAGTACGGCCCGGCCGGCACGGACGTGCACTGCACGCTGGGCAGCGAGGACGGCGCCTGGCTGATCGGTGTCGAGGACACCGGCGCGGGAATCGCGCCGGCGCAGCGCACGGCCGCGACCGAGTCGTTCGTGCAGCTCGAATCCGCGCATGGCGCGGCGCGCGGCGGCTTCGGCCTCGGGCTCGCGTTCGTCCGCGCGACGGCGGCGCGGCATCGCGGCCAGATCCTGATGCGCAATACCGCGCGCGGCTTCATGGTCGCGCTTCGGCTGCCGGCGCAAGCGGAGCGGTGATGTCGCGGCGCGGCCTGCCGGCGCCGTGCTGCCCGAGAGACCCTGATGTGCTCGTGGTGCGCCGTCCGGCGCGCCGGCGGGCGTGGATTTTTTCAACGCTGATTTTATAAAGCCCATAACGAACATGGCCACCGTGACGCCCCGCGCGACCAATGAAAGCCTGCATCCGACGATCGGCGCTGCCCGGCTGACGCTCGGCAATCGCATCCTGCTCAGCTTCGGCGTGCTGTTCGTGCTGATGCTGGTGACAGCCGGCGTGTCCTACGAGCGACTGCGCGCGATCAACAGCGAAGCCGTCAGCATCGAGCGCGACTCGCTGCCCGGCGTCTACCTTGCATCGTCGCTGCGCGGTTCGGTCAACGAATCGTTCATGCTGCTGCAGCAGGCGACGTTCGTCGAAACCGATCCCGACAGCGTGCATCGCGATCTAGCGAAAATCGCCGATGCGCTGAAGGAAGTCGAGGCGTTGTCGGTCGACTATCAGAGCACGACGTTCCGCGACGACGACCGGCAGCGCTTCGCGGCGTTCCGCGGCGCGTTCGACCACTACGTGCCGCTGCTGAACGACGCCGTGCAGAAGAGCCGCGTGTCGCGCGAGGAGGCCGTCGCCGCGTACGGGAAAGTGCTGCCCGCGTGGACCGAGGTCGTGCGCAACGCGAACGTGCTGGTGCAGGAAAACCGCAAGTTCGCCGAGCAGTCCGCGAAGCTGATCCGCGAATCCGTGCAGGACACCGAGGTCGTGCTCGTCGGCGCGCTGACGATCATGCTGCTGTCCGCGCTCGGGCTCGGCTACCTGCTGTACCGGTCGGTGACCGTCCCGATGGCGCGGCTCGTCGAGGTGCACGACGTGATGCGCACCGGCAACCTGACGCGCCGCCTCGACCTGCGCCGCCGCGACGAATTCGGCACGCTCGAGACGGGCTTCAACCGGATGGCCGACGAGCTGACCGAGCTCGTCGCCCGCGCGCAGCAATCGTCGCTGCAGGTGACGACGTCGGTGGCCGAGATCGCGGCGACGTCGCGCGAGCAGCAGGCGACCGCGAACGAAACCGCGGCGACGACGACCGAGATCGGCGCGACCTCGCGCGAGATCTTCGCGACGTCGCGCGACCTGCTGCGCACGATGAACGAGGTGGCCGGCGTGGCCGAGCAGTCGGCGACGCTCGCGGGCGTGAGCCAGAGCGGGCTCACGCGGATGGGCGAGACGATGCGCAGCGTGATGGACGCGGCCGGTTCGGTGAACGCGAAGCTCGCGATCCTCAACGAGAAGGCGCTGAACATCAACCAGGTGGTCGCGACGATCACCAAGGTGGCCGACCAGACCAACCTGCTGTCGCTGAACGCGGCGATCGAGGCCGAGAAGGCCGGCGAATACGGCCGCGGCTTCGCGGTCGTCGCGACCGAGATCCGCCGCCTCGCCGACCAGACGGCGGTGGCGACCTACGACATCGAGCAGACGGTGAAGGAAATCCAGTCGGCGGTGTCGGCGGGCGTGATGGGGATGGACAAGTTCTCCGAGGAAGTGCGCCGCGGGATGCTCGACGTGCAGCAGGTCGGCGGGCAGCTGTCGCAGATCATCGCCGAGGTGCAGACGCTCGCGCCGCGCTTCCAGATGGTCAACGAAGGGATGCAGACGCAGGCGAACGGCGCCGAGCAGATCACGCAGGCGCTGTCGCAGCTGTCGGAGGCCGCGCAGCAGACGGCCGAGTCGCTGCGCCAGTCGTCGCAGGCGATCGACGACCTGACGCTCGTCGCGAACCAGTTGCGCACCAGCGTGTCGCGCTTCAAGGTCGACGCGTGACGCGCGCCGACCCGCAGAACGGCGTCCACGCGCTGTTCCTGATGTTCGAGCTCGATGGCGGGCGCTATGCGCTCGACGCAGCCGGCATCGACGAGGTGCTGCCGCTCGCGGTCACGAAGGCCGTGCCCGGCGCACCCGACTGGATCGCCGGGCTGCTGATGCGCGGCGGCCAGCCGGTGCCGGTGATCGACGTGCCGATGCTGGCGCTCGGGCGCCGCGCCCATGCGCTGCGCTCGACGCGGCTCGTGTTGGTCCGCTATCGAGCGGACGAAGCGGGCGGCGAGCGCACGATCGGGCTGATCGTCGAGCGCGCGACGCAGACGATGCGGATCGACCGCGCGGCGTTCCGCTCGAGCGGCATCTCGACCGCACGCACGCGCTGGCTCGGGCCCGTCGCGAATACGCCCGATGGCGTCGTGCAGCAGGTATCGGTGTCCGACCTGATCGACGACGTCGCGCGCCTGTATCTGTTCGACGGCCTGCCGGGCCACGGGGGAGAGTCCGCATGAAAGAGTCCGAATCGCGATTTCGCGGCTGGCTGCTGCGCGAGACCGGCATCGACCCCGATTCGCTCGGCAACGATTTCCTGACCCGCGCGCTGACGGAACGCGTGCACGCGCTGCAGGCGGACGGCGAGCGTCTGCCGTCGGCGGCGCGGCCGCCCGTCACGCAGGACGCGCTCGACGCTTACTGGCAGCAGCTCAATGCGTCGGCCGACGAGCGGCGTGCGCTGATCGAGCTGTTCGTCGTGCCCGAGACCTGGTTCTTCCGCGACCGCGAGGCCTTTGCGACGCTCGCGCGGCTCGCGACGGAGCGGCTCGCCGCGCTGCCGGGCCGGGTGATCCGCGTGCTGAGCGCGCCGTGCTCGACGGGCGAGGAGCCGTATTCGGCGGCGATGGCGCTGCTCGACGCGGGGCTCGACCCGGCCAGCTTCACGATCGACGCGATCGACCTCAGCACGCGCGCGATCGAGCAGGCGCGGCTCGGCTGCTACGGGCGCAATGCGTTCCGCGGCACCGCGACGGAGTTTCGCGCGCGGCACTTCACGCCGACCCGCGACGGCTGGCTGCTCGACGAGCGCGTGCGCGCGTGCGTGCAGTTCAGTCAGTCGAATCTCGTCGAACCGGCCGTGGATACCGGCATTCGCTACGATTTCGTGTTCTGCCGCAACGTGCTGATCTACTTCGATCGCGACGCGCAGGATCGCGTGATCCGCTCGCTCGACGCGCGTCTGGCCGACGACGGCATGCTGTTCGTCGGTCCCGCCGAAACGGGCGTCGCGATGCGGCACGGGATGCGCTCGGCGCGCGTGCCGCTGGCGTTCGCGTTTCATCGCGAGCCCGCCGCGGCGGCGGGCGATGTATTCGCGGCCCGGCCGGCGGCGCCGCTGGCGGCGGCCGCGCCGTATCGGCGCGCGGAGCGTTTCACGGTCGCGCCGCTCGCGGCGACGCGCTCGGTGCTGGCGGTCGCGCCGCCGGCGTGGCTCGGCGACACGCGTCAGCCGTTCGCGGCGGCGCCGCCCGCCATGCACGCGGCCGCGTTCGACGCACGGGGCGACCTGCCGGTGACGGCGGCCGAACCGGCCGCGTCGAACGCACCGGTTGCGGAGCGCGCCGCGCCGACGCTGGAAGACGCGCAGGCGCTGGCGAATGCCGGCGCGTTCGACGAGGCCGAGCGCGTGCTCGCGCAGTTTTCGGCGCGCGTCGGTCCGCATGCCGATGCGTTCTACCTGAACGGGCTGATCGCGGACGCGCGCGGACGCGCCGCCGAAGCCGGCGACTTCTACCGGAAGGCGCTGTACCTGCGGCCCACGCACCACGAAGCGCTGACCCATCTCGCGACGCTGCTCGACGTCGGCGGCGATCGTGCGGGCGCGCAATGGCTGCTCGAGCGCGCACGGCGCTCGGCCGGCTGACAAGACGATGGGTTGGGAACGATACCGCGATGACCAGAGGAATCCATGAACCGCGCCGCCGCTGCCATTGACGAGACGACGATCGACGTCGACGATTGCTGGAACCGGATCGGCACGCGCGGCGACCGCACGTGCGAGCGGCTGAACGACTGCCTGCGCTGCCTGAACTGCCCGGTGTACGCGTATCACGCGGCGAAGCTGCTCGAGCGCCCGCTCGACAGTGCCGAGATGGCCGACACCACGCGCCGGATGAGCGCACCCGGCGCGCCGCACGTGCACGGCGCCGATGCCGATACGCACCACGCGGCGCTGGCGTTCCGCGTGGCCGACGAATGGCTCGCGCTGCCGATCGGCGTGCTGCGCGAGATCGCCGGCACGCGCCCGATTCATTCGCTGCCGCATCGCCGCCATTCGGCCGTGCGCGGCGTGGTCAATATCCGCGGCACGCTGCGCATCGCGATCTCGATCGGCGCGCTGCTCGGCCTCGATGCCGGCAAGGGCGGCAGCGACGGTGACGACGGCCGCTTCACGCGGCTGCTGGTGGCGGCGCACCAGGGCGAGCCGGTCGTGTTTCCGGTCGACGAAGTCGAGGGCGTGCTGCGCTTCGGCGCCGCCGACTGGGTGCCGGTGCCGGCGACGGTCGGGCGCGCGAGCGCCGGCCTGTCGCGCGGCGTGCTGTCGTGGCGCGGCAAGTCGGTGGGCCTGCTCGACGACGACCGCCTGTTCGACGCAGTCACACGGAGCATGCGATGAGCGGCGATGACGACCTGAGCCACCTGTCGCTGCTCGAGCTGTATCGCGAGGAGACGCGCACGCAGACCCAGGCGCTGTCCGAGCGGCTGCTCGCGCTCGAATCGGGCGAACCCGATTCCGTCGCGCTCGAGGCATGCATGCGCGCCGCGCATTCGCTGAAGGGCGCCGCGCGCATCGTCGGCGTGCCGCTCGGCGTCGATATCGCGGGGCGGATGGAAGAGTGCTTCGTCGCCGCGCAGGCCGGCACGATCGCGCTGACGGCCACGCACGTCGACGTGCTGCTGGCGGGCGTCGATCTGCTGGTGCGCGTCGGCGATCCGCAAGGGCAGCCCGTCACGCAGACGGAGATCGACGTGTTCGCGGCGGCGCTGACCGGCGCCGACGGCGCGCAGGCGATGCAGGCGGCGGTCGCGGCCCCGCCGCCGGTGCCGCCGTCGGTCGTGCCGTTTCGGGAGCACGACGGCGCCGCGAACGAACCCGTCGGGGCCAGCGCCGCGGTGCCGCCGCTTGCGGTATCGGGCGGCGTGCCCGATCCGGCCCAGGCCGGCCGCGTGGCCGGCGCCGGCGCGATGCGCCGCGTGCGTGCGGATACGCTGAACCGGCTGCTGAGCCTGTCCGGCGAATCGCTGGTCGAATCGCGCTGGCTCAAGCCGTTCGCCGAATCGATGCTGCGCGTGAAGCGCGCCCAGCGCGACGCGGCCCGGTCGCTCGATTTGATGTACGAACAATTCGCCGACGATCTCGACGCGGGCATGCTCGCGTCGATGAACGAAGTGCGGCACATGCTCAACGACCTGCAGCGTTCGCTTGCCGAGCGCATGGACGAATTCGACCGTTTCGAGCGGCGCAGCACGCATATCGCCGAGCAGCTGTACGACGAAGCGCTGCAGTGCCGGATGCGGCCGTTCGGCGACGCGACACGTGCGTACCCGCGCATCGTCCGCGATCTCGCCCGCTCGCTCGGCAAGCAGGTGCGTTTCTCGATCGTCGGCGAGGGCACGCAGGTCGACCGCGACATCCTCGACCTGCTCGACGCGCCGCTCGGCCACCTGCTGCGCAACGCGATCGACCACGGTGTCGATTCGCCGGACGCACGGCGTGCGCGCGGCAAGCCGGCCGAGGCGAGCGTGACGCTGGAGGCGCGCCACAGCGCCGGCTCGCTGCTGGTCAGCGTGATCGACGACGGGCCCGGTGTCGACATGGACGCGCTGCGCGCGGCCGTCGTGCGCCAGCGCCTGACCGACGACGAGACGGCCGCGCGGCTGTCCGATCCGGAACTGCTCGAATTCCTGCTGCTGCCGGGCTTCTCGATGCGCGATGCGGTGACCGACGTGTCGGGCCGCGGCGTCGGGCTCGACGCGGTGCAGGAGATGGTGCGCGGCGTGCGCGGCGCGGTGAGGATCTTCAACGAGCCGGGCGCGGGCATGCGCTTCGTGCTGCAGTTGCCGCTCACGCTGTCGGTGATCCGCAGCCTGCTCGTCGAAGTGGGCGGCGAGCCGTATGCGTTTCCGCTCGCGCACGTGCGCCGCACGCTCGAACTCGCGCACGACGACATCGACGTGCTCGAAGGGCAGCCGCATTTCCCGTTCGACGGCCGGCGCGCGGGCCTCGTCGCTGCGCACCAGTTGCTGGACGCGGGCGAGCCCGACGTCGCGCGCACGAGCACGGCGGTCGTGGTAGTCGGCGGGGAGCCCGAGTTGTACGGCGTCGCGGTCGACCGCTTCCTCGGCGAGCGGATGCTCGTCGTGCAGCCGCTCGACAGCCGCCTGAACAAGATCCAGAACATCGCGGCCGGCGCGCTGCTCGAGAACGGCGACCCGGTGCTGATCGTCGACGTCGAGGATCTGATCCGCTCGGTCGACAAGCTCGTGCGCGGCGGGCAGCTCGCGCGGCTCACGCGTGATCCGCAACTCGCGCTCGCCGACCGGCGCCGCCGCGTGCTCGTCGTCGACGATTCGCTGACGGTGCGCGAGCTCGAACGCAAGCTGCTGGAAAAGCGCGGCTACGACGTGACGGTCGCGGTCGACGGGATGGAAGGCTGGAACGCGGTGCGCAGCGATGGGTTCGATCTCGTCGTCACGGACGTCGACATGCCGCGCATGGACGGCATCGAGCTCGTCACGCTGATCAAGGGCGATCCGATGCTCAAGCGGTTGCCGGTGATGATCGTGTCGTACAAGGATCGCGACGAGGATCGCCGTCGCGGGCTCGATGCGGGCGCCGACTACTACCTCGCGAAGAGCAGCTTCCACGACGAGGCGTTGCTCGACGCCGTGCATGACCTGATCGGGGACGCGCGAGGATGAACATCGGCATCGTCAACGACCTGCCGCTGGCCGTGGAGGCGCTGCGCCGCGTGATCGCGCTGCGCGCGGACCACCGCGTGCTGTGGGTCGCGACCGACGGCGACGAGGCGGTGGATTTCTGCGTCGCGCATCCGCCCGATGTCGTGCTGATGGACCTCGTGATGCCGAAGGTCGACGGCGTGGCCGCGACGCGCCGAATCATGGCGCGTGCGCCGTGCGCGATCCTGATCGTGACGGCGAGCGTCAGCGCGAATACATCGTCGGTGTACGAAGCGATGGGCGCCGGCGCGCTCGATGCGGTCGATACGCCGACGCTCGCGCTCGGTCTGTCGACCGATGCGTCGCCGCAGGCTCTGCTCGCGAAGATCGACCAGATCGGCCGGCTGCTCGAAAGCCGCACCGCGGCGCTCGTGCCGCCGGGGCCGGCGCCCGAGCGCGGCCAGCCGACGCTCGTTGCGATCGGCGCGTCCGCGGGCGGCCCGACCGCGCTGACCGCGCTGCTGCGGGCGCTGCCGGCCGATTTTCCGGCGGCGATCGTGATTGTCCAGCACGTCGACCAGGCGTTCGCGCTCGGGATGGCCGAGTGGCTCGACGGCTATACGCGGCTGCCGGTGCGCGTCGCGCGGCAGGGTAGCATGCCACAGGCCGGCGAGGTGCTGCTCGCGGCGACCAACGATCACCTGACCCTGTCGCCGCGCGGCGTGCTCGGCTATACGCGGCATCCGGTCGAGACGCCGTACCGGCCGTCGATCGACGTGTTCTTCAACAGCGTCGCCGACGGCTGGCAGGGCGAGGCGTTCGGCGTGCTGCTGACGGGCATGGGGCGCGACGGCGCGCTCGGCCTGAAGGCGATGCGCGCGAAGGGCTGCTACACGATCGCGCAGGACGAGGCGACCAGCGCCGTCTACGGGATGCCGAAGGCGGCTGCGGCGATCGGCGCGGCGTCGGCGATCCTGCCGCTCGAGCGGATCGCGCCCCAGTTGATCTCGCGCATCGCGCGTCCGCTGCGCGACTGACGGCGCCGAGGGGCGGGCGGCGCCGTCCCGTGCCGTGGTCGCATTGCGGGCGGCGCAGGGCGTCGCGTACAATGGCGGCCAGCGGAGATGGCATGCCTCCCTGCGGTCGTATCCGGCGCGTTGTTGCGCACGGTGCGGCCCTCAACCGCCGGTTCGCCCGGCTGATGATGCCTGCGTGTTCCTGGGTCGTCAGGAGGTCGCAGGCCGTCCATGCGGGTTTCTGCCGCCCAGGTTTTGATGTTCCGTCGAATCTGGAAATCATGTTTTTCACGACTTCTGCCGATCTTCTCGCGACCGTGCGCTATGTGTGCCGCTGGCTCGCACTCTCGGCCCTGCTCGGCACGCTGGCCGGCACGGCTTCCGCCCTGTTCCTGATCGCGCTCGACTGGGCGACCGGCACGCGCGTCGCGCATCCGTGGCTGCTGTGGGGGCTGCCGGCCGCCGGTTTCGCGACCGGCTGGATCTACCATCGCTTCGGCCAGTCCGTCGCGCGCGGCAACAACCTGCTGATCGACGAGATTCACGACCCGAAGGCGCTGGTGCCGAAGCGGATGGCGCCGCTCGTGCTCGTCGCGACCGTCGTCACGCACCTGTTCGGCGGCTCGGCCGGCCGCGAGGGCACGGCCGTGCAGATGGGCGGCGCGCTCGCCGATCGCGTCACGCAGGTGTTTCGCCTCGATCGCGAACATCGCCGCGTGCTGCTGATGGGCGGCATCGCGGCCGGTTTCGCCTCGGTGTTCGGCACGCCGCTCGCGGGCGCCGTGTTCGGGCTCGAGGTGCTCGCGATCGGACGCGTGCGGTACGACGCGCTGCTGACCTGCGTTGCATCGGCGATCGTCGCGGACGTCGTCTGTCGCGCGTGGGGCGTGCATCACACGGCCTATGCGATTCCATTCGTGCCGGCCGTGTCGGCGACGGGGCTGGCCGTGACGGTCGTCGCGGGCATCGCGTTCGGCGTGGTCGGGCGGCTGTTCGCGTTTGCGACGCATGCGCTGACGGCGGGGTTCAGGCGCGTGGTTCGCTATGCGCCGCTGCAGCCGGTGCTCGGCGGCCTGCTGGTGGCCGCGGCCGCCACCGCGCTGAACGTGCCGCAGTATCTCGGCCTCGGCATCCCGACGATCGAGGCCGCGTTCCACGGCCCGCTGCCGCTCTACGATTTCGCGGGCAAGTTCGCGTTTACCGTCGTCACGCTCGCGTCGGGGTTCAAGGGCGGCGAAGTGACGCCGCTGTTCTACATCGGCGCGACGCTCGGCAACGCGCTCGGCCAGGTGCTGGCATTGCCGGTGCCCGTGCTCGCGGGGCTCGGCTTCGTCGCGGTGTTCGCCGGCGCGGCCAATACGCCGATCGCGTCGACGATCATGGCGATCGAACTGTTCGGCGCGGATATCGGCGTGTATGCGATCGTCGCGTGCGTCGTCGCTTATCTGTTTTCCGGGCACGCGGGGATTTACCGGTCGCAGCGGGTGGCGGTGGGGAAGGGGGCGCGGGTGGAGGTAGAGTGATGCGTGCGCGGAAGGCGGATTTGTCGCGGCTCCTCCGGGCGCGCGATGCATGCGATGTCGGAGGGAGGGCGTGTCGTTGCTGGTACATCTGATCGGGCCGGGCGGCGCCGGCAAGACCACGGTCGGGGCGATCGTCGCGGCGCGCCTGAATTGGCGGTTCGTCGACGTGGATCAATGCTTCCTGGCCGCGCACGGGAACATCGCCGATTTCATCCGGGACCGCGGCTATGCCGCGTACGCGTCGCACAACGTTCGGCTGTACGAGCAACTCAAGCGCAGTACTTCGGTGCCCACGATCTGCGCGGTTTCGTCCGGTTTCATGCTGTATCCGGACGATGTCGCGCCGGCCTATCCCGCGCTTCGCCATTGCATCGAGGCGGACCGGTTCACCGCGCTCCTGTTGCCTTCGTTCGATCTCGAACGCTGCGCGAAACTGATCGTGGGCCGGCAAATGTCTCGGCCGTATCTGAATGCGAATGACGCCGACGAGATGCGCAAGATCCGCGATCGGTTCCCCGCGTTCATGCGCCTGAACTGCAGGCGGTTTGCGAGCGACGGCCCACCCGAACACGTGGCGGCCGACATCGAACGCTATATCGTGGCGTCGATGCCGTCGAGTGAAGGCCGTCCGGATCCGGTCGCGAGCGGGCGGCTGATCCCGGTGCTTCGGCGACGGACCTGAAACTCCCGCTCCGTCACGCCTTCGGCAGCTTCGCGACGTTCCGCGCGAGCAGTTCCTCGATATCGATGCCCTTCTCCGCCAGCAGCGCGGTGACGACACCGTTCAGTTCGCCGAGCGTCTCCTTGACCGCTTCCCGGATCGTATCGACGACCACCTGCGTGCTGCGCTCGATCTCGATGTTGACCGTGTCGTTGACGCCTTTCGCATCGAAGGTCGTCGCGCGCCGCGTTTCGGGAATCAGCCAGACATCGAACCAGCCTTCGTCGCGGTTGACGTCGGACACCGTCAGGCTGCAGCCGTTGATCGCGATATAGCCCTTCGCGAACACATACCGCTTGAACGCTTCCGGCACGCCGATGCGCACCATACGGTTGTGTTCGGACACCGCGATGTGCCGGATGGTCCCGGTGAAATCGACGTGGCCGGACAGCGGATGCCCGCCGATCTCCGCGCCGTCCTTCGCGGCCCGCTCCACGTTGATGTGCGCGCCCGTCGTGAGATCGGCCAGCGTCGTGATCCGCAGGCTCGGCAGCATCACGTCGAAGTCGATCAGCTCCGGCGAATGGATGGTCGTCACCGTCAGGCAGACGCCGTCGACCGACACGCTGGCGCCGATCTCGATGTCGTCGGTAAAGCGCTCCGGGAATTCGATGCTGAAGGTTCTCAGTTCCCCGTGATCCTTGATGGCCTTGATGACGCCAACACCCTGAACAATGCCTGTAAACATGATCTGCCTTTCGTCGCAAATTGCCTAGCCGGTATGATAAGTGATCCGGAGAGGGGGCGTCGGGGGCCGGATGGGGCGGCGTCGCCTGACGGACGGCGGCGTGTCATTCTCTAGCGCTCGCTGGAATACGGCACGAAGCCGCGGCGAGCGATTGCGAGGGTCGGCAGAAAAGAACGAGAAAAGGGGTATGTCGAACAATATGCGGAAAATCTACGTGACCGCGTGGCTGGTGACCATCATCCTGATAATCGTCGACGTGATCTGGGCATGCCGCGTCGATTTCCGGATTGCGAACGGCAGTCTGGTGCAAAGCGCCCAAGTGCTGTCCGCTGTCCTCGCCGTCGCCGTCGCGTCCGTGCTCGCATCGCGCCCATCATACAAAGTGCCGGCCAGAAAGGCGTTCTACGAGAATGTCGCGCAATCGATCCAGTGGATCGCGTTGATGTCGGTATTCATGCATGCCGGCGCGCTCCTTCAGTATCTGGCTGTAGCAACCGATCTGCCGCTCGTGAGTGATGCGCTGGTATCGATCGATGCCGCGCTCGGATTTCACTGGCTGCAAACGTATGGATGGGTGATGGCAAATCCGGGTTGGCATGCCGTGCTCCAATTCGCGTATGCATCCGGCAGTGTCCAGCTTCTTGCGATCCCGATCATCCTTACGCTGACGTCGAACTCGGAAGACTACGCCGAGTTTGCGGTGCAATTTATCGTCGCAGTCATCGTGTCGATCCTGATTGCTGCCTGGCTGCCGGCCGAGAGTGCGTTTCTCCACTTCGACGTTCGCGATCCCGGAACGATTTCCACCGTATCGGACTTCGCGCCGTTGCGAAGCGGAGTCGTCCGGGAGCTGGCATTCGCGTCGTCCCAGGGGCTCATTTCCTTTCCGTCGCTTCACACGATCCTTGCGTTGTGCTTCGCGTATTCGCTGCGGCATGTGCGCTTCGTCTTCCCGGTCGGCATCGTGCTGAACGGCATGATGATCGTGTCGACGCCGACGCAGGGCGGCCATTACCTGTGCGATGTGTTGTCGGGGATCGTGATCGGCGTACTGCTGATTTATCTCGTTCGCAAGTGGTTTGCCAGCCAGCGTACGGTGGAACGCGTGGCGCCCCGCAACGAAGCCGATGACGGACGCACTGGACTGGTGAATTCCTGACGATCGCATCGATGTCCCGTGCAGCGCATCCGGGCGCGCGGTGGCGGTGTGCCGCGCGCCCGGATGCGATGGGGTTTCCGTCAAGCCTCCGCCGGCTCCCCCAGCGGGCCGGCGTCACCGTTCACCATGCGTCGCGGCGTCTCGATCAGGCCCTTCGCCAGTTCCAGCGCCTGCCGCTCGAACAACCGGCGATAGATGCCGCCTTCGATCCGGATCAGCGCGTCGTGGCTGCCTTCCTCGATCACCTTGCCGCGATCGAGCACCAGCAGCCGGTCGAGCGCGCGCACGGTCGACAGCCGGTGCGCGACCACGAGCGTCGTGCGGCCGACCATCAGCCGCTCCATCGCCTGCTGGATCAGCAGCTCGCTTTCGCTGTCGAGGCTCGACGTGGCTTCGTCGAGGATCAGGATCGGCGCATCGGCGAGGAACGCGCGTGCGATCGCGACCCGCTGGCGTTCGCCGCCCGACAGCTTGATCCCGCGTTCGCCGACGAGCGTGTCATAGCCGTCCGGCAGCGTGGCGATGAAGTCGTGCGCGCTGGCGAGCCGCGCGGCGCGCTCGATGTCGGCCCGGCTTGCATCGGGGCGCGCATACGCGATGTTCTCGGCCAGCGTGCGGTGGAACAGCACGGGCTCCTGCTGGACGATCGCGATCTGGCTGCGCAGCGAATCCTGCCTGACCTGCGCGATGTCCTGGCCGTCGATCGTGATGCGGCCGCCCGACACGTCGTACAGGCGCTGGATCAGCTTGATGAACGTCGTCTTGCCCGATCCCGAGTGGCCGACGAGGCCCACGCGCTCGCCCGGCGCGATGCGCATCGAGAAGTCGTCGTACAGCGGCACCGGATGGTTGCCGTAGCGGAACGTCACGTGCTCGAAGCGGATCTCGCCTTGCCCGATCCGGATCGCCGGCGCGCCGGGACGATCGTCGATGCCGAGCGGCTGGCGTTCGAGCGCGACGAGTTCCTCCATGTCGTTCACCGAGCGCTGCAGGTTGCGGATGTGCATGCCGACGTCGCGCAGGTAGCCCTGCAGCATGAAGAACATCGTCAGCGCGAACGCGATGTCGCCGACGCTCGCTTCATCGTTCACCCACAGCCGCAGCGCGACGCCGATCATCGCGGCCTGCATCGCGACGAGCATCGCGCCCTGCAACCCGCCGTTGAGCGTGCCGCGCACCCACGTGCGGCGCGTGCGTTGCCGCCACTTGCCGATCACGCGCGCGAGCCGCGCTTCCTCGCGGGTTTCCGCGCCGAACGCCTTCACGACCGCGTTGCAGCTCACGGCATCGGCGAGTGCGCCGCCCATGCGCGTGTCCCACAGGTTGCCGAGCCGCGCGGCCGGCGCGACGATGCCGAGCGATACCGCCACCGTCACCGTAATGTACAGCAGCGAACCCGCGCCGACGACGAGCCCCATCACGGGCCAGTGCGTGCCGAGCAGCACGGTGGCGCCGACCAGCATCGTGACCGACGGCAGCAACGCGATCAGCACGGTGTCGTTCAGCAGGTCGAGCGCCCAGATGCCGCGCGTGATCTTGCGCACGGTCGAGCCCGCGAAGCTGTTCGCGTGCCAGTCGGTCGAGAAGCGCTGCACGCGATGGAACGACGCGGCCGCGATCTCGCTCATCATCTTCAACGTGAGCGTGATGATGTTCAGGTAGACGCCTTGCCGCAGCACCGTCGCGCCGAGCCCGAGCGCCGCGAGCGTGCCGAACGCGACGAGGGCCGCATGCCACGCGGCGGCGCGGTCGGTCAGGCCGGTCGACAGCGCGTCGACGAGGCGGCCCGCGAACAGCGGCGTGAGCACGTCGGCGAGCGCGGCGAGCAGGGCCAGGCTCGCGACCGTGGCGGTGCGCGCCGGCTGCTTGCGCCAGTAGCGGAAGGTAAAGCCGAAGACGGCCTGGAATGCCTGGCCGCCCAGATGGGAGGTTTTTCTGGTCATTTATCGTTGCCCGGCGCATCGCGCGACGGGACTTTCCGGTTCGGAGAACATCGAAAACGCAACAGCCGGACCGCGCGAACATCGCGGGCGGAAAAACGAAACGGGCTGTCGGGAAACGGCGGCTGACGGGTTAGCGGAAAACTCGGGAGCCGGCGCGAACGGCGGGCTGGATCAGCCGCGCCGTGGGACCACGTTCGGGAAGGTGGCTGGCATTCGGAACATCTGCACCTCCCCTGAAGTGAACGGTTGAAAGGACGCCGAAAAGACGTGAAAAGATTCTATCAGCAGTGAAGGGCGCGCCGCAACGTCTGACGAATGCGGCGTGGCAGCGTCGATACGGTTAATATTCCGGGTTTCGGCCCTTCTTTTGCGGCCTTTCCGCAGTGCGGCAGCCGGCACGCGCGTCGATTGCAACTTCGGCGTCTGCGGCGCGCGCCGCCGCGGCCCTCGCAGATTCACCACGATACATTCCTGAGGAAACGATGAGCGACGTTCAGCAAGGCATCCTGACCCCGATCGATTCGGCGGCCCGATACCTCACTTTCACGATGTCGAATGACGGCAATGTGGCGGCGGCGCTGGCCGCGCTGCGCGAGATCGTCGACGGACGCGACACGGTGGTCGGGTTCGGGCATGCGCTGGCGGCGTACCTTGGGCGCCCGGTGCCGGGCCTGACCGAATTCCCGGCGTTCGCGGTGAAGGACCGCACGCTGCCGGCGACGCCGGCCGACGTGTGGGTCTGGCTGCGCGGCGACGATCGCGGCGAGCTCGTGCTGCGCGCACGGGCGATCGAACGCGCGCTGGCGCCGGCGTTTGCGTTGCAGGATGCGGTCGACGGCTTCCGCTATTCGAACGATCGCGACCTGTCCGGCTACGAGGACGGCACGGAGAACCCGGAGGGCGACGACGCGGTGGCCGCGGCGATCGTGACGGGGCAGGGTGCCGGGCTCGACGGGGCGAGCTTCGTCGCGGTCCAGCAATGGCTGCACGACTTCGACCAGATGGAACGCATTCCGTCGGGCGACATGGACAACATCGTCGGGCGCCGCCGCTCGGACAACGAGGAACTCGACGACGCGCCCGAATTCGCGCACGTGAAGCGCACCGCGCAGGAAAGCTTCGAGCCCGAGGCGTTCATGCTGCGCCGTTCGTCGCCGTGGTCGGACGCGCGTCGCGCGGGCCTCTACTTCGTCGCGTTCGGCTGCTCGTTCCGCGCGTTCGACGTGCAGATGCGCCGGATGAGCGGCGCGGATGACGGGATCGTCGACGGCCTGTTTCGCTTCACGCGGCCGCTGACGGGCGCGTATTTCTGGTGCCCGCCGCTGAAGGACGGCAAGCTCGACCTGTCCGCGCTCGGACTGTAAGCGCCTGACGGGGTCGACGAAACGGGGGGCCGCGCATCGTGCGCGGCCTCCCGTTTCCTTTTGCGCGGCGATCGTGTCCCGTTTCCTTTTGCGCGGCGATCGTGTGCCGTGTGCTTTCGTGCGTGGTGTGTCAGTTCAACGTCGTGTCGATCCGCGTGCCGCGCTTGATGAACTGCGTGACCGGCGTTTTCTCGCAGATTTCGGCGAGGCGCTGGCGTTGCGCTTCATCGAGCGGGCCGTCGAGCGTCACGACGCGGCGCACGTATTGCGTGCCGTCGCGATCGGCATGCAGCTCGGTGCGCACGTCGATGCGCGTGGCCGGCCACGTCTTGCGCTGCATGTACATCCGCAGCGTCGCGGCCGTGCATTGCGCGAGGCCGGCCAGCACGAACTCGTACGGCGCCGGCCCGCGATCCTGGCCGCCTTCGCGGGGCGCTTCGTCGCCGGTCAACGCGTGCGTGCCGGCCTGCAGCTGGACGACGTAGTCGGGTGCATCGGCGTCGAGGACGGCGGCGGCATGGATGAGCGACATGGCAAGTCTCCGGTCAGCGGAAAGAGGGAAAGGGAAGCGGGTGCCGCGTGGCGGCGCGCAGCCGTCAGCATACCGCCCCGATCGGGACGGCGTGCGCCGCGCGGCTAGGCGTCGGTGACGCCGGCGCTGCTGCGCACGAGCGCGGCGATACGTTCGCGCACCCACTGGTGCGCGCGATCGGCGTCGCGCGATTCGTGCCAGTACGCGAGGAGCGGGAACGGCTTGAGCCGCAACGGCAGCGGCCGCACGACGATCGGCAGCAGCGCGGCCATCCGCAACGCATAGGTGTGCGGCAGCGTGACCAGCAGGTTGCCGGTCGCGGCGATCTGGCAGGCGGCGAAATAGTGCTGGCAGGTGAGCCGGATATCGCGGAAACGGCCGTCGTTGCCGAGCAGCACGTCGAGCGATTGCGGCTCGCCGAGCGACGACACCGAGACATGCCGCGCCGCGAAATAGTCGCCGCGCCGCAGCGGTTCGTGCGCAAGCGGATGATCGTAGCGCAGCGCGACGACGAGCGAATCGTCGAGCAGGTGTTCGGTGGCGATGCGCGGGCCGGTCGGCACGCGGCGATCGACGGCGAGATCGAGATTGCCCGATGCGAGTTCGCGCTCGATGTCGGCCACCGCGATGCGGCGGCTCACGAGCCGCAGGCCCGGCGCTTCGTCGGCGAACGCGGCGACGATCCGCGGCAGCGCGATCGATTCGAGGACGTCGCGAATGCCGACCGCGATGCTCAGGTCGAGCGTCGCGGGATCGAATGCCGACGGTGCGCGCGCGGTGCCTTGCAGGCCCTTCAGGTGCAACTGCACGTCCGCGATGATCGTGCGCGTGCGCTCGGTTGCGACGACGCGGTTGCCCTGCCGCACGAACAGCGGATCGTCGAAATGCGCGCGCAGCCGGTTGAGCGCATGCGTGACGGCCGGCTGCGTGAGGTGCAGCGCGCGGGCGGCCGCGCCGATGCCGCCATGCACGTAGACGGCGTCGAGCACGCGAAACAGGTTCAGGTCGAGACGGTGATCGGCGGGCACGGGGCGCGGGTGGCGTGGTGAAGGGTGGACCGATTCTAAAGGATGCGCAGGCAACGGATACGGCGAGCTTCCTGCGTGGCGATCGATGGCACGGGATACGAATCGATATCGTTTGAGCCGATATTCGGTTGTGCATTTATCCGGATATCCGACGCAATAAGTCGCAATGAAAATGCGCGGATTGCGCTGCATGCAATCGTAATAATGAGCAATATCGGCCCGGGCAATTCCACACGGGGCCGCCGGCAAACCGTGACAGCCTGTAGTAATCCGCCATCATGCTGTCCACGTCGGCCATTTCGCGCCAAAGGCGCGACCCGTTCGGCTAAGATGCCGTCGCTTCATATTTCGGGATAGCCGTCCTGTCGCACGCATTCAAACCAAATATAAGCCTGACAGTTCGACGGTATTAGAAGAAGTCGAACAAGTCGGGGGCTTGGCCAGTGAATGCAGCAGATCAGAGATGGGTCGTTATCTATTTGAGTACGGGATTTTCGTTGGCCCAGGCCGCGCGTCTTGGCGAGGCTTTCAACCTGGCGAATCGCCTGCACGCATACAGTGCTGACTACCAGTTGAAGTACGTATCCGAAAGCGGGGGACTGGTGCAGTCGTCCTCCGGCGTGAGCATCGCGGCCGATCCGCTCGGTGACGAGCACGGCCGCCGCGCGCTCGCGTTCTTTCATCTTCACGGTGCCCGCGCGGTCGTCAACTGGGACGACGCATTGCAGCGTCGCCTCGCCGACATTCGCCGTCATGCGCGTTGGATCGTCGACGGGATGGACCTGCCCACGCTCGCGGCCATGCAGCGTCCGTCGGCGGCGCTCGACGGGCGGCCCGGCCGGGGCGGGCGACGGGTCGCCGCGACGGTCGAGCTGCAGGCCGGCGAAACCGACGTGTTCGCCGCCGTGCTCGACCTGTTCCGCGTCGAGCTCGGCGACATTGCCGCGCAGGAGATCGCCAGCAACCTGCTGCGGCCGGTCGAGCAGCGCTATGCACAGTCGATGTGGGCCTTTCGCGAGCTGAGCGCGAGCCCGTCGATCCGGATGTCGGCGCAGCGGCTGCGCGCGCAGAGCGTGAACCGCATCTCGATCGCGAACGCGGCCCAGGCCGCCGCGATGAGCGAGCGCAACTTCCTGCGGCGCTTCAAGAAGGAAATCGGCGTGACGCCGACCGAATTCGTCCAGCACGTGCGGCTCGAGCGCGCTTGCCACATGCTGGTCCACACGACGCTGCCGGCCGACAAGGTCGCGCGCCGCACCGGGTTCGGCAGCGGCGAGCGGCTCGCGAAGCTGTTTCGCCAGCGCATGTTGATGTCGCCGACCGAATTTCGCGTCTCCGAGCGCGAAAGGATCCTCACCCGTGGCGCGAGGCCGGCCGATGCGGGCGAGGGCGCCGGCGACGGCACCGAGGGGCATCGCGCCGCGTGACAGGCCATGCGGGAGAAAATCGGGCGGATACCCGTAGAATCGTCCTGTCCCGATCTCGAGCCCCGGTTTCCATGTCCTTCCTCCCCACCACCGCCACCGCCCCGTTCTGCCCGTCGGAAGTCAAGGGCAGCATCACGATCGATGCCGGCGCGCCGCGCTGGCAGAAGCTCAAGCGCTTCTTCGGCCCCGGCCTGCTGGTCGCGATCGGCTACATGGATCCCGGCAACTGGGCGACCGACATCCAGGCCGGCTCGCAGTTCGGCTATTCGCTGCTGTGGGTCGTCGCGTTCTCGAGCCTCGCGGCGATCTTCCTGCAGATGCTCGCGGCGCGGCTCGGCCTCGTCGCCGGCAGGGATCTCGCGCAGGCCAGCTACGACCGCTATGGCCGGTTCGGCCGCATCGTGCAGTGGGCGACCGCCGAAGTGTCGATCATCGCGTGCGACATCGCGGAAGTCCTCGGCTGCGCGCTCGCGTTCAAGCTGCTGCTCGGCGTGCCGCTCGCGTGGGGGATCGTGCTGACCGCGCTCGACACGGTGATCGTGCTCGGCCTGCAGGGCAAGGGGTTCCGGCAGATCGAGGCGATCGTGCTCGCGCTGATCGCGACGATGGCGTTCTGCTTCGTCGCGCAGGTCGCGATCACGCCGCCCGACTGGCACGCGGTGGTCGGCGGGCTGGTGCCGGGCGATCCGGGCCACGACCGCAAGGACGCGATCGTGCTCGCGCTCGGCATCGTCGGCGCGACGATCATGCCGCACAACCTGTACCTGCATTCGTCGGTCGTGCAGACGCGGCACGTGGTCGGCGGCGCGCGCGGGATGATCCGCGACACGCTCGCGCTGGTGCGCATCGATACCTGCGTGTCGCTGTTCGTCGCGATGCTCGTCAACGCGGCGATCCTGATCGTCGCGGGCGCGGCCTTCCATGCGACGGGCCAGCACAACGTGACCGACATCGAGCAGGCCTACAATCTGATTACGCCGATCGCCGGCGGCGCGGCGGCACTGCTGTTCGGCATCGCGCTGCTCGCGTCGGGGCAGAGCTCGACGCTGACCGGCACGATCGCCGGCCAGGTGATCATGGACGGCTTCCTGCATACGAAGATCCCGTGCTACCAGCGCCGGCTGATCACGCGCGGGCTCGCGCTCGTGCCGGCGCTGATCGGTGTGCTGTGGCTTGGCGACAGCTCGGTGGGGCAGTTGCTCGTATGGAGCCAGGTGCTGCTGAGCCTGCAGCTGCCGTTCGCGATGTGGCCGCTGATCCGCTCGGTCAGCGATCGCAACACGATGGGCGAGCACACGATCGGGCGCGGGATGCAGATTGCCGCGTGGGCGCTGTTCGCCGTCATCACCGGCACGAACCTGCTGCTGATTACCGGTGTCGCGGGCTGATACAGCCTGACACAGGCTGACACAGCCGCGCGGCGCGCATGCGGTAAACTGCGGCCTTTCGATCGTCGTCCGAAGTCCGTTATGTGGAGTGAAATCAGCAACATCGGCGATGCCGCGCTGACCTTGCCGATCGCGCTGACCTGCGCGGCATGGTTCGCGCTCACCGACTGGCGCCTCGCCGTCCGGTGGGGCGTGCTGCTCGCCGCCGGCATGGGCCTCGTCGGCGCCACCAAGATCCTGTATGCCGGGTGCGGCATCGAGCTGCCGCAATTCGATTTCCGCGTGATCAGCGGCCATACGATGCTGTCGACGTCCGTGTGGACCGTCGCGCTGTCGATGCTCTGGCAGGCGTTCCGGCCGGGCAAGGCGCCCGGCATCGCGGCCGGGCTGGCCGTCGGCGCGATCACGGCCGTCGCGCGCGTGTTCGATCATTCGCATACCGTGCCGGAGGTAATTGTCGGCTGGATGCTCGGCGCGCTGGTCGCGCTGGTGTTCCTGCGCGGCTACGACAGCGCGCGTCAGCGTGCCTTCTCGCCGCGCGTCGCGGCCGCCTGCCTGCTGCTCGTGTCGGGCATCGCGTACGGGCACCGTGCGCCGTTCCAGCAGATGATCGACACCCATTCGCCGCAACTCTGCGCGTTCGTGCGCGCGCCGTCGGGCGACGGATTCTGACGCTAGCCGGTCGCGGCGCCCCGGCGCCGCCTTCTTGCCGCCGGCATTCGCCCGGCGGTTGCACGATTTCACACCGCTCATCTTCCCGAGTGCTTTCGCGTCCGCGCGGAACGCCGCGCTTCGTCATTGCCTGAATCAACGATCCGCCCGGTCTGCATGATCCGCGCGTGCCACCGGCCCGCGCCTGTGCGCCGACACGCTAAGGTCATGAACAAAGTCTATGACCGGGCATAACGATTATTCATTTCATCGATTGGCGGCATTCGCGTACGCTGGCTGTCGTTCAACCGGGGCAGGCTGCCCGGCGCGTCCGGCACGCGTCAGGTTCATGTCGATATACTCGCGGAAACCGTGCGGCGCCTCGTGATGTCGAGGTACGGTCGACCGGCCCGCGTCGGCCGGAACAGGCACGGCCCACCCGTCGCGGCAGCGTTCCGCGACGACGATTCACGATAGGAGCAGGTCACATGACAGTCGTTTCTTCGCGCCTTGCCGGCAAGTGCGCATACATCACGGGCGCCGCGGGCGGCCTCGGCCGCGCGATCGCGCGCCGGATGGTCGAGCAGGGCGCGCGCGTGTTCGTGACCGACATCGCCGACGCGGCGGTGCTCGACGCGTTCGCGCAGGAACTCAACGCGGGCCATGCGACGCCGGTCGCGTTCGCCGCGACGCAGGACGTACGCGACGAAGCGCGCTGGCAGGCGCTGCTCGCGCAGGCGGTCGACGCGATGGGCGGGCTGTCGGTGCTCGTCAACAACGCGGGCGTCGGCTCGATCGGCTCGCCCGCGCAGATCGAGCTGGACGAATGGCGGCGCGTGATGGCGATCAACGTCGAGAGCATCGTGCTCGGCTGCAAGCACGCGCTGTCGTATCTGGCCGAGAGCCATCCCGCGTCGATCATCAACATCTCGTCGGTCGCCGCGTTCAAGGTCGAGCCGGATTTCACCGCGTACAACGCGTCGAAGGCGGCGGTCGCGTCGCTGACGAAGTCGGTCGCGATCGACTGCGCGCGCCGCGAGATCGACGTGCGCTGCAACTCGATTCACCCGGCGTTCATCCGCACGGGGATCGTCGAGCCGCTGTTCCAGTCGCTCGGCGAACGCGACGCGACGCGCAAGCTCGCGCGCGGCATTCCGCTGCGCCGGCTCGGCGAGCCCGACGACGTCGCGCACGCGGCCGTCTATCTCGCGTCCGACGAGAGCCGCTTCGTGACGGCCGCCGAACTCGTGATCGACGGCGGCATGTGCGCGGTCTGACGCGCATCCCGAACTACTACGACCGGAGGAGAACATCGTGTCCACACCCGTGAACCGCCAACTGCTGCTGAAGACGCGCCCGGAAGGGCGGGTCGGCCGCGAACACTTTTCGCTCGTCGAGACGCCGGTGCCGGCGCTCGCGGACGGCGAGGTGCTCGTGCGCGTGCTGTATCTGTCGATGGACCCGACCAACCGCGTGTGGATGAGCGACGTGCCGCAGTACCTGCCGCCCGTCGCGATCGGCGAGGTGATGCGCGCGCTCGGCATCGGGCGCGTGGTGGCGTCGCGCAACGCGGGGTTCGCGGAAGGCGATCTCGTGCAGGGGCTCGTCGGCTGGCAGGATTACGCGGTCGTGCCGGCCGACCAGGCCGCGCAGCTCGTGAAGCTTCCCGCGGCGTCGGGCCTGCCGCTGCCGACGCTGCTCGGCGCGTGCGGGATGAGCGGGCTGACCGCGTACTACGGGCTGACGGATATCGCGCCGGTGCAGCCGGGCGAGACGCTCGTGGTATCGGCGGCGGCCGGCTCGGTCGGCTCGATCGCCGGGCAGATCGGCAAGATCCACGGCGCACGCGTGGTCGGCATCGCGGGCGGCGCGGACAAGTGCCGCTACCTGACCGAGACGCTCGGCTTCGACGCGGCCGTCGACTACAAGGCCGACGATTTCCGTCAGCAACTGAAGGCGGCGACACCGGACGGCGTGCACGTGAACTTCGAAAATGTCGGCGGCGAGGTGATGCGCGCGGTGCTGTCGCGAATGGTGATCGGCGGCCGCGTCGCGCTGTGCGGCGTGATCTCGAACTACAACAGCGGGCGCGCGGCAGACGACGTCGGCGTGCTGATCTCGAAGCGGCTGACGATGCGCGGCTTCCTGATCCTCGACTATCGCAAGAGCCGTGAAGCCGTGCAGACGCTCGCGGGCTGGCTGCGCGACGGCCGGCTCAAGGCCGAGGAGACGGTTGCGGACGGTCTCGAGAATGCGCCCGACGTGCTGAATCGCCTGTTCGACGGCGACCATCGCGGCAAGCTCGTGCTGCGCGTCGATCCCGGCGCGTGACCGGCCCACCGCGCAGCGTGCGATGCCGTTCGTACGCTGCCGCGAGCGGGTGCCGAACGCGGTGCGTTCGAACGACCGAGCTTTAGTTTCGGACTAGTCCCATATCTTGTCCGGACGTCTCTCCCTAAAGTGATTGCCAGCAGACAGGCGGCGTGACCGACGCGTCACGCCGCCTTTTTTTCTGGTCACGGCAGAGGAGAGGGAGCATGCGAAACGACGCGAAGCGGGCGGCATCGGTGGCGATGCACAATCGAACGGTGCGGTGTGCCGGTGCCGTACGGCAGATCGCAATCGGGCTTGGCGTGGCGTTCGCGATGTCGAATGCGGTGGCGGCCGGGCATGCCGCGTCGGACGGCATCGTACGGTTCACGGGGGCGCTCGTCGATCTCTACGACGTGACGCTCGACGCACCGTCGGGCGAGGTGGTCGAAGGACGAGCGGTGGCGAACGGCGGGGCGGCGGCAACACTGCGATTCGATGCCCATGGCCGGCGTTTGCCGGGCGCCCAGGTGGCGCTGATCGGGCCCGACGGTGCGCCGTTCTCGCCCGATGTCGCTTCGCGCGTGCGTGCAACGTGGCGCGATGCGCACGACGATCGAAGCGTGCCGCTGGTATCGGGCCGCACGTATCGCGTGGGTCAGTATGGCGGCGTGATGTTGCTGGCGGCGGATGAAGCAACGGGCGCCGAGGCGCCCGTCGTGATCCGCATTCGCCATCCGTGACGGCGCGTGCCGGCAGGTGCGTGGCACGCGGCCACGCGATGCGTCATTCGCCCTGTTCGGATCGTGCGTAGATGTCCCAGCTCGCCATGAACAGCGCGGCGACGAGCGGCCCGATCACGAAGCCGTTGATGCCGAACAGCGCCATCCCGCCGAGCGTCGAGATCAGCACGACCCAGTCGGGCATCTTCGTGTCCTTGCCGACGAGGATCGGGCGCAGCAGGTTGTCGACGAGGCCGATCACGCCCACGCAGAATGCGACGAGGATCACGCACTTCCAGACCGCGCCGATCATCACGAAGTAAAGCGCGGCCGGCACCCAGACGAGGCTCGCGCCGATCGCGGGCAGCAGCGACAGGAACGCCATCAGCGCGCCCCACAGCACCACGCCCTCGATCCCGAGGATCCAGAAGATCAGGCCGCCGAGCGCGCCCTGCACGAGCGCGACCGCGATGTTGCCCTTCACCGTTGCGCGCACGACGGTCGTGAACTTCGCGAGCAGCAGGTTCTTGTGCTCCTCGTCGAGCGGCAGCGCGCGGCGCACGCGGCGGCCGATCTCGCCGCCGTCGCGCAGCAGGAAGAACACCATGTACAGCATCACGCCGAAGCTCACGACGAACTGGAACGTGTTCTGGCCGATGCTGAGCGCCTGGGTGGCCGCGAACTGGCTGATTTGCGCGGCGCCGTCGGTCAGCTTCTTCTGGATGCCCGGGATGTTGGTCAGCCCGTATTTCTGCAGCAGGTTCTGGATCGACGTCGGCAGCGCGTGAATGATGTCGTGGAAATACTGCGAATAGTTCGGCTGGGCGTCCTTGAGCTCCTGGTACACGTACGCGATTTCCTGCACGAGCGTCGCGGCGACGAACACGAGCGGCAGGATCACGATCAGGACGATCAGCGACAGCGTCACGAGCGCGGCCAGGTTGCGCCGCTTGCCGAAGCGTGCGGCGAGCCAGCGCTGCACGGGCTGGAACAGGATCGCGAGAATGGTGCCCCAGAACACGGCTCCGGAAAACGGCGCGAGGATCCAGCAGAGCCCGACGGTGACCGCGGCCAGCAGGAAATAGAAGAATTTTTGGTGGTCGTGTCCGCTTTCCATGGATGACGTTCGCGCAGATTGATGCGTGGTTTGATTGAATCTCGTTGCCCCGCGCGCGATCGGTTCTCGATCGTCACGGGTTCGCGGCGAAATGCGACGCAGGGCGGCCCGAAGCGGAGTATGCCCGCAAAGGCGCCGCCATCATAGCCGCTGCGCGCGGCCCATGCGAAAACGCCGCGGCCGGGGCCGCGGCGCTGCCGGGAAGCAAACGCGGCGCGATGCCGCGTGCCGCATCGTCAGATGTTGAGCTTCGTGACCTTGGTGCCGTTCACCGACAGGTCGCCCATCAGGCCCGCGTTGGTCAGGATCAGTACCTCGACCGGGGCGGTGGCGGTGTTGGAGTCGACCGCGCCGTTCGCGCCGACCTTCACGACCGCGACCGACGCGTCGGCGCCCGCGGCCCAGCCTTCGGACTTGCGGAACGAGTCGAGCGCATCCTGCGTCATGAACAGGAACACGATCGCCTTCGACTGCGCGCCGGCCTGCAGGCCGACCGACAGCGACGACGTGTTGTAGTAGCCAACCGTGCTGCCGCCGACGCGCAGCGCGCCGTTGCCCGACTGGCCGCCGACGATGAAGCCGGCCTGCAGCACGTTCGGGAACACGAGCACGCCGCGCGATTTCGCGACGAGTTCACGCGAACCCGGCACCGTCGAATAGAGGCGCGACAGCGTCGCGTTGACGCTGGCGTCGATCGACTGGCGCTTCGACGCGCTGGCCGCGGCGCCTTCCGGTTTGTCCGGGGTGGTCGTGCAACCGGCGAGCGCGAGGCTGCCGAGCAGGACGGCGGCGGCGGCTTTCATGGCAAAGGTCTTCTGCATGGCGTTTCTCCTTCGTTTGTCTGATTGAGGACGGACGGGGCGGGCGCGTGGCGGCCGGCTCCGCTCAACGGCGGGCAAGGAGCAGGCCCGCAACGAACGCGAGGCCGGCGACGACGCCGGCGGTTTGCCACGGGTTGTCTTGCACGACCTGCGACACGCGTTCGGCCGAATCGCGCAGCCGGGCGGCCGCGCTGCCCGACGCATGGTCGAGTGCGCCGCGCGCTTCATCCAGCTTGGATTGCACGCGCTTGCGCAGCGCGGCGATATCGCCGTCGCCGTCGTTTTTCAGCAGATCTTCCAGTTCGTCGACCAGCCCGCGCAGATCGTCGGTGACGTCGTCATGCAGGTCGCGGGCGGCCGAGCGCGTCGTGCGTCCCACGCGCCGGCCCGTGCGACGAATGTCGGACAGGCCGCGGTCCAGCTTGTGTTCGATCGAGTCAGTGAGCGCCATGGTGTTTATCCTCCTTCGATTCAAGGCAAATTTGAAGATAAGACGAATCCCAGCAACCTGTGTGATTCACTTGGCCCGATTTTGTTTCGAGACAAATTTTCAATTCGTCGGCAGGATTGCCGCGAAGCCCCGCCGCACGGGGCTGCGCGGCGATTGAAAAAAATTCGCATTCCGGGCGAAGCGGCGTATCGGGCTGCGGTACGCGGTGAAGGCCCGGTAAATATCGCGTCACCGGGGCCATCAGGTAAATAGTGCCGTTGCAGGCCTTGTGCTGATGCAAATGCACTAATCAACCGTTGGTCGAGAAGCATGGTTCGTGCCCGGGGTGGCTGACGTGCGGCCATCGCCAAGCGCGACGTCGATCACGACGGGATCGTGATCCGATGACCGGTACGCGTCGGGTGCGTAATAAATCGACCGTTGCGCGGCCGTTTTGTAATCAGGCAACGGTTGCAGGGCGACCGGCTCGTCGGCGTTGATGTGCCAGACGTGCACGGCCCTCACGCGCGCGGCGAGCGCCGGCGTGGCCAGCGCGTGGTCGAGGCTGCCCGCTTCGCCGCGAAATACGTAGCTGTACGCAGCATCGCCGACGAAGCGGGCCACCAGGTTCGCGTAGCCGCGCGACTCGAGCGCGCGCACCGGATCTTCCTTCGCGTAGCTGTTCAGGTCGCCGATCAGCAGGACGCCATCGGCCGTGGCACCGGTCGGCGACGCGGCGAGCCAGTCGGCGATGCGCGCGGCGGCCCGCGTGCGCGCCGCATTCCAGCAGCCCTGGCCGTCCGACTGGTCACGATCGGCGCCGGTCGCGTTCGGGCAGTTCTTCGATTTCAGGTGATTGACCGCGACCGTGAAGGCGCGCGTGCCGCCGGCGCGCCGGAATGTCTGCGCGAGCGGCGGGCGGTGCCGGCCGCCGAGTGAGACGGTCGCGGCGCGCCCGGCCGGCTCGACCGTGCGGCTGTCGTACAGCAGCGCGACTGCGATCGCATCGCGGCCGAGACGCGCGGTGCCGGGCTCGACCGCACGCCAGCCGTCGCCAAGTTGCGCGGCGAGACGGCGTACGGCGCTTGTTTCACCGTGGCCGTTGTTCGCGATTTCCATCAGCCCGATCACGTCGGCACGCAGCGCGCGCAACGCCGCGACGATCTTCGCCTCCTGTCGCGCGAACGCGGCAGGCGTTTTCGCACCGCGGTTGGCCGGGGCATCGAAACCGCCGCCACGCCCGTCGCCGTTGAAATAGTTGAATACGTTGAACGACACGATGCGCACGTCGGCATCGGGGTGCCGGGGCGGCGCCTCGGTGCGCGGGTTCGCGGCGGCATCGAACACCGGCGCCGCGCCGGCGACCGGTTGGAGCCGCCACGCGCCGTAGCGCAGTTCGAGCACGCCTTCGACGCCGCGTACCGTGTAGCCCGCGCGCAGCGTGTTCGCGGCGCTCAGCGCGGGCGGCGGATAGCGCACGGTCGCGGGATCGCGGCGGGTCGAGCCGTCGTCGAGCACGATGCGGTTGCGTGCGTTGGCGGTCGCGATCGCGGCGGCCTCGGCCGGCGGAGCGACGTGGGTCGGGATGCGCAGCCGGCCGTGGCTGAGGACGACGCTGCCGTAGCGGCCGAGTTCGCGGGTATCGCTGACCGTCAGCGTTTGCGGCAGGCGCACCCGCATGCCTTCAAGCGCGGCCAGCACCGCCGGGGTGGCGACGGGCAGCGTGAGCGTGGCAGGCGTGACCTGTTGCCCGCGGGCGCAGACGGTCACGCCGCCCGACAGCGTGAATTGCGTCCGACCGTAGCGCTCGTCGACGCGGCCCGTGAGATGCACGCGATCGCCGGCCTGCGCTCGCGCGCTCGGCGCGTACACGAACACGCCTTCGGGGACGCCCGGCCGGTGCCGTCGCTGCGCGTCGGCCTGCTGGACGAAGAAGCCGCCGAGGCCGTCGGCGCCGCCGAATGCCGCGGTGACGACCGCTTCGATCGAGGTCGTTTGCCCCGCCAGCGGCGACGGGCCGCTGGCGCCGCGAAGGTCGGCAATCGGCGTGGTTGCGCCGCCGCAGCCGGCGCTGACGGGCGGCGCGGCCGAGGCCGACCGGGCAGGGAGGGCGGCGAGCGTGATGAACGGTGCAACGGCAAGCGGCACAAGCAGGCGTGACATGGGGCGGTCCACAGGAAGAAAATCCGACGGTTCGGGAAGGCATCTTGACGGCAAAATGTCAGGAAGCGGCCGAAATGGCCGTCCGGCCAGTTGCCGATCGGCCGACGATGCAAGCCGCACGGCGGCTGCTACGCTTTTGCATCGGCCGGCGCATCCCGATCGCGCAGCGAACGCTGCCGCGCCCCGTTCCTACAGGAGTCATCCATGTCTTACATGCTGTTGATCGTCGAGCCGACCGAGCAGCGCGCCGAACGCACCCTCGACGAAGGTCAGGCGCTGTACGCGCGGATGGTCGATTTCGCCGAGACGCTGAAGGCGCGCGGCGTGCTGCGCGGCGTCGAGTCGCTGGAGCGCGCCGAGCGCGCGACGCGCGTGCAGGTGCGCGACGGCGAGACGCGGCTGCTCGACGGCCCGTTCGCGGAAGCGAAGGAGATGGTCGGCGGCTTCTTCCTCGTCGACGTCGACACGCGCGAGGAAGCGATCGAGATCGCGCGCCAGTGCCCGGCCGCGCAATGGTGCACGGTCGAGGTGCGGGCGGTCGGTCCGTGCTTCCTGTGAAGGTCGCGACTCGGTGTTTACCCTGGCATGTCGCGGAATATGTCGATCCGGCCGTCTTCCGGCCGTCGTCCGGATAAGGCGCCGATGAACGGGCGCTGCCTTCCACCGACGACAAGGAGTGAACGATGCGATTCATGATCATGATCCGGGCGAACGCCGTCAGCGAATCCGACGCGTTGCCGGACAACCGGCTGGTCGAGGCCATGACCGTCTATCACGAGGAACTGGCCAGGGCCGGCGTGCTGCTCGACGCGAACGGGCTGCGGCCGAGCGCGCGTGGCTGGCGCGTGCGCTACACGGGCGGCAAGGGCACCGTGGTCGACGGCCCGTTCGCCGAAACGAAGGAACTGATTGCCGGCTATACGCTGATCCAGGTGCGTTCGCGCGATGAAGCGCTCGAATGGACGCGCCGGTTCCCCGCGCCGTTCGGCGCCGAGATGGATTGCGAGATCGAGGTGCGGCCGCTGTTCGAGCTCGACGACCTCACGCCGAGCGATGCGGTCGAGCGGTTCCGCGAACTCCACGTCGGCCGCACCGTCGCCTGATTGATTGCCCACCTGAATCCACCCTCACCGGGAGTACCCGACATGCACAAGATGGTCTTCATCAACCTGCCGGTGGCCGACCTGCCGCGCTCGAAGGCGTTCTACCAGGCGCTCGGCTACGAGGTCGTACCGGCCTATACCAACGACCAGGCCGCCTGCATCAAGATCAGCGACACGATCTTCGCGATGCTGCTTGTGCGGCCGTTCTTCCAGACGTTCACCGGCAAAACCATCATCGATCCGGCGACGCAGGTGCAGGTCCTGTCGTGCCTGTCGTGCGACAGCCGCGCCGAGGTCGACGCGATCGTCGCGAAGGCGCTGGCGGCGGGCGGGTCCGCGCCTCAGGCACCGCGCGAGTACCCGAACATGTATGGCCACGGGTTCGACGATCCGGACGGCCATGCATGGGAGCTGATGGCCATGCCGCTGGACGCGTCCGCCGAGGGGCAGGCGTCGTGACGCGTGAGGCGACTCACCGTGCGATCGAAGCGGTCTGGCGGATCGAGGCGCCCAAGATCATCGCGCGCGCGGCGCGCGTGGTGCGCGACGTCGGCGTGGCCGAGGAGCTGGCGCAGGACACGCTCGTCGCGGCGCTCGAGCACTGGCCCGTCGACGGCGTGCCCGACAATCCGGCCGCATGGCTGATGACGGCCGTGAAGCGTCGCGCACTCGATCGGGTCCGGCAGGAGTCGCTCCACGCGGCGAAGCGCGACCAGCTCGGCCACGAGATGGACGCGCTCGAAGCGCATGTCGTCCCCGACATCGCGGAGGCGCTTGCCGACGCGAGCGGCGACGACATCGGCGACGACCTCCTGCGGCTGATCTTCACGTCGTGCCATCCGGTGCTGTCGACCGATGCGCGCGTGGCACTCACGCTGCGGCTGCTCGGCGGGCTGACGACGGGCGAGATCGCGCGCGCGTTCCTGACGCCCGAGCCGACGATCGCGCAGCGGATCGTGCGCGCCAAGCGCACGCTCGCGGCGGCGCACGTGCCGTTCGAGGTGCCGGCGGCCGACGCGCGGCCCGCGCGGCTCGCGTCGGTGCTCGAAGTGATCTATCTCGTGTTCAACGAAGGCCATGCGGCGACCTCGGGCGACGACTGGACGCGCCCGGCGCTGTGCGACGAGGCGTTGCGGCTCGGCCGCGTGCTGGCCGGGCTGGCGCCGGACGAGAGCGAGGTGCTCGGGCTCGTCGCGTTGATGGAGCTGCAGGCGTCGCGCATGCATGCGCGCACCGATGCGCAGGGTCGGCCCGTGCTGTTGCTCGACCAGGATCGCAGCCGCTGGGATCCGCTGTTGATCCGGCGCGGCCTCGCGGCGCTCGAACGCGCGACGAAGCTCGGCGGCGTACGCGGGCCGTATGCGCTGCAGGCCGCGCTGGCAGCCTGCCATGCGCGTGCGCGGCACGCGTCGGATACGGACTGGGCGCAGATCGTCGCGCTGTATGACGCGCTCGCCGAAGTCGCGCCGTCGCCCGTCGTCGAGCTGAATCGTGCGGTGGCCGTCGGGATGGCGTTCGGGCCTGCCGCGGCGCTCGAACTCGTCGACGCGCTGCGCGACGATCCCGCGCTCGCGCGCTATCACTGGCTGCCGAGCGTGCGCGGCGACCTGCTGGCGAAGCTGGGCCGCGCCGACGAGGCGAAGGCCGAATTCCGCCGCGCGGCGGAACTGACGCGCAACGAGCGCGAGCGCGAGTTGCTGCTCAGGCGCGCGACGGACGCGTGACGCACGCGGCACGCGCGAATGCCGAGCACTGCGCACCGAGCGCCGAGCACAGAGCACCCGAACACCCGAACACCCGAACACCCGAACACCCGAACACCCGAACACCCGATCACATCCCCCAGCGCGCCGCCCCCCAAGCACTATCGCCCGGATTGAAAAAGCCTATTGGGGGATGCGAACGCGAGCGCCTAGATTGAAGAGCACGACGCGCGCGCCCCGGCAAGCGCATCGTTCCCCACATACTTGATCGGCCCGGCTCCGCACGCGGCCGCGCCGACTCGAACGGAGGCGCAAATGGCTCAACTCAAGGGCAGCAAAACCGAAGAGAACCTGAAAGCCGCATTCGCGGGCGAATCGCAGGCGAACCGGCGTTATCTGTATTTCGCTTCGAAGGCTGACGTCGAAGGCCAGAACGACGTCGCCGCGCTGTTCCGCTCGACCGCCGAAGGCGAAACCGGCCATGCGCACGGCCATCTCGAATACCTGGAGGCCGTCGGCGATCCGGCAACGGGTTTGCCGTTCGGTTCGTCGCGGCAGAATCTCGAATCGGCGATCGCCGGCGAAACGCACGAATACACCGACATGTATCCGGGCATGGCGAAGGCGGCGCGCGAGGAAGGCTTCGACGAAATCGCGAACTGGTTCGAGACGCTCGCGAAGGCTGAACGCAGCCACGCGAACCGCTATACGAAGGCGCTGGACAGTCTCGTCGACTGACGGGCCGCCGCGGGCCGCACGGCAGGCCGTGCGACCGGCAAGCGGCCGGCTGTTCGTTCATCGCTGCCCGCATCGCGCGGGCGGCGCTGGCGCGCATGCGCGCCACGCTGGATGGAGCGCTCCATGCCCCACAAGGAAGGCAGTCTCGAAGCCCCGACCCGGCATCCGCTCGACTGGCAGTCCGATGCGTTCTACGACCAGGCCGCGATCGATGCGGAAATGACGCGCGTATTCGACATCTGCGCCGGATGCCGGCGCTGCGTGTCGTTGTGCGGCGCGTTTCCGACGCTCTTCGATCTGGTCGACGACACGCCGATGGGCGATCTCGAGGAAGTGCCGAAGGCCGCGTTCGGCAAGGTCGTCGACCAGTGCTACCTGTGCGACCTCTGCTACATGACGAAATGCCCGTACGTGCCGCCGCATGCATGGAACGTCGACTTTCCGCACCTGATGCTGCGCGGCAAGGCCGCGCGCTACAAGCGCGGCGAAGCGACGCTGCGCGACAAGGTGCTGTCGAACACCGACGCGCTGGGCCACTTCGCCGGCATTCCGATCGTCACGCAGGCGGTGAACGCGGTGAACCGCACGCCGCCCGCGCGCCATGCGCTCGAGGCGACGCTCGGCGTCGATCGTCACGCGTGGCTGCCGGAATTCGCGCCGCGCAAGTTCCGGCGCACGGCGAGGCCGTCGGACGGCTTGCCCGTGCGCGACGGCGAACGCACGCCCGGCAAGGTCGCGATCTATGCAACCTGCTACGTGAATTTCAACGAGCCCGGCATCGGCCACGACCTGCTCGCGATCCTCGCGCACAACGACATCCCGTACGAACTCGTCACGCGCGAAGCCTGCTGCGGGATGCCGCTGCTCGAGCAGGGCAATCTCGCCGGCGTGGCCGCGAAGAAGGACGTGAACCTGCCCGTGCTCGAACGCTACGCGCGCGAAGGCTATGCGCTGATCGGTGCGATCCCGAGCTGCGTGCTGATGTACAAGAGCGAGCTGCCGCTGATGTTCCCCGGCGACGAAGCGGTGCGCGCGGTGGCCGACGCATTCTGGGATCCGTTCGAATACGTGATCGCGCGGCATCGCGACGGACTGCTGAAGACCGATTTCAAGACCGGCCTCGGCACCGTGTCGTATCACGTGCCGTGCCATGCGCGCGTGCAGAACATCGGCCGCAAGACGGCCGACGCGCTGTCGCTCGTGCCCGATACGCGGGTGAACGTCGTCGAGCGCTGCTCGGGCCATGCGGGCACGTTCGGCGTGAAGAAGGCATTTCACGCGGACGCGATGCGGATCGGCGGGCCCGTGTTCAAGGCGATGGCCGAGCCGCAGCCGGATGTCGTGTCGTCGGACTGCGCGCTGGCCGGCCATCACATCGTGCAGGGGATCGACGAGAAGGGGCTGCCGTCCGCGCCGCTCGCGCATCCGCTTACGCTGCTGCGCCGCGCGTACGGCATCTGAGCCGCCGCCGGCCGACTCACGAGGACCTCCCATGACGTTGACCCGCGACTCCCTGCTGACGCTCGAAGCGTACGCGAAGATCCGCAAGGCCGAACACGCGCGGCTGGTCGCATACAAGCGCCGCCGCGCGGTGGCGCTCGGCAACCACCTGCGCTTCCTGTTCGAGGACGAGACGACGATCCGCTACCAGATCCAGGAGATGCTGCACATCGAGAAGATCTTCGACCAGGCCGGCATCGAAGGGGAGCTGGACGCGTATCTGCCGCTCGTGCCCGACGGCACGAACCTGAAGGCGACGATGCAGATCGAGTACGAGCACGAGATCGAACGGCGCGCGGCGCTCGCGCGGCTGATCGGGGTCGAGGATCGCGTGTACCTGCAGGTCGACGGGCACGCGCGCGTCTACGCGATCGCCGACGAGGATCTCGACCGCGATACCGCCGAGAAGACGTCGGCCGTGCACTTCGTGCGCTTCGAGCTCGACGCGCCGATGCGCGCGGCGCTCAAGGGCGGGGCGGCGCTGTCGATCGGTTGCGATCACCCGGCGTACACGATGCCGCCGCAGCGCGTGGACGCGGACGTGACCGCGTCGCTGGCCGTCGATCTGCGCTGACGCGTCCGCTGCAACGTCCGGCACGGCCTGCCACCGGTTTCCCTTTTTCCGTTCCGACCCGAAATGGAATCCCCGCGCCCCGATGCGGCGCGATCGCCCGCCCGCCGCCCCGAAGATGTAACAGACGTCACGAGTTTGCGCGTGGCGAAAAATGTGCATCGCACGTCACCGTGCTTTCATCACTCGCAGAGAAACAATAAAAAGATTGTGCACGGAGATAATTAAAATCGGCCGAATTTGAATGATTTACCGATTCGTGAATATCTTGTTACGCTTTTTTCCCTGATTTACCGATATCGGGAAGCAATGCGCGGGATTGTTGCCGGCCGGGGTCGGGGCAGCCCGAAAATCCCCATCAAAAGGCATTCTTCATACGCTGCAGAGCCCCGCCAGACGGGCCTTTGCAGCGACGGGCATAAAGATCCCGCAAAAAAATTCAAGCGTAAATACATTACGCACCCATGGCAGGTTGTTTCAGTGCGTAACATTAAGTCATTGTCATATTGAGATAAACCCTAGGGATGGTATGCTTCGTGCACAAAAATTCCCACATTGGAGTGAGACCGTGATTTGTGCGTCATTGCCGGGAATCTCGGCACCGTGAAAGTGCGGTGCCGCACCGGCATGCACAACAGCGGATAACCATAATGTGCAACCTGGCCGCCCCGCGACGCGATGTGTCGCGACGGCGCCGCCAATCGCAGCCCCGGCCTGGCTGCGTGGAGAGATCTACTATGTTCTTCGATGAGCTTACCGATGAAGAGTGGTTTCGTCTTTCAACGCTGATCGCCGATGAACCCATCCGGCTGAACCGCCGTGGGCGTCCACGAGCCGAACCGCGCGTCGTTGCCAACGCGGTGCTCTGGATCCTGACGACCGGTGAAGCCTGGTCGAAGCTGCCCGGTCGTTATCCGTCCGGGCCGACGTGCCGTCGCCGCTACGAGGAGTGGCTTGCGTCCGGCACGCTGCTGCAGATGATCGACGTGCTGACCCAGTTCAGCGGGCGCACGTTCGCGTATATCCCGCCGCCGCCGGTGCCGGTCGTGCCCGCGCGCCGTGCCGAGCCCGTGCCCGACAACGATCGCTTGCGCGGCGTGTTCTGGCAGAACCCCGAGTCGTGGCAATTGCCGGTCGCTCAGGCAAACGTTTGGGAGGGCGAGGGCGCGTCGATGAGCGCGCGGCCGGTCGACGAAGTCGTCGATCCGTCGGCCGTGTCGTTCGCGGTGCCCGGTGCGTCGTCGACGACGCTGCGCCATGCGCATGCGTCGTCGGCGAGCTTCGCCGCGGCCGAACCGCAAGTCGACCGATATCGCGGCTATACGATCTGCGGCATTGCGCAGCCGGTGCAGAACCTGATGTATCGCGCGTGGGCCGAGATTATGCAGGACGACCGGCGCGTCGAACGCTCGGGCCTGATCGGCCCGCGCTTCACCGATGCCGAGGAAGCCGAGCAGTTCGCGCTCGACTGGGCACGCCAGTGGATCGATCGCCATGGCGCGAGCGACGAACCGGCGCGCGAGCCGCAAGGCGAGGTGCTGGCCGGCTTGTCCGCGCTCGCGCGTGCCGAGTCGGACATCCAGCGCTTCATCGCCGAGCGCCATGCGGGCGCGCTGTCCGAAAGCCGCAACGATCCGGTGCAGCCGGAGCGCCGCGAGTACGTGTACCGCGTCGGCTGATCGCCGACCTGGTGAAACGCGCGGGCCGTCGTGTGCCACGACGCCCGCGCGGAAGTCCCGTCGTTCCATGCCTGTCTTGCCCGAGGCGCCGCTGTCGAAGCGGCGCCTCGCTATGCACGTGCGTTACTGCCGGCCGTAGGTATCGTCGAAGCGGACGATGTCGTCCTCGCCGAGATACGCGCCCGACTGCACTTCGATCAACTCGAGCGGCATCTTGCCCGGGTTCTCCAGGCGGTGCGACACGCCGAGCGGGATGTACGTCGATTCGTTTTCGGACAGCAGGAACGTTTCATCGCCGCGCGTGATGCGCGCGGTGCCGCAGACGACGATCCAGTGTTCGGCGCGATGGTGGTGCATCTGCAGCGACAGTTGCGCGCCCGGCTTCACGACGATGCGTTTCACCTGGAAGCGCTCGCCCATGTCGACCGAGTCGTAGTGGCCCCACGGGCGATGCACCTTGCGGTGATCGGTCGCTTCCGCGCCGCGTTGCGCCTTGATGCGCCCGACGATTTTCTTCACGTCCTGCACGCGCGACTTGTCCGCGACGAGCACGGCGTCCGGCGTTTCGACGACGACGAGGTTCTGCGTGCCGACGCAGGCGACGAGCCGGCTTTCCGAATGTGCGAACGTCGACTCCGCGCCTTCGAACAGCACGTGGCCGCGGCCGACGTTCTCGGCCTCATCCTTCGGCGAGATCTGCCAGATCGCGTCCCACGAGCCGACGTCCGACCAGCCCGCGTCGAGCGGCACGACGACGCTCTCGCACAATTGCGGCAGGCTCGCGAGCGGCTCCATCACCGCGTAGTCGATCGAGTTCGACGGCGACGCGGCGAACGCTTCGCGATCGATGCGGAAGAAATCGCCATCGGCCTTGCCCTGGGCGACGGCCTGTTCGCAGGCCGCGTAGATCGCCGGTTCGAGCTGGCGGATCGCTTTCAGCCAGACCGACGCGCGAACGATGAAGATGCCGCTGTTCCACCAGTATTCGCCCGATGCGACGTACTGCTGAGCGAGTTCGAGATGCGGTTTCTCGACGAAGCGGTCGAGGCGGCGCACGTCGAGTGAGCCCGTGGCGGCGTCGCCGAGCGCCGCGCCGACACGGATGTAGCCGTAGCCGGTTTCCGCGTGCTGCGGCACGATGCCCATCGTCGCGATCTTGCCTTGCATCGCGCAGTGCACGCCGGCCGCGACGGCCGCATGGAAGCGCGGCAGGTCGGCGACCGCATGGTCGGCCGGCATCACGGTCATCACCGCATCGTTGCCGCCGGCGACCAGCCGAAACGCGGCGAGCGTCAGCGCGGGCGCGGTGTCGCGGCCGATCGGCTCGAGCATGATCGACGCGGATTTGCCGGTCAGGCGCAGCTGTTCGGCGGTGGTGAAGCGGTGATCCTCGCCGCATACGATCAGCACGTCGTCGTTCAGCGGATGGTCGGCCGCCAGGCCGTCGAGGCGCAGCGCGGTCGACTGCAGCAGCGAATGTTCGCCGAGCAGGCCGATCAGCTGTTTCGGAAAACGTTCGCGCGACATCGGCCACAGGCGCGTGCCGGACCCACCGGCGAGAATCACCGGCTGCACGGCGACGCGCGTGCCGGCGGCGGGCGCGGTGGAAGAAGAATGGCGCGTTTCGGCAGCCACGGCCGGAGCATTCATGAGGACACTCTCCACGGTTGAAGTCAATGCCTGTCGTTGTAGCATGAAGTAAATCGACAATAAAACCGGATCCATTGCCGGATATTCGCCACGCATTCATCGGGAAGAATTTTCCGCGCCGGCATCCGATGCAAATAAAAAAATAAGAAATAAATCGGTGAATCGGCTGGTATTGACCGTCCGCAAAGGGTGAGCGGAAATCGTAAAGCTTCTGAAAAATTCCCGATTCCCGGGAATTTCGGGAAAACGTGCCGAATTAATTCAAAAACATCTCGGCAAGAATTTCCGATTATTTTTCGAAATACTTGTACGCTTGAGGCGACAATTTCTTACCGCTTCAATAGCGTCATGCAACGTTTGAATCGAATGTGCGGCACGGGTCGCACAAGGAGCTGTTCGGCAAACGCCTGTTCAAAGAGGAAGCAGACATGTTGAGCGTGCTGGCGAGAGTCATCGATATCGCGATGGTCGTGACGGGGGCGCTGATCGCCGCCGCGCTGCACGGTGGCGGCATCTGGCTCAACGACCTGCAGCGCACGATGATGCTGTTCGATTGCCTGCTCGTCGTCGTGTGCTTTCCCGCGTTCGGCATCTACCAGTCGTGGCGCGGCAAGCGTCTCGTCGGGCTGGTGGGGCGGGTCGCGTTCGCGTGGCTGGTGGTCGAGCTCGCGGGCATCCTGTTGAGCTTCAGCTTTCACCAGTCGGGCGACCTGTCGCGGCTGTGGTTAGGGTACTGGGCGCTCGTGACGATGGCGCTGCTCGCCGGCTCGAAGGCCTGCGTGCACGTCGTGCTGCGGCAACTGCGCCGCGGCGGCTACAACCTGAAGGCGGTCGCGATCGTCGGCGGGACGCCGGCGGCGCGGCGGCTGATCGCCCAGATGCGGGCGCGGCCGGAAGCCGGCTTCAACCCGGTGTGCGTGTACGACGAAAACGAAGCGCCGGGCGAAGTCGCGCTCGACGACGTGCGCATCGAGCGGCAGTTCGAATCGCTGGTGTGGCTGGTGCGCAGCCGCGCGATCAGCGAGCTGTGGCTCACGCTGCCGATCACGGAGGAGCGCCGGATTCACCAGATCGTGACGGTGTTCCGCCACGACTTCGTGAATATCCGCTTCATCCCGGACGTGCGCACGCTGTCGTTCTTCAACCAGGAAGTGGTCGAGGTGCTCGGCGTGCCGGCGATCAACCTCGCGGCGTCGCCGATCACCGACGTGCGGATCCTGCCGAAGTTCGTGTTCGACCGGGCGTTCGCGCTGGTGGCGCTCACGGGCCTCGCGCCGGTGATGCTGCTGATCGCGTGCCTGATCAAGCTGACGTCGCGCGGGCCGGTGTTCTTTCGCCAGAAGCGCAAGGGCATCGACGGGCACGAGTTCGAGATCTACAAGTTCCGCTCGATGAAGGTGCACCAGGAAGTGGCGGGGCAGGTCACGCAGGCGAAGAAGAACGATTCGCGCGTGACGCCGGTCGGCCGGTTCCTGCGCCGCACGAGCCTCGACGAGCTGCCGCAGTTCATCAACGTGCTGAAGGGCGAGATGTCGGTCGTCGGCCCGCGCCCGCATGCGCTCGCGCACGACGACATCTACAAGGATCTGGTCAAGGGCTACATGTTCCGCTACCGGATCAAGCCGGGCATCACCGGGTGGGCGCAGATCAACGGCTTTCGCGGCGAGACCGACCAGATCGAGAAGATGATGGGACGCGTGAAGCTCGATCTGTACTACATGCAGAACTGGTCGTTCTGGCTCGACATCAAGATCGTCGTGCTGACGCTCTGGAAAGGCTTCACCGGCAGCAACGCGTACTGAGCACCGAGATCGCGCCGCGCAGGCATTCCGGTTTTACGAATTTCGAATCATTGGTCAAGAGGTCCGACACATCATGAATCTGACTATCATCGGCAGCGGTTACGTAGGGCTGGTCACCGGCGCATGTCTGGCCGACATCGGGCACGACGTGTTCTGTCTCGACGTCGACCAGGCAAAGATCGACATCCTGAACAACGGCGGCGTGCCGATCCACGAGCCGGGCCTCAAGGAAGTGATCGCGCGCAACCGCTCGGCCGGCCGCCTGCGCTTTTCGACCGATATCGAGGCCGCGGTCGCGCACGGCGACGTGCAGTTCATCGCGGTCGGCACGCCGCCCGACGAAGACGGGTCGGCCGACCTGCAATATGTACTTGCGGCCGCACGCAACATCGGCCGCTACATGACCGGCTTCAAGGTGATCGTCGACAAGTCGACGGTGCCGGTCGGCACGGCCGAGCGCGTGCGCGCGGCGGTGGCGGAAGAACTCGCGAAGCGCGGCGGCGACCAGATGTTCTCGGTCGTGTCGAATCCGGAATTCCTGAAGGAAGGCGCGGCGGTGGACGATTTCACGCGGCCTGACCGCATCGTGATCGGTTGCGACGACGACGTGCCGGGCGAGCGCGCCCGCGAGCTGATGAAGAAGCTCTACGCGCCGTTCAACCGCAACCACGAGCGCACGCTGTACATGGACGTGCGCTCGGCCGAGTTCACGAAATACGCGGCGAACGCGATGCTCGCGACCCGCATCTCGTTCATGAACGAGCTGGCGAACCTCGCCGACCGCTTCGGCGCGGACATCGAGGCCGTGCGCCGCGGGATCGGCTCCGATCCGCGCATCGGCTATCACTTCCTGTACGCCGGCTGCGGCTACGGCGGCTCGTGCTTCCCGAAGGACGTCGAGGCGCTGATCCGCACCGCCGACGAGCACGGGCAGGCACTGCAGATCCTGAAGGCGGTGTCGTCGGTCAACGCCACGCAAAAGCGCGTGCTCGCCGAGAAGATCGTCGCGCGCTTCGGCGAGGACCTGAGCGGCCGCACGTTCGCCCTCTGGGGCCTCGCGTTCAAGCCGAACACCGACGACATGCGCGAAGCGCCGAGCCGCGAGCTGATCGCCGAGCTGCTGTCGCGCGGGGCGCGCATCGCCGCGTACGACCCGGTCGCGCAGGAGGAAGCGCGTCGCGTGATCGCGCTCGATCTCGCCGATCACCCGAGCTGGCTCGAGCGCCTCTCCTTCGTCGACGACGAGGCGCAGGCCGCGCGCGATGCCGACGCGCTCGTGATCGTCACCGAATGGAAGATCTTCAAGAGCCCCGACTTCGTCGCGCTCGGCCGCCTGTGGAAAGCGCCGGTGATCTTCGACGGCCGCAACCTGTACGAGCCGGAGACGATGAGCGAGCAGGGCATCGAATACCACCCGATCGGCCGGCCGGGCTCGCGCCAGGCCGTCGCCGCCCGTGTGCCGGGCACCGCGCCCGCGAGCGCGTAACCCGTTTCCCGTCACTCGTTACGAGACGCCATGTTCCGGAACATCCTGATCGTCTGCCACGCGAACGTCTGCCGCAGCCCGGCAGCGGAACTGCTGTTCAAGTCGCACGCCGCGTCGCGCGGCGGCCCGCGCCCGACGTTCCACTCGGCGGGCGTGCATGCGAACGACGGCGACGGCATCGATCCGGTGATGCGTCAGCTGCTCGCCGAGCGGGGCGTCGATGCGACGACCCACCGCTCGCGGCGGCTGTCGCGCCGGATCGTGCGCGACGCCGACCTGATTCTCGTCAGCGAGCGCGGACAGATCAAGGCCGTCGAATCGGTCGATCCGTTCGCGCGCGGCAAGGTCCACCTGCTCGGCAAGTGGGAAGGGGCCGAGATTGCCGACCCGCACGGCGGCCCCGAGGCCGATTACCGCGAGAGCTACTCACTGATCGAACGTCTGGTTCAAGGATGGCTACAGAAACTATGCTGAAACGCCCGATGCGCCCGGTGGCGCTTGCCGTCGCGCTGACGACTTTCCTGTCAGCCTGTGCAACCGCGCCCGGCAACTACCTCGACTCGTCGAACCTGAAGGACGAAGGCCGGCAGCAAGCGGCCGAAACCTATCCGGTTCATTACATCGACGCCAAAGTGGTGATGGACCAGCTGCAGAAAGCGCAGGTGGACCATCCGCTGCCGCCCGGACGTTATACCGATCCGTCGGAGTACGTGTACCGCGTCGGCCCGCAGGACATCCTCGGCGTCACCGTGTGGGACCACCCCGAGCTGACGACGCCGCAGGGCCAGTCGTTCTCGAGCGGCGGCAACACGACGCAGTCGGTCGCGGGTGCATTGCAGCAGCCGTATACGACCGCGCTGCCGGGCCAGGCCGATCCGTACGGCCAGACGGTGGCCTCGGACGGCACGATCTTCTTCCCGTTCGTCGGCCGCATCAAGGTGGCCGGCAAGACGGTTGCGCAGATCCGCGAGCAGATGGCCACCACGCTGTCGCGCTACGTGAAGAATCCGCAGCTCGACGTGCGCGTGCTGTCGTTCCGCAGCCAGAAGGTGCAGGTGACGGGCGAGGTGAAGCAGCCGGGCCCGCTCGCGGTGAGCGACGTGCCGCTGACGCTCGTCGACGCGATCTCGCGCTCGGGCGGCTCGACCAACGAGGCCGACCTGCAGCGCGTGCGCCTGACGCGCGACGGCAAGCTCTACACGCTCGACGCGAACGGCGTGCTCGATCGCGGCGAGGTGAAGCAGAACGTGATGCTGCAGCCGGGCGACATCGTCAACGTGCCGGACCGCAGCGACAGCCGCGTGTTCATCATGGGCGAGGTCAAGACGCCGGTCACGGTGCCGATGCTCAAGGGCAAGTTGACCATCGCCGATGCGCTGACCGCGGGCGGCGGCATCCTCGACACCGACGCGAACCCGCGCAAGATCTACGTGATGCGCGGGATGCGCGACAACCCGACGAAGCCTGAAGTGTTCCGCCTCGACATGACGCAGCCGGATGCGCTGATGCTGTCGAGCCGCTTCCCGCTTCAACCGCTCGACGTCGTCTACGTCAGCACGGCCAGCTCGGTGCAGTTCAACCGTGTGCTGCAGCAGGTGCTGCCGACGATCCAGACGATCTTCTACATGCGGCAAATCACGCGCTGATAGCCCGCCGGGGCGGCGCCTGCCCCCCGGCACCACTCAAGCGGGAACGAATGGTGAACACGCAAGCGAAACACTCCTACGCGGATCTGTCCGCGAAAACCGAGGAAGAGGACGTCGTCCTCGGCCAGTTGCTCCAGGTGATCATGGACGACATCTGGCTGCTGCTCGGCATCGCGGTCACGGTCGTCGCGCTCGCCGGCCTCTACTGCTACATCGCGAAGCCGGTCTACCAGGCCGACGTGCACGTGCGGGTCGAGGGCAACGACAACACGTCGCAGGCGCTCACGCAGACGCAGACGGGCGCGATGATCAACAGCGGCCCGCAGCAGGCGCCGACCGACGCGGAAATCGAGATCATCAAGAGCCGCGGCGTGGTCGCGCCGGTGGTCGAGCAGTTCAAGCTGAACTTCTCGATCGTGCCGAAGACGCTGCCGGTGATCGGCAGCCTCGCCGCGCGCATCGCGACGCCGGGCGAGCCGGCGAAGCCGTGGCTCGGCCTGAAGTCGTACGCATGGGGCGGTGAAGTGGCCGACGTCGATTCGATCAACGTCGTGCCCGCGCTCGAAGGCAAGAAGCTGACGCTGACGGCCGGCCCGAACGGCACCTATTCGATCGTCGACCCGAACGGCATGCGGCTGCTGTCGGGCCATGTCGGCGAATCGGCGCAGGGCGGCGGCGTGACGCTGCTCGTGTCGAAGCTCGTCGCGCGCCCCGGCACGCAGTTCACCGTGGTCCGCTACAACGATCTCGACGCGATCAGCGGCTTCCAGACCGGCATCCAGGTGACCGAGCAGGGCAAGCAGACGGGCGTCGTGCAGATCTCGCTCGAAGGCAAGGACCCGGACCAGACCGCCGCGATCGCGAATGCGCTCGCGCAGTCGTACCTGAACCAGCACGTGGTCGCGAAGCAGGCCGAAGCGACCAAGATGCTCGACTTCCTGAAGGGCGAGGAGCCGCGCCTGAAGGCCGACCTCGAACGCGCGGAAGCCGCGCTGACGCAATACCAGCGCACGTCGGGCTCGATCAACGCGAGCGACGAGGCGAAGGTCTACCTCGAGGGCAGCGTGCAGTACGAGCAGCAGATCGCCGCGCAGCGCCTGCAGCTCGCGTCGCTCGCGCAGCGCTTCACCGATTCGCACCCGATGGTGATCGCCGCGAAGCAGCAGCTCGCGGAGCTGCAGGGCGAGAAGGACAAGTTCAGCAACCGCTTCCGCAGCCTGCCGGCCACCGAAGTGAAGGCCGTCCAGCTGCAGCGCGACGCGAAGGTGGCCGAGGACATCTACGTGCTGCTGCTGAACCGCGTGCAGGAGCTGTCGGTGCAGAAGGCCGGCACGGGCGGCAACATCCACCTCGTCGATTCGGCGCTGCGTCCGGGCGATCCGGTCAAGCCGAAGAAGGTGCTGATCCTGTCGGCTGCCGTGTTCCTCGGGCTGATCCTCGGCACGGGCGTCGTGTTCCTGCGCCGCAACATGTTCCAGGGTATCGAGGATCCCGACCGCATCGAGCGCGCGTTCAACCTGCCGCTGTACGGGCTGGTGCCGCAAAGCGCCGAGCAGGTGAAGCTCGACGCGCAGGCCGAGAAGAGCGGCAGCCGTACCCGGCCGATCCTCGCGAGCCTGCGTCCGAAGGATCTCAGCGTCGAGAGCCTGCGCAGCCTGCGCACCGCGATGCAGTTCGCGATGATGGATGCGAAGAACCGCGTGATCGTGCTGACGGGCCCGACGCCGGGCATCGGCAAGAGCTTCCTGACGGTCAACCTCGCGGTGCTCCTCGCCCATTCGGGCAAGCGCGTGCTGCTGATCGACGCCGACATGCGTCGCGGCCTGCTCGACCGCTACTTCGGCCTCACGTCGCAGCCGGGCCTGTCCGAGCTGCTGAGCGACCAGTCGGCGCTCGAGGACGCCGTGCGCGAGACGCCGGTGCAGGGCCTGTCGTTCATCTCGGCCGGCACGCGCCCGCCGAACCCGTCGGAGCTGCTGATGTCGACGCGCCTGCCGCAATACCTCGAAGGGCTCGGCAAGCGCTACGACGTCGTGCTGATCGACTCGCCGCCGGTGCTGGCGGTGACCGACGCGACCATCATCGGCCGCATGGCCGGCTCGACGTTCCTCGTGCTGCGCTCGGGCATGCATACCGAAGGCGAGATCGCCGACGCGATCAAGCGCCTGCGCACCGCGGGCGTCGACCTGGAAGGCGGGATCTTCAACGGCGTGCCGCCGAAGGCGCGCGGCTACGGCCGCGGCTATGCGGCCGTGCATGAATACCTGAGCGCCTGATCCGCATCGCACGTAACCGGGCGGGCAGCGCGTGTTGCCTGCCCGGCCGACAGGAGAATCAACGATGAAAATTTCCGTGCTCGTTCCGACCTATCGGCGGCCCGCCGACCTCGCGCGCTGCCTGCTGGCGCTGCAGCGCCAGCATCGGCTGCCCGACGAGGTGATCGTCGTCGCGCGCCCGGAGGATGACGCCACGCACGAACGGCTCGCCGATCCGGCGGTCGGCGGCACGCTGCCGCTGCGCATCGTGCCGGTCGAGGTGCCGGGCCAGGTCGCCGCGCTGAACAAGGGGCTCGACTCGGCCAACGGCGACATCGTCGCGATCACCGACGACGACGCGGCGCCGCACCCCGACTGGCTCGCGCGCGTCGAGTCGGTGTTCGAGGCCGATCCGCGCGTGGGCGCGGTTGGCGGGCGCGACTGGGTGCACGAGAAGGGCCGCGTGCTCGACGAATCGCGCGAACGCGTCGGCCAGCTCACGCTGTCCGGCAAGATCGTCGGCAACCATCATCTCGGCGTCGGCGGCCTGCGCGAAGTCGACATGCTGAAAGGCGCGAACATGAGCTACCGCCGCGCGGCGATCGAGCGGCTGCGCTTCGACACGCGGCTGCGCGGCGCCGGCGCGCAGATGCACAACGACATGGGTTTCAGCATGCACGTGCAGCGCGACGGCTGGAAGCTCGTCTACGACCCGGCGATCGCGGTCGATCATTTCCCGGCCGAGCGCTTCGACGACGACCGGCGCGATGCCGCGTCGCTGAATGCGATCAGCAACGGCGCGTACAACATGCACCTGATCCTGCGCGAGCATCTGCCGCCGGTCCGGCGCGAGATCGCGTGGTGGTGGTGGACGCTGGTCGGCACGCGCGTCTACCCGGGCCTCGCGCACGTGCTGCTGTCGCTGCATACGGCGCAGCGCGAGCGGATCCGCGAGCACTGGCGCGCGGTGCGCCGCGGCGCGCGCGATGCCCGCCGCGCGAACCTTGCCCCCCATCGTGCGGCGATGCCGCCGGTGACGTCTTGAACGGTCTGCGCGCCTCGCGCGCGACCCCCCACGGAGGGCTCGCATGACTGCAACGAAAGCTGCGACGAACGTCCACGTTCACCTGTTTTATGGCGCCGATCCGCGTACCTACCGGAAAGGCGAGAACATCGGCTGCCTGTACGGCTATCACCATGCAGAATCCGACGAATTCCGGCTGACCTATTCGCAGGACGGCGGCGAGAACCGCGTCGCCAGCCTAGCGCGCCGCGCGCTGAAGGCGGCGCTCGGCTTCGACGTCGTGCATGCGTGGCGCAACCGCGCCGCGCTGCTGAACACCGACGTGATCTGGACGCACACGGAACAGGAGCATCTGGCCGCTGCGCTGATCCTGAAGCTGGCCGGCGCGCAGGGCAAGCGCCCGCTGCTGCTCGCGCAGAGCGTATGGCTGTTCGACAAGTGGAACAGCTTCGGCGGCCCGCGCCGCTGGCTGTACCGCAAGCTGATCTCGCGCGCCGACGCGCTGACCACGCTGGCCCGCGCCAACGCCGACCTGTGCCGCCGCTATCTCGGCCGCGACGCCGAGTTCGTCTACTACGGGCTGAACACGCAGGATTTCCCGATCGCCGAGCCGCGGCAATGGCAACCGAACCGGCCGCTGCGGATCGCGGCGATCGGCAACGATCGCGACCGTGACTGGCGCACGTTCCTCGCCGCGTTCGGCGGCGACGAGCGCTACGACGTGCGGCTCGCGACGCGCCGCCGCGTGCCGCGCGAGTGGCATGCGCCGAACGTGAAGATCGGCTCGGCATCGGGGCTCGCGAAGCAGCACGAGCTGTACGCGTGGGCCGACGTGATCGTCGTGCCGCTGCGGCCGAACTTCCATGCGTCGGGCATCACGGTGATGCTCGAGGCCGCCGCCGTCGGCAAGCCGATGATCGTGTCGGATGTCGGCGGGCTCAGCGACTACTTCCCGCACGATACGGCCGCCTATGTGCCGGCGTTCGACGCGCAGGCGATGCGCCAGGCCGCCGATCGCTTCGTGGCCGACCCGGTCGCGGCGCTCGCCTGCGCGCAGGCCGCCGCCGCGTGCCTGCGCGACCGCGACCTGACCACGCAGGCGTTCGCCGAGCAGCACGTGCGGATCACGCGCGACATGCTGCGCCGGCGCCGCACGCCGTCCGCCGCGGGCCTCGCGATGCCGCTCGCGGATTCGCGCCCGTCGTCGCGCTGAGAGCGGATCGATGAGTACGATTGCCGCCGAACGCGCACCGTCGCGCAAACGCAACTGGCTTCCCGAGCCGAAGCACTGGGTCGGGCAGGCCGGGCTGTGGACGTTCACGGCCGCGCTGATCGCCATTCACCAGGGCAAGGTGCTGACGCTCGCGTTCCCGGTGCTGGCCATCGCGGTCGGCCTCTGGCTGTATTTCAAGAGTCCGGCGCGCTACGTCGGCTTCATGTGGTGGGTGTGGTTCCTGAGCCCGGAAGTGCGGCGTCTCGCCGACTGGTCGAAGGGCGCGTTCACGCCGACGAGCCTGATCCAGGTCGCGCCGCTCGCGGTGACGATGATCGCCGGCCTCGGGCTGATCCGGCATTACCGCGTGCTCGCGCAGCGGCGCGGGATTCCGATCCTGCTGATGCTGTTCGGGCTCGCGTACGCATACCTCGTCGGGATCGTGTCGAGCGGCGTGATGGCCGCGACCTACGACCTCGCGAACTGGGTGTACCCGGTGCTGATCGGCTTTCACATCATGGTCAACGCGCGCGACTACCCCGAGTACCGCGACGTGCTGCTGTCCACGTTCATGTGGGGCATGCTCGTGATGGGCCTGTACGGCGTCGTCCAGTATTTCGTGATGCCGCAGTGGGACGTGCTGTGGATGATCGGCTCCGACATGGGCTCGCAGGGCGAGCCGGTGCCGTACGGCGTGCGCGTGTTCAGCACGATGAACTCGTCGGGGCCGTTCGCGTTCGCGATCATGGGCGCGCTGGTGTTCGTGTTCGCCGCGCCGCAGAAGATCCGCTGGTTCGCGGGGGCGGCCGGCTTCGTGTCGTTCGCCCTGTGTCTCGTGCGCTCGACGTGGGGCGGCTGGGTGATCGCGCTCGCGATCCAGCTCGCGCAGTCGAACAACCGCGTGCGGATGCGGATCCTGATCAGCGGCGTCGTGCTGGTCGGCCTGTGCGTGCCGCTGCTGACCGTCGGGCCGGTGGCCGACCGTCTCGGCGCGCGCCTGCAGTCGATCACGAACCTGAAGGACGACCGCAGCTACGACGACCGCAACAAGTTCTACGCCACCTTCGCGCAGACGGCGTTCACCGACGTCGCCGGCGAAGGGATGGGCGCGACGGGTGCATCCACGAAGCTGTCGAGCGACAGCGGCGAGCTCGGCAAGTACGGCAGCTTCGACAGCGGCGTGATGAACGTGCCGTTCGTGCTCGGCTGGCCCGGCACGCTGCTGTACCTCTCGGGCGTCGTGATGCTGTTCGGCCGGACGCTGCGCGCGGCGTTCAAGTTGCGCAAGGACAAGTTCGTCGGCGCGTGCCTGAGCCTGTGCCTGTCGACCTTCGCGATGCTCGTGTTCACGAACTCGCTGATCGGCACGGGCGGCCTGCTGATGTTCACAGCCATTTTTTCGATTCTTTCCGCGGCGCACTGGCAAAAGGCGCAACGCCTGCTGGCCGCCGCGCGTTTACGGGGGGGCGACCATTGAGAATCGCGATCGTCACGCACGTCGTGCGACATAACGACGGGCAGGGCCGCGTCAATTACGAAATCGCGCGCGCGGCGCTGGCCGAGAACTACGAGGTCACGCTGGTCGCGTCGCATGTCGCGCCCGAGCTGCTGGCCGACCCGCGCGTGCGCTGGGTGCCCGTGAAGGTCGGCGGCTTCTGGCCGTCGAATCTCGTCAAGCAGCAGGTGTTCGCGCTGAAGAGCGCGGCCTGGCTGCGATCGCACCGCAGCGAGTACGACGTGTTGCACGTGAACGGCTTCATTTCGTGGATCAAGGCCGACGTGAATACCGCGCACTTCGTGCACGGCGGCTGGTTCAAGAGTCCGTACTATCCGTTCGGGCCGACGAAGGGGCTGTGGTCGGCCTACCAGTACGTCTATACGCGCGTGAACACCACGCTCGAGCGCTGGGCGTACCGGCGTTCGCGCGCGATCACGGCCGTGTCGCAGAAGGTGGCCGACGAGATCGCCGGGCTCGGCATCGACAGCCGCAAGATCAGCGTGATCTACAACGGTGTCGACGCCAGCGCGTTCGCGGGGGCGCAGGCCGACCGCGCGGCATTCAAGCTGCCGGACGACGCGTTCCTGCTGCTGTTCGTCGGCGACCTGCGCACGCCGCGCAAGAACCTCGGCACCGTGCTGAAGGCGCTGACGAAGCTGCCGGCGAACGTGCACCTGGCGGTGGCAGGCTACCTGCCCGGCAGCCCGTATCCGGAGGAGGCGCGCGCGCTCGGCATCGATTCGCGCGTGCATTTCCTCGGCCTCGTTAAAAACATGCCGACGCTGATGCGCTCGGTCGACGCGTACGTGTTCCCGTCGCGCTACGAAGCGATGAGCCTGTCGCTGCTCGAGGCGATGGCGGCCGGGCTGCCGGTCGTCACCGCGCGCACGGCGGGCGGCGCGGAAATCATCACGCGCGAATGCGGGATCGTGCTGGAGGACCCGGACGATCCGGCGGCGCTCGCGCAGGCGATCGGCTCGCTCGCGGCATCGCGCGACACCTGTCGCACGATGGGCGAAGCCGCCCGCGAACTGATGTCCCGTTTCGGCTGGGCGCACATGGGCGCCCAGTATGTCGCGCTTTACCGGCGCATCGGCCAACCCACGCAGCCGTCCGCATTCGAGCGGGCCGAGCATGCAGTCACGCAGGAGCAAACGTGATGTCCCACTCTTCCCGGCCGATCAAATCGTTGCAGATCGGCATGCACTGGTTCCCCGAACGCGCGGGCGGCCTCGACCGGATGTACTACTCGCTCGTCGGCGCGCTGCCGGGCGCGGGCGTCGAGGTGCGCGGGCTCGTTGCCGGCTCGCCGAAGGTCGCCGACGACACGGACGGCGCGATCCAGGGCTTCGGCCCCGCATCGGAGTCGCTTGCACGCCGGATGCTCGCCGCGCGGCGCGCGTTGCGCGAGGAGATCCGCAGCGAGCGGCCGGACGTGATCTCGTCGCACTTCGCGCTGTACACGTTCCCGGGCCTCGACGTCACGCGCGGGATTCCGCAGGTATCGCATTTCCAGGGGCCGTGGGCCGACGAAAGCCAGGTCGAGGGCGCCGCGTCGCTCGGCCAGCGCGCGAAGCGCTATCTCGAACAGGCCGTCTATACGCGTTCGTCGCGGCTGATCGTGCTGTCGCAGGCGTTCGGCCAGATCCTGACGAACCGTTACGGGATCGATCCGTCGCGCGTGCGCGTGATTCCCGGCTGCGTCGATACCGCGCAGTTCGATACGCCGCTCACGCCGGCCGAGGCGCGGCACAAGCTGCAGCTGCCGCAGGACCGGCCGATCGTGCTGGCCGTGCGCCGGCTCGTGCGGCGCATGGGGCTGGAGGACCTGATCGACGCGATCGGCCTCCTCAAGCACCGCCACCCGGACGTGCTGCTGCTGATCGCCGGCAAGGGCAAGATCGGCGAGGAACTGCAGCAGCGCATCGAAGCCGCCGGGCTGCAGGACAACGTGAAGCTGCTCGGCTTCGTGCCCGACAACCATCTCGCGGCGCTGTACCGCGCGGCGACGGTCAGCGTCGTGCCGACGGTCGCTCTCGAAGGCTTCGGGCTGATCACCGTCGAATCGCTCGCCTCCGGCACGCCCGTGCTGGTCACGCCGGTGGGCGGGCTGCCGGAGGCGGTGGCCGGGCTGTCCGACGATCTCGTGCTGCCGTCCACGGGCGCGGACGCGATCGCGGAAGGGCTCGGTGCCGCGTTGTCGGGTGCGATCACGCTGCCCGACGAAGCCGCGTGCAAGCGTTATGCACGTGACCATTTCGACAACGCGGTGATCGCGCGGCGCGTGGCCGGCGTGTACGAAGAGGCGATCCAGGCGGCAGGTTGAGTGTGCCGCGGCGCGCGACCTGCGCGCCGAACCGAAAGCCGAACCGGCGGCGCGTTCGCGGCCGGTTCGCAAGCCGGCGCCCGCGAAGGGCAGGCGGGCCTTCTCCCTCCGATATGTGGCGCCGGCACGTGTCACGCGCGCCTGAGCGTGGCGGCCCACACGCCAAGCGCCGCCACGCTCACGACCGCGCCGAGCACGCAGACGCCCATCCATCCGGCGCGCGCATACATCATCGTCGACGCAATCGCGCCGAGTCCGCTGCCAGCCGAATAGAACAGCATGTAGCAGCCGACGAGGCGCGCATGCGCATCGGGCCGCGTGCCGAGAATCATGCTCTGGTTGACGACGTGGACGGCCTGCCCGCCGACATCGAGCAGCACGATGCCGACGATCAGCCATCCAATCGACGTCGCGCCGAACGCGAGCGGCAGCCACGCGCACGCGAGCAGTGCGAGCGCGGCGCCGGTCGTTGCTTCGCCGCGCCCGCGATCCGCAAGCCGTCCCGCGCGGGCGGCCGCTGCCGCGCCCAGTGCGCCGACGAGGCCGAACGCGCCGATCTGCGTATGCGACATCGTGTGCGGCGGCGCGCTCAGCGGCAGCACCAGCGCGCTCCAGAAGATGCTGAAGGCCGCGAACATCAGCAGTGCGATCGCGCCACGCACGCGCAGCACGCGTTCATCGCGCAGCAGCGACGCCATCGATCGCAGCAGCGCCGCGTAGCCGATGCGCTCGCGCGGGCCGATCTCGTCCGGCAATAGCCGCGACAGCACGACGAGCATCGCGATCGCGAGCGCACCCGACACCAGATAGACGGCCCGCCAGCCCGCGATGTCGGTGACGACGCCCGCCAGCGAGCGCGCGGCCAGCAACCCGACCACGACGCCACCTTGCGCGGCGCCCACCACGCGCCCGCGTTCGCCGGCGCCCGCGAGCGCGGCCGAGCACGCGATCAGCCCTTGCGTCATCGCGGTGCCGAGCAGCCCGACCGCGACCATCCCGGCCAGCAGCGCGACGCGCGTCGACGAGGCGGCGACACCGATGCAGGCCGCCGTCAGCAGCAGTAGCTGCACGGTGACCAGGCGCTTGCGGTTCAGCAGGTCGCCGAGCGGCACGACGAACAGCAGCGCGAGCGCACAGCCGAGTTGCGTCGCGGTGATGATGCCGCTGACGGCCGCCTGCGACACGCCGAAATCCCGCGCGATCGAATCGAGCAGCGGCTGCGCATAGTAGACGTTCGCGACACTGGCCGCGCAGCAGACGGCCAGCAACGCGACGCGCGCCGCGGACAGGCGGGCGCCGTCGGGCGGATGCGCGGCATGTGTTGGCGCGGTCGACGCAACGGTGCCGGAATGACAGGAAGACGCCATGGGTTCCCTCGTGCAATGTAGTTGCAAATTGAAACTAGTGTGAAGTGTAGGAAAAGTAGTTTTAAAATGCAACCTGTTGTGCGGCTGGCGAAATGTCCGCGCACGGATGGCCGGCGTTGCCGCGGAGGCGGCCGGCAAGATTGCGGAGAGGAACATGGCCAGGCAGAAAAGTCTTGCGGATTCGCCGTGCCCGGTGGCGCGGGCGACCGATATCGTCGGCGATCGCTGGGCGTTGCTGATCGTGCGCGATGCGTTCGACGGCGTGCGCCGGTTCGGCGATTTCCGCGCGAGCCTCGGTGTCGCGAGCAACATCCTGTCCGACCGGCTGAAGATGCTGGTGGACGCCGGCGTGTTCGACGTCGTGCCGGCATCCGACGGCACCGCGTATCAGGAGTACGTGCTGACCAAGAAGGGCGAAGGGCTGTTTCCGGTGATCGTGATGCTGAGGCAGTGGGGGGAGGCGAACCTGTTCGCGCGCGGCGAGCCGCATTCGGTGCTGGTCGACCGCAGCACGGGGCGGGCGGTCCGCAAGCTCGCGCTGCGGCATGACGACGGCCGGCCTTTGAAGGCGGCCGAGACGGTCGTGAGGAAGATCGGCGACGCGTGACCGCACGCGTGGTTCAATCGGCCGCCGTCACGACCTGACGGCCTGACGCGCGGACGACGCGCCACGATCCGCATCGGGCCGCACCCGCGTCGCGAGCAGCGCGGCGGTGACGAGCAGCGCGACCGACACGGTCGTTTCGATCCGCAACCCGTCCACGACCTGCGCCGCGCCGCCACCGCCGGCGAGCGCGCCGAACGCAGCCACGCCGATCGCGCCGCCGGCCTGCCGCGCGGTATTCAGCACGGCCGACGCGATGCCGGCCCGTTCGGGCGCGACCGACGCGAGCACGGCGGTCGTCATCGCCGGCACCGCGAAGCCCATGCCGGTCGGAATCAGCAGGAACGGCACGAGCAGGACGGCCAGCGGCGTCGACGCGTCGATGACATGCAGCGACCCGTAGCCGAGCGCGGCGACGAGCGCGCCCGCCAGCATCGGCGCCCGCGGGCCGTGACGCGCCACGACACGGCCGCTGGCGAGGTTCGACAGGAGGAAGCCGCCCGTCAGCGGCAGGAACGCAAGGCCCGCCTGCAACGCCGTTTCGCCGCGTGCGCGCTGCAGGTACAGCGCGAGCACGAACACGGTGCCGTAGTACGTGAGGTTCACGCAGATCCCGAACAGCACGGCCGCGCTGAAGGTGCGATGGCGGAACAGCGAGAGCGGCAGCATCGGCGTGGCCGTGCGCGTTTCCACGGCGACGAACGCGAGCGCGGCGAGGGCGGCCAGCGCGAAGCCGCCGGCGACGACCGGATGCGTGAAGCCGAGCGGCCGCCATTCGATCACGGCGCCGGTCAGCGCGGTCAGCATCGCGATCGCGATGAACTGGCCGCGCAGGTCGAGTGCGCGGATGGAACGGGAGGGCGCGGCCGGCGCCGCCGCACGGCGCGCGGGGATCCATGCAAACGCAGCCGCCAGCCCGGCCGCGCACAGCGGCAGGTTCACGAGGAAGATGCCGCGCCAGCCCCATGCCGCGATCAGCACGCCGCCCACCACCGGGCCGGCGGCGATCGAAATCGAGCCGGCCGCCGTCCACCCGCCCACGGCTCGCGCCCGCAGGTGCGGGTCGTGCCGGCACGCGTCGTTGAGCAGCGCGAGCGAATTGGGCAGCATCGCCGCGGCGCCGACGCCCTGCAGCGCGCGCGCCGCGATCAGCATCGCGGGCGCGCTCGCGGCGCCGCACGCGAGCGACGCCAGCGCGAACAGCACGAGGCCAGCGATGTACAGGCGCCGCGCGCCGAAGCGGTCGCCGAGCGCGCCGCCCGACAGCATCAGTACCGCGAACGCGAGCGTGTATGCGTCGACGACCCACTGCAGGCCGGCGACCGGCAAGCGCAGGTCACCGGCGAGATGCGCGAGCGCGATGTTGACGATCGTCACGTCGAGCTGCGTCACGACGAAACCGGTGCTGACGGTCGCGACGACGCGGGCGAGCGCGGACGGGAAGGCGGGCGTGGGGGTGGTCGTATCCATGCGTCAATCGTAGGCGCGACGGACATGCAATGTTTCAGCGGAACGTGAAGCGTCGATACGTGCCCGTGCACGGCGATTAACATGGCACTGCGGTGGCTCATGCCTGCCACCGCACACATCGACTTTCGACAGGCCCATCCGGATGACTTCCTCGAACCTGATGACGCGCGACGCGCAGATCGCCGATCACGCCGACATCGCAAGACTGATGCACCAGCTTGGCTACGATGCGACCCCTGCGATGATCCGCGATAAGCTGGCAGCCCTGTTGCCGAGCGCGGTCGACCGCATCTTGGTCGCGACGGTCGCGGGCAGCGTGGTGGGCTGCATCAGCCTGCATGCGCTTGCGCTATTTCACGCACACGGCAATCTCGGGCGTATCACCAGTCTGGTCGTCGACGAAGGCTGTCGCGGGCAGGGTGTCGGCGGCGCACTGATCGCGGCGGCGCACATCTGGTTCGAGTCGACGGGGTGCGTGAAACTGGAGGTGACGAGCGGCGACCTTCGGCTCGATGCGCACCGCTTTTACGCGCGGCACGGCTTCATGCGGGACGGACAACGGTTGTCGAAGCTCGTCCGGCCGTAATGCCGCCGCGCGAGCGCGCGGCGTAGCCGCTGTCGCGGAAAAACCGGCGACGCGTGGCCGTTCAATGCCGCTCGCCGCGCCAGCGTCCGGGCGCCACGCCGAAGCGTTTCGTGAACGCATGGGTGAACGTGCTTTGATCCGCGAAGCCGACCCTCCCGGCGATATCGACGAGCGGATACCGGCCGTCCGCGAGCAGGATCACGGCCGCGTCGAGCCTGAGCCGCTGCAGGTAGCGATGCGGCGTTTCACCGAACGCGTCGACGAACAGTTGATGAAAGCGGCGCATCCCGTAGCCGCAGTGCGCGGCGAGATCGGCGATGCGCAGCGGCTCCTCGAGCCGTGCGCGCAGCCAGCGGTCGATGCGCGCGAAATCGAGGCCCGAGGCGGGCGCGGCGATCGCGCGTTCGTCGAGCAGCGCGCCGCACAGCCGTGCGGCGGCCTGCCACTGGAAACGATGCGCGGCCGCGTGCCGCGCGTCGTCGGCGGGGGCGTCGAGTTGCGCGGCGGCGGCCGCGATCTGCGCGACCAGCGACGTCAGTGCCGGATCGATCGCCACGGCGCGCGCGCTGTCGAACAGCCGCTGCGGCACCGCGAGCGACGCGAGGGGAAGATTGAGTACGAGCTGGCGGTTCTCGCCGAGGCCCGCGTAATCGTGGCGCGCGCCGGCCGGAACCAGCCACGCGCCGTGCCGGTCGAGCCGCTGGCTGACGCCGTCCACCGCCATCACCATCGCACCGTCGATGCCGAGCACGATCTGGTGAAAGTCGTGCACGTCCGACGCTTCGAGCATGTCGTAGCGTTGCAGTGCGATGGTGGGGGACGCAAGGTGTGCCATGGGGCAGGCGTCAGGCGGCGGCTCGCGTGCGTTGTCAGATGTCGAGCAGCTCGACTTCGAACACGAGCGTGGCATTCGGCGGAATCACGCCGCCTGCGCCGCGCGGGCCGTAGCCGAGTTGCGGCGGGATCGTCAGGCGACGCACGCCGCCGACTTTCATACCCTGCACGCCTTCGTCCCAGCCCTTGATGACCATGCCGCCGCCGAGCACGAACGCGAACGGGTCGTTGCGATCCTTGCTCGAATCGAATTTCTGACCGTCGGTCAGCCAGCCCGTGTAGTGGACGCTGACGGTCTGGCCGGCTTGCGCTACGTCGCCGGTGCCTTCGGTCAGGTCTTCGTATTTGAGGCCCGATTCGGTCGTGATGACAGACATGACTTCTCCTGAAAAAGGATGGGTAAAACCGCTATTGTAGGCGAGCGCGCAACGGGTCGGCGCTCGGGGCTGTCGGCCGCTCGCACGCGTGTCGCGGGCGGCACCGGGCCACCGTGGCCGCGATCGTCCGAAACGCAAATGGAACGCGCGTTTGAATTTTTCGCGCGCCTCGTGCCCGCGGTTGCACCGTGCGCGTGCGACGCGTGTATGAATCGGTGCTACCGGGGCGCGCCGCTGCGTGCCGCGTGGTGTCGCCGACTTCCGTGAAACGCCCGCCGCACGGGGCTTTCAGACTGTCGACGTGACGCGGCACGGCGCGGCGCGTAGCGCTCGCGAGCCACCGCGCGCGTTCGAATCCCGCCCCGTCGGGACGCTGTTCGAGCGCCGTCTTTTCCGCCTTTTCGACCGTGCCCTGTTTGGAAGCGCGCATCTACCGCGCGGCTTGCGTGCGCCGCCGCGGGCGGCCTATCTTTACAGCTGCCGATGTCAAGATTTTGGCGGTGCGCGATGCGCCGCCCGGGCCTGCGCCGGCTGCGTCGGACGACGCGCCGGGCCGCTCCGGAACCAGGAGAACGATCAACATGAAGTCAGCCGCTTCCGCCACCGCAGCCGGGATCATGCCGGTGCGCCGCGACCTGCGCTTCGACCTGCCGGTCGAACGCGCGAAGGACTGGCATGGCCTCGGGTCGCACGTGACCCATTTCTTCAACGCGCTGTCGCTGCTGTTTCCGGCCGGCGAGCGTTTCTTCATGGATTCGGTGCGCAACTACCGCGACCGGATCGACGATCCCGTGCTGAAGCAGCAGGTGCTCGGCTTCATCGGCCAGGAGGCGATGCACACGCGCGAGCACATCGAGTACAACGAGCTGATGCAGGCGAACCACCTGCCCGCGCGCAAGCTCGACAAGCGCGTGTGGACGGTGCTCGGCTACATGAAGCGCAAGCTGCCGCATTCGGTGCAGCTCGCGCATACGGTCGCGGCGGAGCACTACACGGCGATGCTCGCCGACTGGCTGCTGCGCGACCCGACGCGCCTCGACGGCTCGGTCGAGGGCTACCGCCAGATGTGGATCTGGCACGCGCTCGAGGAAACCGAGCACAAGGCCGTGTCGTTCGACGTATGGAACACCGCGATGGAGCCGGGCCTGCGCCGTTACCTGATCCGCATCGGCGTGTATCTGCTGACGACGCTGACGTTCTGGCCGACCGTATTCCTGATGCATGCGACGCTGCTGTGGCGCGATCGCGGCGCCGGCCATCACGTGCGCGGCATGCTGCGGATGATCGCGTTCCTGTACGGGCCGCGCCGGGGGCTGTTCCCGCGCATCGCCGGCGAATGGCTGAGCTTTTTCCGGCCGGGCTTCCATCCGTGGGATCACGACAATCACCACCATCTGGCGCGGGTCGATGCGCTCGCCGCCGCCTATGGCGAACAGGGCGACGCACCGGCCGGCCGCGGCCGCGCCAACGCGCCGGCGCCGCTCCCATCGGGCCGCTGAGATCGCCGCTGCGCCGGCATGCGCGGCATCGGGCCGCGCATGTTGCGTTCGTGCATCAGCCGGCTTCTTCTGACGATTGACCGAAATCAATTCGAACCGGCAGCACGGGCGCCCTGCGGGCCCGTCGACCGGTTGCGCACGCATGCGCGAGCGAGCCGATCCGGCGTGCGCGGCATCGCCCGGGAACGCCATGCGCCAGCACCGGCGCGGCTTTGCGCGCCGCGCAGCCATCCTTTCAGGGGGCCCGCCGCGTACGCCACCGGGATAACACCCATCTAGCCGCGCGCCGGCCGCATCGATATACCGTTCATGACAATGTCCACCTCACGCGCGATTCCTGCACGGGGGGATTTTATTCGGACGGAAATGCGGCCAATATGTCGGTTCGACCAAGGTCCGTCGCGTGAGACGGCGAGCCGGCGCGATACCAACGCGAAGCGGGGAACAACGATGGTTGCTAGGTCACCTGACGCAAACGGGCATGCGGTGCCCGAGATGTCGCATGTGTCCGTCACCGCGCCCGAGGACGGACGCAAGCTGTTCGTGATCATGCGTTCGCCCGATGAGCCGTTGCTTGCGCAACTGCGCGGTCTCGGCTGGGAAATCGCCGTCGCGAAGACGGCCGGCGCCGCGCAGAACATGACCTCCGGCGTAAGCGTCGCCGCCGGTCTGGTCGATTTCACCGGGTTCACGTCGCGCGACTATCCCGCGCTGAAGGCGTGCCTGAGCCAGCCGTCGATCGGCTGGATTTCCATCGCGCAGGCCGGCATCACGATCAGCCCCGCGGTGCGCGAACTGATCCGCAGCTATTGCTTCGATTACGTGACCCTTCCGTTGCCCTACGAATGGATTTCGCACGTGCTCGGCCATGCGCGCGGGATGGCCGCGCTCGATCGCGTCGATGGCGCGGCCTATGCGGCGTCGATCGGCGAACACGGGATGATCGGCAACTGCGAGGCGATGCAGCAGCTGTTCAGCACGATCCGCAAGGTCGCGAAGACCGACGCGAGCGTGTTCATCTCGGGCGAGTCGGGCACCGGCAAGGAGCTGACGGCGCTCGCGATTCACGAGCGCTCCGGCCGCGGCAAGGGGCCGTTCGTCGCGATCAATTGCGGCGCGATTCCGCATCACCTGCTGCAGTCGGAACTGTTCGGCTACGAGCGCGGCGCGTTCACCGGCGCGAACCAGCGGCGCGCGGGCCGGATCGAATCGGCGAACGGCGGCACGCTGTTTCTCGACGAAATCGGCGACATGCCGGTCGAAAGCCAGGCAAGCCTGCTGCGTTTCCTGCAGGAAGGGAAGATCGAGCGGCTCGGCGGGCAGGAATCGATTCCGGTCGACGTACGGATCATCTCGGCCACCCACGTCGATCTCGACGGCGCGGTCGAGGCCGGGCGCTTCCGCGCCGACCTGTATCACCGCCTGTGCGTGCTGCGCATCCACGAGCCGCCGCTGCGCGCGCGCGGCAAGGATATCGACATCCTCGCGCACTACGTGCTGCAGAAATTCAAGTCCGACAGCGGCCGCAAGATCAGCGGCTTCACGTCGGCCGCGCTCGATGCGATGCGCCGCTACGAATGGCCGGGCAACGTGCGCGAGCTGATCAACCGCGTGCGGCGCGCGATCGTGATGGCCGAGAGCCGGCTGCTGACGCCGCACGATCTCGGGCTCGAGACGCCGGGCGAAACCGAACCCGTGACGCTCGAACAGGCGCGGGCGCTCGCCGAGCGCACCGCGATCGAGAATGCGCTGCTGCGCAACGATCACCGCATCAACAAGGCCGCGGCCGAACTCGGCATTTCACGCGTGACGCTCTACCGGATGATGATCGAGCACGGGCTGAACGATCACGACAACAACGGCGGGAACGGCGACAACGGCGGCCACGACGGCACGCCGTCCGGCGACGCGGGGCATCAGCGGGTCGGCTGAGCGGCGCATGCGTGACGCGCGAGCCGGTTCAGCGATAGGTCCAGAGCCGGTGCAGCACGAACGTGACCGGCGGCACGCACAGCACGACCGCGACGATGCTCCACGCGCGGGCGAGGCCGAGCGTCTCGGTGGCGTGCGCCAGCAGCATCGTCATGCCGAGGCCGGCCAGCGCGACGGCGAGAAAGCGCACGAAGTTGCCCCACGTCACCGGCGACGAAAAACTCCACAGCGTGTTGGCGAGATACGAGAACGCGGTCGAGCACGCGAACGCGACCGCGTTCGCGCTCACCGGCGTCGCGTCGAACAGCGCGAACATCGCGGCCGCGATCAGCGCATGCAGCGCGGTCGAGCCGACGCCCGACACCCCGAAGCGAATCAGCCTGGCGCGTTCGGCGGTATAGAGGGTGCGGATCATCGGGGGCGGTCGTTCGGGTGATGGGGCGGCGTGTGGGGCGGTGTCGTGAGGTGCGTCACGCGCCGGCGAAGGGCGCCGGCGCAAACATGACGCGCGCCGGTTTCGCAGTATAGCGATGCCGTCGGCCGATGGATGTGCGGACAACCTGCGGCTCCCGTGCCGCCTGCGCCATGTAAAGCGCATGAAACATTTTCGCCTCGGCAGTCACGCAAATTGGCGCGGCAAATCGGGGTGAACGGCCGGCTACCCGTCGGTAAAAATGTCGCGGCGCATTGTTCAGCCTTATCCGGCAAGGCAGCGCCGCGACACGGCCAGCGCAGGCCGCGCGCCGTGTGTTTCAGTTTCGTAACTTCCCGCCTTCCGCACCCGTTCCGGCCACCACGCTGCCGGGTCAACCCCTTGTCCGGACGGGCTCGCGCGACGCTGGCCCGCTCCTTGCAATAGTGAGCGTGCGAAAGTCGACGATGCACGGTCCGTCCGGTTCGGCAGCGAACCCTGTCAGTACCGGCCTGGACACGGTCCGCGGGGATGCGGCGGCGGAGCGCGGCACGACAGCTGCGTTCCGGCGAGCACGGCGTGTCGTCGCCTGATCGTCGGGGCACCGGTCTCGTCCGGTTGCCGGAACAACCATCAGATTGAAACGGGGAAGAAAAATGATCGATCGCCACACGCCGCGGCCGGCAGGCCGCGATCGCAGTGAGTCGGAGCATCGCCGGTCGAACGCCGTTCTTGCAGCCGGCCGGCATGCATCGACAGGCCATCTCTCCGCGCCCGGTGCGAGGCGGATCCGGCTGATTGCCGGTCATCCGCGCCGGGTCGGCACTTTCCTGCACCCGAACCCGATTCGCAAGGGCATGTGCACACGGGCGCCGGTCCCTCGACGCCCGGTCTTCGCCTACTGACTGAAGCCGCACGATATCCGTTCGCGCGAGGCATCGTCCCCGTGAACGATCGATCTGCAATCCGAATGAAATGCGCAGCGTCGTGCGATGTGTGCGACGGATGAAGCATTCGATGCGACGGCAAACGGTGTAGCGCCGGTGCCGTCCGGTGGTGAGGGGAGGGGCGGTCGGACGCGCGCGACGGGAGTGGCGCCCGTACGCGCGCGACGCCGTTTCAACCGCCGTAGATGTCGAAGTCGAAGTACTTCGACGCGAGCCGCTTGTAGGTGCCGTCCTTGACCATATCGAGGATGGCGCCGTCGATCTTCGCCTTCAGGTCGGTGTCCTCCTTGCGCAGCCCGATGCCGGCGCCGATGCCGAGCACCTTCTCGTCGACGAGCTCGGGGCCGACGAACGTGTAGTTCGCGCCGCGCGGCGATTTCAGGAACCCGATGGCCGCCTGCACTTCATCCTGCAACGCCGCGTCGAGGCGGCCCGACGTCAGGTCCGCGTACACGCCGTCCTGGTTCTGGTACGACACGACGTTCGCGCCTTGCTTGCCCCAGTACGCCTTCGCATACGTTTCCTGCGTCGTGCCCTGTTCGACGCCGATCGATTTGCCCTTCAGCGATTCGGCCGTCGGCAGCAGCGGCGAACCCTTCTTCACGACGAGCCGCGTCGGCTGGTTGTAGATCTTCGTCGTGAAGCCGATCTGCTGCGCACGTTGCGGCGTAATCGACATCGACGACAGCACCGCGTCGAACTTCTTCGCCTTCAGCGCCGGAATCATCCCGTCGAAATCGTTCTCGAGCCACACGCACTTCGCCTTCAGGCGCGCGCAGATCTCGTTGCCGAGGTCGATGTCGAAGCCGACGAGCTTGCCGTCGGGCGCCTTCGACTCGAACGGCGCGTAGCTGGCATCGGTGCCGAAGCGGATCGTGGTCCAGTCCTTCGCGACGGCGGGGCCTGCGGATACCGCGAGCAGGGCGATCGAAACAGCGGCAATCAGTCTCTTCATGGTGCGTTCCTTGGCGGGGTGCTTCCGGTTTCTGTGCGACACGGTTTCACGGATACGAACCGCGTCTGCGCGCGGTGTCCGCACGGCCATTAACGCAGAAAATAAAATAAGAGTCCAGAATGGACAAAAAATATCGTTTGGTCGGAGGAGCGGATCGATCGGCGGTCTCGACCCTTGCAAAAATACGAAAATGGACTAATCTTGTTAGTAAATTCGTTTCGAGACTAACGATCATGTCACAGCCCGCCTATGAATCGCACTCCGCCCCGCCGCAGGCCTCGGTCGCGCAGATGTCGGCGGCCGGCCTGCGCGCGTTTTTCAACATCGCGCGCGACTGGGAACTGACGATCGACGAGCAGATCGTGCTGCTCGGGTCGCCCGGCCGTTCGACGTTCTTCAAGTGGAAGGCCACGCCGGAATCGGCGCGGCTGCCGCGCGATACGCTCGAACGGCTATCGCTGTTGCTCGGCATCTACAAGGCACTGCAGATCCTGCTGCCGCAGCCGGCCGCGGCCGATGCGTGGGTCAAGCGGCCCAACGACGCGGCGCCGTTCGGCGGCAAGCGCGCACTCGACCGGATGCTCGCCGGCAACGTCGGCGATCTGGTCGCCGTCCGGCAATATCTCGACGCGATGCGAGGTGGCTGGGCGTGACCATGCCGATCCAAGCACAACAATGGCCCACGACCGCGGTCGACTGGGCGCCAGCCTATCGTGTGATCCCCACCCGTTTCCCGGCGATCAACCTCTTCGACCGCGTGGCCTCGGCGGACGATTTCGACGCGCTTTACGCACTCGAATCGCTGACCAACGACCGCATCCGCAACGAAGTCGGCACGCTCGACCTCGTGCCGCCCGCCGAGCGCCGCTACGGGCAGGGCTGGGGACCGATCATGGCCGCGTTCACGCATCTGAATCCGCAGGGCAGCCGCTTTTCCGACGGCAGCTACGGCGTGTTCTACTGCGCGCGTTCGCGCGATACGGCGATCGCCGAAACGCGGTATCACAGCGCGTTGTTCCTGGAAGCGACGAGGGAGCCGCCGATGCGCCAGCAAATGCGGCTCTATACGGTGATCGCGCAGGGCGACGTGGCCGACATACGCGTGTGGCCCAAACGCGATCCGGCGCTGCTGCATCCGCTCGATTACAGCGCCGGGCAGGCGCTCGGTCGCGCGGTGCGCAATGCGGGCGGCGCGGGCATCGTCTATCCGTCGGTGCGCGACCCGCGCGGCGAGTGCCTGGCGGCGTTCCGCACCGCGCTGCTGCGCGACTGCCATCACGCGGCCTACCTCGAATACAACTGGAACGGCTCGGCCGTCGATGCGGTGTTCGAACTGAACCAGGTGGGCTAGGGCCTGCTCGCGGGCGTCAGCACCTATTAGCATCTATCAGCGCATATCAGCCGCCTCAAGGCAGCGGCCAGTCGCCCGCATGGCGCTCGCGTGCCTCGGCCTGCGTCATCGACCAGGTGCGCCCGGTGCGCGGCTCGGCGAGCGTGAGCCGCCCGGCCGGTGCGAACGCGCCCGTGTCGATGAACCACTGCGCGCCGATCCGCTGTGGCGCGCGCACCGGCGTGTGCCCGGTGCAGGTCAGCGACAGCCCGGCCTGCCGCGCCGGATCGGCGAGCCCCTGGACGAGATCGCGGCCCCAGATCAGCCGCTCGCGCACGTCGTGCGCATAGCTGCCGGTGTCGAGATCGGCGTCCGAGCCGAAGAATTCCGCGTGCAGTACGTTGAAGCGCCCGGGGCCGTCGCCGATCACGCGCACCAGTGGCAGCGCGTCGATGCGTGCCGCATGCGCGTGCAGCCGTTCCGGCGGCAGGTCGGCACCCCAGTCGCCGCCGATCCCGCGCCACGCGTCGGGCGACAGCTTGCCGCGCGCCACGAGGCTCAGCACTTCCTCGTGATTGCCGCGCACGACGTGGCACCACGGGCGGTCGAGCAGGTCGAGCGTGGTTTCGGAGGCCGGGCCGCGGTCGACGAGGTCGCCGACCGAGAACAGGCGGTCGCGGGCCGGATCGAAGCGGATGTCGTGCAGCAGCGCGCGCAGCACATCCACGCAGCCGTGCAGGTCGCCAACGACGAAGTCGCGGCCGACCGTGTTCGCCGGATGGCGGCAGAGGGGGGCGATGGCAGTCATCCCAATATCTTAGGCGCTTGCGTCCCCATCGCCACGTCACGATGGAATGGCGATAATCGGGACAATACCCGCCGGTGCGGCGCGGCGGGCAGTCCCGCGCGCCGGCCGAACCCTTTCCATTTGCTTTCGGAATCACATGATGACGATTTATCCGCAGGTATTACGCAACCGGCCGCGCATGGTCGCGGCGTTCGTCGCCGGCTTGCTGTGCGCGGTACTGCTGCCGTTTCCGCTGCGTCCGACCGTACGGGCGCTGATCGGCTGGGATTGCGCGGTCTGGCTGTATCTCGCGCTGATGTGGGTGCGCATGGTCACCGCGCATCATGACCAGGTGCGCGACATCGCGATTCGCGAGGACGAAAACGCGACGACCGTGCTGACCATCGTGTCCCTTGCGACCGTCGCGAGCGTGGCCGCGATCGCGATCGAGCTCGCGACCGTCAAAAGCGTCGGCTTTCGCGCGGGGCTCAGCCACTACGCGATCACGGGCGCGACGCTGTTCGGCGCGTGGTTCATGATTCCGACGATTTTCACGCTGCACTATGCGCGCCTCTATTACGGCTCGCCCGGCAACGACCGCGCGCTTCGTTTCCCGGACCGGAGCCCGGAGCCCGATTACTGGGATTTCCTGTATTTCGCGTTCACGATCGCGGTCGCGTCGCAGACGGCCGACGTGTCGATGACGAACCGCTCCGCGCGGCGCTCGGTACTCGCGCAGTCGATCCTGTCGTTCTACTTCAACATGGCCGTGCTCGGGCTGTCGATCAACGTCGCGGCGGGCCTGCTGAGCTGATGCAGGCCAGGGCGATTCGCCGCGTTACTTGAGCAGGTCGTACGGGCCGCCGCGTTCCAGCGCCCGCTGGTACGCGGGCCGCGCGTGGATCGCATCGAGGAAACGTGCGATTGCCGGATAGCGGCTGCCGCCCCCGCGCGCGGTCGCGGCTTCGAGCGGAAAGCTCATCTGGATGTCGGCTGCGCTGAAACCGTCGCCGACGAACCAGCCAGTGCGGCTCAACGTGTCGTTGACATAGCCGAGATGCAGCGCGATCTGCGGATCGACGAAGCTCGATTGCAGCGTGTCGGCGATCTTGCGTGCGATCGGCCGTGCGAAGAACGGCATCGGCGCGTGTGCGATCCGCAGCGCGACGAGCTTGAGCAGCAGCGGCGGCATCGCCGACCCTTCCGCGTAGTGCAGCCAGTACGTGAAGTCGTGCCGCTCGGGCGTGCCGGGCGGCGGCGCCAGGCGCCCGTTGCCGTAGCGTTCGACCAGGTATTCGATGATCGCGCCCGATTCGGCATACGTGCGGCCTTCGTCGGTGACGACCGGCGACTTGCCGAGCGGATGGATCGCGCGCAATTCGGGCGGCGCGAGCATCGTTTTCGGGTCGCGCGCGTAGCGCACGATCTCGTACGGCACATCCAGTTCTTCGAGCAGCCAGAGCACGCGCTGCGAGCGCGAGTTGTTCAGGTGATGGACGGTGAGCATGTCGACGCTGGGAGTGGGGGCGGGAACGACATCATACCCAGCGCATAGGGCGCGTACGCGAAACGCGCCGCGCGCCGTGACGAACGGCGTCTAGACGACCGCGTCTGGTCAGCCGCCCCGCACCGCGATCCAAGCACCCCAGAACAGGCTCGCGAAAAAGCGCAGCGGCGCATCGAAGCCCGCATCGCGCAGCAGGCCGAACACGGCTTCCTCTGACGCGGGCGGATCGGCGCCCTGCAGGATCTTCGCGAGTTGCGCGCGCACCGCGTCGGGCGTCGTACCTTTCATGCGCCAGCGCTGCTGCCACGCGCCGAGCAGGCGAGGGTGGTCCGCGTAGCGGCGATGGTTGCCGGCGAGCACGAGCGGCGCGCCGGGTTTCAGGCGCCGCGCGATCGCATGCAGCAGCGCCGCCTTCGCTTCGTCGCCGGGGACGTGGTGCAGCACGCCGATCAGCGTCGCGCCGTCGAACGCGGGCGTGTCGGGCAACGCCTCGACGCTGTCCTCGACGAATGCCGTGCGTGCGCCGAAACCCGCGGCCTCGACGTTCGAGCGCGCGAGCGCGAGCATCGGCGCGGACGGGTCGACGGCCGTGAATTGCCAGCCCGGCTCGAGCGCGGCCGCCACGCAGATTTCCTGCCCGGTGCCGCCCGCGCCGGCGACGAGGATTCGCGCGTCGGGCGCCGCGATCGCCGACGCGAGCATGCACGCGGTGAGTTCGTGGCAGGCATCGTAGCCGGCGAGTGCGATGCGGGATTGCTCGGCGTATTCGTGCGCGCGTGCCGGATCGAATTTGGCGGCGCTGGCGGGAAGCGACATGGCGGGTTCCTCGGGTCGGGCGCGGACGTCGTGTCCGCGAGCATGGCGCAGAGCGTAAGCGTGCGCGGCCGGTGCAACAAGGCGAGCAACCATTCCGGTATGGCGGCTACCCGACTCGTCGGGACCGGCGGGATTGCGGGTTTTCCCGGGGTCGATTCGTATTTAAAAATGTCCGGGCGCGATGCATCGCGGTAGCGAATCCGGCGCATACTCGTTTCTCTCCCCCCGCCTGGCCGTCGCATGCCGGGCCCCGATGCGCCGCGCCCCGCTGGCGCGGCCATGCCGCTCGGCACGCACGAGGAGTGCATGATGTCCGATTGTCCGCACGATCCGTATGCGCAGCACTACATTCACTGCTTGCCGTTCGGCGCCCAGCCCTGTGGCGCGCTCTGCGCGACGCCGCGCACGCATTTTCGCGTGTGGGCGCCGGGCAGCACGCAGGTCCAGCTCGAACTCGATACCGGCTTCGGCCCGTTGCTCGTCCCGATGACGGCGGCCGGCACGAACTGGTTCGAAGTCTTTGCCGATTGCGGTGCGGGTGCGCTTTATCGCTATCGCCTCGACGATGCGGTATCGATTCCCGATCCCGCGTCGCGCTCGCAACCCGAAGGGCTCAACGGCCCGAGCGAGGTCATCGATCCGCGCGCGTTCACGTGGCGCAACACGTTCTGGCACGGGCGCGCATGGGAAGACATCGCGCTCTATGCGATTCGCCCGCACGCGGTGGGCGGCTTCGACGGCGTGCGCCGGCGCCTGCCGCAACTCGCGCGGCTCGGCGTGACCGCGCTGGAGCTGCTCGCGTCGCCGCACGACAGCCTGCCGTTCGCGCCGCTCGCGGCGGAAGGCGGCCCCGACGCGCTGAAGGCGCTGATCGACGACGCGCACGGCTACGGTCTCGCGGTGCTGCTGGAGCTCGATTACGCGCGCTTCGGCAGCGGCACCGAGGCGCTGCGCCACTACGCGGCGCCGTTCTTCCATACGCGTGACGATCCGCTCCAGGCGCCGCCGCTCGCGCTCGATCATCCGGAAGTCTGCGATTTCTTCTGCGACAACGCGCTGTACTGGATCGACGAATACCGTTGCGACGGGCTGCGCCTGCGCGAAGCCGACCGGATCGGCGTGTCCTGGCTGCGCGAGATCGCGGATCGCGTGCGCGCGGCCGTGCCGGCCGACCGCCTGATCCATCTCGTCCTCGGCAGCGAGCGGCATCCGGCGCATCTTGCCGATACCCATTTCGATGCACAGTGGAACGGGTGCGGCGAACGCGCGCTGCACCGGCTGACGGGGCGCGATACGTCGGCCCACGAAGGCATTTCCACGCACCAGTCGATCCACACGCTCGCCCGCGCGCTGACCGCGGCCGGAGCCGCATTCCAGCCGGCCGGGTCGGGGGAAGGCATGGCCGCCGACGGCGGGCTGTCGTTGACGTCGCTGGTGCTGTCCGATGGCGCGTGGCGCGACTGCGGGCAGGGCGACCACGGGCAGGCGGCCGGTCTGGCCGCACTGGCGCTGTCGCTGCTCACGCCGCAGATCCCGTTGATATTCGACGAAACCGCGCGCGATGCCGATCGCGCGCATTTCGTGCAGTCGGCGCTCGCGGTGCGCGCGAAGCTGATCGCGCCGCGATTGTCCGATTGCCGGCCGCAGGAAGCGCGTGCGCTGAAGTCGGACGGCGACGGCGATGCCGACGCGCTGCTCGCATCCTGGCGGCTCGCCGACGACGAGACGCTGACGATCGCGTTGAACCTGTCGCCCGACGCGGTGCCGTTCGATGCGCCGAGCGGGCGAGTCGTGTTCGAGACGCCGGCGCGTGCGCGCGACCGGGTCGATGAAGGCGTGTTGCCGCCGTATGCGCTCGTCGCGTGGCTGACGGGTGACGTCAACCGGTATGCGCTCACGCACGACGCGCGTCGCATCGATGACGGTGCCTGGCGCGGCATGCGTCCGAACTTGAACGCATGACGACGTGAGCGGGCAAGCGTTTGAGCAGCCGGGCGCATCTGCGCCCGGCTGCACCGCAGGGCAATCTCCGAACTACCAGAACCCGCGAATGCCTGCGATGCCGTAGGCGCCGTGGCGGCGTGCATCGTCGAGGTGGAGACGTGTCATGCCGCCGAGCGCGAAGACGGGCATGGCGGCCTCGGCGGCCAGCGCGCCGAACCGTGTCCAGCCGAGCGCCGGCGCACCGGGATGGCTGAGCGTCGGCAACACGGGCGACAGCGTGACGAAATCCGCACCGGCGCGCGCGGCCAGCAGCAGATCGTCGCGCGTGTGACAGGCGGCGGACACCCATCTTCCGGCCGGCAACGGCCGCTGCGTGGCCGCGCGCAACGCGGTGCCGTCGAGATGCCAGCCGGCGCCGCCGAGTCGCATCACGCCGGCCGCATCGGTTGGCCCGTTCAGCATCAGGTGCGCGCCGGTCGCGTCGCAGCGCGCGAGCGCTTCGGTGGCGAGTCGCGCGAACGCGGCTGCATCGAGCGACTTCACGCGGAGTTGCACGAGCGTCTCGCCGCGCGCGAGCACGGCCGACAGCCGGTCGAGGAACGCCGCGCAATCGGCCGCCGACGCGGACGCCGGCTCCGGCGTGATCACGCAGCAGCGCGGCAGCGTGGCGTTCATCGCGTGCGGCGCAGCGCGGCCGTCATTCGTCGGCCTCTTTCGAGATCTTCGGGTAGACGCGCACGAGCACGATGCGCGGCCCGTTCATCTTCTTCACGACGACGTCGAAGCGGTCGAACGACACGCGCTGCCCTTCGGTCGGCAGGTCGCTGAGCGCCTGGATCACGAGGCCGCCGACCGATTCCGCGCGGCCTTCGTCGATGTCGATGCCGAGCGCCTGCTCGAGCGACACGACGGGCAGGCTGCCCTTGCCCATCAGCGTGCCGTCGTCGAGGCGGCTCCAGTCGGCGTCGCCCTGGCGGAATTCGTCGTGGATCTGGCCGACCAGCGCGCCGAGCAGGTTGTCGAGCGTCAGGAAGCCGATCGGCTTCTCGCCCTTGTTGCCGACCAGCGCGAAGTGCGGCGCGCCCTTGCGGAAGCGGCGGAACAGGTCGAGCGCGGGCGTGTCGGGCCGCACGTACTGCACGGGGCGGACGTAGTCCGACAGGTCTTCCAGCGCCGCGCCCGCGTGACGCGCGAGCAGCAGGTCCTTCAGGTGGATCAGCCCGCTCACCTGTTCGCGCGACGCATCCTCGAACAGCGGATAGCGGCTGAAGCGGTGCCGCGCGACGATTTCCATGTTGTCGGGCAGCGGCAGGTCGCGGCGCAGGCCGATCATTTCATGGGCCGGCCGCATCAGGTCCGACACCGTCATCGACGAAAAGTCGAGCGAATGCGCGAGCGTGTTCCATTCGTCGTTGCTGTACGTGCCGCGCGCCGGCTGGGCCGGATTGCCGGCCGTGCTGCGGCGGCTGCGCAGGATCAGCTTCAGCTCGTCGGTCGAGTAGTGGGCGTCGCTGCCGTGGTCGGCGGACAGCCCCGCGAGCCGCAGCACCGCGTTGGCGCTGTTGTTGAGCACCCAGATCGCCGGATACATCGCCCAGTAGAACGCATAGAGCGGCAGCGCGACCCACAGGCCGATCTTTTCCGGCTGGCGGATCGCCATCGATTTCGGCGCCAGCTCGCCGACGACGATGTGCAGGAACGAGATCAGCGAGAACGCGAACACCAGCGAGATCAGGTGCACGACGCGTTCGGATTCCACGCCGATCAGGTCGAGCAACGGGCCGAGCAGTTGCGCGAAGGCCGGTTCGCCGACCCAGCCGAGGCCGAGCGACGCAAGCGTGATGCCGAGCTGGCACGCGGAAAGATACGCGTCGAGCCGGCCGTGCACGATGCCGAGGATGCGGCCGCGCAGGCCGTGCTTGCGGGCCAGTGTCTTGACGCGCGTGGCGCGCAGTTTGACGAGGCCGAATTCGGCCGCGACGAAGAACCCGTTCAGGGCCACCAGGAACAACGCGCCGATGAGCGCGAAGATCTGTAACAAAGAAGCACTCCGGTTATGACAGGCCCGTCAGTATAGAGCCAGAAAGGAATTTGTAATGTGTCGGGCGGCCGATTGCTTACACCGGCGCCTCACCGGAAACGGAGAGCGTGATGGCGGCCGTGGCGCCATCGGCGAACGCGTCGTGCGCGAACGTGCCGCCGTGCGCGAGCGCGACGCGCTGGCAAAGCGCGAGCGTCCAGGCGACGCGCTTGGCGTCGCGCTCGCGCAGCATCTCGCGCCGCGCGAACGATTCGAATGCATGCGGTTGCGCGGGATCGGCGAGCGCGTCGGCGTTGACGGTACACGTGGCGCGCGCGGTGAACTGCAGGCCGTCGCGCGCGCACGCAAACGTCACGCGGCTGCCGGCGGCGCTGGCTTCGACCGCGGCCGTGAGCATCGTCCAGAGCGCCTGTGCGATGCGTTCGCGGTCGGCGGTCAGCGGCAGGTCGCCGGCCGGCAGCGTCGCGTCGAGCGCGACCTGCCGGGCGTCGGCGAGCGTGAAACGGGCGAGCGCGATCGTGTCGTCGAGCAGCGCGCGCAGCGCGAACGGCTGCGGCCTGACGGCGAGCGTGCGCGTTTCGGCGCGCGGCGCGTCGAGCACGTCGTCGATCAGCGCAACCTGCTGGTCGATGCCCGTGCGGATCCCCGCGAGCGCGCGCTGCAGGTTCGGATCGGCGTTGGCGAGCTGGCGCTCGAGCACGTACGCCCAGCTATGCATCGCGTTCAGCGGGCTGCGCAGGTCGTGCGACGCGGTGGAGAGCGCCTGGTCGCGCAGGAACAGCGCCGCCTGGGTGGCGTAATGCGCTGCGCGTTCGCGCAGCAGGTCGGCGGCGGGATCGACGGTAGTGGACGTCACGGAGCTGGCCTGTCGGAAGCGGTTGGCGTGGAAGTCACGCGAACCGTCATTATAGGGACGGTGCGTGTCACGCCGGCAGCGCGTCTTCGTCCTTTTTCCGGGCGTCGCCGTTCGGCAGCAGCTGGCACGCGAGCAGGCCGGCCAGCATCAGCGCGCAGCCGACGAGCGCGCGCAGCGTCAGCGTTTCGCCGAGCGCGGCCCAGCCGGCGATCGCCGCGAACACGCCTTCCATGCTGAAGATCACGGCCGCGTGCGCGGGCGCCGCGTCGCGTTGCGCGACGACCTGCATCGTATAGCCGACCCCGACCGACAGCAGGCCGCCGTACAGCAGCGTCGGCAGCGCGTTGCGCAGCATCGTGCCGCTGACCGGCTCGATGACGAGGCCGATCGCGAGGCACGCCGCGCCGCACACGACGAACTGCATGAACGCGAGCACGAGCGGATTGTGGCGCTTCGCGAAATGGCCGACGGCCATCACGTGCGCGGCGATGATCACGGCGCCGGCGAGCTGGAACCAGTCGCCGTACAGCACCGAGAATTGCTCGTTGATGCTGAGGAAATACAGGCCGATCGCCGCGAGCAGCGCGCCGAACCACGTGCCCGGGCCGATCCGGTGACGGGCGAACACGCCCATCAGCGGCACGATCACGACGTACAGCGAGCTGATGAAGCCCGCGTTGGCGATGCGCGTGTACTGCAGGCCGATCTGCTGCAGCGAAATCGATACCGCCAGCAGCCCGCCGAGCGCGAGGCCCGGCAGCAGCAGCGTCGGCTCGCGGCGGATCGCCACGAGTTGCGTGCGCGACGCCGTGTTCAGCATCAGCAGCGGCACCAGCACCAGCGCGCCGAGCAGGAAACGGAGCCCCGTGAACAGGAACGGCCCGATCACGTCGAGACTCAGGCGCTGGGCGACGAACGCCGAACCCCAGATCGCGGCGGCGGCGAGCATCAGCAGGTTGGCGCGGAGGTGCTTGCGGGCGTCGGGCGTCATGGAATTCTTCTGGAGATTGCGGGCGGCGAAACCCGTTAGTTTACGCCGAGATTGCAAGGCTGTCGGCAAACCTGCGCAATGCGGCGCCGGCACGTGCGTCGCGTACGCGCGAATACAGCACGACCTGCGACAGCGGCAGCGGCGGCAGCCCGAATTTCGCGCCGACGTCGACCAGCGTGCGCGGCGCGACCCGCCGCGCCAGCGGGCAGACGGCGAGCCCCGCGGCGGCGGCGGCCGTGACCGCCGCCACGCCGCCGCCCGTAAAGCGCTCGCGCCACGGCCGCCCCGCATGGTCGAGCGCGCGCAGCGCGGCGGCCCGCACGCCGCACGGGCCGGCCAGCACCGCGAGCGGCAGCGGCTCGCCCGCGCGCGGCACCCAGTCCGGCGCGGCGAGCCAGGCCAGCGGTTCGGAAAACAGCAGCGTGCCGTCTTCGCGCGGCGGGTCTTCGCCCGGCTCGTGCCGCACGATCACCGCATCGAACCGGCGTTCGTCGTATTGCGCGAGCAGGTTCGTCGACGTGCCGAGATGCATTTCGAGCGACAACCCGGGATCCTGCCGATGCAGGCTCGTGAGCACGGCCGGCAGGTCGGGCACGGCGACGTGCTCGCTGACGCCGAGCGACAGCCGGTGCGTACCGGCCGAGATCGCGCCCAGCGCGTGATCGTGCGCATCGAGCAGCGCGCGGGCGGCCGGCAGGAAATTCTCGCCGTCGGCGGCCAGCTTGACGACGCGCGGCGTACGCGCGAGCAGCGGCTTGCCGAGGTGGGCCTCCAGCCGCTTCAGCTTCAGGCTGACGGCCGATTGGGTGGTGCCGAGCGCATCGGCGGCGCGCGTGAAGCTGGCGAGATCGGCGACCAGCACGAACGCACGGACGGCATCGAGATCAAGGACTTTCATTTTCGATGTAAATGGATGAAATATTCATCGATGACTGTTCATTATAGTTCGGCGCGCCTAACCTGACGCTGTGTTTCCGTTCTTCAACGTCAACTTCACCGACAGGAGCAGGACCATGCCATTCACCCGTATCGCAGTGCGCGAAGGCAAGCCGGCCGCTTATCGTGCGGCGCTCGTCGACGGCGTGCATCGCGCGCTGATGCACACGTTCAACGTGCCCGAGGACGACATCTTCATGGTCGTCACCGAGCATGCGGCCGAGAACTTCGTGTTCGGTCGTCACTACCTCGATATCGAACGCAGCGACAATCTCGTGATGATCCAGATCACCGCGAACAACACGCGTACGCTCGAGCAAAAGCGGGCGCTGTACCGGGCGATCGCGGACAACCTCGCGCAGCAACCGGGCGTGCGGCAGCAGGACGTATTCATCAGTCTTGTCGAGGTGCTGAAGGAGGACTGGTCGTTCGGCAACGGCCTCGCGCAATACGCCGTTTGACCTGCGACAGCACGACAGGGCCGGATCGTCGCCGGCGAGTTTGGGCGACGTGTACTATGGAAGCAGCTTCACGGTCGACGCCGGCGCGGATGATGCGCCGGCGATTCTTCATGTGCAGGAGCCTCCATGTCGCGTGTGCTGGAAATCGTGTTGTCGCTGTCGCTGGAAGGGTGGCCGGTCAAGGCCGCGAGTCGCGCCCGCGGGGCGCAGCGTGATTTCGGCGCCGAACTCGTGCGGGCGTGGCGGATCTGCCCGCAGGTCCGGATGCGTCGCGGCCATGAGCGTGTGACGATCGAGCCGTGCCAGATCGAGGAGGCCGAGTCGAGCCCCGGCGCGAGCTGGTGGACGTGGGTCGAGTCGAATGCGCACGGCAGGCGGGTGGTCGCGTCGCGCACGACGGCATTTGCGCCAGGCGTCACGGCGCGCGAACTGTTCGACGCGGAGCATGCGGGTATCGCCGTCGCGATGCCGCTGCCCGTGCCCGCGGCGGCCGCTGCCGCCGCCGCCGATGCACCGGCAGATGAAGTGGATGCCGTCGCGCCCGACGCCGCAGTGCCCCCGGCCCCGAGCGTGCAGCCGGAATCGTCGGCGCTGCGTGTCGTCAGCGAACGGCGGCGCGGGCGCTGGGCCGACGACAGCGGCGTCGTGGTCGAGATGACGCTCGACGACGTCACGCTGCATCGCGGCAGCGAGCCGCCGCGCCGCTTCGTCGAGCTGCGCCTTGCGGCGCCCGACTGGGAGACGCTGCCCGCGCGTACCGCCGCGCTGCATGCGCTGTTTGCCGCGGCGCGCGAATTGAGCGGCGCGTGGCCCGCATTCGTGCAATTGACGAGCGTGATCGATCGCGCATGCGCGGCCGAGCCGGCCGCCGACGGGCCCGTCAAGGCCAAGCCCGTCGACCTGACCGGCGTGCGCTCGCAGCGCACCGCGCTGTTCGCGCTGGCCGGCGACATCACCGCGCAGTGGCTCGGCAACGAGGGCGGGGTGCTCGAGCACGACGATCCCGAATTCGTGCACCAGATGCGTGTCGCGCTGCGCCGCCTGCGTACGCTGATGCGCTTCTTTCCGCGCTTTACCGACCGCCAGTGGCGCGACACGCTCGGTGTCGACCTGCGCTGGCTTGCGTCGCTGCTCGGCACGGTGCGCGACTGGGACGTGTTCGCGACCGAAAGCCTGCCCGCGCTGATCGCGGCCGACGGCGGCGACGGCGAGTGGAACGGTACGCTCGACGCCGCGCGTGCGCAGTGCGCGGCCGCGCGGGCCGAGTTGCGCCAGGCGCTGCATTCGGCTCGCTATGCGCGGCTGACGCTCGGCTGGCTCGAGTGGCTGAGCTCGCTTGCGCTGCCGCCGGCCGAGGACGGCGACGCGCCTTCGCTGCGGCGCCACGCGACGAAGCGCGTGCGGCGGCTGTTCGGTCATCTGTACGCGTCACCGTCGCTGACGTCGCTCGACACGGCCGCGCGCCATCAGGTGCGGATCGATGCGAAGCGGCTGCGCTATGCGCTCGAATTCTTCGCGTCGCTGGCGTCGCGCCGCACGCGCACCGACACGGTCAAGACACTCGCGCGCGTGCAGAGCGTGCTCGGCGAAGCGAACGACACGATGGTCGCGCTGCAGCACCTCGAAAAATTGGCTGCGCCGCCGTACCAGCTCGGGTTCGTGCGCGGCTACGGCGCGGCGCTCGAGCAGCGCGCGGCGCGCGACGCCGAGACGTTGCTGGCCAGCCTGCGGCCGCCGAAGCTCGACGGCAAGCCGGGTTGAGCCGCACGCGCTGACTATAATGGCCGCCCGATTTCCCTACGCATCCCGATGACCGACGCACCGCATTCCTTCCCGTCCGCCGAACCGCTCGAACTGGGCGGCGAGCTGTGGCTGCGCGCCGGCGAGCAGACGCTCGGCGGCGCCACGCGCATCGCGTTGCTCGCGGCGATCGGCGACACCGGTTCGATCACGCGCGCGGCGAAGGCCGTCGGCCTCAGCTACAAGGCCGCGTGGGATGCGGTCGACACGATGAACAATCTGGCCGGCGAACCGCTCGTCGCGCGCTCGACGGGCGGCAAGGGCGGCGGCGGTACGACGCTGACGCAGCGTGCGACGTCGCTGATCGCCGCGTTCCGCACGATCGAGCGCGAGCACCGCCGGTTCATCGAGGCCGCGAGCGCGGCCGTGGCCGGGTTCGACGTCGACTGGGCGCTGATCGGCCGGATCGGGATGAAGACCAGCGCCCGCAACCAGTGGTTCGGCAAGGTCGCATCGATCGTGCGCGGCACCGTCAACGACGAGGTCACGCTCACGCTGCCCGGCGGGCAGCCGATCGTTGCCGTGCTGACGCACGAGAGCGCCGATGCGCTCGGCTTGCAGGTCGGCGCGGACGCCTGCGCGCTGGTGAAGGCATCGTGGGTCGTGCTCGCGGTCGACGATGGCGAACCCGAGTTGAAGGTGTCCGTACGGAACCAGTTGCGCGGCAGCGTGGAAACCGTCGCGGCGGGCGCGGTGAACAGCGAGGTGACGCTGGCGCTCGACGGCGGCGGGACGCTGACGGCCGTCGTGACCAACGACAGCGTCGAGGCGTTGCAACTCGACGCCGGCGAGCGGGCGATCGCGCTGTTCAAGGCGTCGAGCGTGATTCTTGCGGTGACGGGCTGACGAAGCAGGCCGGGCGGCGCGCATCGACGATCGTGTGACGGGCGGGGCGAAGCCGGCATCGCACAGCGCCTGCACGGCACCGGCTTCGTTTCCGCTTTCAACCTATGCCGCTATGCGCGGCTTCTCCCAGGCTCCAACCTGCCTGCCACGACCACGGCCTCGCGCGCTCAGGTGACGCGCGTCGGCCACTCGGCGTGCGGCGGAGTCGCCTGCACGCGTCCTTCGCTCAACTGCACGACCTGGTCGCCGAACGCGGCGACGTCGTCGGGGTCGTGCGAGATCAGCACCATCGGGATATCGAGCCGCGCCTGCAACTCGGCGAGCTCGTGACGCATGCGCTGGCGCATGGCGCCGTCGAGCGCCGCGAACGGTTCGTCGAGCAGCAGGATCCGCGGTTGCGCGACCAGTGCGCGCGCCAGCGCGACGCGCTGTTTCTGCCCGCCCGACAATTGCGACGGATACTGCCCCGCGAGCGCCTCGAGATCGAACGCCTGCAGCCAGTACGCGACTTCCGGCGGCACCGTCTTCGCGCGCGGGTTGCGCAGCCCCGACGTGAGCCCGAATGCAATGTTCTGGCGCACGTTCAGATGCGGAAACAGCGCGTAATCCTGGAACAGGTACGCGACGCGCCGCTCGCGGGTCGGCACGTCGATGCGGCGCGCGGCGTCGAACAGCGGCTCGCCGTTCAGCGTGATCGTGCCTTCGTCGGGCGACAGCAGGCCGGCGATCGCCTGCAGCGTCATGCTCTTGCCCGCCCCGGACGGCCCGAACAGCACGACGCGCTGCGTCGTTGCCGTGAACGACATGTCGAGCGTGAAGCGGCGCTCGGCGTTCGCGTAGGTCTTGCGGATGTCGACGACGAGGCTCATGCGTGCCTCCGTCGAAGCCGCCCGATAACGAAAGACGATGAACGAGGCGAGTGCATCATGTCAGCTGGCCCCGCCGGGCACGCGACGGCACGAGCCAGCCGGTCGCGAGCAGCACGAGCACGCAGGTGATCGACGTCACCAGCACGAGGAAGTTGGCCGTATTGTCGTCGCCGGCCTGGACGGCCGCGTAGATCGCGACCGACAGCGTCTGCGTGCGGCCGGGCAGGTTGCCCGCGATCATCAGCGTTGCGCCGAACTCGCCGAGCGCGCGTGCGAACGCGAGCAGCGCACCCGCGAGAATGCCGCGCGTGGCGAGCGGCAGCGTCACGCGGAAAAACACCGCGACTTCGCCGAGCCCGAGCGTGCGCGCCGCGCGTTCGAGGTGCGGATCCACACCTTCGAACGCCGCCCGTGCCGACTTCAGGATCAACGGAAACGCGACGACCATCGACGCGATCACCGCGCCTTGCCACGTGAAGACCAGTTCGATGCCGAGCGTGTCGAGCCACGCGCCGAACACGCCGCGCCGGCCGAGCAGCACGAGCAGGTAATAGCCGAGCACCGTCGGCGGCAGCACGAGCGGCAGCGTCAGCACGGAATCGACGACGTCGCGCAGCGGCGAGCGCCAGCGCGCGAGCATGAACGCGGCCGCGACGCCGAGCATGATGTCGAGCGCGGTTGCCCAGCCGGCAACCTTCAACGACAGCAGCAGCGGTACCCAGGCGTCTTGCATCGCGCTACGCTCACTTGCCCGCGGGCTTGAAGCCGAACGTCGACAGCACGGCCTGGCCCTGCGGCGACGCGACGAAGTCGATGAACGACTGCGCCTGCGCGGCGTGGCGGCTGTCCTTGACCACGGCGATCGGATAGGTGATGGCCGTCTTCGTCGGCACCGTCAGCGCGACCTTCACGCGGCCCGGCATGATCGCGGCGTCGGTGCCGAACACGAAGCCCGCATCGACTTCGCCACGCGCGACATAGTCGAGGCTCTGGCGCACGTTGGCGGCCAGCACGCCCTTCGCGCTGACGGCATCCCACACGCCGGCCGCGCGCAGCGCGCCTTCCGTGTAGCGGCCGACTGGCACCGATGCCGGGTCGCCGTACGCGATGCGCTTCACGCCGGGCGCGGTCAGGTCGTTCAGCGCCGTCGGCGCGGCGGCCTTGCTGTCCGCCGGCACGATCAGCACGAGCGAGTTCGCCGCGAAATCGCGACGCGTGGCGGGCACGATCACCTTTTCGTCCGCCGCGCGATCCATCGCCTTCTGGTCGGCCGACGCGAACACGTCGGCCGGCGCGCCCTTGGCGATCTGCTGCATCAGCACGTCCGACGCGCCGAAGTTGAACAGCACCTTGGTCTCCGGATGCTGCTTCTCGTACGCGTCACCGACGGCCTTGAACGCGTTCGTCAGGCTGGCGGCGGCCGACACGACCAGTTCGTCGGCAGCGGAAGCGGGCGCGCTGAACGCGATACCGGCAGCGGCAAGCGTGGCGATCGGCAGCAGGCGAAGCAGGGTGCGGCGAAGCGGACGGACGGTTGAGCGCATGGTGGATTCGTTTTGAATGGGTGGAAACCGTAATCGTAATATAGGGCGGGTTATAACGCTCGACATACCACTCATGCGACGGCGCGCATGGAATGGTCAGACGTGAAAAGTGGCGAACGCGACGGCCGGGTGGCCGGTCACGTACGGAGCGTGTGCGGCGACGATTGGGTGCGCTGCAGCGACGACGGCTGCGAAGCAGGGCGGTAGTTCGGGTTGGCCTTCCAGCGCGCGCGGACGAACGGACGCTCGTGGCCCGACAGTTGCAGCGCCACCTTGGTGACCCAGCGATGTGACGGCACCGTGATGCCGTGCAGCGCCACGGTCACGAGCGCGAGGCTTGCGACGACCGCGGGCACCGACCAGCGGTGCGGCACCGCGCGCCACGAACCGGCGATGAACGCGATCGCGGCGATCGCGCCGACGATGCAGCCGGTGATCGATTCGGACGGCGAATGGGCGTCGAGCGCGACGCGCGACACGCCGACCGCGACGCCGGCTGCGAGCCCGAGCGCGATGCCGGCGAGTCGCACCGGTGTGCGGGTGCGGATCAGCGCCAGGAAAATCGCGACCGGATAGACCGACGTCGACAGCATCGCATGGCCGCTGAACCCCGTGAAATCCCACTTGCGGATGCCGATCCCCCAGCCGAGGAACGCGATCTTCGTGAGCGCGACCACGCCGATCGCGGCCGCGAGCACGCCGAGCCACGCGGCCGCGCGCTCCCACGAATAGCCGAGCGCGAGCCAGACGGCGATCGTGATCGCGAGCGGCAAGGTCAGGCCGGCGCCGCCGAACGCGGTGATCATGATCCACAGGTGAGACGACAGGTCGAACATCGGGAAGGGGACGAACGAAGGCGGGAGGATGCTTAAATCAACGCGCGAGCCGGAAAGAACGACTACAACGGATACAAGCGGCGAAGCCCCAGTATAGCGCCGCGTGCGCACGAGCCCCGTTTTTTGCGCGGCCGGGAACGATCCGCATGCAGGAAAAGTCCGAGAAACAATGTTATGGTGCATTGCACAAAGACGAACGATGCATCCGCTGTGGTGCCCCTATTTTTCCTGACTGCGAGCCCGATCGATGACCAAAAGTCTGACCAAGGTGTGGCTGGGCGGCATGAAACGCATGCTGTCTCCTGCCGCCAAGCGCTCGGCGCGCGATGCGCAGCGCATCACACGCGATGCACTCGAGGCCGCGGCCTCCGCCGCCGTACCCGATCCGTCCCCGCCGCGCGAATCGCGCGTGCGACCGCGCGCGGCCGCATGGGCGGCCGGCGAATGGACGCGCGGCGAACATCCGATGGCGCCCGCGCTCGGGCGCCTCGTCCAGAATCTCGCGTACGGCCTTTATGTGCCGCCCGGCCGCCGGCGTGGCGCGATGCCGCTCGTGGTGATGCTGCACGGCTGCCAGCAGTCCGTCGACGAATTCGTGCAAGGCACGCGGATGAACCTGCTGGCCGACAAGCACGGCTTTGCGGTGCTGTACCCTGAGCAGTCGCTGCGCGCGCACGCGCACGGCTGCTGGCACTGGTATGAAGACACCGACCGCGCGGGCCGCGGCGAGGCGAACGCGGTGGCGTCGCTCGTCGACGCCCTCGTCGACGAACACGGTTTCGACGCGTCGCGTGTCTATGTCGCGGGGTTGTCGGCCGGCGCGGGTCTCGCGTCGCTTCTTGCACTGCACCATCCGGATCGTTTCGCGGCGGTGGCGCTGCATTCGGGCCCGGCGCTCGGCGAGGCGACCTCGGGCATTACCGCGATGGATGTGATGCGGCGCGGCGTGCGCCAGAACCCGGCGGCGGCCGTCGACGCGCTGGTCGATGCCGCCGCGTATCCGGGCATGCCGGCGCTGGTCGTCCAGGGCGACGGTGACCACGTGGTCGCGCCGAAAAATGCCGACCAGCTGACGGTGCAGTTCATGCGCCTGAACGGGCTTGCCGACAGCCGCGGCGCGTTGCGCGGCGGCGAACGGGTCGAGACGCGCGACGCGGGCGCGCAGATCACCGATGTCTGCCGCGACGGTGAGCCGGTCGTCCGGCTCTGTCATGTGAAAGGGCTCGACCATGCGTGGGCCGGCGGCGACGAAGCCGTGCCGTTCCACGCGGCGGTCGGCCCCGATGCGAGCGCGATGATCTGGGCCTTTTTCGAGACCCAGCGCCGCACTGTGGCGACCGAACGACGCACCGTCTGATCGACGCTGGCCAAAGCCTAGGGTTTTCCCTATAATTCGGGAAAACCCTAGTCAAAGAACCTTTGGATTGCGAGATCAACCATGTACCTGCTGAGCCACCTCTTCCTGATGCTGACCAAGAACGCTGAAAAGGCCTCGAAAGAGCGCGCCGACGCGTACCTGGCCGAAGCCACCGACATCTATGATCTCGAATTCCGCATGCGCAAGATCGATCGCGAAGCGGCGATGAACCGCCCGTACACGTTCGGTTCGCGCTAAGGAGCGCAGGGCGGGCAGTCAGGTCCGCCGCTCCGGCGAGTCACGCAGCAGAAAAGGGCGCGTGCGGCACCATGCCGCACGCGCCCTTTTTGCATTCCAGGCCGTGTGTCGCGTCAGACGACCGTCAGGCGCACCGGCACGTTGTTGCGCGTCGCGTTCGAATACGGGCACACGTGGTGCGCCTTTTCGACCAGCGCTTGTGCGTCGGCCTTGTCGAGCCCCGGCAGCGATACGCGCAGTTCGATGTCGAGACCGAAGCCGCCTGCGTCATTCGGGCCGATGCCCACTTCCGCCGTGACCTGCGTGTCGGCCGGCAATGCCTTCTTGTCCTGGCCGGCGACGAATTTCATCGCGCTCAGGAAACAGGCCGAGTAACCTGCGGCAAACAGCTGCTCCGGATTCGTGCCTTCCGCGCCCGTGCCGCCGAGTTCGCGCGGCGCGGCCAGCTTCACTTCCAGCTTGTTGTCAGCGGATACCGCGCGGCCGTCGCGGCCACCCGTGCTCGTGGCGCTGGTCTTGTACAGAATGTTCATCGTGCAGCTCCTGTCTGGAAAAGGGAGGAAAAGCGGCCCGGTCGAACGGGGTGTCGCCGGCCACGCACAAACAATAGAACACAAATCATTTGTGTGCAAATGAATTTTTGAAGAAAAGGCCCGACAGTGCCGGGCCGGTTGATCGAGGCTCGGCCGTCAGCGTTCGTTGGCAGCCGACAGTGCGTCGCGCAACTGCTGAAGATCGGCGCGCAGCCTGACCAGGAAGTCGGGCGATTGCTGCATCGCGCAAAAGAGATCGGCGGGCACGGAGCGCGCGCGCTCCTTCAACGCACGGCCTTCCGGCGTCACAAGCACGTTCACGATGCGTTCGTCGGCTGCGCTGCGCACACGCTCGACGTAGCCGAGCGCCTCCAGCCGCTTCAGCAGGGGCGTGACCGTGGCCGGGTCGAGGTCGAGCCGCGCGGCGATGTCCTTCACGGCGATGTCGTCGCGTTCCCACAGCACGAGCATCGCGAGATATTGGGGATAGGTCAGCGACAGCTTGTCGAGCAGCGGCTTGTACGCCTTCGTCATCGCGTGCGAAGTCGAGTAGAGCGCGAAGCAGAGTTGCTCGTCGAGTGTCTGAGGCAGCGGAGGCAGGCGGTCCATGATTCGGGCGGCGCGGCGAACGCGCGAACAATTTGTACGCAAATTATTTTGCGCGCAAAAGATCCGGATGAACAGGGGCGAGCGGGGGCTGCCGGAGGCGGGGGAAGGGCGGGGGCGCCGGGAGGCCACCCGCTGCGGAGAACGGCGGGCCGGCGCCGCGCGCCGGCCGGAGAGACTTCAGCGACCCGACGTGGTGGTCGTCGCGCCGGGTTCCTGTACGCCGAAGCAGCCGCGATAGGTCGCGTAGAACGAGCAGTACAGCATCGTGACGATGATGATCGTCACCGGCATCATGATCGTCAGCGCATAGGCGCCGGCGCCGAGCGCCTGCAGCAGCAGCGACAGCGCGAGCGACGTGCCGAGCGCGACGGCGAACCACAGCACGCCGTACACGACGAACGCGCCGCGATTGCGCCAGCAGCTCACGACGCTGAAGAACAGCGCCTTGGCGGGCGGGACGTCATGCCACGCGACCAGCACCGGCGCGAACCAGAACAGCATCGCGACCGGCAGGTACAGCAGCGTCGCGAAGAATAGTGCGCCGAGCGTGCCTTGCGCGGCAAGCGCTTCCGGCGTCGTGCTGGCTTCGTCGGCCGCGCCCATCATCACGTGGAACAGCGCGCCGCCGTCCACGAACGACGAAGCGGCGAACACGAGCACCATCGACGCGACGTAGATCACGCCGAGCACGAGCAGCCGCTGGGTCGCGACGGTGCCGTACGAGCGGAAGCCGTCGACGAGGATCGTCGGCATCACGGGCTTGCCGGCCACCGTGTCGCGGCACGCGGCCATGAAGCCGACCGCGACGCCGGGAATGAATACCAGCGGCAGCGCGGAGCCGATCACGGGCACCATCGATATCAGCGTGATCGCCAGCAGGTACGTGAAGAACAGCGTGATGAACGCGAGCGGGTTCCGGCGGAACAGCCAGACGCCTTGACGGAACCAGACATAGCCCGTTTTGGCGGGCACTTCGATCAGTTGCATGCGGTGTGGATCTCGGGAAGCGCGGGCGTATGCGCGATACGCTCGCGCAGGATGCGTTCGAAATGGCCGGGGTCGTGCGGCTTGAGCATCTCGGCCGCGCGCGGCAGGTAGAAGTCGTACAGGCGCGACACCCAGAAGCGGTACGCGCCCGCGCGCAGCATGTCGCTCCAGTGGCGGCGTTCCTCGGCCGTGAACGGCCGCACGGTCTGGTACGCGCGCAGCAGCGCGTCGGCGCGCGCGACGTCGAGCACGCCGGTCGCGAGGTCGACGCACCAGTCGTTGACCGTGACCGCGACGTCGAACAGCCACTTGTCGCAGCCCGCGAAATAGAAGTCGAAGAAGCCGCCGAGCCGCACGGCGTGGCCGGTGCCGGGCGCCGCGTGCGCGAACAGCACGTTGTCGCGGAACAGGTCGCAATGGCACGGCCCGGCCGGCAGCGCCGCGTAGTCGTCCGACGCGAAGAAGCTGGCCTGGTGCGCGAGTTCGCCTTCCAGCAGCGCGCGCTGCTCATCCGTGATGAACGGCACGATCGCCGGCACGTTCTCCTGCCACCACGGCAGGCTGCGCAGGTTCGGCTGGTTGCGCGGATAGTCGCGGCCGGCGAGGTGCAGGCGCGCGAGCATCTGCCCGACCTCGATGCAGTGTTCGACCCCCGGCGCCAGTTCGGCCGAGCCGTCGAGCTTCGTGACGATCGCGGCCGGCTTGCCGTGCAGCATGCCGAACAGCGCGCCGTCGTCGCGCGGGACCGGATCCGGCACCGGCACGCCGTGGCCGGCCAGATGGCGCATGAGGTCCAGGTAGAACGGCAGCTGTTCCGCCGTGAGCTTTTCGAAGATCGTGAGGACGTACTCGCCGCGCGTCGTCGTCAGGAAGAAGTTGCTGTTCTCGATACCGGACGGAATGCCGCGGAACGCAAGCACGTCGCCCAGTTCGTAGTGGCGCATCCATTGCGCGAGATCGGAGTCGGAAACAGCAGTGAAAACGGCCATGCGGGATGCGTCAGGTCAGGGTGTCGGCACGCGGGCGGCGTGCGTCGCGACATCGGGTGAAGGGAGGCGGCGCGCGGCGTTCGGTGCCGCGCGCCACGGAATCAGTAGCGCAGGTTCAGCGACGGCAGGCGCGTGATCGGGATGCCCGCGTCGTGCGGCTTCGGCGACGTGTCGGGCGTCGAGCTCATCTGGTAGCGCGTGCCGAAGTTCGACTTCACGTCGATCTCGACCGGCTTGCCGCGATCGCGGTACTCGGTGACTTCGGTGCCGTTCTTGCTCTTTTCGTGAAAGCTCGGCGTGCGGCGGATGTCGGCGAAGTCGACTTTCGACGTGACTTCGGCGCCCGGCCGGTTGATCTTGCGGAGATCGGGCAGGCCGGCGGCCTCGTTGGCCTCGGCCCGAGCCTGCGCGTCGGCGTCAGGCGTGCCGCCGGCGGCGTAAGCGGCGCTGGCGGCGGCAAACGCGGCGGCAGCGACGACGAGAATGAGCGGCTTCATGATGAGTCTCCAGTGAACCCACCGATTTTAGCAAATACTGCGCCCCATCCGGCCCTCGCGTGCGTAGGGGCAGCCATAAAGGCGACCGGGTTCCGTGGTAATGTCGTCGGATCAGACGAGGTAATCAAAATGAAGAACGACTTGAGCCGCCGGCACCGTGTGCTGACGCCCGAAAGCCCGTCGGTCGAGGCTTTCGACGATCCGATCGCCGCCGTCGCGCGGCTGTCCGCCATTTACGACACGAACACGGGCTTCCTGCGCGACGCATTCGCGCGCTATCGCCGCCACGAATCGATTACCGAGCACGTGCGCGCGTGCTACCCGTTCGTGCGGATCCGCACCGACGTCAACACGCACGTCGATTCGCGCCGCTCGTACGGTTTCGTCGCGGGCCCCGGCGTATTCGAGACGACGGTCACGCGCCCCGATCTCTTCGCGAACTACTATCGCGAGCAACTGCGCCTGCTGGCGAAGAACCACCATGTGAAGATCGAGATCGGCGTGTCGTCGCAGCCGATTCCGATCCATTTCGCGTTTCCGGAAGGCATCCATCTCGAGGGCGAGCTCGACCGCGACCGCCTGCTCGCGATGCGCGACATCTTCGACACGCCCGACCTGTCGTATCTCGACGATCGCATCGTCAACGGCACGTTCGAGCCGGCGCCGGGCGAGCCGCATCCGCTCGCGCTGTTCACGGCCGCGCGCGTCGACTTCTCGCTGCACCGGTTGCGCCACTACACGGCGACGTCGCCCACGCATTTCCAGAACTACGTGCTCTACACGAACTACCAGTTCTACATCGACGAGTTCGTGAAGCTGGGCCGCACGGTGATGACGGAGAGCGACGATCCCGAGGTGCGTGCATACCGGAGCCAGTACAGCGCGTTCGTCGAGCCGGGCGATGTCGTCACCTACAACGCGAACCTCGGCAGCGAGCCGGCCGAGGGCAACGCGCCGCCGCGCCTGCCGCAGATGCCCGCGTATCACCTGAAGCGCGCGGACGGCAGCGGGATCACGATGGTCAACATCGGCGTCGGTCCGTCGAACGCGAAGACGATCACCGATCACATCGCGGTGCTGCGTCCGCACGCGTGGGTGATGCTCGGTCACTGCGCGGGGTTGCGTAATACGCAGCGTCTCGGCGATTACGTGCTCGCACACGGTTACGTGCGCGAGGATCACGTGCTCGATGACGACCTGCCGCTGTGGGTGCCGATTCCGGCGCTGGCCGAAGTGCAGCTCGCGCTCGAACGCGGGGTGGCCGAGGTCACGCAGCTCGATGGCGTCGAACTGAAGCGCGTGATGCGCACGGGTACGGTCGCGAGCGTCGACAACCGCAACTGGGAGCTGCGCGATCATCGCGAACCCGTGCAGCGCCTGTCGCAGAGCCGCGCGATCGCGCTCGACATGGAAAGCGCGACGATCGCCGCGAACGGCTTCCGCTTCCGCGTGCCGTACGGCACGCTGCTGTGCGTGTCGGACAAGCCGCTGCACGGCGAGCTGAAACTGCCGGGCATGGCCGACACGTTCTATCGCGGGCAGGTCGACCAGCATCTGCAGATCGGCGTGAAGGCGATGGAAATCCTGCGCACGAACGGGCTCGACAAGCTGCATAGCCGGAAGCTGCGGAGCTTCGCGGAAGTGGCGTTTCAGTAACGTCGACGGCATCGCGCCGCGGCACCCGCAACGGCAAAGGCCGCACGCGAATGTGGGTTCGCGTGCGGCCTTTTGTTTTCTGCCAGTGCTTCAGTGCCGGGCTGAACGGCCCGGCGATCATGCGCTCAGCACTCACCCTTCTTCGCGTGTCCCGGCGGGCAGTGATAGCCGCGATCGCCGTGGCCGCGATGACGCTGATAGTCTTCCCACTCGCGGCGTTCCCAGTAGCGGCGGCCGTCCCAGTAGCGGTCGCCATGCCAGCCGACGATCACCGCGGGTGCCGGGGCGACCACGACGGGCGCGGGCGCGACGACGACCGGTGCGGGCGTGCCGATGTTGACGTCGACATTGACGGCGTGGGCGAGGCCGGACAGCGAAAGGCCGAGGCCGGCAAAGGCAAGGGCGATCAGCGAGCGTTGCATGTTCTTTTCCGTGGTGTCGTTATAAAAGGCCGGCGCGACGCGATGGAAGCGAGGGGGACCGTTCCACCGGGGGAACGCCGCACCGACACATGCAGTGTGCTGGCGCGCGACGGAAAATGCGAGGCGGGGTTGTTACGGAGGATTGCGGCCGGCAGGCGCCGGACGCGGGCGTCGGGCCGTGTCATTTGACAATGGCGGCCTTCGTGTGCGGATGACGGCGCGCCGCACGGCACCGGCTGCGCGGATTTGACATTCGGTGGCGCGCGGCCACGAAGCGCGATTAATGGCGCGTTACAAAGTGACACGCGGCAGGTGGCGGAATCGCCACGTCTGCCGCGCGGGAGGGGCACGCCGGCCGTCGGGCCGGCGGTCGTCATGGATGGATTACAGGTAGAACATCCGGTCTTCTTCGGGGCGCGGCGGATGGCCGTCATCGTCCGAACCTTCTTCCTCGCCACTGTCCTCGTAGAACGCGAGCACCGCGTCGAGCACCTGGTCGGGATCGTCGATCACCTGCATCAGATCCATGTCTTCCGGATTGATGAGGCCCATCGGAATCAGCTGGTCGCGGAACCACTGCAGCAGCCCCTTCCAGAACTCGCTGCCGACGAGAATGATCGGCACGAGGCGCGACTTCTTCGTCTGGATCAGCGTGAGCACTTCCGACAGTTCGTCGAGCGTGCCGAAGCCACCCGGCATCACGATCACCGCATCCGAATTCTTCACGAACGTGACCTTGCGCGTGAAGAAGTGGCGGAAGCGCAGCGAGATGTCCTGATAGTGGTTGCCGGCCTGCTCGTGCGGCAGCTCGATGTTCAGGCCGACCGACGGTGCTTTACCGGCGTGCGCGCCCTTGTTCGCCGCTTCCATGATGCCGGGGCCGCCGCCGGAGATCACGGCGAAGCCGGCGTCGGACAGCTTGCGTGCGATCTGCACGGCGAGCTTGTAGTGCGGCGTGTCGGGCTTGAGGCGGGCAGAACCGTAGATGCTGACAGCCGGGCGGATCTCCGACAGGTACTCGGTCGCCTCGATAAACTCTGCCATAATCGTGAACATCTGCCACGATGCGCGCGCCTTCTTGGCCGTCGCGCGTTCTTGATCTGCGAGCGAACGCAGACTCGGAATCACTTTTCTCTTGTTCATAATGCCTGAAGAACGAAATCTGGAAGGTAAGACCCTGCTATTGGTTGACGGTTCGAGCTATCTGTATCGGGCTTACCATGCGATGCCTGATTTGCGTGGCCCTGGCGGGGAGCCGACCGGAGCGCTCTACGGAATCATCAACATGCTGCGCCGTATGCGCAAGGAAGTCAGTGCAGAGTATAGCGCTTGCGTGTTCGATGCAAAGGGCAAGACGTTCCGTGACGACCTTTATGCCGACTATAAGGCAAACCGTCCGTCGATGCCGCCCGACCTCGCATTGCAGGTCGAACCGATCCACGGCGCGGTGCGCGCGCTCGGCTGGCCGCTGCTGATGGTCGAAGGCGTCGAGGCCGACGACGTGATCGGCACGCTCGCGCGCGAAGCCGAGCGGCACGGGATGAACGTGATCGTGTCGACCGGCGACAAGGATCTCGCGCAGCTCGTCACCGACCACGTCACGCTCGTCAACACGATGACCAACGAGACGCTCGACCGCGACGGCGTGATCGCGAAGTTCGGCGTGCCGCCGGAGCGCATCATCGACTACCTCGCACTGATCGGCGACACCGTCGACAACGTGCCGGGCGTCGAGAAGTGCGGGCCGAAGACGGCCGTGAAATGGCTGGCGCAGTACGACAGCCTCGACGGCGTGATCGAGCATGCGGGCGACATCAAGGGCGTGGTCGGCGACAACCTGCGCCGCGCGCTCGACTTCCTGCCGCTCGGCCGCAAGCTCGTGACCGTCGAGACGGCCTGCGATCTCGCACCGCATCTCGAATCGATCGAGGCGTCGTTGAAGACCGACGGCGAGGCACGCGACCTGCTGCGCGACATCTTCGCGCGCTACGGCTTCAAGACCTGGCTGCGCGAAGTCGACAGCGCGCCAGCGGAAGGCGGCGGCGCCGATGCGCCGGAAGGCGAGCCGGCGCCGGTGGTGGCGGCCGACATCGTGCGCGAATACGACACGATCCAGACCTGGGAGCAATTCGACGCGTGGTACGCGAAGATCGACGCGGCCGAGCTCACCGCATTCGACACCGAGACGACCGCGCTCGACCCGATGCTCGCGCGGCTCGTGGGCCTGTCGTTCTCGGTCGAGCCGGGCAAGGCGGCGTATCTGCCGGTTGCGCATCGCGGCCCCGACATGCCCGAACAGCTTCCGCTCGACGAAGTGCTCGCGCGTCTGAAGCCGTGGCTCGAGTCGGCCGATCGCAAGAAGGTCGGCCAGCACCTGAAGTACGACGCACAGGTGCTCGCGAACTACGACATCGCGCTGAACGGCATCGAGCACGACACGCTGCTCGAATCGTACGTGGTCGAATCGCATCGCACGCACGACATGGACAGCCTCGCGCTGCGTCATCTCGGTGTCAAGACGATCAAGTACGAAGACGTGGCCGGCAAGGGTGCGAAGCAGATCGGCTTCGACGAAGTCGCGCTCACGCAGGCCGCCGAATACGCGGCCGAAGATGCGGACATCACGCTGCAACTGCATCACGCGCTGTATCCGCAGGTTGCGCGCGAACCGGGCCTCTTGCGCGTGTACCGCGACATCGAGATGCCCGTGTCGCTCGTGCTGCGCAAGATGGAGCGCACGGGCGTGCTGATCGACGACGCGCGGCTGCAGGCGCAGAGCACCGAAATCGCGACGCGCCTGATCGAGCTCGAAGCGCAGGCGTATGAACTGGCGGGCGGCGAATTCAATCTCGGCTCGCCGAAGCAGATCGGGCAGATCTTCTTCGAAAAGCTGCAGTTGCCGGTCGTGAAAAAAACGCCGAGCGGTGCGCCGTCGACCGACGAAGAAGTGCTGCAGAAGCTGGCAGAAGACTATCCGCTACCGAAGCTGCTGCTCGAGCATCGCGGGCTGTCGAAGCTGAAGTCGACCTATACGGACAAGCTGCCGCGCATGGTGAACCCGTCAACGGGCCGCGTGCATACGAACTATGCGCAGGCCGTCGCGGTCACGGGCCGCCTGGCATCGAACGATCCGAATCTTCAGAACATTCCGGTGCGCACGGCCGAAGGCCGGCGGATCCGCGAGGCGTTCATCGCGTCGCCGGGCCACCGGATCGTGTCGGCCGATTATTCGCAGATCGAACTGCGGATCATGGCGCACATTTCGGGCGACGCGTCGCTGCTGCGCGCGTTCTCGCAGGGTGAGGACATCCACCGCGCGACGGCCGCCGAGGTGTTCGGCGTGACGCCGCTGGAGGTCAATTCCGACCAGCGCCGCATTGCGAAGGTGATCAACTTCGGGCTCATCTACGGGATGAGCGCATTCGGGCTCGCGTCGAACCTCGGCATCACGCGCGATGCGGCGAAGCTCTATATCGACCGCTATTTCGCCCGCTACCCGGGTGTCGCGCAGTACATGGAAGACACGCGCGCGGTTGCGAAGGAGAAGGGTTACGTCGAAACCGTTTTCGGCCGCCGCCTGTGGCTGCCCGAGATCAACGGCGGCAACGGCCCGCGCCGCCAGGCGGCGGAGCGCGCGGCCATCAATGCGCCGATGCAGGGCACGGCGGCCGACCTGATCAAGCTGTCGATGATCGCGGTGGACGACTGGCTCACGCGCGACAAGCTCGCGTCGCGGATGATCATGCAGGTGCACGACGAACTGGTGCTCGAGGTACCCGACGGCGAGCTGTCGCTGGTGCGCGAGAAACTGCCCGAAATGATGTGCGGCGTGGCGAAGCTGAAGGTGCCGCTGGTGGCCGAGGTGGGCGCCGGCGCGAACTGGGAAGAGGCACACTGACGCACCGTTGCGCGGTTCCCGATTCCTGCGGCATATTGTTGCAGGGATGCTGAATATCGAGATGGTTTGCTTGTGGTCAACGCGCAAGCTCCCGGACAATGCATGTCATTGACACGGGGGCAGCGCGCCCCGCGTTCCGGATTGGGCGCATCGAAGTGCTTCGAACTGCACATCGATGATGTCCGAACCGGTTAATCCACCGGGTCGCGCGAATGCATCGCGTTCGCATCGTCCGGCGGCAGCAGTTTCGAATCGCAAAGGGGGGAACAGATGCATCGGATCATCATCGTAGGTGGAGGCGCGGGCGGCCTGGAACTGGCGACGCGGCTCGGCGACCGTTACGGCGCACGCGGCAATCGTCCCGCGCGTGCGCTTGTCACGCTCGTCGACCGCAATCCGACCCACATCTGGAAACCGCTGCTGCACGAGGTCGCGGCCGGCAGCATGGATCCGTTCACGCAGGAGCTCGAATATGCGGCGCAGGCGCGCTGGCATGGCTTCGAGTTCCAGCAGGGCGGGTTGACCGGGCTCGACCGCGCGGCGAAGCGCATCACGCTGTCACCCATCAACGACAGCGACGGCGAGGAGTTGTTGCCGGCGCGCGAGCTGGAATATGACACGCTCGTGATTGCGATCGGCAGCACGACTCACTTCTTTGGCGTACAGGGCGCAGCGGAAAACGCGATCGCGCTCGATACCGTTGGCGAGGCCGAGCGCTTCCGCAAGCGGCTGATCGCCGCGTGCATGCGCGCCGAGCATCAGGCGCCGGCGCCGACCGCGCCGGGTGAAGCGGCCGAGCCGCGCATCCAGGTCGCGATCGTCGGGGGCGGCGCGACCGGCGTCGAGCTGTCCGCCGAACTGCGTAACACCGCGCAGGTGTTGTCGGCCTACGGGCTGCACAAGCTCGACCCGCGGCACGACGTCGGCATCGTGCTGATCGAATCGGGGCCGCGGATCCTCCCGGCGTTGCCGGAGCGCGTGTCGTCGGCGACGGCCGAACTGCTCGAAAAGATCGGCGTGCGGCTGATGCTCGCCGAGCGCGTGACCGAGGTGGCGCCCGGGGCCGTCCATACGGCGAGCGGCAAGACGGTGCGGGCCGACCTGACGGTCTGGGCCGCGGGCATCAAGGCGCCGGCCGTGCTCGCCAATCTCGATGGCCTCCAGGTCAACAAGCTCGGCCAGCTCGACGTGCGCCGCACGCTGCAGACCTTCACCGATGACAACGTGTTCGCGCTCGGCGATTGTGCGGCATGCGCATGGCCCGGCAACGAGCGCAACGTGCCGCCGCGCGCGCAGGCTGCGCACCAGCAGGCGAGCTTCCTGCTGAAGGCAATCGGCTGTCGACTCGATGGGCGCCCGCTGCCCGAATTCACCTATCGCGACCTCGGCTCGCTCGTGTCGCTTGGCCATTTCAGCGCGGTCGGCAACCTGATGGGCGGGCTGATCGGCGGCAACATGCTGATCGAGGGGCTGTTCGCGCGCTTCATGTACATGTCGCTGTACCGGATGCACATCGCCGCGCTGCACGGCTATCCGCGCATGATGCTCGACACGGTCGCGCACTGGCTGCGGCGTACGACGCTGCCGCGCGTCAAGCTGCACTGAGCGCGCGTTCGCGCGGGAAGCGGGCGGAGAGTGCGCATGTCGTGCGTGGTCTCCGCCCGTTGTTCCTTGCGAGTAGTTGGGCAGTCGGGCCCTCGTGCCGGTGTGTGACGGGCCAAATCGACCGCGTGTTGTTCGTTTCAATCGGCAAGCATCCGACCGCGCAACGGTGATCGGCATGCGGCCTGTTGCATCGCATTTCGACGGGTCGCCCACGGTGCTTGGCGTGACGATCGACGGGCCGAATCAACACGCCGTAATCGAGTCTTACATATCCGACAGTTGACGCGACAACGGATTATTGGGCATCTTGTCCGGGTTTCCGTTCGCGGCGGGGTGCCAACCGCCGCGACATCCGCGCTGCACGCCGGCGCGATGCCCCGTCATGCCGAGTCCGTGATCGTGACGGCGGCCCCCAATCGAGGAGTGCATTCATGTTGAAACCCGAAGTCGACAGCCTGGTTCCCCACGTTCCGTTCTCGCGCCGCAAGTTCATGCAGGCCGCGCTGGGCGGTGCCTTCGCGGCGGCCGTGCTGCCTGTGTCGGCACAGACGGTCACGACCGACAGCGAAGGGCTGGACGTCGACACCGTCGAGATCCGCTCGGGCGACGCGAGCGTGCCCGCGTATCGCGCGCAGCCGAAGGACAAGACGAACCTGCCGGTCGTCATCGTGATCCACGAGATCTTCGGCGTGCACGCGCACATCGCCGATGTCTGCCGCCGCTTCGCGAAGCTCGGCTATCTCGCGATCGCGCCGGACCTGTTCGCGCGGCAGGGCAATGCGGAGAAGTATCCGACGATCAAGGATCTGGTCGAGCACATCGTCAGCAAGGTGCCGGACCGGCAGGTGACCGAGGATCTCGATGCGACCGTCGCGTGGGCCGGCAAGAACGGCGGCGACCTGTCGCGTCTCGGCGTGGTCGGGTTCTGCTGGGGCGGCCGTCAGAGCTGGCTGTATGCGGAGCACAATCCGCACGTGCGTGCGGCCGTTGCATGGTATGGGTTCGTCGAAGGCAAGACCGACGAGATGACGCCGTTCAACCCGGTCGATCATGCATCGTTGCTGAAGGTGCCCGTGCTCGGGCTGTATGGCGAGAAGGATGCGAACATCACGCAGGCGTCGCTCGCCGACATGCGCAAGGCAATCCAGACGAGCGATTCGAAGCTCGCGCGCGAATCGGAGATCGTCGTGTACCCGGATGCCGGTCACGCGTTCTTTGCCGATTACCGGCCGAGCTATGTGAAGGCCGATGCGGAGGAGAGCTGGAAGCGCGCGATCGCGTGGCTCCGTAAGTACGGCGTGATGTAAACGGCAAGCGGCGGCATGGGCCGCCGCTTCGTTGCGACTGCGCCGTGCCGGCGCTTACGGCGTCGGGCCGGTTGCGATCGGCCGCGACGGATCGGCGCTCCATTCGCTCCACGAGCCGGGATACAGCGATGCGCCGTGCAGGCCTGCCACTTCCAGCGCCAGTGCGTTGTGGCATGCGGTCACACCGGAGCCGCATTGGAGGATCACGCGGTTCGGTTCGGTGCCCGCCAGCACGGCGGAAAACGCCTCGCGCAGTTCATGGCCGGTCTTGAAGCGGCCGTCGGCGGTCAGATTGTCCTTGAAGAAGCGGTTACGCGCGCCGGGGATGTGGCCACCCACGCGATCGATCGTTTCGTTTTCGCCGCGGTAGCGATCGGGTGCGCGCGCATCGATCACGACACGCGTGGGTGCGTTCACGTTGGCGAGCACGGCTGCCGCGTCGACCGTCGATTCGAGCGGCGCGGCCGCACGGAAATCGCCGGCGGCCGGGTGCGGTACGTCGGCCTTCAGCGGCTGGCCGGCCGCTTCCCAGGCCTGCAGGCCGCCGTCGAGCACGGCAACCGAATCATGCCCAAGCCAGCGCAGCAGCCACCACAGGCGCGCCGCATAGGCGCCGCCTTGCGCATCGTACGCGATGACCTGCTGGCCCTGCTTGAGGCCGCGGCTCGCGAGCAGCGTGGCGAGTGCGTCGCGGGTCGGCAGCGGATGGCGGCCGTTGGTGCCCGTCTTGCGGCCTGACAGGTCGCGGTCGAGATGGAGGTATTGGGCGCCGGGGATGTGGCCTGCCGCATACGCGGCTTCGCCGGCAGCGGGGTCGACGAGATCGAAGCGGCAGTCGAACAGTGCGACGCTGCCGGGCGCCGCCGCCAGGCGCTCGGCGAGATTGGCGGCGGAGATGAGCGTGGTGTAGTGAGTGTGTGGCATGACGGCTCCCTGGAGTGCGAATGGCCTGACATTCCAAGTCTAAACAAAAAAAGACGGGCCGAAGCCCGTCTTTTCGTCTGCCGGATACCGTGCGGCGTCAAAGCGCCGCACCGGTTATCAAATGTCGCCGAGGTGGCGGCGCAGGAACTCGTGGAAGTGCTGCATGCCGTCTTCCATCGGGCTCTGGTACGGGCCGACCTGCGACTCGCCGCGTGCCATCAGCGCACGGCGGCCTGCGTCCATCCGCATGGCGATCTCGTCGTCCTCGACGGCCGTTTCCATGTAGGCGGCGCGTTCGGCCTCGACGAACTCGCGTTCGAACAGCGCGATTTCCTCGGGGTAATAGAACTCGACGATGTTGGTCGTCTTTTGCGGGCCTTGCGGAATCAGCCACGACACGACGAGCACGTGCGGATACCACTCGATCATCAGGCCCGGGTAGTAGACCATCCAGATCGCGCCGAACTCCGGCGGCACGCCGTTGCGGAACTTCAGCACCTGCTCGTGCCATTTCTGGTAAGTCGCGCTGCCCGGTTTCGCGAGCGCGTTGTGCACGCCGACCGTCTGCACGCTGTACCAGTCGCCGAACTCCCACTTGAGGTCGTCGCACGACACGAAGCTGCCGAGGCCCGGGTGGAACGGGACGACGTGGTAATCCTCGAGGTAGACCTCGATGAACGTCTTCCAGTTGTAATCGCACTCGTGCACTTCGACGTGATCGAAGTGGTACTCGGAGAAGTCGAAGTGATGCTTCGTGCCGAGGTGGGCGAGGTCGCGCGCGACATTCCGGCCTTCGGCCTCGAACAGCAGCCCCTGCCAGTTCTGCAGTGGGCTCTTGCCGAGGTTCAGGCACGGCTTGTCGGGGAAGTGCGGCGCGCCGAGCAACTCGCCTTCCAGATCGTACGTCCAGCGGTGCAGCGGGCACACGATGTTCTGCGTGTGGCCGCGCCCATTGAGCATGATCGCCTGCCGGTGGCGGCAGACGTTCGACAGCAGTTCGATCTGGTTCGCCTGGTTGCGGACCAGCACGCGGCCTTCCTGCTCGGACGGCAGCGCAAAATAATCCCCCGCCTCGGGCACCATCAATTCGTGCCCGACGTAACGAGGTCCTTTCTTGAAGAGGGTTTCGATCTCGCGCTCGAGTAGCGCCTCATCGAAGTATGCAGTGACTGGAAGCTGGCTGTGAGCCGACTTCAACTGAAGCGCATCGCTCAGATTGGACATTCCCACTCCCGGTGTTAGCGTGAAAGCAGTGAACAACCCAACCATCGAAAAATCGATTTAGGGAAACGGGGAATTATACCCGGTTCGCCTCGCAAGGCTAGGATTAAGTGCCTGATTTGTGTCAATTTTTTGTCGGGCGACAATCGGCAGGCGCACAATGTGTGTCGAAGGTGGGGCCGGAATATGTACCCACGTGCCACGACGGCAGGTCGGAAAATTCTCTTTTGCCGTAGAATGTCCGACTTGTTTTGAAATTTGACACCCTCGTCCATGGCGAAAACCGCATCCCCAGGCGCCACGCCGCCCGGCAATGGTACCGAACCGTTGCCGGACAATTACGAAACGGCGCTCGCGGAACTCGAGACGCTGGTTGCCCGGATGGAAGGCGGCGCGTTGAGCCTCGAGGATTCACTGACGGCATATCGCCGCGGTGCGACCCTCGTTGCGTTTTGCCAACAGCAGCTCGAGAAAGTGGAGCAGCAGGTTCGCGTGCTCGACGGCGCGACGCTGAAGCCGCTTTCGTCCGGAACGGCCGCCACGGACGGCGAAGACGACGATCTATGACATTCGAACAATGGATGCGGTCCGTGCTTGACCGTGTCGAGGACGCACTCGGCCACTATTTGCCCGCTGAAACCGCGGTGCCGGAGAAACTCCACGAGGCGATGCGCTATGCGGTCCTTGGCGGCGGCAAACGCGTTCGCCCGCTGCTGTGCCATGCAGCAGGCGAACTGACCGGCGCGACCGAAGCGGCCCGCAATGCGGCGGCGGCCGCACTGGAGATGATCCACGTCTACTCGCTCGTGCACGACGACATGCCGTGCATGGACGACGACGCGCTGCGTCGCGGCAAGCCGACCGTGCACGTGCAGTACGACGAGCCGACGGCACTGCTCGTCGGTGACGCGCTGCAGTCGCAGGCGTTCGTTGCGCTGACCGATGCCGCCGCGCTGTCGCCGGTGCAGCAGGCCGCGCTCGTGCGCGAGCTGGCGCTGGCAAGCGGCTCGATCGGCATGGCCGGCGGGCAGGCGATCGACCTGGCGAGCGTCGGCCTCAAGCTGACGCTCGAGCAGCTCGAGACGATGCACCGGAAGAAGACGGGCGCACTGCTGCGCGCGGCCGTGCGGATGGGCGCGCTGGCCGGCGAGGCGCCGTCCGCGGAAACGATGGCGGCGCTCGATGTATACGCGGGGGCCGTGGGTCTGGCTTTCCAGGTCGTCGACGATATTCTCGACGTCACGACCGATTCGGCGACGCTCGGCAAGACGGCCGGCAAGGATGCGGCGAACGACAAGCCGACCTATGTATCGATCCTCGGCCTCGACGCGTCGCGCGAGCTCGCAGCACAACTGCGCGCCGAAGCGCACGACGCGCTGAAACCGTTCGGCGCGCGCGCACAGCGTCTGGCCGAACTTGCCGACCTGGTAGTGAACCGGGTCAGCTGACGCGAAAGCCCGCCGCCGCGCACATGCTACGGTGCGTGCATCAGAATGCGGGCGCGTTTGATTTCCTACAATGGAACGACGATGTACGACTTGCTGAAAACCATCGACGACCCGGCGGATTTGCGCCGCCTCGATCGTCGCCAACTGCAACCGCTCGCGGATGAACTGCGCGCGTTCGTGCTCGACAGCGTGTCGAAGACGGGCGGCCATTTGTCGTCCAACCTCGGGACGGTCGAGCTGACGATCGCGTTGCACTACGTGTTCAACACGCCGAACGATCGGATCGTCTGGGACGTGGGCCACCAGACCTACCCGCACAAGATCCTGACGGGCCGCCGCGACCAGATGCATTCGCTGCGCCAGCAGGACGGCATCTCGGGCTTCCCGCGCCGCAGCGAATCCGAATACGACACGTTCGGCACCGCGCACTCGAGCACGTCGATCTCGGCCGCGCTCGGCATGGCGATCGGCAGTCAGCTGAACGGCGACGACCGCTTCTCGATCGCCGTGATCGGCGACGGCGCGATGACGGCCGGCATGGCGTTCGAGGCGATGAACAACGCGGGCGTGTCGGAAGATGCGAAAGTGCTCGTGATCCTGAACGACAACGACATGTCGATCTCGCCGCCGGTCGGCGCGCTGAATCGCCATCTCGCACGCCTGATGTCGGGCCGCTTCTATGCGGCTGCGCGCGCAGGCGTCGAGCGCGTGCTGAGCGTTGCGCCGCCGGTGCTCGAACTCGCCCGCAAGCTCGAAGAGCACGCGAAGGGCATGGTCGTGCCGGCTACCCTCTTCGAAGAGTTCGGCTTCAACTACATCGGCCCGATCGACGGTCACGATCTCGATTCGCTGATCCCGACGCTGCAGAACATCCGCGAACTGCGCGGCCCGCAGTTCCTGCACGTGGTGACGAAGAAAGGCCAGGGCTACAAGCTCGCCGAAGCCGATCCCGTGCTCTACCACGGCCCCGGCAAGTTCAACCCGGCCGAAGGCATCAAGCCGTCGACCACGCCCGCGAAGAAGACGTACACGCAGGTGTTCGGCGAGTGGCTGTGCGACGAAGCCGAGCGCGATACGCGCGTCGTCGGCATCACGCCCGCGATGCGCGAAGGCTCGGGCATGGTCGAGTTCGAGAAGCGCTTCAAGGATCGCTACTACGACGTCGGCATCGCCGAGCAGCACGCGGTGACGTTCGCGGGCGGCATGGCAACCGAAGGCCTCAAGCCGGTCGTCGCGATCTACTCGACGTTCCTGCAGCGGGCATACGACCAGCTGATCCACGACGTTGCGCTGCAGAACCTGCCGGTCGTGTTCGCGATCGACCGCGCGGGCCTCGTCGGCGCGGACGGTGCGACGCACGCGGGCGCGTACGATCTCGCGTTCATGCGCTGCATCCCGAACATGACGATCATGGCTGCGTCCGACGAGAACGAATGCCGCCAGATGCTGCACACGGCGCTGCAGCAGCCGAACCCGACCGCGGTGCGCTATCCGCGCGGCGCGGGCACGGGTGTGCCGACGGTGAAGGAATTCACCCAGATCCCGCTCGGCAAGGGTGAAGTGCGTCGCCAGACGTCGCAGCCGGAAGGCAAGCGCGTCGCGATCCTCGCGTTCGGCACGATGGTCGCGCCGTCGCTCGCCGCGGCCGAGGAGCTCGACGCAACCGTCGCGAACATGCGCTTCGTGAAGCCGATCGATGCGGCGCTCGTGCGCGAACTCGCCGAGACGCATGACTACCTCGTCACGGTCGAGGAAGGCTGCGTGATGGGTGGCGCGGGCTCGGCCTGCGTGGAAGCCCTGATGGAGAGTGGGGTTATCCGACCCGTACTACAATTGGGCCTCCCTGACCTGTTCATCGATCACGGCGACCCCGCGAAGCTGCTGTCGCAATGCGGCCTCGACGGCGCGGGTATCGCGAAATCGATTCGCGAACGCTTTCTGAATCCGGCGGCCGACGTCGCCGGTCAGGCGAAGCGCGTCGCATAAGCTGGCGCCGCCCGCGGGCGATGTCGGTGCGACTGGCGCAACCGGTCTTCATTGATGCGGAAAACATGGGCCTGCGGGCCCATGTTGCTTTTCCGGCTGCCGCATGACGCGGCGTGCGCGTCGTCGAACGCGCGGCTTACAAGGATTGAACAAGATGAACCAGATGAATCCCGCCTTCGTGATGCCCGACGTGCAGAGCACGGTGGATACCCGCCAGATTCCGATTCAGCGTGTGGGCGTGAAGGCGGTCCGGCATCCGTTGACGGTGTGCACTGAAAGCGGCGACGTGCAGCCGACCGTCGGTGTCTGGAACCTCGATGTCCGCCTGCCGGCCGACCAGAAGGGCACGCACATGTCGCGCTTCGTCGCGCTGCTCGAAGAGAACCGTGCACCGCTGACGGTCGAGCGTTTTCGCGCGATGCTCGCATCGATGCTCGAGAAGCTGGAAGCCGAAGCCGGTCGCATCGAAGTCACGTTCCCGTACTTCGTGAACAAGACGGCGCCGGTGTCGGGCGTGCAGAGCCTGCTCGATTATGAAGTGACGCTCGCGGGCGAAAGCCGCAACGGCGATACGCGCCTGTTCCTGAAGGTGCTCGTGCCCGTGACGAGCCTGTGCCCGTGCTCGAAGAAGATCTCGCAGTACGGCGCGCACAACCAGCGTTCGCACGTGACGATCGACGCGGAGCTCGCGGCCGACCTGCCGGTCGAGGCGCTGATCCGCATCGCCGAGGAAGAGGCGTCGTGCGAGCTGTGGGGCCTGCTGAAGCGTCCGGACGAGAAGTTCGTCACCGAGCGCGCGTACGAGAACCCGAAGTTCGTCGAGGATCTCGTGCGTGACGTCGCACAGCGTCTCGATGCGGACGAGCGTGTGGCGGCATACGTGCTCGAAGCCGAGAACTTCGAGTCGATCCACAATCACAGCGCGTATGCGCTGATCGAGCGCGACAAGCGACAGGCTGCATAACGCCGCGGCGTTTTGTCGCGTCGATGAAGAAAGGCCGCTCAAAAATGAGCGGCCTTTCTGTTTGCCGGTGCGACGTTGCGTCGCGTGCGCGGCGCGGCTCAGCGCGCGAGCGACGCGAGATCCCAGCGCGGCTTCACCGTGAATGCGTAGTCGGCATTCGCCTGCTCGGGCCAGCGGCCGAGCCGCAACGCGCCCGCGAGCGCGATCATCGCGCCGTTGTCGGTGCAGAGCGCGAGATCGGGGTAGTGCACATCGAAGCCGCGCTTGGCCGCGGCGGCCGACAGCGCAGCGCGCAACTGGCGGTTCGCGCCGACCCCGCCCGCGACCACGAGGCGCTTGAGCTTCGTCTTCTTCAGTGCGGCGAGCGACTTGGCGACGAGCACGTCGACGGCCGCATCGACGAAGCCGCGCGCAAGGTCGGCCTTCGCGCGTTCGAGTGCTTCACCTTCGAGCCTGGCCGCTTCGAACTTCTTCATCTGCGTGAGTACGGCCGTCTTCAGGCCGCTGAAGCTGAAGTCGAGGTCGCCCGAATGCAGCATCGGGCGCGGCAGCACGACCGCACCCGGCGTGCCGGTTTCGGCGAGCTTCGACACTTCCGGGCCGCCCGGGTAGCCGAGGCCGATCAGCTTGGCCGTCTTGTCGAATGCTTCGCCGGCCGCGTCGTCGAGCGTTTCGCCGAGCGTCTCGTACACGCCGACGTCGGTCACGCGCATCAGTTGCGTGTGCCCGCCGGACACCAGCAGCGCGACGAACGGGAACGGCGGCGGCTGGTCGACGAGCAGCGGCGACAGCAGGTGGCCTTCGAGGTGGTGGATGCCGACGGTCGGCTTGTTCCAGGCGAGCGCGAGCGCATTCGCGATGCTCGCGCCGACCAGCAGCGCGCCGGCGAGGCCGGGGCCCTGTGTGAACGCGATCGCGTCGATGTCGTCGCGGCGCGTGCCGCTTTGCGCCATCACTTCCTCGAGCAGCGGCAGCGCGCGGCGGATGTGGTCGCGCGATGCGAGCTCGGGCACGACGCCGCCGTATTCGCGGTGCATGGCGATCTGCGAGTGGAGCGCGTGCGCGAGCAGGCCGCGCTGCGTGTCGTAGAGCGCGAGGCCGGTTTCGTCGCAGGAGCTTTCGATGCCGAGAACGAGCATGGGTACGGGCAGGGCACGCCGTATCGGGCGCGCCGCGGGAAGGTCAACGTAACCAGAAAGTATAGCAGGCGAGGGCCCGCCCCCGCTGGCAGCGGCCCGGGCCGCATGCCGGGCAGGTACAATCCGCGCCATGGAAACTTATGACATCGCCGTGATCGGCGCGGGCGCCGCCGGAATGATGAGCGCCGCGGTGGCCGGGCAACTCGGCCGCCGCGTCGTGCTGATCGATCACGCGCCGCGGCTCGCCGAGAAGATCCGCATCTCGGGCGGCGGACGCTGCAACTTCACGAACCTGTACGCCGGCCCCGACAACTATCTGTCGTCGAATCCGCATTTCGCGCGCTCGGCGCTGGCGCGCTATACGCCGCGCGACTTCCTCGGGCTGCTCAAGCGCCATCACGTGACCTGGCACGAAAAGCACAAGGGCCAGCTCTTTTGCGACCACGGCAGCGACGCGATCATCGACGTGCTGAAGCATGAGTGCGACGCGGGCGGTATCGCATGGCGTCGGCCCGTCGTCGTCGACGCGGTGCGCCACGCGCCGTCCGACGGCTTCACGCTCGACACGCAGCAGGCCGGGACGATCGGTGCGCGCGCACTGATCATCGCGACCGGCGGCCTGTCGATCCCGAAGATCGGCGCGACCGACTTCGGTTACCGGATCGCCAAGCAGTTCGGTCACAAGCTCATCGATACGCGGCCCGCGCTCGTGCCGTTGACGTTCGCGCAGCAGGACTGGGAGCCGTTCGCGGCGTTGTCCGGCGTGTCGCTCGAAGTGCGCGTCTCGACCGGCGACAGGAAGCGCGGCGGCGAATTCGTCGAGGATCTGCTGCTGACCCATCGCGGCCTGTCCGGGCCCGGGATCCTGCAGATCTCGAGCTACTGGCAGCCTGGCGACCCGATTCGCGTCGACCTGCTGCCGCAGCGCGACACGGTGGCCGACCTGCTCGACGCGAAACGCACGTCGAAGCGCCAGATCGGTTCGCTGCTCGCGGACTGGGTGCCGTCGCGCCTCGCGCATGCGTGGCTCGACACGCATCGCGTCGCGGCCGACGCACGGCTCGCGGATCTGCCCGACAAGACGCTGCGCCAGATCGGCGATGCGCTGTCCGGCTGGACGCTGACGCCGAACGGCACCGAGGGCTACAAGAAGGCCGAGGTAACGAAGGGCGGGGTCGATACGCGTGATCTATCGTCGACGACGATGATGAGCGCGCGCGTACCGGGGCTGTTCTTCGTCGGCGAGGCGGTGGACGTGACGGGCTGGCTCGGCGGCTACAACTTCCAGTGGGCGTGGGCGTCCGGCACGGCGGCCGGACAGGCCGCGGCGGAGTATGCGCGCGGCGCCTGACGGGGCCGGGCCGACGCCGTTTTGGCGGGGCCGGGCCCCGTGCCTTTAGGCAATCGCTCTGCTATACTCGGTAGTCTTTCCTTGCAAACCTTTATTCGTGTCGGATCATGACGATCATTCGCGTTAAAGAGAACGAGCCGTTCGAAGTTGCAATGCGTCGCTTCAAGCGCACGATCGAGAAGAACGGTCTGCTGACCGAGCTTCGGGCGCGCGAGTTTTACGAGAAGCCGACCGCGGAGCGCAAGCGCAAGAAGGCTGCTGCAGTGAAGCGTCATTACAAGCGCATCCGCAGCCAGACACTGCCGAAGAAGCTGTACTGAACGATTGGGCGCCGCGCGGTTCGCTGAGCGGCGCACCGGCGACTCCGTGCGATCAGGTGATCGCGAAAGATCGAGCATGATCGGGCGAGCCGCCGATGCCGGATTCGAGCAACCCGCTTGAGACATTGTCCCAAGCGGGTTTTTGTGTTGACGCCCTTGGCGGGCGTCGGATTCACGTTTCCTTCCCGGGTGAAAGATGAGTTTGAAAGAGCAGATCAGCGAAGACATGAAGGCCGCGATGCGCGCGAAGGACAGCGAGCGCCTGGCAACGATTCGCCTGCTGATGGCCGCGATCAAGCAACGCGAAGTCGACGATCAGATCACCCTCGACGATGCGGGCATCACGGCCGTGATCGACAAGATGATCAAGCAGCGCAAGGATTCGATCAGCCAGTTCCAGGCAGCCAACCGTGACGACCTCGTCGCGAAGGAGCAGGCCGAACTGGTCGTGCTGAGCGGCTACATGCCCGAGCAGCTGTCGGAGGCCGAGGTGGCCGCCGAAGTCCAGGCAGCGGTCGCGCAGACGGGCGCCGCCGGCCCGCAGGACATGGGCAAGGTGATGGGCGTGCTGAAGGGCAAGCTCGCCGGCCGCGCCGACATGACGGCCATTTCCGCGCTGGTCAAGGCCGCGCTCACGAAGTAACACCTGTTTCCCCGGCGCGTGCGATGCATGCGCGGGGGTGTCGTATTGTCTTTTTTCGCTCGATCCCACGGTGATTCCGCATTCGTTCCTGCAGGACTTGCTGAACCGCGTCGATATCGTCGACGTGGTGGGCAAGTACGTGCAGCTCAAGAAGGGCGGCGCCAATTTCATGGGGCTGTGCCCGTTCCATAACGAGAAGAGCCCGTCGTTTACCGTCAGCCCGACCAAGCAGTTTTATCACTGCTTCGGTTGCGGGGCTCACGGCACGGCGATCGGCTTCCTGATGGAACACGCGGGGCTCACATTCCCGGAGGCCGTGCAGGATCTCGCGCAGTCCGTCGGGCTGACCGTGCCGCACGAGCCGTCGATGCGCGGCGGCGGTGGGAGCGGCGGCGGTGGCGGTGACTTTCCGGCGCCCGTGTCGAAATCGGTCGCGACTGCGTTGTCCGATGCGATGACCGCCGCGTGCGATTACTACCGCAAGCAGTTGCGCGGCGCGACCGTCGCGATCCAGTACCTGAAGAACCGGGGCCTGACCGGTGAGATTGCCGCGCGCTTCGGGCTCGGCTACGCACCGGACGGCTGGCAGAACCTCGAAGCCGCGTTCCCTGACTATCGCGACGAGTCGCTCGTCGAGTCGGGGCTCGTGATCGTCAGCGAGAAGACCGATGCGCAGGGCGTCGCGCGCCGCTACGACCGGTTCCGCGAGCGGATCATGTTCCCGATCCGCAATGTGAAAGGCCAGGTGATCGGCTTCGGCGGGCGCGTGCTCGGCAGCGGCGAGCCGAAGTACCTGAATTCGCCTGAAACCCCGCTGTTCAATAAGGGCAGCGAACTGTATGGCCTGTTCGAGGCGCGGCTCGCGATTCGCGAGCGCAAGTACGTGCTGGTCGTCGAAGGCTACATGGACGTCGTCGCGCTCGCCCAGCTCGGGTTCCCGAACGCGGTCGCGACGCTCGGCACCGCGTGCACGCCGATTCACGTGCAGAAGCTGCTGCGCCAGACCGATACGGTCATTTTCAGCTTCGACGGCGATTCGGCCGGGCGGCGAGCGGCCCGGCGAGCGCTCGAGGCCTGCCTGCCGCATGCGGGGGACAACCGCACGATCCGGTTCCTTTTTTTGCCGGCCGAGCACGATCCGGACAGCTATGTGCGCGAGTTCGGCGAGGCGGCGTTCTCCGAGCAGGTCGAGCGCGCGATGCCGTTGTCGCAATTTTTGCTGAACGAAGCAATTGCCGGCAAGGCGCTCGATCAGCCGGAAGGCCGCGCGAAGGCGCTGTTCGATGCGAAGCCGTTGTTGCAGGCGCTGCCCGCGAACGCGTTGCGCGCGCAGATCATGCACATGTTCGCCGACCGCCTCGACATCCCGTTCGAAGAGGTCGCGGCGCTGTCCGACGTCGATACGCGGATCGCGGCACCGCCGCGCCAGGCGCCCCCGCGCAGCGAGCGGCGCCGCGTGACGGACAGTGAAAAGCGGGCATTGCGCACGCTGGTGATGCATCCGCGCATCGCGTCGCAGCTCGACGATGAGCAGCTGGCGACCCTGCGCGCATTGCCGCGCATCGGCGAGCTGTTCGCGGAAGTCGTCGATCATGCGCGCGCGCTGGGCGAGGGCGCGGAGTTCCGGCTGCTGTCGGATGTCCTGCGGACGTCCTCGAATGGAGCGACTTACGAGGAAATCTTCCGCGAAATTCTGGACTATGATGAAAACGTCCGCGACTTGCTGTTACAGAATCCGGAAGACGAGACGGTGCCCGAGCGGCAGCGTGAACAGGAACGGATCGCGGGGGAGGAACTGCAGGCGGCGGTACTCAAGATGCGTTACGACGCTTGCTGCGACCGGCTTGACAGGCTGGCGCGGCAATCTGCCTTCACACCCGAGGAATTGGCCGAATTGACGGAATTGAACCAGCAGCGGACCGACATGAAGCGTCGGCTCGGGCTGTAGGCGGCTGGAGAGCTTAGAGAGGGCTCCCCAGCGTGCTATAATATAAGGTTTCCAGCGGTTTGTTTTCTAAGCAGAGGCGAGAATCGCGATGGCAAAGACGACAGGCGGAAAGAAAGCAACAGGCAAGGGCTCGACGGAGCCGACCAAAAAGGTCACAGCGGCCAAGTCTGCTTCTTCCACCAGGACAACGTCTTCAGCCACGTCAGCCCCAGCAGGAAAGAAAACCGCGGCCGGCACTGCTCAGGCTGCGCCGGCGCCGGCAGCCAGAACACGGGCTGCCGCCAGACCCGACTCCGGGCCGGCCAAGCCGGCGGCGAAGCGGGCAAGTGCGAAAAGCGCAAGGGACACGACTGCCGCCGCGGACGAAACGGCAGTACGTACTACTCATGCACCCACGGTTCAACCGGCTGTCGTCCAGCAGCCGCGAGTCGATATAGCCGGTACGGCGAACTCCATGACCAAAAAGCTGAACGAAGTATCCGTCGAAGACGACGCAAATCAGAGCGACGAGCAGCCCGCAGCAGCGGCGGCTGCACCGGGCAAATCCAAGGTGCGCGATCGTCGCGCCAAGGAAAAGGCGCTGCTGAAGGAAGCGTTCGCGACGAGCACGCCGGGTACGGCCGAGGAGCTCGAAGAGCGCCGCGTGAAACTGCGCGCGCTGATCAAGCTCGGCAAGGAGCGCGGCTTCCTGACGTACGCCGAAATCAACGACCACCTGCCGGACAACTTCACCGAGACCGAAGCCCTCGAGGGCATCATCGGCACGTTCAACGACATGGGCGTGGCGGTCTACGAGCAGGCGCCGGACGCGGAAACGCTGCTCCTGAACGACAACGCGCCCGCCGCGTCGTCGGACGATGAAGTCGAAGAGGAAGCGGAAGTCGCGCTGTCCACCGTCGATTCGGAATTCGGCCGCACGACCGATCCGGTCCGGATGTACATGCGTGAAATGGGCACGGTCGAGCTGCTCACGCGCGAAGGCGAAATCGAGATCGCGAAGCGGATCGAGGACGGCCTGCGTCACATGGTGATGGCCATCTCCGCGTGCCCGACGACGATCGCTGACATCCTCGCGATGGCCGAACGCGTCGCGAACGAAGAGATCCGCGTCGACGAGCTCGTCGACGGCCTGCTCGATCCGAATGCTTCGGACTCCGCCGATACCGACGGCTTCTCCGCGAAGGAAGCGGAAGCCATCGAGAACGAGGACGAGGAAGCCGAAGAGGAAGAGGAGGAAGAGGAAGAGGAGGAAGATGACGGTGCCGCGCAGGCATCGGCCAACGCCGCCCAGCTCGAAGCCCTCAAGCGTGCGTCGCTCGAGAAGTTCTCGCAGATCAGCGAGTGGTTCGACAAGATGCGCCGCGCATTCGAAAAGGAAGGCTACAAGTCGAAGGCCTACCTGAAGGCGCAGGAAACGATCCAGACCGAACTGATGACGATCCGCTTCACCGCGCGTACCGTCGAACGCCTGTGCGACACGCTGCGTGCGCAGGTGGACGAAGTGCGTCAGGTCGAACGCCAGATCCTGCACATCGTCGTCGACAAGTGCGGCATGCCGCGCTCGGAATTCATCGCGCGCTTCCCGGGCAGCGAGACCGATCTCGACTGGGCCGAGAAGATCATGGCCGAAGGCCATTCGTACAGCGCGGTGCTGTCGCGTAACATCCCGGCGATCCGCGAACAGCAGCAGCGCCTGCTCGACCTGCAGGCGCGCGTCGTGCTGCCGCTGAAGGACCTGAAGGAAACCAACCGCCAGATGGCGGCCGGCGAACTGAAGGCGCGCCAGGCGAAGCGCGAAATGACCGAGGCGAACCTGCGTCTCGTGATCTCGATCGCGAAGAAGTACACGAACCGCGGCCTGCAGTTCCTCGACCTGATCCAGGAAGGCAACATCGGCCTGATGAAGGCGGTGGACAAGTTCGAATACCGTCGTGGCTACAAGTTCTCGACCTATGCGACGTGGTGGATCCGTCAGGCCATCACGCGTTCGATCGCGGACCAGGCGCGCACGATCCGTATTCCGGTTCACATGATCGAGACGATCAACAAGATGAACCGGATCTCGCGGCAGATCCTGCAGGAAACCGGTCTCGAGCCGGATCCGGCAACGCTCGCCGAGAAGATGGAGATGCCGGAAGACAAGATCCGCAAGATCATGAAGATCGCGAAGGAGCCGATCTCGATGGAAACGCCGATCGGTGACGACGACGATTCCCATCTCGGCGACTTCATCGAGGACACCAACACGGTCGCGCCGGCGGATGCCGCGCTGCATGCGAGCATGCGTGACGTCGTGAAGGACGTGCTCGATTCGCTGACGCCGCGCGAGGCGAAGGTGCTGCGGATGCGTTTCGGTATCGAGATGAGCACCGATCACACGCTCGAGGAAGTCGGCAAGCAGTTCGACGTCACGCGTGAGCGGATCCGTCAGATCGAGGCCAAGGCGCTGCGCAAGCTGCGTCACCCGAGCCGTTCCGACAAGCTGAAGTCGTTCCTCGAAGGGAACTGATTTCCAGCGTCTCTGCTGCGAACGCCGCCGGCATCCGCGTGATGCCGGTGGCGTTTCTCTCCTTTGTTGTTACAATGCCGGCCCGGCTTCTTCGTCGGGGCAGCGTGTGACACGCTTCGCTTCTCATCAGGGCTTGTAGCTCAGCGGTTAGAGCAGTCGACTCATAATCGCTGGGCAATGCCATCTAACATATTGAAAAATAAGGAAATTCGGTGGCATCAAAATTGCCGCGCTACACGTAGGCTACAAGAAGTCCCTTCTTAAACAGAGTCTAAGTGCGGTAAAATAGCTGGTTTTTCGGGCCTCTAGCTCATGCTTGGTTAGAGCAGCGGACTTAGCAAGTGCCGTCCTACAGCTCGCAAGAGTACGGACCGCACGGAATGGGTTGCCTTGGGGTAAGTTGGCTCTGCCCCTTGGTAGAACTGCTCAAATTCGGGGAAACCTCTGCTGCTCTGGCAGCGTGGCAATCCCGAGCGAAGCTCTCTCCGAGAGAACGTGTAGAGACTGTACGGGCAGGTCGTAAAGACAAGAGACAGTCCAGACCACAAACCCGAAAGGGGTGGCGAAAGCCATAGCTGGTAAGCATAATCCGTTGGTGCCGGGTTCGACTCCCGGGGGGCCCACCAAATACCCTAAGAAAGCTCCTTCGGGAGCTTTTTTTACGCCTGTATGTCCGGTAGTTTCAATGCTAGGTCTATGAAGAAGCTGGGCTATGATTGTGAATATCGACATACTCGCGCTTGTGTCACGGGTGAAGCTTATTGGCCTAAAGGCATGGACGGATTTGGTTGATATCAGCCTACTCCGCGAGGATTTGAGATCAAGATAGGAAAAAGCTGGCCTAGCTCAAAGACTGGGACGAAGACGCTGGCGAAAAATAAAAATCTCTTTGGAGGGGTGATGTCTGATTCGTCAAACAACGCAGGATTGCAGCAGGAAGACCTCTTCTATGAAGATCGCTTTCTTGAAAGCTGGGCAGGTGCAATTATCACCAATCCCAGCACGGCCATTGTCGAACTCGTTGCCAACTGCTGGGATGCCTACGCCACTGAGGTCAGAATAAGTTGGCCCGATCCGAAGAACAACAAGCAGTTCTCCATCTCGGACAACGGCAAGGGCATGACGAAGGCCGAGTTCGATTACATCTGGCGTGCGATGTCCTATGACCGCATCGCCAAGGGTGGTGCCACAACTGCACCGCCAGTAGGCGTAGAAGGTCTTCCTCGCTTTGTCTTCGGCAAGAATGGCAAGGGCCGATTTGCCAGCTTCTGCCTTACTAAGAACTATCAGATCACCTCGATAAAAGACGGCCAGAAGTTCGTCTACAAAGTCAGTAGGACACCCAACAAACCGCTAATCACTGAACTCGTGGAGTTCGTTGAGAAGGACGTGGAGGGGCATGGAACGACCATCACCGGTGAAGGTGAAATCCGTCAGATCAACCTCTCTGTGGAGCAGGCTAGAGAGCTTCTGGGTGGTCGGTTCCTCGCCAATCCGTCCTTCAAGGTCATCCTGAATGGGGCGCCGATTTCGTTTGCCGATATCAGCAAGTCATCCCTGTCCATTGTCGACGTTGATGTGCCAGGCTACGGTACGGTGAAGATCTACCACATTGATACCCGTAAAGCCGATAAGACCACCAAACAGCATGGGATCGCGTGGTGGGTGACGAATCGCGCAGTGGGTGACTGCAAGTGGCGCGGGACAGATGTGGAGCGCATTCTTGATGGCCGAACCGAGAAGGCGAAGCGTTTTACCTTCATTGTTCAGGCTGATTTTTTGAACAAGGAAAATGCGGTCAAGGAGGATTGGTCCGGCTTCCAGGACAACAACGAGGCATGGCTGAAGACCAGACCAATCGTTCAAGACAAGATCAAGGAGATCATTTCCAACACGAGCTATGCCGAACGCGAAGGGAAGAGGATCGCAGTTCTGGAACGTGTTGGCGAGTCGGTCAATCTTCTTCCGCTACTGAGCAAGGAGCGAGTTACCACCTTCGTCAATGAGGTTGTGGATACATGCCCGAACTTTGGTGAGCAGGAAGTCGTTCAGCTAACCTCCATCCTGGCGAAGCTGGAGAAGAGCAAATCGCAGTATGGTTTGCTGGAGATCTTGCACAACCAAGATCCGAACGACTTGGACGCCCTTCATGAAGTGCTGAGCCAATGGACAATTGGCATGGCGAAGGTAGTGCTTGATGAGATCCAAGGGCGATTGAAGGTCATCAACGAACTGCGGATCAAGATTCAGGTGGCAGGCATCGACGAGGTCAAGGAACTTCAGCCTCTGTTTGCCAAGGGTCTTTGGATGTTTGGCGACAAGTTTGAATCAATTCACTTCACGTCCAACAAAGGGATGACGACGGTCATCCGTGAGCTATTTGATGGCAAGGCGGAGAAGGCTTCGCTGAACCGTCCTGACTTTGTCATTCGTGGTGACGGCAGCACAGGCTTCTATTCCCTTCCGTCTTACAACGAAGATCACGAAGAGGCCGGCGTCGGCCACCTTGTAATCGTTGATCTGAAGACCACCAAGCTCTCACTCGGCTCCAAGGAAAAGGAGCAGATCTGGAAGTATGTGAAGGAGCTGAAGAAGAAGGGCTACATTCAGCCTGAGACGCGGGTAGACGGCTTCGTTCTTGGTGATCAGATTGAAAGTGGAGAAGGTGGGACCCGCACCGAAGACAATGACAAGGTCAAAATTCAGCCCTTGCTCTATAGCATCATTCTGAGCAGAGCAGAACAACGATTGCTCAAACTCTATGAACGAGTAAGGGAAGCCCCGTTCCTTATGGAGCAACAAGAAGAACTAAGTAAGTTCGTTGAACCTGTCGCTGTCGCGCAGCCATCGCTTGCCGAGGCGGCAGGTGCAAAATGAACCTCGGAGTTAATTGGACCGCATACCTATCCAGCATGTTGTCTATTGTTGGGCAGGCGTCAAGATCGCTGAAAAATGACTTTCTTCGAAAACTAAATGAGGCGGCAGGCAAGTGAAGATCAGAAAACTGGTAATCAAGAATCTTCGGGGTATCAAAGAGCTTGACTGGAATCTTCCAATTGGAGATATTTTTTGTCTCATCGGGAAAGGTGATTCATCTAAATCCACCATCTTGGACGCTATCAGATACGTTTTTTATCCTCAGTGGAATTTAACCCTGAGTGATTCAGATTTCTACCAATGCAAGACAGAAAATCCAATAGTGATTGAAGTATCTATTGGAGAGTTGATTGATGATTTTTGTTCATTGAATAAGTATGGTCACTGCCTACGAGGTTGGGATGCCACAACCCTAACTCTTTCAGATGAACCGGAAGATCATCTTGAGCGTATCTTGACCATACGGCTAACGATTGAAAAAGACCTTGAGCCGAAATGGGTTGTGATATGTGATCGCAATCCAGAAGGAATTCCATTTAAGCAGGCCGACAGAATAAAAGTTAGTGTCGGCATGATCGGGGCATACAGTGAGAAGCAACTTTCATGGGCAACGGGGACGGCCCTGGCAAAACTCACAGAAGCTCAAAGCTTGAATGAGCTTCTGGCGAATGCGTCTAGAACCGCCAGAACCTCTCTTGATGCTGACCGTGCAGTATCCTTAAAGAATTTCGATGAAGCAGCTCAAAAATCTCAAGAAAAAGCAAAGCTTCTTGGTGTTCCTGTCCTAGACGCATACAAAGCCCATCTTGATCTCAACTCAGTCAATCTAAAGATCGGTGGGTTGGCCTTGCATGATGGTGATATTCCTCTGCGACAATTGGGGCTAGGCTCACGTAGAATGCTTTTATGTGGCATTCAGCAACTGGGGCTTGAAGATGGTCACATTACCCTATTTGATGAAGTAGAGTTCGGATTGGAACCTCATCGAATTGCTCGCCTTCTTAAGCACGTGAGAGAAGACAAGCGTGGACAGTACTTTCTGACTACGCATTCCCCTATTGTTTTGCGAGAACTCACTGTCAAGGAGCTTTTTGTTGTCCATAACAAGGTGGGAGTTGTCAGGATAGTCTCCGCTTCGGACAAAAGTCTTGAAGAACATGAGGTGCAGGGAAAGATTCGGTCTAGTGCAGAGGCGTTCTTAGCCAAGAAAGTTGTGGTGTGCGAAGGCGCTACCGAAGTGGGTTTTTTGAGAGGGCTGGATGATCACCAGATGGGTGAAGGCAAAGATCCCCTCTCATTTCATGGTGTGGCACTTCTGAACGTCATTGGCGGAAGCAAGGTAAAAGCGATGGCGAAAGCCTTCAATTCACTTTGCTACGAGGTGACAGTCCTTGCTGATGCGGATGCTGACGATCAGTTTTCCCAAGCCGACATGGACGAACTGACTGCATTGGGAGTTACTGTCCACGTCTGGAATGACAAATGTTCTCTCGAAGAGAGAGCCATTCAGGATCTTCCGTGGGCGAATGTCTTGATTAGTGTGAAGCTTGCACAAGATGAGTTGGGGTTTCCAGCATATGACCAAGTTCGCTCAAAGCTCGAGGAAGAACTTGATAAGGACATTGGGAAATGGCAGGACTCGCCAAAGCTCAGAAAAGCTATCGGTGCAGTAGCAAAAAAAGCGGGATGGTTCAAAGACACCACTAGAGGTGACTTGTGGTTTAAGGCAATCGCCCCGGCTTATAAGGATGCTGATTTCGTGAAAACGGATTTAGCTACCAAACTAAACAAACTTTGGGCGTGGGCAGAGCATGCCTGACGAGCTCCCAAACACTCTTGCCAGGTGCGTATCGAAGGGATACGTAATCGCCCCTGCTGGATATGGGAAAACCCACCTTATTGCTTTGGCTGTGAAAGCTGGAAGCAATCGGCAACTGATTTTGACTCACACGTTTGCTGGTGTGAATTCGATCAAATCAAAGATGACTTACCTTGGTGTTCCATCATCAAGGTACCAAGTCGATACGATAGCGAGCTGGTCACTTCGCCTGTGTTTGGCATACCCTAAAACTTCTGGATGGAAGGTCGAGAACCCAACGAACAAGCAATGGAACAAGCTATACGAATCCTGCCGTGACCTGCTTGGCAAAGAGTTCATTCGCCACGTCGTAGCATCTACATACTCTGGTGTCTATGTGGATGAATATCAGGATTGCTCTGATCTCCAGCACACCCTTGTATGTGCCTTAGCTGATTTCCTCCCCTGTCGGATTCTGGGTGATCCCTTGCAGGCTATCTTCGATTTTTCTGATAAACCTGTGGACTGGGATGCCAGCATCTATCCACATTTTGAATGCTTGGGGCAACTAGAAACACCTTGGCGTTGGGACAACGCCGGAGCCCATGAACTTGGTGCTTGGTTGAAAGCGGCGAGAGCGACTTTGCAGGCCGGGCAGAAGGTTAACCTGAATGGCGCCTTGCCCAAGGGTGTAAAAAGAATATCAGTCGATCCTCAGTTTCTTTCCGCAAAACAGTATTCCATTCTCTGTGATTTTTTAGGCGACGATGCTACCGTAATTGCATTACATGGAGGCGATCAACAGTCCAAGAACAAGACACATCTTCTTGCTCGCACAATGGCTGGGAAATTCTCTTCAATTGAGGAGGTAGAAGGGAAGGACCTGCTTTCGTTTATCCAGAAGTTACAGGCGGCAAAGACCGTCAATGCGGGTTTCTTACTTGTCTTGGATTTTGCGAAAAAATGCTTCACTGGCATTGACAAAACTCTTGTCGCCGGAACCAAGAGAGGGGAAGTGGCCAAGCAAACAAAGACCACTAAATATCCATTAGTACTAGCCTCAGCGAATCGGTACCTTGGTGAGCCATCCAGCAGTAACCTTCGAGATTTTCTTTGTGTAGTTAGGGACAATCCCGAGACGTCCACTTATCGAAGGGATTTGCTCAATCGATTCATGAACATCCTGAAGATACATGTTGATGAAGAGGCTGCGACGCTACTTGAGTCGGCTAACAATTATCAAAGAGAATTGAGGCAAACAGGAAGACCTCTAAGGCACAAGAAGTTGATCGGAACGACCTTGCTAGTGAAAGGTTTGGAATATGATCATGCCGTTTTGCTCGATGCCGACTCTCTGGATCTGAAGGAGCTATATGTTGCTCTTACTCGTGGTTCGAGGTCGCTGACCATCATTAGCAACAGTAGCATTCTTCCTAGATCTTGATCTAAATGGTGTTGGAGGTGGGGCGGAAATGTCCAGTATCCATACTATAAATGCTCGCGGGAATGTGCTTCTTCCCGTCATGAGGCAACATTTCTCTTGGACTGACGCACGCACCTTCTACGAAATTCAAAGATTTCATCAAGACTGCGTACAGATTCTGAAGAACAAGAAGATCAGCTATGCAGATTTAAGAGCAGCACTTACCCCGCAACAAGCAAAGCATGAGGCTGCCTTTCTTTTTGACGAGAAAAGGTGCGCTTCGAAATTTATTCCCGGGGTAGAGGTTGCTGATGCATTGTTCAAGCTACTTGATCTCAAGACCACCCATAGTGTTCTTGGTGGTGAGCTGTGTGACGACAAAGACGAACTTGCGCGTCCACTTCTAGCGGATGCGGCCGTGATAGCAAAGGATCTTGTATTCAGTCATCCATGCTTTTGCTATGTTCTCTATGTCAATAATCTATCGCAAGAAGCTCTCGGTAGAATTCATGAGGGTTTGAAGAAAAATCCCGCCTATTTGGGTTATGTGCCCTGCACCTTCTCCAGCATAGCAAAGACGTTCGTATCAATGGGGTTGGTGAATCTGGCTATCAAGCACAAGGACGTGGTCATCCTTGGGCACGAAGATGATAGAGATAACTCGGAAAATAGTAACCTACACCTCCACGACTACGAGACGTTGGGGCTCAAAATTAGGAGTCTTAAATCTATCTATTTCGGCACCTTTCTTTCATACAAGCCAGAGCGGATGCTTTTGGAAGAGACGGATGATGATCTTGAGATTGCCATTCGTGCAATGTCTCAAACGGTAGCGCCTTTGGATTTAGGCAAGTTCTCAGTCGTCGTTGACGAGAATAAATTTGAAAAATATCTGAGAACCCATAAGCTTGGGAAATTGACGAACGCTGGACTTGATCAACTAAGCAAGGGTGATCTTGAGAATGCGATCCGTGAGAAGCTAAGGTCAAGCTATATTTACAACCTGGATTGGCGAGACGAGCCAAAATATCAAGCCAGTTTATTCAACATCATGTTGGAGTTCCAAAAAGAAGGTGGGTATCCAGAGAGGATCGTTGCTTCACTAGAGTACAAACCAGCCGAGCAAGTGCTAAGGCTTGTTACCATGACGTGACAGGGGATGAGAGTGGCCGTCAAACGAATCAAAAGGAACCCTGAGAAATTTGAGGTTATTGATCTGTACACTGCTCTTGGGCGTGATAGCAACTATAAGCTGTCCGTAGAGGGGGATGTTGACGCCTTCATGGAACGCATCCGCGTATCCCTTCAGGGTTCATTTGACAACCCTATTCTTCTGCACGGCAAGCGAGTGGAGGCCATGTTTGCTCATGTGGCCGGAGCATTGGGACGATGCCGACTTATAAAGCAGGAAGATAGTGGGGATTTTTATAGCGATGAAACGGATATTCAAGCACCAGACTATAGCTTGGTAACAAAGGATGGGAGGCGCCTCTTCGTCGAGGTAAAAAATTGCAATCACAATAATATTCGCTCGCCATTCACGATTTCGCGTGAATACTTTGCAAAGTTGGAAGCCTATTCTGCTTTGCAGGGAGCTGACCTCAAGATAGCCATCTTCTTCTCACGCTTTCAGACATGGGTGCTACTCTCAAAGGAATCATTTCAAGAGCAGCGGAAGAAATATGCGATCACCTTTCCTAATGCGCTGGCTCGGAATGAAATGAGTCTACTTGGCGATAGAATGATTGGTACGACTCCGAGTTTGGAAGTTCAACTACTTGCAGATCCGAACAAAGAAGCTGCTATCAACGACGAGGGGGTGGCTCGGTTCATAATTGGTGGTTTGCGGTTCTTTTGTGAGGGAAGGGAACTGTCATCTGACATGGATCGGCAGATTGCCTTTTACCTGATGAGATACGGCAAGTGGTGTGAGAGTGCGGCTGAGGCAATTCTAGATGGGGAAAAGCTTGCTGGCGTTCGATTTGAATATGAGCCTGAGGCTCCATCAGAGGGCCAGAATTTCCAAATGATTGGAACGTTAAGCACGATGGTTAGCGCTGCTTACTGCGAGCATACTATTTATCAAGAAAATGTTGTTGCTCTTGATGTGAATGTTGACCCCGAGGTTTTCTCCCTCGTGATCCCGGAAGGCTACAAGAGCAAAGACTTGCCATTGTGGCAATTCATAATCGAGCCTAACCCAGATTTCATTCCTAATATTGCTCCCTTCGAGTGAGTCAAAGAGAAGGTGATGCATGGAGAAATTTAAAGCACCCTGAGGTGCTTTTTTTGTGCTTATAGAGATGGGCTAGTACCCGTTAACTCCAAAGAGCTGTCGGGCCATGTTGTGAGGTGCAACCATGTTGATTCCGATGCCTTTGGTTCTGTCACTATGGCTTCGCAATAGGTCCATTGCTTGATCCAGGATATCGGAAGTCTCTTCATTTTGTAGATGAGTCCAATACCAGCGCATGGCTAAGCCTGTAACGATGTCTGCGAGCTGTATCCCAGTGCTTTCTGGCGATGCTTTGAAAAATAAGCTGGCAGGCTGAGTAATGTTGTAGTCTGAGAAAGGCGGCTTGTAGCCGAATTTCTCCATTTCGATGCCTTCCATTTGCATTTTTGCAAACGCAATGATCTCATCGAAATGAGCTTGCTCATCATGGAATATCTTGCAGCCAGTCAGGTTTCCTGAAAGGCAAAGATTTATTCTGGCATAGATGTTGGTAAATGACGAGAAGTTAGGAAGGACCCAAACCTTTTGATCGCGTTTGCCAGCATCAGGAACAGGTAAAAATCGCTTGTAGGCTCCTTCACCTTCCTCTTCGATAATCAAGCGAAAATCATCCTTGCTTTCCTCTACCTGCGAGGCGATTCCTTGTGCCACCTCATGATCGTGCGTGCTGACGCCGTCCTTCAATAGATCGAAGAACGCATTGGTTTTTTCATTGGATGGATTATCCATGCATTGAACAAACCTGAAAAATATCTCATCAGGAATCTTGTGATAGATATACTCTGCGAAGATATTCTTCAGCCATACTGTTTGCTGGGATTCTTCGGTGTTGAAGTATGGTGGCCAGATAAAACCGTTTGTGATGCTGACGGCTAACAGATACTTCTTGTCGACAATTTCTATGAAAAATGGAAAACCATTGTTGACCACAAGCTCAGTAGCTTCAAGGGCAAAATCTGGCTTTTTCTTTATAACCTTGCTTAGTTTGAGCTCGTTGGCGTGAATGGTGTGCTTCTTTCTAAGTGAGTTTAGCTCTTCCGTAAGTTTTGCCTCATCGGAAATCCCTATGGCGGCTAGGCTAAAAACTGGCTGTCCCCCGAAGCTAAGATCGGATTTTGTTCTGCTGAGATCTCCAGTATTTCCGCTCTCATCAATATAAAAATTGATATTTTTCATGATGGTTGTGAAAACGAAGCCTGTCTTTTGGGTGGAATAAAATCATCTGCGCAATGCTACCTATGCCTTTTGCCACTCAGGGGAAAGCTTTTCAATTCCCAGAACCTTGGCTCCATAGGTTTTCTTTACTTCGCCCACCATTCTCATATTTTCAATGGTGAGTGGGAGTGCTTCCTTGGCTTCACCCTTGTACACGATGGCGATGATGTCTCGGAGGCACATGGGATCGTCTGTGTGTTCCGCAAGACCAAAAATAAACCTGTGTACGTTCTCGGGTGATTCAATCAACTTGGTCGCTTACCTTGGGTGTTGCTCAGCCTATTGACAAAAATATAAATTTCGTTATCTATTAAATGTTAATGGGGGAGAATATGAAAAATTACGAAAAAATGAGGCAGAGTAGGAATCTCCACCTTATCCTTTGGTTAATTTCTACTGTAGGTTTTTTTGCGGCACTCTTGACTCCTAGGCATGCCACAACATGCCAACCAGAGCCGCAACCACTAAAACTAGAGGTACGATAAATCCCGGTTTGTCATTATTTAGGCGCTCCCTGTTGTCCCAGCAATAGATCAATGCGGCGACAATGGAAATCAAAAAAATAGATTTAACCAGATTATCACCAACGGTTGAATTTATTTTGAAGAGCCAGCCCGCAATTGTGATAACTAATCCGGAGATTAGAATCTTGTCGGACCAAGTTATTTTTGTTTTTTTCTCCTGTGGCGCATTTTTTTGATTGCTTGAGCTTTGTTTTTTATTAAGTAAAAATTCTTCTTTTTCTGGCTGATTTCCCATAGCATTTCTCCTCTCAGATTTTTCTAGCCACCTTCTTCGTAGGTATGTTACGCGTTTAGCACTTTCCTATTGGATGCTTTGCTGGAGAGGGTGGGTAAAGATTTCAATTGGATTTGTCAAGCCAAACTTGTAGACATAAAAAGATACCGCCCCCACAATCATAATCACCCCAACTAGGCGCTTCATTTTCTTGTCGAATCGTGCTTTCCCAAAGGGGTCTTCGGAGCAGCATTGTGGATTTCCGCATTTTTTTGCCATGGGGCTCAACTGATTACCGCAATCCACGCATTCCTTGAGATTTCTGGCCATGTACTTGTTTGCTTGGTTAAGGTGGTGTCTACTTTGACATCGGGCTTTTGATTTGACAAGCAATCTGCCCCATCAATCGCTGTGGAGGATGTCCGAACGAGATTGGCTCCTGCCGAGAATCAATCATTCCCACTGCTTACCTTTGGCGGCCAAGGTATGTCCGCGAGCTCTCAGTTCTTCCCGAGCTTGCTCATGGGTGATCAAGCCTTCCTCCTTTCGCCTGAGAAGGTCATGGCCAAAATCAGACACCTTAATATTGTCCACAGCAAGTATTGCAACAGCCTGACGTGAGGCCCATGATTTCAGTGGTTTGCGCCTCTCACTCATTTGGCTGTAGTCGAAAATCTTACTTATCAGTGGCAGTTACGAGCAACTTCCACGAATGAGGCTTCCTGTCGCAATTTGCGCATGGGGGAAGGGTGTCGCACTCTCTGTTGATTACGTCCTCGTAACCACATGACTGACACTTGTAGATGCCGGGGCTTGATGGTTTTTCGCCAGGCTTTCGTGCTACTTGATATTTTGCAGGTTTGTCAGTTTTTTGGACTGCTTTTTCATTGTCATAGAACGCCACGAACTACCCCTCTAAAGAAATTCGCTGAAGGACGAGACCCCTTGCTGAGCCTGAGGATCAGGATGAACAAGAGAGATGTCCAGGCTCACCATTCCTCGGAAGCGGCCCCCTCTCGTCACCAGGAGGTTTGGGCGCTTAATCCTCAGCTTACAACGAAATCGAATAGGTCCGAAGAGCTTTGTCTAGGCTACGCCAGATTGGCAAACAATGGTCTAGAGCAGTGGACTTCAGTGTCTGAGCATCCAAAATCTGGTTCGTCCACAGAGATATGAAAGCAGGTCAAACGTATAACTGGTAAGCCTCGGATGGGAGGCGAGACGCGAGGCTGAAGAGCATCGAGCAGTGGACTCTTGCAGTGAGCAGTGGATTCTTTGTCGTCTGGTCACGCAAGGCTACTCCTAGGCTACACGAGAAGCGTTATCTCAATAAAAACAGCAACTTGCCTCGCGTAAGTGGTTGATTTTTAAGGAGCCGAAATTAGACCAGTAACCTCATAATCGATTGGTCGCGGGTTCGAACCCCGCCGGGCCCACCAGATTTCATGCGCGCGTTCGCGCGGCATGCCGAAAACCCGCGATGGCTTCATGCGTCGCGGGTTTTTCTTTGTGCGGATGCGAGACGAACGTCGTAATCAGGAAAGTACCGAGAGGGTGCCGCGTCGTCGTCAATCGAAGTATGCTGTAGCGCGGCCGTTTCACACGCGATACCGATTGCGGCCCAAGGCAAGCCAAACAGCCCCGCGATCCATCCGGCGGCGAGAACAAACAGACTTCGGCCGGGAGTGGGACGGCAATCATGACCATGCTGCGTTCGTGGGGTGCGCTTCTTTCGTTGCTGGCGCTCGTTGCATGCGCGAGCCTGCCCCCGCAGGCCGAGCGCGTGCCGACGCACGCGTACACCGATACGGACAACACGCGGCTGGGCGTCGCGTTCCAGAAGCAGGCCCGTGTGCACCCCGGGCAGGACGCGTTTCATCTGCTGACCGATCCGGTCGATGCGCTGGATGCGCGCGTGCTGCTCGCCGATCGCGCGGACCGCTCGCTCGACCTTCAGTACTACATCTGGCATGACGACCTGACCGGGCACGAGTTGGCCGACGCGATCATCCGCGCGGCCGATCGCGGCGTGCGCGTCCGCGCGCTGCTCGACGACCTCGGCACGAACGCGGACGACCGCAAGCTGCTCGAGATCAGTTCACATCCGAACATCGAGATCCGGCTCTTCAACCCGGTTGCCACGCGCCGGTTCAAGAAGATCGGCACCGTGTTCGAGTTCTCGCGCGTCAACCGGCGCATGCACAACAAGGCGATGATCGCGGACAACCAGGCGGCGATCGTCGGTGGCCGCAATATCGGCGACGAGTATTTCGGCGCATCGTCGATGCTGGAGTTCGGCGATCTCGACGTTGTCGTTCACGGCCCGGTCGTGAAGGACATCTCGACCGAATTCGATACGTTCTGGAATTCCCCGTACGCGTATCCGATCAGCGCGCTGGTCGGGCATGATGCGGCGCCGGGCGGGCTGGACCGCGAGCGCGAACGGTTGCGCGACTACCTGAGAGCCATGGAAGACAATCCGTACGTGCTCGAGGCCAGGCAGCGGCTCGACCGGATCGTTCATGGGCAGGGCACCGAACTGTCGTGGGGGCACGCGACGGTGCTGTACGACGATCCGTCGAAGATCGCACATGCGCCGAAGGACAGCGACGGACACCTGATGCCGCAATTGCGGGCGCTCGCATTGCAGCCCGAACATGACCTGCTGATCGTGTCGCCGTACTTCGTGCCGGGCAAGGAGGTCGTCGAGCGGCTGCGCGCGCTCACGGCGCGCAGTGTGCGCGTCACGGTGCTGACCAACTCGCTCGCGTCGACCGACGTGGCGGCCGTCCATGCGGGCTACCGGCACTACCGAAGCGATCTCGTGGCCGCCGGCGTGCGGCTTTACGAGCGGCGGCCGTCGGGTGACAAGAGCATTTCGAAGCAGGTCATCATCGGGTCGTCGCGTGCGTCGTTGCATGCGAAGACCTACGTGTTCGATCACAAGAGTATTTTCATCGGGTCGATGAATCTCGATCCGCGCTCGCTGAACCTCAATACGGAGATCGGCGTTTACTGCGAGAGTCCGGCGATTGCGTCGCAGGTGGCCAACGATCTGGAGGCACGGCTCGATCGCATCGCGTGGCGGGTAGAGCCGAGGACCGATCCGGCGGGCAAAGGGCGGCTCAAGTGGATGCAGACCGATTCGGACGGGAAGGTCACCGAGCTCGATCACGAACCGGAAGTGTCCGCGGCGCGGCGGATGGAAGTCTGGTTCCTCGGGCTGTTTCCGCTCGAGTCGCAACTGTGAGCACCGATGCCGCGCGCACCATTCAGCAACGCGTGCGGCCGTGCTGCTCGATGACGGCCGCGAGCTGCCTCGTCGCGGTCTCGATCGTCGTGTCGCTCAGCCCCGAGTATCCGAGCACGAAGCCGTTGTACGGCCGGCCGTCGCCGACCCGATAGCGGCTCAGCGGCTGTAGCAGCAGGCCATGCGCGGCTGCGGCGCGGGCGACGTCGGTATCCTGCAGCGGCATCGCGAGATCCGCCGACAGATGCATGCCGCCCGGGCTTTCGCGAACGCTCAGCACGGCGCCGAGGTGGCAGGCGAGTGCGGCTTCGAGGCTGCTCCGCCGCTCGGCGTACAGCGTCCTCATTCGGCGCAGGTGTCGTGCAAAGAGGCCGGTGTCGATGAATTCAGCCATCGCCAGTTGATCGGCCGAGTGGCCGCGATGGACGAGTTCGCGCAGCGTGCGGGTGAAGCGGTCGACCAGCGTCGGCGGTACCACCATGAAGCCGAGTCGAAGGGCGGGAAACATCGTCTTGCTGAAGGTGCCGAGATAGCAGACCGGTGCGTCGGCATCGAGGCCCTGGATCGCGGGCAGCGGCTGGCCGCCGTGGCGGAACTCGCTGTCGTAATCGTCCTCGATGATCCACGCGCCGCACGCACGTGCGCGCGTGACAAGCGCCGTGCGCCGCTGGGGGCTCATCAGTGCGCCAAGCGGGTATTGGTGCGACGGTGTCGTATAGATCAGCCGGGGCGGCCGGGTGTGCCATTGTTCGTCGGTTGGCGCCATGCCTTCGTGATCGACCTCGATCGGCACGAGATCCAGGCCGGTCGACCGGAATGCGGTTCGGGCGCCGTTGTAGCAGGGGTTCTCGAGCCAGCCATATTCACCGGGATTCGCCAGCATGCGCGCGCACAGTTCGAGGCTGCTCTGCGTGCCGTCGGTGATGAATACCTGGCCTGTTTCGCAGCGCACGCCGCGCGAGACCCGGATGTAGGCGGCCACGGCACGCCGCAATTCGGGCAGCCCTTCGACCGGGCCGTAGGCGAGCTGCGCGGGCTTGATGACTTTCCATGCGCGCTCGATGCAACGGCGCCATTGGGCGACGGGGAATTCATCGAGCGAAGGGAGGCCGGACACGAACGGCAGCATGCATTCGGGTTCGGGGTCGGCGTTCTCCAGCCCGTGCACACGCTCGGACAATCGAACCGAGGCCGGGCCGCGTTCGGGCTCTGTGCTGGAACGGTCGCACCCGTCCCATAGTGTGATCGTCCCGTTGCGCGTGGCCGCCACGAAGCCTTCCTCGGCAAGGCGCTCGTACGCATAGACCGCCGAGTTGCGCGCGATGCCCAGCTCGGCCGCGAGCACGCGCGTCGATACGAGCCGCGTGCCGGGCGGGATGTGCCCGTCCAGCAGCATGTTGCGCAGGCTCCGGTACAGGGCTTCCTGCTGGCTGTGGCTTGTCGTGCCGTCCTGTCTGGAAAGCGATGAGACGAGCAGCGCGAGATCCATGGGCTGGTTCCAGAATTTTTTGGTGAGCTGGTTCTTTTGAAGATCCGATGCGCGTCGTATCGTTCACGTTCCCGTGGCGCCAGTCGGTGCGCGGGCATGTGCAGCGATCGTCACGGATAGGCGCGTGTGCGTATTTTGATCGATTTGGAAAGCGACTGTCGATGGGCCGATCGACCGGTCATTCGCGCGTGCAAGCTGTAGTGTTCGATGTCGTTAACTTCGTAGTGCAAATATATTTGGAGTGAACGCCTGCGCGTTGCCGAAACGCGGGCCGCTCGATGCGCGCAAGGGCGTGCAAACAGGAAAACGAAACATGCAAGACCAGACCGTCATCTCCCCCACATCCCGCACCACCATTCGCCGCCTGCCGGAGCTGGCAAGCCGCGATCGCGAGGTGCTTCATCGCATCGTGGACGAGGCTTACGTGTGCCACATCGCATTCGGTTCGGGCGAGGACATACACTGCATCCCGACCGCGCACTGGAGACGGGGCGATTACCTCTATATTCACGGGTCGAACGGCAGCCGGATGATCAAGGCGCTGGCGGCGGGCATGCCGGCCTCCGTCGCGGTGACGTTGCTGGACGGTCTCGTGTTGGCCAGGTCGGCCTTCAACCATTCGATGAATTACCGATCCGCCGTGATCTACGGGCGGTTCGAGATGGTGGAGCGTAGTGCGGACAAGCTGGCGGCGCTGGATGCATTGATGGACAAGATCGCTCCGGGTCGCAAGCATGACGCGCGGCCCGGCAACGACAAGGAAATCAATGCGACCAGCGTGCTGCGGATTGCGCTTGCGGAAGCAGCCGTGAAGGTCAGCGACTCAATGCCGTCCGACAAGGACGAAGATCTCGCGCTTGCTGTCTGGACGGGGATCCTGCCGCTGAAGATGACGCGCGGTGCGCCGGTCCATGCCGAGGGCAGCGTGCCGGTGCCGGATTATGTCCGGAACTGGGAGGAGTAAGTTGCACGGCACCGCCGTGCGGTTTCGCTGAAAACGGTGGCGCGCGGAATGTCGTGCCGAGCGGGGTTCGCACGCCAACGAGACGCGGTGTCGCCAGCCGGCAGTGCGAAACCCGCGCTGCCGGCTGGCGTGCATTTCACTCGGCGCGATGCTCATGCGTCTCGTGTGGCGGATGCGACGCCGCAGGGTGCGGATGCGGTGCCGGTGCGTGCTCGGGGGCCGGTTGCCGCGGCTGCGCTGCCGCGTGTTCCTGCGGCTGCGCTTCGTTGTGCGGTGGCGCCTCTTTGCGCACTTGCTGCTGAGTCTCGTTGCGTTGCTGCATGGCTTCGCGCTGCCGTTGCTGTTCCGCATTGTGTTGCTGCAACGCCTCGCGCTGCTGTTGCTCCGCTGCGTTGTGTTGCTGCATTTCCTCACGTTGCTGCTGCTGCGCGGCGTTGTGCTGTTGCATCGCCTCGCGTTGCTGCTGAGCTTCGTTGCGCTGTTGCTGCTGCTGGGCGGCCGCACGATTTTCCTGCGCGGCGTGTGCCTGCTGCATGGCCTGCTGCCGCTCTTCGCGCATCGCGCCGGGCGCATGCTGCGCGGGTGCCTCGGCATGCGGTTCGCTCACACGGTTCTGTGCGAACGCGCCAGGCGACGGGCGCGCGCCGGGGCGCGCGTCGTTCGCGCCGAAGTGCGGCATCGTCATCGGCACGGCGCCCGGGCGTTGCTCCATGGCCTGCCCGCGCATCGGCGCCGCACCCGGCTGCATCGTGTTGCGTTCGATCGTCGTGTTCGTCGTATTGTTGGTGACGTTGCCGCCGTAGTTGTTCGTGATTCGCGTGTTGCGGATGTTGGTGATGTTGTTGATCACGGTGGTCGACTTCGACACGTACGTGGTGTGGTTGTACACCACGGCCGGGCGCTCCCAGCCGTCGTTCCTGCGGGGGCCTTCCGGACGCGGCGCGCCCCAGTTCATGCCCCATGCATGCCAGCCCCAGTCGTGGTGCCCGAAGATCGCGGCGCCGACGGCGATGCCGACGCCGAACGTGATCACGCCGGCCGCAACGACTTCCCCCGTGCTGTATGAAGGCGGCCGGTACACGTAGCCGGGGTACGCCGAAACCGGTTCGCCGTAGACGACCGTCGGGTTGTACGACGGGACATAGACGACGTCGGGCTGTGCCGACTCGATCTCGATGGCCTGCGCGGGGGGCGGCACGATCGCCGGCCCGGCGTAGACGACGGGCGCATCGTTGGCCGGCGTATAGCCGGTCGGTGCGGCCTGCGCGACTTGCGTGACCCGCATCTGGCCGCCCGAGCGGAGATGACCGGACGTCTGCGCGCGCTGGCGCATCACCTGGATCGCGTTCATCACGTCGGTGGGGTCGTTGTAGTAGGCCTGACCGAGCGACGTGGTCCAGGCCGGGTTCGATGCCATCTGCGACAGCACCGCTGGGAACGCGGTCAATGCCTTGACGGAAGGATCCCACGGCTGCGTATCGGCGGCGGTGGCGAGTGGCTGTCCCTTCAACGACGGATTCTGCATGACCCAGTTATTGGCGGCCGTGACCTGGTCCGGATACGTTGCACCCGCCAGCACCAGCGCGACGAGCTTGTCGGGGAACAGTGCGATCGGCGCGACCATCTGGTAGAGCTGGTCGGCAGTCGGCGGCGTGTAGGCGACGGGCGTCGAGGCGGGCTGGGCCGCGGCGGCCGCGCTTGCGTCGCTGGCCGGAGCGGCGGCGCTGCTGTCGCCGTTCTTGTTGCAGGCCGAGAGGCCGAGCAGCGACACGATGAGGGACGACGCGAGCAGCGTTCTGACGGGGCGGTGTGCACGTGTGTTGTTCATGTTGTTCGTTCAGGGTTGTGTCGGCGTTGGCAGGCACGCGGGCCGCGCGATCGGCTTGAGCACTGTGCCGCGGCCGTCAGCGCATGCTCCGGGGGCATCGGCCGGGGCCGGCGGCAGGGTCGTGCTCGCAGGGTGGTTGTCCCGCGACGAATCGATATATCCAGTTAAACGCACGACACGCGCGGAAGTTGTCTGCGTGTTGTGTAACAGTGTGTACCTTGCAGTCCGTAAGCGGGTCGATGCTGCCCGGGTAATGGACATGAAAGTTGCTTGCGCAACGATTGCAAGGTTGGCGAGGGCATCGCCGCGCCGAAGGCTGCGCCTCGAGACTGCGCGGAATACAAAAAACCCGCGAAGGCCTTGCGGCCCCCACGGGTTGTTCAAGCGATCACATCCGGTTCCATGCATGCGTTGCGGTGCGCACGCGGAACCGGGGCAGTCATCGATCCATCAGCGTGCGAAATCCGACGTGCTCTGGATGAACGTGTTCAGCTTCGAGATGTTCACGCTGCCGAAGCCCGTCGTCGCGTCCCAGCCGGCCTTTGCCTTGTAGCCGTAGGTGCCGCTGCCGTTGTTGCCGGACGTGACGTCGTGCAGCAGTGCCGCGTTGCTCGGGAAGTACTTGTAGAAGCTCGACGCGGGAAACCCGAGCGCATTGTTGTTGGCGGACTGCAAGCGCGCCCAGATGCCCGTGAAGATCGGCGCGGCGAGGCTCGTGCCGCCTTCGTTGTTGAGGTAGCCCGAGCCCCACAGCGTGTTGGACGTCTGGCCGTTGACGACGAGAATCGCGCCGGTGCGCAGGTCCGCGTCGAAGCCGACGTCAGGCAGTGCGCGCTTGGTCGAGCCCGTGAGGCTCGACGATTGCCACGACGGCGCGGCTTCGTACTTGCTGTACCCGCCGCCCGTCGACCACACGGTGCCCGGCTGCCAGCTCGGATCGTTCCAGACGATCTCGCTGTTGTACGCGTTGGTCGACGTATTGGTGAACAGCGTCGTGCCGCCCACGGCGATCACGTACGGCGACGTTGCCGGCTCGCTCACCGTGTAGGTCGAGCGCGACGGCGTGCCGCTCGCACATTCGTACGCGCCATGGTCGCCGGCGGATACCGAGAAGGTCTGCCCCTGCGCGACTGCCTGCTTGAAGATGGTGTCGTCGGTGGCCTGCGAGCCGGTGCTGTTCGCGGACGATTCGCACACGCCGAGCGACACGTTGATCACCTTCGCGACGTTGTCGGTCACGGCCTTGTTGTACGCGGCGGTGATCGCCGTGAGCGTCATCGACGGTGCGACGTAGAACACGACCTGCTTCACGCTGCCGCCGGCCGCGCCGACGATCGACTGGCTGTCGAGGTTCCATTCGACGGTGCCGTCGGTGTCGGTGTACGAGCTGCCGGACGGGCCCGTCTTCACGATGCTGCTGCTGATCGTGCCGAGGCTGTTGTTTGCGGCGAACGTATTGAGGTCGCTTACCGTCTGCGACAGGTCGCCTTCGGAGATGATGCCGACGGTGGTCTGCGAGGCGGTCGGCGTGCCGTCGCCGCCGTAGATCGACGAGAATTCGGTCGGGTTGTGCGGCACCGCCGATGCGCCGGCCGGAATCGTCAGGTTGCTGGTGTTGCCTTGCGGCTGGCTGCCCGCGCCCGTGTGCATCAGCTCGACGTTCTGCAGGCCCAGTACCGAACCCACGACGCCGCCGATCGCGTTCGGCACTTGCGCGGCGTCGGTATTCGCGTAGACGCTGCGGCCGTTGCGCGTGAAGCTCTTGAGCGTCGTGCGGAACGCGGACTTGATGGTGGCCGCGGTGCCGGACGCGGAGACCAGCAGACGGTTCGGCGCGACGACGATGTTCACGAAGCCTGCCTTGCGCAGATGCGCGACGACCGAGGCGACCTGCTGGTCGGTCGGCGCATATTGCGACGCGAACTGCGCCGGCGTGAGGAACTGCCGGTAGTGCGGCGAACCAGGCGTATGCAGGTCGTGCAGATACTGGTCGAGTTGCGCCTCGTTGCGCAGGTTCAGCCCGAGCACGATGTCCACCGACTCGCCCGGCGCCATCTCGACGGCTGCTGCTGCAGCCGCCGCCGTGCTCGCGGCGGGCGCGCCGGCCGTACCGGCTTCGCTTTGCTGCACGAGCGGCAGGAAACCCTTGGTGTGCGTTTCCGTCCAGCCGGCCGCAGGCGCGGCGTGGGCCGTCGCCATGCCGAACGATGCGGCTGCGGCGGCGAAGGCGAGTTTGACGAAGCGATTGTGCTTTTGATTCTTGTCTGCAACCTGATTCATTTGAATTACCCCTCCGGTTGAACATCGAACAGCACGAACAACAACGGTCGACAGCGGTGCGGGTCATGCACCGCCGATTTCTGTCGCGCGCGTGCGGGTGGCACGGATGCGACAGGGCCTTTCGCCCGATCCGGAAAAGTGTCTTTTCTCCGGAGGCGAAATACGGAAAACGCGGTAATGGGAAGGCTGCGCCGCGATACGACGCAACTGCGCCGGACGTGACGCGGGCGAGATTGCTAGAGCAACAGTTTCGTTGTCCTGCTCATTTGATTCAATCCTTCGGCCCGCTGCCGAATGGCAGTTGTCCAATGAGATGCATCGGGATGTTGCATGCGTCGGCGCGCGAACGATGCGGCCGGCGGCGAGCATTGCGGTGCGGCGGAACCAAAAAAACGTAGAGCGGAAGCGATTGCGTAGTGAGTAATTCGTCAGATTGCTTGCATCGGACGGTATCAAGAATGAAAGCGAGGTGTCAAACTTTTTTTGATTATATGAAACTAAATTAAAGCGGATAGATGCAATGTTTTTGAAAATATTGGCAGTGTTTTGTAATATTCGGGGCCGCTAAAGAAAGTAATGCGGAATGCGATTTGCCGATCGTTTCCGGTTTGATGCGTAATGGGGCAATTGGCCGATCGTATTCGAGGCGGGACTCGAATCGCCGGACGCGGTGAAGCGAGGCGAGTCCGCGGGCATCAGGAAGCGGGGCATGAAGCTACTGCCTCGCACCTGCATGCCGCAGCGCATCCACGGCTTCCGTGTTGTCGTGCGACCGCGCGAGCTGCAGCAGCGACTGACCGCGCCGATCGACATGATTCGGATTCGCGCCACGCGCGACGAGGAGCGGAATCAGGTCGAATCGATTGAACAGCGTGGCGAATCCCAGCGCGGTTTCCCCGGCGCCGTTCGTCTGGTCGATCGGGCATGGCGTGTCGATCAGGCGCCGTGCGATGTCGGGTTCGTTCTTGAAGAGGGCACCCATCAGCGCCGTGTTGCCGTGGCGGTCGCCGGCGCATGCGTTTGCGCCGGCCGACAGTAGGTAGTCGAGCGCTGCCGGCTGGCCGTCGTAGGACGCGAGTATCACGGCCGTAAAGCCATGGCTGTCGGTGGCATCGACGGGATAGCCGGCGTCGTGCAATGCGCGCAGGATGTCGACGCGTCCGACGCGGGCGGCGTCGAACCAGTCGCCGTCGTAGCGGCGCAGCGCGGCGGGGTCGGCCGGCGCATACGCCGGCTGCTCGGGAAGGTGCGCGCAACCGGCGAGCGCGGCCAGCGCCAGGACTGCTGCGGTGGCGCGGATCGCGCGCGTCAGGCGTTCGGATTGCATGAGGATGTCCTGATGGGTGGGTAAGGTCGACGTGCGCGGCGCAACCCCGCACGTCGACGGCGACCGGAGTCGCGGGATCAGTTCTCGCTCAGCTTCGCGGCGAGCGCCTGCACTTGCCCGACGTCGGCGTGCACGGCCTGCGCGAGACGCGTGCCGTAGTCGGCATCGGCCTTGTAGAAGTACGACAGCATCGCGTACTGGTTGTGCGCGTTCGTCACCTTGCCGAGGTCGCCGGACAGCGCGGTGATCAGGTCGTCCCTATCCTGCTGCGACAGGCTGCGGTAGTACTCGCCCGCCTGACGGAACCGCAGCTTCTTGTGGATCGCTTCCTGCTGCGTCGTGCCGTTGAGCGTCATGCGCACGGACTTGTATTGCGGATCCGGCGCGAGTTCATGCAGCGTCGACGGTTCGTAGTTCACCTCGCCCTTGCGGTCGCCGGCGTTCATCTTGCCGTCCTGGTTGTTGTTGACCACCGGCACGACGGGCCGGTTGATCGGCAGGTCCATGTAGTTCGCGCCGAGCCGGTACATCTGCGTGTCGGCGTACGCGAACAGTCGGTCCTGCAGCATCCGGTCTTCGGACGGCTCGATGCCGGGCACGAGTCGCGACGGCGCGAACGCCGATTCCTCGGTCGACTGGAAGTAGTTGTCGGGCACGCGATTCAGCGTCATCGTGCCGATCTTGCGCTCGGGCACACCGGTCCAGACCTTCGTGTCGTCCAGCGCATCGAAGTCGAAACGGTTCAGGTCCTGCGGCGTGAGCACCTGCACGTACAGATCCCACTTCGGGAAGTCGCCTTGCTTCAGCGCGCCGTACAGGTCGTTCGTCATCATGTTCCAGTCGCGCCCGATCGATGCATTGATGTCTTGCGGACGCAGGCCGTGCACGCCTTGCTGGCTCTTCCAGTGGAACTTCACGTAGTGCACGTCGCCGTGCGCATTGACGAACTTGAACGCGTGCACCGCGAAGCCGTCCATGTGACGATACGAATCGGGCATGCCGGCGTTCGTGTACAGCATCGTCAGCATGTTCGTCGCTTCGGGCGTGTGCGCGAAGAAGTCGAATGCGAGGTTCGGATCCTGCACGCCGGTCACGGCGCTTGGCTTGTTTGCGTGAACGAAGTCGGGGAACTTGATGCCGTCGCGAATGAAGAACACGGGCCAGTTGATGCCGACCATGTCCCAGTTGCCCTGTTGCGTATAGAACTTCACCGCGAAACCGCGCGGATCGCGCGCCTGTTCAGGCGAGCCGCGATAGCCCATCACGGTGGAGAAGCGCACGAACACGGGCGTGCGGGTGCCGGGTGTGAAGACCTTCGCTTTCGTCAGGTTCGAGATGTCGGCGGTCGGCACGAACTCGCCGAATGCGCCGGTGCCGCGTGCATGCACGACCCGTTCCGGAATGCGCTCGCGATCGAAGCGCTGCAGTTTCTCGATGAGTGCGGAGTCTTGCAGGAGCACGGGGCCGGCAGGGCCGGCCGTCTGCGAATTCTCGTTGTCGCCGACGGGGGCGCCCGTGTCTCGCGTGAGTTCGGCGGCATGGGGGGACGCGGAAAGTGCAACGCAGATCGCGGCGACCGCGTGTCTCAGCACGCGATGGGAGGATGAGGACATGACGATGGAACTCCTTGAATCCGATCGGTGGTGGGGAAGCCGACTGAATTAGAAGAGATCGTCAGACGATTGGCTAATTGATATTCGATATGTTTCCGATAGCGACGGCGTCGATGCGGCGTGGGTGCGGCTCTCATCGACGCAGGCGATGAATATTGTTGCGTGCGCAATGAGTTGTTGCGTCGCGCGCCGTGAGGCGATCCACAAGTATCGAACGCGGGCGCTTTGGACTTGCGATCCACATTTCGAGCATCGGCGCCGCCGCAGTCTCGACAAACCTGGCCGTGCGGCACCGATCAACCGGACATCAACCCGCGCCCGCCTGCCACCCGAGCCCGAGGTTCTTCTGCAACGACACGTAGTCCTTGATCAGCTCGGCCTGCCCGGCGATCACGTTCTGCTGCGCGGCCAACGCTTCGCGTTGCGTATCGAGCAGGTCGATCATCGATGCGACGCCCGCGCGATAGCGCTCGTCCATCAGCGATCGGGAATGCATGGCCGACGTCTGCACCTTGGTGAGTGCAACGACGTGTTCGCGCTGGTGCCCGTAACGCTGCAATGCCGTGTTGGCATCCTGCAGGGCGCCGAGCACCGCCTTCTGATAGTTCGCTTCCGCCTCGTCTCGCGATGCCTCGGCCGCGCGCACCGCACCGCGCGTGCGCCCGAAGTCGAGAATGTTCCATTGCAGATACGGCGCGCCGACCCAGGTGAAGTTCTGCTTGCGGAACAGGTGGCCCGGGTCCGTCGCGCTGAAACCGAGATCGCCGAGCAGCGTCACTTTCGGGAAATAGTCGGCGACGTGCTCGCCGATCTGCGCATTGCTCGATGCGAGCCGGCGCTCGGCCGCGCGAATGTCGGGGCGCTGTTTCAGCAGCGCGGCCGGATCGCCGATCGCGACGCTGCCGGGCAGCGTCGGCAGCGTCGCATCCGATGTCGACAGTGCCGCGTCGAGCGCACCGGGCGCGCGGCCCGTCAGGATCGCGAGCCGGTCGAGCGATTCCGTCACCTGCGCGTCGAGCGGGATCAGCGATGCGCGCGTGTTTTCGACTTGCGTCGTCAGGCGCTCGATGTCGGCATCGGCGGCAACGCCACGCGCGCGACGCTGCTGCGTGAGTTCGAGCATCTTCTGCTGCAGCTCGGCAGTGCGCCGCGACAGCGCAAGCCGCCGCTGTTGATCGCGCAGGTCGATGTACGCGTTGGCGACTTCGGCCGTGATCGACACCTGCGTGTCGGCGAGATCGGCGTCGACCGCTTCCGCTTGCGCGGATGCTGCTTCGACCGCGCGGCGCGTGCCGCCGAACAGGTCGATTTCCCAGGTTGCGTCGAAGCCTGCCGAATAGAGCTGCAGCGGGCCCGAGCCACCCAGCGACGGCGAGATGCCACTCGATTGGCTCGAACCGTTCGACGGCAGCAGCGAACCGAGCGCGCTGACGTCCGGCTCGCGCATGCGGATGGCGGCGACGGTGGCCGACGACTTCGGCCGCTGGGCCGCACGTTGTTGCGCGAGCTGCGCGCGCGATGCGCGCAAGCGGGCTTGTGCCGCGTGCAGATCGGGGTTGTACGCGAGCGCGGCGGTGATCAGGTCGTCGAGCTGGCGATCGTTGAGCGCATGCCACCATGCGCTCGGCGCGGGCGCAGCGAGATCGACGCCGGTGGCCGGCGCGCGCACGAAGGTCGGCGCATCCGGCGCGGCGGGTGCGCCGCGATAGTCGGGGCCGACCGTGCAGCCGGCGAGCAGGCACGCAGCCGCGCACAGCGTGAGCGCGGGGCGGCGGGGCAGGGAGAAGGGCTTCATTGCGTAAGACGGTTCAGTGGCCGGACGACATCGGCTGCGGCCCGCGCGGCGTTCTCAGCAGCAGCGCGAGCGGCACGCAGGCAAGCAGCGCGAGGCCCAACAGATAAAAGGTTTCGGAATAAGTCATCACGACCGCCTGGATCTGGATCTGCTGGGCCAGCTGTCCGAGCGCGCGCATGTTCGAATACGCGAGGTCGCCGGTGTGCGAGAACCAGTTGGCCGCGTAGGCCGACAGCCGGTCCTGCCCGATCAGCGAGTTCGCCGTCACCGATTCGCGGAGCGCGGCCGTATGGAAGGTCGTGCGCCGGTCGATCACGGTGCCGATGATCGCGAGCCCGATCGAGCCGCCGAGATTGCGCGCCATGTTGTAGAGCCCGGCCGCATCGCCCGAGTCTTCGCGTGCGACGGCCGCCATCGAGGCCTGGTTGAGCGGCATCATCGCGAGCATCTGCGCGACGCCGCGGATCAGTTGCGACCAGACGAAGTCGTGGCCGACGCTCTGCGCGGTCAGGCTGATGTCGAGCATGCAGCTCAGGCAGAACAGCAACAGCCCCGAGATCACGAGGATGCGGAAATCGACCTTGCCGAGCAGGCGCGGCAGGATCGGCATCACGAGGAACGCGGGCAGCCCCGACAGCAGCATGATCGCGCCTGCCTGTTCCGCGTTGTAGCCGGCGACGATCGCCAGGAACTGCGGCAGCAGGTAGGACACGCCGTACAGCCCGGCGCCCACCGCGGACACGATCACGATCACGCTCGCGTAGCGCGGGTTGCGCATCAGCGACAGCCGCATGATCGGCCGCTTTGCAAAGAGCTGCGACAACGCGATCAGGATCATTCCGGCAAGCGATACGAGGCTCAACGTGACGATCATCTGCGATTCGAACCAGCGCTCGCGCTGGCCTTCCTCGAGCACGACGGTGAGCGAGCTCAGACCGATCGCGAGACCCAAGATCCCGAGCCAGTCCGCGTTCAGGAACGCATGCCATTGCGGGCGGTCCGACGGCAGCCCGAATATCAACAACGCCATCAGCAACAGGCACACCGGCAGGTTCAGGAAAAAGCACCAGCTCCAGCTGACGTTCTCCGCGAGCCAGCCGCCGAGCACGGGGCCGAACAGCGGCCCGAGCAGCACGATCAGGCCGAACAGCGTCATGCCGACCGGCAACTGCGACAGCGGCAGCCGCGTGCGGATGATGGTTTGTGCAGTCGGTATCAGCGCACCGCCGGTGAAGCCCTGGCCGATCCGGCCGGCGATCATCATCGGCAGCGAGTGCGACCAGCCGCACATCATCGAGAAGGCAATGAACAGCGCGGAGTTCGTCAGCAGGAAATTGCGCAGCCCGAACACGCGCGTGAGCCATGCGGCGAGCGGGATCATCACGATCTCCGACATCAGGTAGCCGGTCGAGATCCACGTGCCTTCGGTGCCGGTCGCGCCGATTTCACCTTGGATCTGCGGCAGCGCGGAGTTCGTGATCGAGATGTCGAGGGTCGCCATCAGCGCGCCGAGTGCGCCGGCCGCGACCGCGATCCAGTCGGTCACGCTCGCACGGCCCTCGTGCGGCGGCATGGGCATCATGGCGGACGGTTCAGCCATGATGCGTCTCGTCGCGGGCCGAGCGCGTATCGACGTCGACCGTCACCGACAGCCCCGGCAGCAGCATGCGCTGCGCGCGGGCGTCCGCGGCGAGACGGATGCGTACCGGCACGCGCTGGACGATCTTCGTGAAGTTGCCGGTCGCATTCTCGGGCGGCAGCAGCGCGAATTGCGCGCCCGTGCCGGGGGCGAAACTGTCGACGACGCCGGACAGCGCGCCGTCCGGCAGCGCGTCGACGTGCAGTTCGACGGGCTGGCCGATGCGCATGTTGCCGATCTGCGTTTCCTTGAAGTTCGCGACGAGGTAGATCGCGTCGACGGGCACGACGGTCAGCAGGCGCGTGCCGGGCTGCACGTATTGACCGACGCGCACGGTGCGATCGCCGACGCGGCCGGCGAGGGTGCTGCGCACGATCGTGTTGTCGAGGTCGAGCCGCGCCTGTGCGGCGCTGGCCTGCGCGGCTTCGAGCTGCGCGCGCGCCTGCTGGAGCTGCGCTGTGTACGACGCGATCTGCGTGCGGGCGGCAGCGATCGACGCATTGTTCGCGGCGAGCGTCGCGGCCGCCTGATCGCGCGTGCTCTTCAGGTCGGCCACGCGTTCGTGCGTTTCCGCGCCGGTCGCGGCGAGCGGCGCATAGCGCGTGTATTCGTCGCTGGCGTGCTGCGCATTGATGCGCGACACCTTCGCCTGTGCATCGGCCTGTTCGAGATTCGCATGCTGCTGGCTGATGTCGGCCTCGGCGCGTGCGATGTCGGCGCGGCGCGCGTCGACGGTCGCAAGCGATTGCGCGAGCGCGACCTGGTACTGGCGGACGTCGAGCCGCACGAGCGGATCGCCGGCCTTCACGGCCTGGTTGTCGCGCACGTACACGTCGGTCACGTAGCCGGCGACCTTCGGCGCGGCCGTCATGCTGTCCGCCTGCAGGTACGCGTCGTTGGTGCTTTCGATGAAGCGGCCGACCGTCCACCAGCGGCCGAGCCAGACGGCGCCGCCGATCGCCGCGAGTACGGCGACGACCAGCAGGATGCGCCGTTTCGATCCGTTGCCGTTGCGCGGGGTTGTTCCGTTTTCCTGACGATCTGCTTTCGGTGGCGGGTCTTGCGGCGTCGACATGCTGGCATCCAATTTATTCCAAGTGGAAGAATTATTCCAGTTGATAAAATTGTGTCAAGTAGAATGTCGGTCGATCGAATGACGAGGAAGGCATGAACGAAGCGAAGAAGCTGCGCCGTACGTCGGCGGGCGGCTACGCCCGCGGCGACGAAACGCGCCAGCGGATCATCGAGGCGGCGATCGAACTGTTCGGCGAGCGCGGGTTCGCGGGGGCATCGACACGCGAGATCGCGGCGATGGCCGGCGTGAACGCGCCGGCGCTCCAGTACTACTTCGAGAACAAGGAAGGCGTGTACCGCGCGTGCGTGGAGACGATCGCGGAGCTCGGCCGGGAAGCGTTCGCGCCGGCGGTCGGCCATGCATGGGCGATGCTCGATGCGGACGCGGACGTCGACGTGCTGATCGATGCGTTCGTCGGGCTGCTGCGCGCGCTGGCGGACCGGATGTTCACGACGCCGAAGACGATGAACCAGCGGATGTTCTTTGCACGCGAGCAAGGCGGCCAGGAGCCGGCGAGCGCGAGCGAAATCCTGATGAAGCGCATGCGCAAGCCGCTGAACGACGTGAGCGCCGAGCTGATCGGCCGCATCTCGGGGCGGCCGGCCAACGATCCCGTCACGCGCTTGCGTGCACTGAGCCTGTTCGGGCAGATCACGGTGTTCCACATCGCGCAGCGTTCGGCGCTGCAGTTGCTCGAATGGGAGGCATTCGAAGGCGAGCGCGCGAAATTGCTGATTGACACCATTGCCGAGCAGACGCGGGTGCTGCTCCAGCAATGGCACGTGCAGCGCGACGCCCTGGCGGCCTATCCTGCAGCCAGCTCGAAGCGCGAGCCGGGCGCGGCGGCGAAACGGACGGCGAAGGCGGGGGCGTCGACACCCGCCGCGAAAGGCGCCCGGCGCGGGAGCAAGCCTGCCGCGCGTTGAATGCGGTGCGCGGTGTGCCCCGGCCGGTCAACCCGGCTTGCGCGCCGGTGCGGCCGGCGACGGCGGCCGGGCTGTCCCTTCGGCAGCATGGCTGCTGTCGCCGTGGGTGTCGTTTTCGTCATCGCCCCCAGGCCGCGATCCGTCCGCGTACGCAACGACGCTGCGCTGCGGATTGGCGATCCGGATCCCGCGTTCGAGGAACGTCTCCGCGATCCGCCGGTTGAATTCACGCTGCACGCTCCAGCGCGTCGAGTCCGTGCACTGCATCTGTCCGGCCAGCGCGAGCGTCGCGCCGTCGACCTGGTCGATACCCCAGTAGCTGAAGTCCGACAGGATGCCGTCGCGGTATTTCGGATCGTCGCGCAAGGCCGCACCGATCTCCTTCAGCGTCGCGATCGCGCGATCGATATCCTCGCCGTAGGCAATGCTGATCTTGACGGCCGCGTTGCCGAGCCCGCGATTCGTATTGTTGACGGTCGTCACCGAGCTGAACGGAATCGTGTACAACGACCCGTCGCCGGCGCGCAGCCGCACGGTGCGGATCGACAGGTACTCGACCGTGCCCGACACACCGGCGAGCGTGACCCAGTCGCCCACCTGCATCGCGTTTTCCATCAGCAGGAAGATCCCGGTGATGAAATCCTGCACGAGCTTCTGCGAGCCGAAGCCGAGCGCGACACCGAAGATGCTGGCGCCGGCAAGCAGCGGGCCGACGTTCACGCCGAGCTGGCTGAGGCCCGTCAGCACGACGACGAGCGCGATCATCACGAACAGCAGCGTGCGCAGCATCGGCAGCAGCGTGCGCAGCCGCGCCGCGCGCATGAGATTGCCTTCGCGCGTCCAGCGTTGCAGGCGGCGCTCGATGGCGATGTTCGCGGCTTCCCATACGACGAGCGCGACGATGGCCGCGATGGCGATCGTTACCAACGCCGACGCGAGCCGGTGGCCGATCGTGCCGGTCTCGAACGCGCGGAAGATCGGTACGCCCCAGATCTGCAGCAGCAGCACGATGGTCACGATGCCGATCGCGCCCGACACGAACTGGCGCAGCAGCGGGTAGTAGCGGTATGCGTGCGCATGGACGAGCGTGCGGTCTTCGTCGCGGCCCTGGAACAGCCGCGCGAGCGCGCCGAACACGACGATCGACACGATCCGCATGCCGATCATCACGGCGATCGAGCGGCCACCGAGCGTGATCAGCACGCGGTAGCCGTTGTGGACGTCGAGCGCCCACACGAACCACAGGGCCATCACGATGAAGACCGAGACGGGCGCCCACGCGTCCGCGAGCGCGTTGGCGATCATCGCGAAGGACGGGCGATCCGCGCCGGCCGCGCGGATCCGCGCGGCGACCGGCAAGCGGCACTGGACGATCAGCGCCGAGATCATCAGGTGCCCGACGAGCGCGACGGCTTTCAGCAGCGCGACGTGACCGGCGTCGCTGAGGCCGAAGCTCGCGGCGATCTCGACCGCGGCCGTGCAGGCGCCGACCACGATCACGATCCGCGCGATCGAGCGTTGCGCGAAGTCGGCCCACGCGTCGCTGATGTGCAGCAAGCGCAATTGCCGCGCATCGGGCTGGAAGAACAGCCGGCTGACGATCGTGACGAGCCGGCAGATCACGTAGATGTCGATCAGCGCTTCGAGTGCGGATTCGACCGGGGCGCCCGTATCGCCGATCACCGACATCGTCAGGCTCGCGACGCCGACGAACACGAGCAGCGGCACGGCACGCAACGCAAGGCTGACGAGCGCGCGCGGCATCCGGTGCAGCAGCGTGGTGTGGCGGCGCGCGTGGCCGCGGCCTTGCGACGATGCGGGCGCGGCGTCGGAGATGTGGGAAGCGTCTGGCGGGGCGGCTGCGCCCGGTGGTGCGTTGCCGTCGTCGAGCGTCGCGGAGTCGGGCGTAACGGATTCAGACTCAGACTCAGACTCGGACTCGGACTCGGACTCGGACTCGGACTCGGACTCGGACTCGGACTCGGTGCGGCGCGACGTGTCGGCGCGCCGAGCAGCCACTGCGGCCAGCGCACGTCGCAGCAGCCGCTTCGCGAACCATTCGACGACGAGCGCGGGGACGAGCACGGCGATGATGATCCAGAGCGCGTGTGCAAGATCCGCGCGCTCGTCGGCGCGCACCAGCTTGTCGTGCCACCAGTTGCCGACCGAGCCGACATCGAGCAGCGAGTGCAGCGATTCCTTCAGCGCACCGCCGATTTCGATGGTCCAGCGCGATCCCTGCCGGACGAGCATCGATGCGAGCCCGTTCGACGTCAGTGCTGCCGGAGCCGCGGCGGCCGACGCGGCGCTGGCCGCAGCCGCATCGCTCGCCGCGATCGCGGGTGCGCTCAACGCGCCGACGGCCGCGATCGCACGCAGCGTCGTTTCGACCTGCGCGCGATCGCGCGGATTTTCGAGCACATTGAGTGCCTGCTGCGCCTGTTGCGGCGTCAACGCGGGCGCGGTGCCGGAAGCGGCCGACGCGGCGGCCGGGGCGGGAGCGGCCGCATGGGCGGCCGATACGACGGCGGCCAGCAGCCAGCCGAGGAGGAAATGTCGCATGGAGTAGGCATGCGGGCGCGCTTCGGCGCGCGGCCCGCCAGGCTGAACGATGGACGGAAGTTAACATGATTGCGATTGGAACCGAATAGTTCCGTCGACGATCATTCGAATCGGGCATACCCGACGCGGCGCGGGCGTTTGCGGCGCGTTTGCGCAGTCATGTGTCCGACGCGGACTGTGGGTCGCCAGACAGGTCGGGCGTTTCAATTGTCGGCGCGCAAGACATTTGTAATGTCGGCTCGTCGACTACGATGCACCACGCACGCATCGGATCGAATTAATCTGGAATCCTGCCGAATTAAGCTGGCTCGTCGTGAAAAACCGGCAGAACGTGTTCCGCGATTTCCTCGATGACTTCGCGCACGGGCCGGTCCGAGCCGGGATTCAGCGTGACGTGGTGCGTGCCCGCCGCGTGCATGTCCCGCAGGATGTCGATTAATGCCCGGCGTCCGGTTGCATAGCCGAGCGGCAACGCGGTGGCCGGCGCATCGGGATCCGCGAGGAGGTCGAGCCGCATCGATACGCCGAATGCGCGAAAGGCGGGCGTCGCGAGCCGGTCGACCGCCGCGCGCCACATCGAATAGCGTGCGCGCTGCGTGTCCGGATCGCGGTGGTACGTCATCCAGCCGAGCGAGTGCCGCGCGATCCAGTCGACGCTTTGTCCGCCCGAGCCGACCGCCAGCATCGGCACGGCGTCGGCGCCGCGCGGCAGCAGCGTGAATTCGGGCGCATCGGGCGGCGCTTCGTCGGGCAGCACGCGCGATGGCACGCCGAGCGCGGCCGCGACGACGTCCCAGTGGGCGCGGTAGCGGTCGCGCCGCGTCTCCGCATCGACACCGAACGCCGCATATTCGGGCGGCCGGTCGCCGGAGCCTAGCCCGAGGATGAAGCGGCCGCCCGACAGCGTCGCGACCGACAGCGCGCCTTTCGCGATATGCAGCGGATGACGCAGCGGCAGCACGATCGCGCCGCTGGCGAGCGTGATCCGGCGCGTACGCGACGCCAGTGCGCCGAGCAGGACCCACGGGTCGAGGTGGCCGACCGGATCGGGGTAGTCGGCGCTGTTCAGCGGCACGTCGCGAACCCACAGCGCGCGAAAGCCGAGCGCGTCGGCCAGCGCCGCGAGTTCGAGCTGCTCGTCGAAGTCGGCGACGATATGGCCGGTGCGAAGCAGCGGAAGCGTGAGGCCGATCGACAACCGTCCGTCCGAAAAGACGCGATGCGCGACATCGGGGCGGGCAGGGGCGGGCGTGGTCATGTCGAGTCCTTGGAGGCAGCGCGAAGCGAACGCGCGACGTTGCGTGTTCGAATGCTAGCGTGTTTGCACGACGGTTGCCCGGTATGGCATGCGCGGTGACCGGTTGACGTCGAGGCAACGCAGGTCATGCGGGCTGCGGGCCGGGCATAATCGGGGCCTTCCGTCATTGAAAACAACAAATCCGGATGAACATGCTTCGACACATGGCGATCGGTCTGGCGGCAAGCGCGATGCTTTTCGCGGTCGCGTCGGACGCGCTCGCGGACGATGCGCAGCGCGCCGCTATTTGCAAGACCGCCGAGGAAACGGGCTACACGGCCGACATCCGCAATTGCCTCGGACTGAAATACGAAGCAGCCGACAAGCGCTTGAATGCGGTCTACAAGACGAAGATGGCGAGCCTGGATGCGCAGGGGCAGGCGAGACTGCGCAACGACGAGCGCCGTTGGCTCAAGGCGCGGGACGCGAAGTGCGCCGAATCGCGGCAGCCCGATGCGGGCGGCACGCTCGGGCTCGTGGAGGTCGACAGTTGCTTCGTCAACGAAACCGAGCGTCGCATCAAGGTGATCGACACCTTTCGTTGAGGTGTCGCGCTGGCTCCAGTGCTATGCCACTCGCAGCGTCGTGCCGCGCAGCGTGAGGCCGAGGCGCGACGCCACGCGTCGTGACGCGCGGTTGTCGCTGTCGGTGCTGTAAAACAGCGTGCGCGTTTGAAGCGACGGCAGTCGCGACCACGCCGCGGTCACCGCCGCCGCGAGCCCGCGCCCACGAAATGCAGGGGCCGTCGCGAGACCGAGTTCGGCACCGACTTCGGACAGCCGCGCGGCAAACGCGACCGACGCGACTTCTCCATCGACGACAGCCGCGCACCACGGCGCCCACAGATCGGCGGCGCTTCGAAATCCCATCGAGTACAGGCCTTCGGGCATCCCGTGCGTGGACAGCGCATGCAGCAGATGCCGGCCCGCGTCGCTGTCGCCGTCGATCAGCGCGACGCGCGCGTCGGTGTCGAAACCGAGTGCGTGCGGCAGCGGGTAGACGAGGCCGATATTCCAGTGCGGAACAGGGGCGAGCAGCGCGAGATAGCGATCGAGGTGCGCGGGCTGCATGTGGTCCGCCAACGGCGGTTCGCTGCCGGCCAGGTGTGCGAGTTCGTCTGCAACAGGAGTGGGCACGTCGGCGCGTATGCCCGCCAGGTTGCCGTCGGTGCTTCGGCCAAGCCAGAAGCGCGGCCCGGGCGAGCAGTCGGGATCGTTCTCGCGTTCGATCCGGCGATCCGGATGCAGGCGGAACAGCGTGCGGTAGTCGGTATCCAGCCAGTCGTGTGCGTCAGGCATGCGTCGGGTAGTGGGCTCCGGTCGGGTGGTGGGCTCCGGTCGGGTGGTGCGCGCCGCGCGCCGGTTCATGCGGCACTGTGGGGCGATTGTAAGCCGTTCGGCGGTCGCTCGCAGAGGCGACGTCGCGCTGTTTGCCCGGGCCGGGCGGGTGCGGCGTGACGGCTCGGCCGGCCGACGGCAGCCGATCCGGCAGGCGTTTCAGTTTCGAAACGTTCGCGCTGCTTGCCGGTGCGCGATGCGCGTCGATGGCCCCGTTTTGACCCGCGCGGCCTTGCGGCGTGAAGCATGGTGCGCTCCTTGCATATCTGTGCAGGCCGTGAGCGCGGTCGCGGACGCAGTCGGTCCGGCGATCGCTTCAGTGGGTCGGACGTATCGGAGACGGGGACAAGAGAATGAAAACAGACCGAATCGCAACGTGTCGTGTTGCAAACATGAATCGCCGACCTGCCGGGCCATTCGCTTCGCCGTTTATCGAGGCGACTTGAGCGCGCGGCTTTCCGTTCCATCCGCGCAATCGGGTTTGTTCTGAACGACGACGTGCAGGCATGACGCACGAGGCCGACTGGTGCCGGTCGGCCGTCGGGGATGAACCGTGAATGCCTGCGGATGGCCCGGCCCGGATCCCGGATCGTCAATCTGCCGCGCGCAACGCAAGTCGTCGTGCGGCGTAGACGTGTGCGTGCCGTGCATTGCGGTGGCGCGACGGGGCCGAACCGGCACGCACCGGAAAGCCGGCAGCGCATCGATGCATTCGGCATCGCGGAACACATGGAGTCCAGGGGAAGCGTTCACCCGCCGCAGCAAGGCGGACGCCGCGAAATTGTGCTGTCAGTTGATCCACTACCCCGATGGATCAATTGTTGAAGCGCCCATCGCCGAGTGGCGGATGGGCGTCTTTTTTTGTGCGCCGATGTGCGACGCGGGCCATCGGCCCGATCGCGCGGCGTTCTGTATCATGTGCTGGCGTGTCTGGCCGCCCGTGCGGGCGCACGGCTTGCCGACGCGCCCGATCACGCGTTGCCAACATGAACGACACTGCTCAGAACGATCCCTCAACCGCCGACGTCGAACCGGCCGCACTCGATGCGCTGCACACGTTCGTCGAGCGTCATCCGCGCCTGCTGGTACTGACCGGCGCGGGCATCAGCACCGACTCCGGCATTCCCGGCTATCGCGACCGCAACGGCCAATGGATGCGCTCGCCGCCGATCCAGCTCCACGAATTCCTCGGCTCCGATGCCGCGCGGCGGCGCTATTGGGCGCGCAGCATGATCGGCTGGCCCGTCGTCGGCCGCGCGCAGCCGAACGGGTCGCACGTGGCACTGGCGCGGCTCGGCAGCGCGGGACGGGTCGAGCGGCTCGTCACGCAGAACGTCGACGGCCTGCACCAGCGCGCGGGCAGCGGCGACGTGATTGAACTGCACGGAGGAATCGACGGCGTCACGTGCCTCGGCTGCGGCGCGCATCATGCGCGCGCGACGATCCAGGTTATGCTCGAGGCCGACAATCCCGAACTGCTGGGCGCGCAGGCCGAGCCGGCCGCGGATGGCGATGCGCACCTCGAATGGGCCGCGCTCGACACCTTCCGCATTCCGGCGTGCCCCGCGTGCGGCGGGCTGCTGAAGCCGGCGGTCGTGTTCTTCGGCGAAAACGTGCCGCGCGAGCGCGTGGCGCTCGCGTCGCAGGCGCTCGAGGCGGCCGATGCGCTGCTGGTCGTCGGCTCGTCGCTGATGGTGTATTCCGGCTATCGCTTCTGCGTGTGGGCGCAGGCACAGAACAAGCCGGTCGCCGCGCTCAATCTCGGCCATACGCGCGCCGATCCGATGCTGACGCTGAAGGTCGAGGCGCGCTGCGCACCCGCGCTCGACGCGCTGACCGCGCGGCTGGGCCTCGCGAACCACGCACCGGAGCAGGCATCGTGACCGATCCGACCTCTTCGCCCGATCCGTCCGCGCGGCTGTCGGCGCCGGCGGCCGAACGCAATCGCGGGCCGATCCTCGACGTCTTGCGCCGCGTGCTGCCGGCGAGCGGCCGCGTGCTCGAAATCGCGAGCGGCACGGGGCAGCACGCGGTCCACTTCGCGCAGGCGCTGCCGGGCCTGCACTGGCAGCCGAGCGATCCCGATGCGCAGGCGCGGCGCTCGATCGCCGCGTGGGTTGCCCATGCCGGCCTCGCCAACCTTGCCGGGCCGCTCGCGTTCGACGTGCGCGACGCGTCGTGGCCGGTCGACACGCTCGATGCCATCGTCTGCATCAACATGATTCACATCTCGCCGTGGGCCTGCACCGACGCGCTGTTCGCGGGTGCGTCGCGCCTGCTGCGGCCGGGCGGCGTGCTGTTCCTGTACGGGCCGTATCGCCGCGAGGGCCGGCATACGGCGCCGTCGAACGAAGCGTTCGACCTGCAGCTGCGCGGCCGCGACCCGTCGTGGGGCGTGCGCGATCTCGAGACCGTCGTCGCGCTCGGCCTCGATCGCGGGCTCGACTGCATCGAGGTGGTCGAGATGCCGGCGAACAACCTGAGCGTCGTGTTCCGGCGGCTGCCGCACGCGGAGCAATGACAGGCAAGCGCGCATCGCCGCCGGGTTTCCACTATCCTTTCGCCTGTGCGCGCGACCCGGCTCGGGTCGCGCCCCGTTTTTTCCGGAGAATTGACTAATGGGCAAACAAGCAATCGGTGTGATCGGGCTCGCGGTGATGGGCCGCAATCTCGCACTCAATATCGAGAGCCGCGGTTACGCGGTGTCGGTGTATAACCGCAGCCGCGAGAAAACCGACGAACTGATCGCCGAATTCCCCGGCCGCAATCTGGTGCCGACCTATACGCTCGAGGAATTCGTCGCGTCGCTCGAAACGCCGCGCCGGATCCTGATGATGGTGAAGGCCGGCGAGGCGACCGATGCGACGATCGCGTCGCTCAAGCCGCTGCTCGAGAAGGGCGACGTGCTGATCGACGGCGGCAATACGCACTTCACCGACACGATCCGCCGCAACCAGGAGCTCGCGCAATCGGGCCTGCACTTCATCGGCACGGGCGTGTCGGGGGGCGAAGAGGGCGCGCTGCGCGGCCCGTCGATCATGCCCGGCGGCCAGCGTGATGCGTACGACCTCGTCGAGCCGATCCTCAAGCAGATCGCCGCCAAGGCGCCGTCGGACGGCGAGCCGTGCGTCGCGTACATGGGCCCGGACGGTGCAGGCCATTACGTGAAGATGGTCCACAACGGCATCGAATACGGCGACATGCAGCTGATCGCCGAAAGCTATGCGGTGCTGAAGGACGTCGCGGGCCTGACCAACGACGAACTCGGCGCGGTGTACACCGAGTGGAACCAGGGCGAGCTCGACAGCTACCTGATGGAGATCACGTCGAAGATCTTCGGTAAGAAGGACGAGGAAACCGGCAAGCACCTGGTCGACGTGATCCTCGATCGCGCCGCGCAGAAGGGCACCGGCAAGTGGACGAGCCAGAATGCGCTGGATCTCGGCGTGCCGCTGCCGCTGATCACCGAATCGGTGTTCGCGCGCGTGCTGTCGTCGCTGAAGACCGAGCGCGTCGCGGCCAGCAAGGTCCTGGCGGGCCCGGCCGCCGCGCCGTTCGAAGGCGATCGCGCCGCGTTCGTCGAAGCGGTGCGCCGCGCGCTGTACCTGAGCAAGGTGATCTCGTACGCGCAGGGCTTCGCGCAACTGCGCACGGCGTCGGAAGAGTACGGCTGGAACCTCGATCTCGGCACGATCGCGAAGATCTTCCGTGCGGGCTGCATCATCCGCGCGCGTTTCCTGCAGAAGATCACGGACGCGTACGCGAAGGATTCGGCGCTCGCGAACCTGCTGCTCGACCCGTACTTCAAGGACATCGCCGCGAATTACCAGGCATCGCTGCGCGACGTCGTGGTCGCCGCGGTGAAGGCCGGCGTGCCGGTACCGGCGTTCGCGTCGGCGGTCGCGTACTTCGACAGCTACCGCTCCGAGCGGCTGCCGGCGAACCTCGTGCAGGCGCAGCGAGATTTCTTCGGCGCGCACACGTTCGAGCGTACCGACAAGCCGGGCAGCTTCCACGCGAACTGGTCGTAACCGGCTGGCGAGGGCGGCATTGTTGCGAAAATCTATTCTATCGATAGGGTTTTTCGATACCGGATGCCGGGATTGTTGGTTCCTGGGAAATAGTGTTTTCGTGGTTTCATGGTTTTCCCTAGGTGCTGCCGGGACTAAACTCTGTTCCATCGCTGCAGACATGGTGTGTGCGGCGGAGCAAAAAAATCCCGGAGGTAATCATGAAATCGCTGATCGCAACGTTCGCCGCAGCTGCCGTCCTCGCCGTTCCCGCCGTCTCGTTCGCCCAACAGAACGCGCCCGTCACCCGTGCACAAGTGAAGGCCGACCTGGTCGCCGTGCAACAGGCCGGCTACAAGCTGGGCAGCGACCGTACGAACTACCCGGAAGGCATCCAGGCTGCTGAAGCCCGCCTGAACCCGCAACAGAACGTCGCCACTGCCGACACGACCGGCTACGGCGCGCAACCGGCTGCCGCGCAAGAATCCGGCGCGCCGGCCAAGGCCAAGACCGGCTGGCAAGTCAAGCGTATCGCTGACGACGCCCCGATCTACAAGGGTCGTTAATGGTGCGGCCGCATCGGCGGCCTGATCCGACCCTGGAAGTACAAACAGCCCGTCGTACCGTCATGCGGAACGGCGGGCTGTTTTCATTGGCGGCGCGCCTATCGTGCCAGCCGCCAGTTCAGTGCAGCGCGTGCCGGCGGTGCCCGATATCCCGGAACAGCGCTTCGGCCGGTTCCAGCACCTGCAGCCACGTTTCGTCGTAGCCGCTCAACGTGTCGAGCGCGTCGCGCAGCCGCTCGATCGCGAGGACCGGCAGCTCGACGCTGTGGCGCGTGGCGCCCGTCATATGCGCGACACTCGCCAACTGGACGAGCGCATCGGCCGCCTCGGCGACGTCGGTCGCGAACAGCAGGTGCCGGTTGAGCAATTCGACCAGGCCGCTGGAACCGGAGAAGTCGTCGGCGTTGAGCTGCACGGAAAGAAACGTCGCGTTGTTCATTGTCATGCTCCTCGTTGTCGTTGGATCGCGCAGTGCATCACCGAGTATAGGTGGCGAACGACGGGGAGAATGTGACGGAATCGATACCGCCCGCGACGGCGGCACGGCGTGCGGAAGCGCCGCCACAGCCCGCCCGACGGCCCGCGCGGCGCGGCTTGCAGGCCACCGGCACGCCGGTGCGACCCCGCAAGATTGTTGCCGGATCAGGCACCTGACGCGGCCTCGACCGCCACAAATGGTATCTTTGCCGGTCGGGACGAAGCGAAAAAGGGGCCGGTGAGCTCATTCGCACCCACGTCCCGCTGTGGAAACTGACGACCGCGAGCGCGGTCGGATACTGGTTGATCCGGCCGTTCGGCCGGACATCGTGCGTCGCGCGCCGGGGGGCGGTGGGCGGCGCAACGACGCAAATCCGGGAGGACCCTTGAGAGAAACTATTCCCATCCACGATGCGCTGACGCGCTGGCTGCCGCAGGCGGCGCTCGTTGCCGCAGCCATCGCGCTGACGGGCTGCACGATGACGCCGTGGACCGACAGCTGGCAGCCGGCGCGCCAGCCGGCACCCACGTCGGCCGCGACGCCGGGCGTGATAGCCGGCTATTACCGCGTGAATCCGGGCGATACGCTCGCGGGCGTCGCGAACGCCTACGGGCAGCGCGTCCAGGACGTGGCCAGCTGGAACCACATGGCGCCGACCGATGCCGTGTATCCCGGTCAGGTGCTGCGCGTCGCGCCGCCGCCTGCCGCGACGTCGCTCGGGCAGCCGCCCGCGGCGGCCGCGCAGCCGGGCTCGCTCGCGTGGCCGGCCACCGGTGTCGTGGCGACGCCATTCTCGGCCGGCAAGACGCGCGGCCTCGTGATCGCTGCGTCCGGGCCTGACCATTCGGTGCGGGCCGCGGCGGCAGGGCGCGTGGTGTACGCCGGATCCGGCGTCAAGGCCTACGGGCCGCTCGTGATCCTGAAGCATGAGAACGGGCTCATCACGGCCTACGGACACAACGGCAAGCTGCTCGTCAACGAAGGCGACGCGGTGCGCCAGGGCCAGCCGGTCGCTGAAATGGGCACCGACGCGAGCGGCCGTTCGACGTTCGAGTTTGAAGTCCGCCAGAACGGCAAGGTCGTCGATCCGATGAACTTCCTGCCGCGCAACGGCGGCTGATCGTCCGCTTCATCCCGTGTGCGCCGGGCGGCGCACACGCTCCCGCCATCATCCTTTCCTGAGCGTCACCGCGCCGGATTGCCTCGCGTGATTGCCGAGCCAGCGTATACCCATTGCGAGCGCCACCGCGCCCAGCGCGATCAGCGAACACTGAATCGCGACCGGCAGGTAGCCGTGCGGCCGCGGATCGACGAACGGATAGGGATACCAGTTCTCGAATGAGCCGCGCACGAGCGTATAGCTGAGATAGACGATCGGGAAGCCGAGCCACGCGAACGCGCTGCGCCGCGGGATCGGCAGGCGCGGCTCCACGTACAGCCAGTCGCACAGCACGACGAGCGGCACGATCCGGTGCAGCACCCAGTTGTTGAACGCCGGCGTGACGTGGTGCAGCGCATCGAGCCGCGCGAGCAGGAGTTCATAGACGATCGCGGTGATCAATACGTACAGCACCGCGGCGCCGCGCATCGATTCGTAGCGGGCCGAGCCGGGGCGCGCGATGCGCCAGAGCCCGACGGCGAGCATCGCGGCCGCGTAGAGGCTGCTCAGTTGCGTGAAGTAGCTGAGGTAGTTGCCGAGATGAAAGCCCGGCAGGTGCCAGTAGTCGGCGACACTGTGCAGCGTGGTGGATACCGCGAGCAACGCGGCGGTCAGCCGATAGGCCGCAACGAAGAACGCCTTGCTCATGATGCCCGCGCGCCGTCGCACCAAAGCTTCATCGTGCCACAGCCGTTCTGGCGCGCGATGCGGACTTTCCATATGAAGCCCCGCTCGGCGCGCGTGGACGATTCGTCGGATATTTGCGCGCGTCGTGCAAAACGGGACGCCCGTGCGGCTACAATCGGGGCAGTTTTGCCGGGCGCCGGCCGGTGGCTGCATGCGCCCCTCCCCGCATACAACACGAGACGAAGCATGAGAAACATCCTCGCGAAACAGACGCGCTACAGCTCGCCCGCGATCTTCTTCCACTGGGCCGTCTTCCTGCTGGTGGCGCTGGCCTACCTGGCCATCGAGATCCGCGGGCCGAAAGGCAGCGACAGCCGGGTGTTCTGGATGAACGTGCATCTCACCGCGGGCACGCTCGTGCTCGTGCTGTCGGTGCTGCGCGTGCTGTGGCGAGCCGTCAGCCGGGTGCCGCAGGCCATTCCGCAAGCGGCGCTGCTGCGCTGGCTGTCGAAGCTCGCGCATGTCGCGCTCTACGTGTTCATCATCGCGCAGCCGCTGCTCGGCATCATGATGATTAACCTGGGCGGCAAGCCAGTGTCGCTCGACTGGCTCGGCGTCTCGTTCACGCTGTTCGGCCCCGACAAGGCGCTGCGGCCGACGATCAAGGCAGCGCACGAGCTGATCGGCAACGCGTTCTACTTCGTGATCGGCCTGCACGCGCTGGCCGCGCTTTACCATCATTTCATCCGGCGCGACGACGTGCTGCGGCGCATGGCGCCCTGAGCGGCGCGTTCCGGAAGCATGCAGCAGGCGGGGGGCGCATGGTTGTGTTGACAACCATGCGCCCCCGGTTCGTTTACCGCCATCCGTGCTGGCCATCGTGTTGAACATTCTGTAACATCTCGGCTGTTTTTACATTCCGCTTACTCGTTGCCGAGCATGCTGCACCGACATCGTCACCTGACCGCCTGGCTTGGCGTGCTCGCGATCTGGTTCGCGATCGCGGCGCCGCTGGTGTCGCAGTGGCGCGTCGCGCAGGCGGCCACGCCCGACGCAATCGTCTGCAGTACGGAGCATGGCGCGCACCCGTCGCCCGACGCGGGCCGCATGCACGATCATGCGCTGCATCTCGATGCGTGCGGCTACTGCGGTTTCTTCGCGCACAGCCCCGCGATCGGCGCGCCAGCCGCCGCGGCACTCGCTTCCATTCCCGTCGTTTCCGTTTCCGCCGTCGCGTCGCCTGCCGTCTCGGCGCGCGCCGACCGCTATCCGCGCGCATACCCGCGCGCCCCGCCCGAGCGCGCCTGACGCGCTGTTTCCGTTCCATTCATCGCCGATATCCGTGCGGCCCGTCGAGGCCGCGTGGAGGGCGTCACTCGGGCTTTCGATCATGACCATTTTCCAGTTGCGTACGCCGCGGGCGTCACGCAATCCCGGTGCGCGGCGCATGCCGCGCGTGCTGAAACTCACCGTTCCCGCGCTCGCTGTCGGCGCATTGGCCGCGAGCGCCGCGGCCGCCGAAACGGCGCGCGCATCCGGCGCGCCGACCGGCGAGACGGCCGCGCCGTTGCCGGCCATCGAAGTCGTCGCATCGCCGCTGTCGACGCCGCTCGTCGTCGTCACGGATCCGAAGACTCCGCGTCAGCCGCTGCCCGCCAGCGACGGCGCGGATTACCTGAAAACGATCCCCGGTTTCACGTCGATCCGCAGCGGCGGCACCAACGGCGACCTCGTGCTGCGCGGGATGTTCGGCTCGCGGCTGAACATCCTGGCGAACGGGATGTCGACGCTCGGCGCATGTCCGGGCCGGATGGACGCGCCGACGTCGTATATCGCGCCGGAAAGCTATGACAAGGTCACCGTCGTGAAGGGGCCGCAGACCGTGCTGTACGGTCCCGGCGGGTCGGCCGGCACCGTGATGTTCGAGCGCGTGACGCCGCGCTTCGACAAGCCCGGCATGCGCTTCGACGGCAGCCTGGTCGGCGGGTCGTTCGGCCGCAACGACCAGAACATCGACGTGACGGCCGGCACGCCGGACGTCTATGGCCGCGTGACCGCGAACCACGCGCATTCGCAGGACTACAAGGACGGCAACGGCAACACCGTGCCGTCGCAGTGGGACAAGTGGAACGCCGATGCGGCGCTCGGCTGGACGCCGGACGACCATACACGCGTCGAGCTGACCGCCGGCACCGGCGACGGCTATGCGCGCTACGCGGGGCGCGGGATGGACGGCGCGCATTTCCGCCGCGAGACGTTCGGCCTGTCGTTCGACAAGCAGCATCTCGGCGACGTGCTCGACCGGATCGAAGCGCGCGTGTACTACAACGAAGCCGATCACGTGATGGACAACTATACGTTGCGGCAACCGGACCCGACCAGCAGCATGCCGATGCGGATGGCGTCGGAAGTGCGGCGGCGCACGTTCGGCGCGCGCGCGGCCGCGACGTTCCGCTTTGCCGACGACTTCAAGCTCGTGACGGGCGTCGATGCGCAATCGAACCGGCTCGACTCGCGCTCGGCGATGGGGCGGCAGAACTACGGCGACAAGCCGTGGGATGCGCAGGCGACGATGTGGAACGCAGGCGTGTTCGGCGAGCTGACGTGGTATGCGAGCGACGTGTCGCGCGTGATCGGCGGCGCGCGCGTCGACTATGCGAGCGCACGCGACAAGCGCGCGACGACGAGCGGCATGATGAAGCGCATGCCGAACCCGACCTTCGACGACGATCGCACGCGCGTGCTGCCGAGCGGTTTCGTCCGCTACGAGCGCGATCTCGCGTCGCTGCCGGTCACGTGGTACGCGGGCGTCGGCCATACGGAACGCTATCCCGACTACTGGGAGCTGTTTTCCGCGAAGCGCGGGCCGGCCGGTTCGATCAACGCGTTCTCGGCGGTGCAACCGGAGAAGACCACGCAGCTCGACATCGGCGCGCAATACAAGAGCGAACGGCTCGATGCGTGGGTGTCGGCGTATGCGGGTTATGTTCAGGACTTCATCCTGTTCAACTACGCGGCCGGCATGATGGGCCCGACCACGCAGGCAACCAACGTCAACGCGCAGATCATGGGTGGCGAAGCGGGCGTGTCGTGGAAACCGGTTTCGCCGCTGCGCGTCGAGACGTCGCTCGCGTATGCGTGGGGGCGCAACGTCGCAACCGGCGAGCCGTTGCCGCAGATGCCGCCGCTCGAGGCACGCATCGGGCTCGAATACACGCGGGGCGCGTGGTCGGCGGGGGGGCTGTGGCGCATCGTTGCGCCGCAGCATCGCTATGCCCTGAACGAGGGCAACGTGGTCGGCAAGGACTTCGGCCCGAGCGCCGGATTCGGTGTGCTCTCGCTGCATACGCAATACAACGTCAGCAAGACCGTGCAGATCTCGGTCGGCGTCGACAACGTGCTGAACAAGGCCTACACCGAGCACCTGAATCTCGCCGGCAACGCGGGCTTCGGCTATCCGGCGAACTCGCCGGTGATGGAGCCGGGCCGGACCGCATGGGTGCGTGTGAGTGCGAAGCTTTGACGCATCGCGCGTGTGCATTGCAGCATGCGCACGCATGAACGCGGCCCCGCCCGAACCGGTGGGCCGCGTCAACCGATTAGAGAACCGTGTCTAGTCAGGGCGCAAACGTTCGCGACTCGTGATTCACTCCCGCATTCGACGCACACGGTGGTCGCGATGTGGGCGACGCATAGTGCGTATCGATCCGGCTTCATTCGCACCGGCAGCACAATAATCAGGAGAACATGCATGGCCAATACGATGCGTTCCAGGGTGGTGGCAGGGGCAGTGGCATGCGCGATGAGCATCGCGCCGTTCGCGGGGACGACTGCGGCAATGACGCTCGCGACGACGCACGCGGCGATGGCGGCGACCGCGCCCGCCGACGGCTACGCGGCGACGCGTTATCCGATCATCCTCGTGCACGGGCTCACCGGTACCGACAAGTACGCCGGCGTGCTCGATTATTGGTACGGCATCCAGGAAGACCTGCAGCAGAACGGGGCGACCGTCTACGTCGCGAACCTGTCGGGTTTCCAGAGCGATGACGGCCCGAACGGGCGCGGCGAGCAGTTGCTCGCTTACGTGAAGACGGTACTCGCGGCGACGGGCGCGACCAAGATCAATCTCGTCGGCCACAGCCAGGGCGGCCTCTCGTCGCGCTATGTCGCGGCCGTCGCGCCCGATCTCGTCGCGTCGGTGACGACGATCGGCACGCCGCATCGCGGCTCCGAGTTCGCCGACTTCGTGCAGAACGTGCTTGCGTACGATCCGACCGGACTTTCGTCATCGGTGATCGCCGCGTTCGTCAATGTGTTCGGGATCCTGACGAGCAGCACCCACAACACGAACCAGGACGCGCTCGCCGCACTGCAGACGCTGACCACCGCACGCGCCGCCACGTACAACCAGAACTACCCGAGTGCGGGCCTGGGTGCGCCGGGCAGTTGCCAGACCGGCGCGCCGACCGAAACCGTCGGCGGCAACACGCACCTGCTGTACTCGTGGGCCGGCACGGCGATCCAGCCGACACTCTCCGTGTTGGGTGTCACGGGCGCCACGGACACGAGCACCCTTCCGGTCGTCGATCCGGCGAACGCACTCGATCTGTCGACGCTCGCGCTGCTCGGCACGGGCACGGTGATGATCAACCGCGGCTCCGGGCAGAACGACGGGGTCGTGTCGAAGTGCAGTGCGCTGTACGGCAAGGTGCTGAGCACGAGCTACAAGTGGAACCATCTCGACGAGATCAACCAGCTGCTCGGCGTGCGCGGCGCGTATGCGGAAGATCCGGTCGCGGTGATCCGCACGCATGCGAACCGTCTGAAGCTGGCGGGCGTGTAATCGATGACGGCACGTGAAGGACGCGCGCCGCTGGCGCGGCGTGCCGTGGTCTACGGTGTCGTGGGGCTGGCGGCGATTGCCGGTGTGGCGATGTGGAGCGGCGCGGGCTGGCATCGAGGGACAGGCGCCGGCGGCGAGTCGCCGGATGCGGCGGCGGTGGGTAGCGTGGCTGCCGCACCGCCGCAGGCCGCCATGCCGGCAAGCGCGGGCCTGCCGCCGTCGCTCGCCGGCTCCAGCGCGCCCCGGTTGCCGCTCGATGTCGGCGGCCATCTCGCGAAGTCGCGCGCGGTGCGCGACTTCTTCGACTACTGCCTGACCGCGCAGAGCGACCTGAGTGCGACCGCGCTCGATGCGTTCGTCGCGCGGGAGATTGCCGCGCAACTCGACGGCACCGTGGCGCAGGCCGAGGCGCTCGACGTATGGCACCGCTATCGCGCCTATCTCGACGCACTCGCGAAGCTGCGCGATGCCGGCGCGGTCGACAAGTCCGATCTCGGCGCGCTGCAGCTCGCGCTCGACCAGCGTGCGTCGATTGCATATCGCACGCTCGGTGACTGGAGCCAGCCGTTTTTCGGCGCGGAGCAGTGGCGGCAGCGCTACGACCTCGCGCGGCTGAAGATCACGCAGGATCGGACGCTGACGGATGTGCAGAAGGCCGAACGACTCGCGGCGCTCGAACAGCAGATGCCGGCCGACGAGCGCGCCGCGCAGCAGCGCATCGATAAGCAGCGCGCCGCGATCGACCAGATCGCGCAATTGCAGAAGAGCGGGGCGACGCCCGATGCGATGCGCGCGCAACTGACGCAGACGCTCGGCGCCGAAGCCGCCGCGCGCGTCGCGCAGTTGCAGCAGGACGACGCATCGTGGCAAAGCCGCTATACGGACTATGCGGCGCAGCGTGCGCAGATCGAGTCGGCGGGCCTGTCGCCGCAGGATCGCGACGCGCAGATCGCCGCGCTGCGGCAGCGCGTGTTCACGAAGCCCGGCGAAGCCGTGCGCGCGGCATCGCTCGATCGCGGGGCGGGCAGCGCGCGGTAAGGTGAGAAGCGCGGGCGGCGCGGCGCATGAGCGCCGCTATGCCGCGCGCGTGAGGTCCCGCGGCAGGTGTCGCTCGATGGTATTCGCGAGCGTGTCGAACGCGGGGCCGATGCCTTCGTGCGGGACGCACGCATAGCCGAGCAACAGGCCGCGCCGCGCGGTGTCGAGGCTGCTGTAGTAGCTGGTGAGCGGGCGCACGATCACGCCCGCATCGAACGCGCTCTGCGTGACCGCGCGATCGTCGCAGGCGTCGGGCAGGCCGAGCACGAGATGCAGGCCTGCCTCGTCGCCCATCACGGGCAGCGCGTCGCCGAAGCGCGCGCGGATCGCATCGATCATCAGTTGCCGGCGCTCGCCGTACAGCGTGCGCATTCGTCTGACGTGCGAAGTCAGGTGGCCGTCCATGATGAATTCGGCGAGCACGGCCTGCTGCATCAGCTGGCCCTCGCGGTACAGCTCCGACAGCCCGGTGCGGAACGTGTCGACCAGATGCTCGGGCACGACCATGTAGCCCATCCGCAGCCCCGGGAACAGCATCTTGCCGAGGCTGCCGACGTAGATCACGCGGCCGCCGTCGTCGAGCCCCTGCAGCGACGCGAGCGGGCGGCTGCCGTAGCGGAACTCGCTGTCGTAGTCGTCCTCGATGATCCAGCAGCGGTGCTGGCGCGCGTATTCGAGCAGCATCCGGCGTCGCGCGAGGCTCATCACCATCCCGAGCGGGTACTGATGCGACGGCGTGACGAGCACGAGCCGCGGCGGATGCTGCATGTCGCTGGCACGCGGGTCGAGCCCTTCCTGGTCGACCGGCACCGGCGTCAGCGTGAGGCCGGCCGCCTGCAATACGCTGCGCACGCCCCAGTAGCACGGCTCCTCGACCCATGCGCGATCGCCGATGTCGGACAGCAGCCGCACCGCGAGATCGATCGACTGGTGGATGCCCGTCGTGATGATCACCTGGTCCGGCGAGCATTTGACCGAGCGCGCGACGCGCAGGTAATCGGCGAGCGCCCGCCGCAACGGCCGGTAGCCGCCGCCCGGCGCATAGGTCAGCAGCTCGGGATTCGCCTCCTTCCACAGCCGCGCCTGCAGGCGGCTCCACGTCCGGCTCGGGAATTCCGACACGTCCGGCACGCCCGGCATGAACGCACCCCACTGGCGCCGCGACACGCCCGCATGCTCGATCAGTTGCCGGCCCCGCATCGACAGGCCGCCCTGCGCGTCCGGCAGCGGTGGTTCATCGGCGCTCGACGGCGGCGGCGCGGCGCCCGGCACGTGGATCGCGGCGGCGTCCGGCCGCGTGTCGGCCACATAGGTGCCGCTGCCGGTGGTCGTCAGCACGTAGCCTTCGGCCGTCAGCTGGTCGTACACGTGCAGCACGGTATTGCGCGCGATCGACAGGTCGGCCGCGAGCGTGCGCGAACTCGGCAGCTTTGTCCCTGGCCCCAATTCCCCGGTCAGGATGGCCTGCTGCATCTGCTGCAGCAACTGCCGGTACATCGGCTCGGGCGAGCTGCGGTCGAGGCGGGCGGAAAGCCAGTCGGCGAGGATCACGGTATCCAAAGTGGTCCTACTAGTAATATTGAAATGGTTCCCTATTGTAGAACCGTGGGCGCCGTATAGTGGCTCGCATCTCAAAATCAATTGTCGCGAAGCAAGGGGACAGCCACGATGAAGTCCGATGATGTGATCGTCAGCTTTCGCGGCGTGCGGAAGACCTACGACGGCGAGACGCTGGTCGTCAAATCGCTCGACCTCGATATCCACCGCGGGGAATTCCTGACGCTGCTCGGGCCATCGGGCTCGGGCAAGACCACCTGCCTGATGATGCTGGCCGGCTTCGAATTCCCGACCGGCGGCGAGATCCGCCTCGACGGCGAGTTGCTGAACAACGTGCCGCCGCACAAGCGCAACATCGGCATGGTGTTCCAGAACTACGCGCTGTTTCCGCACCTGACGGTCGAGCAGAACGTCGCGTATCCGCTGACCGTGCGCAAGCTGCCGGCGGCCGAGCGCGCGGAACGCGTCGCGCACGCGCTGAAGATGGTGCAGATGGAGCGCTTCGCGAAGCGCTACCCGGCGCAGTTGTCGGGCGGCCAGCAGCAGCGCATCGCGCTGGCGCGCGCGCTCGTGTTCGAGCCGAAGCTGGTGCTGATGGACGAGCCGCTCGGCGCGCTCGACAAGCAGTTGCGCGAACACATGCAGTACGAACTGAAGGCGCTGCACGAAAAACTCGGCGTGACTTTCGTGTACGTGACGCACGACCAGGGCGAGGCGCTGACGATGTCCGATCGCGTCGCCGTGTTCGACAAGGGCATCGTGCAGCAGCTCGACACCGTCGACCGCCTGTACGAATCGCCGTGCAACGAATTCGTCGCGAACTTCATCGGCGACAGCAACCGGCTGCGCGGCACCATCGCGCGCGTCGACGGCGAATTCTGCGAATTCCGGCTCGACGACGGCACGAAGCTCGTCGGCCGCCGCATCGGCGATGCGGCCGAGGGAGCGCCGGCCGTCGCGTGCATCCGCCCCGAACGCATGAGCCTCGCCGCGCACGGCGCGAACGGGCACGCGAACGGCGCGGCCGCCAACCAGCTGAGCGGCGAGGCGCGAAGCCTCATCTATTTCGGCGACCACGTGCGCATGCGCTGCGCGCTGCCCGGCCAGGACGAATGCTTCGTGAAGGTGCCGCTCGGCACCGGCGCGCTCGATGCGTTCTCGCCCGGCGCACCGGTCGCGCTCGCGTTCTCGCCCGAACACCTGCGCGTGTTCGCTTGAGCAGGGTTTCCCCCGATTTTCCGTAGCACGTCGTCAACAACAACTGCCCACTTCCACCACGAGAGGAGAGGAACCACCATGAACCGAGCACGCATTACCGCACGGCGCACCGCGCTGGCATTGGCGCTCGCCGTCGTCGGCGCATCGGCATCGGCTGCCGAACTCACGGTCGTCAACTTCGGCGGCGCGAACGGCGACGCCCAGAAGGCCGCGTTCAACCAGCCGTTCGAGAAGGCGACCGGCAACAAGGTCACGGCCGTCGAATACAACGGCGAGCAGGCGAAAGTGAAGGCGATGGTCGAGGCGAAGCACGTCAACTGGGACGTGGTCGAAGTCGAATCGGGCGACCTGAACCGCGGCTGCGACGAAGGGCTGTACGAGAAGCTCGACTGGTCGAAGATCGCGAAGAAGTCCGACCTGATTCCGGAAGCGCCGCAGGTGTGCGGCGTCGGCTTCTTCGTGTGGTCGACGGCGCTGTCGTACAACGCGGACAAGCTGAAATCGGCGCCGACCGGCTGGGCCGATTTCTGGAACGTGAAGAAATTCCCCGGCAAGCGCGGCATGCGCAAGGGCGCGCGCTACAACCTCGAATTCGCGCTGATGGCCGACGGCGTTGCGCCGAAGGACGTGTACAAGGTGCTCGGCACGAAGGCCGGCCAGGACCGCGCGTTCAAGAAGCTCGACGAGCTGAAGCCGAACATCCAGTGGTGGGAAGCGGGCGCGCAGCCGCCGCAGTTCCTCGTCGCCGGCGACGTCGTGATGTCGACCGCGTACAACGGCCGCATCGACGCCGCGCAGAAGGAAGGCAAGAACCTGAAGGTCGTGTGGAACGGCAGCATCTACGACCTCGACTACTGGGCGATTCCGAAGGGCTCGCCGAACAAGGCGCTGGCCGAGCAGTACATCGCGTACACACTGACGCCGAAGCCGCAGCAGGGCTACGCGCAGCACATCGCGTACGGCCCGACGAACATCGCGGCGATCAAGTCGCTCGACGCGAAGACGCTCGCGAACCTGCCGAACTCGCCGGCCAACGGCAAGAACGCGGTGCTGGAAGACATCGGCTTCTGGACCGACCACAGCGACGAGCTCGAGCAGCGTTTCGCCGCGTGGGCGACGAAGTAACCGTCGTTCAGGCATCCTGATGCAACCGGCCGCGCGACGCGTCGATCGTGTCGCGCGGCCTTCCGCCGGATCGTGCCCGGCCGGAGAGAACCGTTGAATACGATGACGATCGCGCCTTCCTCGCCGTCGAACGCCGCGCTCAAGCGCGAGCTGAAGGCCGCCGAGGCCCGCAAGCGCACGATGGCACTGCTGCTGGTCGCGCCGCTCGCGATTTTCCTGCTGCTGATTTTCGTCGTGCCGATCGGCACGCTGCTCACGCGCGCGGTGCAGAACCCCGAGATCGCCGCCGCGCTGCCGAACACGATCCGGGCGCTGTCGGGCTGGGACCGCAAGGCGCCGCCGGTCGACGCCGCGTATGTCGCGCTCGCGGCCGACATGACGAAGGTGGCCGACAGCGAGGCGATGGGGGCGCTCGCGAGGCGCCTGAACACCGAGATTCCCGGCTATCGCTCGCTCGTCGCGAAGACGGCGCGCGCGATGCCGCTGAAGGGCGACAATGATGCCGCACTGACACCCGCGCAGACGCGCGACAAGCTGGTCGAGCTCGATTCGCGCTGGGGCGATGCCGCATACTGGCAGGCGATCGCGAAGAACGGCAGCGCGTATTCGCCGTTCTACCTGCTCGCCGCGCTCGACCACAAGCAGGACGGCTTCGGCCACATCGTGCAGGCCGACCCCGACCAGTCGATCTATCTCGCGATCTTCGGCCGCACGTTCGTGATCGGTGTCGCCGTCACGCTGTTCGCGCTGCTGCTCGGCTATCCGCTCGCGTACTGGATCTCGACGCTGTCGGAGCGGCGTGCCAACCTCGTGATGATCCTCGTGCTGATTCCGTTCTGGACGTCGGTGCTCGTGCGCGTCGCCGCATGGATCGTGCTGCTGCAGAGCGAAGGGCTCATCAATACGGCGCTGATCGGCAGCGGGCTGATCTCGCATCCGCTGACGCTGCTGTTCAACCGCGTCGGCGTGTACATCTCGATGACGCACATCCTGCTGCCGTTCATGATCCTGCCGCTCTACAGCGTGATGAAGTCGATCCCGCCGACCTACCAGCGCGCGGCCGTGTCGCTCGGCAGCCATCCGTTCGCCGCGTTCTGGCGCGTGTACGTGCCGCAGACCTACCCGGGCGTCGGCGCGGGCGCATTGCTCGTGTTCATTCTCGCGATCGGCTACTACATCACGCCCGCGCTGCTCGGCGGGCCGAACGACCAGATGGTCAGCTACTACGTCGCGTACTTCACGAACGTGACGATCAACTGGGGCATGGCGTGCGCGCTCGGCGGGCTGCTGCTCGCGGCGACGCTCGTGCTGTACGCGGTGTACGGGCGCTTCACGCGCACCAACGTGAGCCTCGGCTGAGCGCCGCGTGCAACGAAACGGGAAGGGGAATCCGACCATGAAACTCGCCAGGCCGCTGTTCGCGCCGCACATGTCGTTCGTCGAGCGCGCATGGTACGTCGCATTGCGCGTGCTCGTCGTGCTGACGCTGCTGTACCTGATCCTGCCGGTGCTCGCGATCGTGCCGCTGTCGTTCTCGTCGAGCACGTTCCTCGTCTATCCGATCCCGGGCTTCTCGATGCGCTGGTACGAGAACCTGATCGCATCGGACGAGTGGCGGATGGCCGCGAAGAACAGCTTCATCGTCGCGCCGTCGGCGACCGTCGTCGCGACGGTGCTCGGCACGCTTGCCGCGATCGGTCTCACGAAGGCCGACTTCCGCGGCAAGGCGCTGCTGATGGCCGTGCTGCTGTCGCCGATGATCGTGCCGGTCGTCGTGGTCGGTGTCGGCATGTACCTGTTCTTCGCGCCGCTCGGGCTCGCGAACACCTACACGGGGCTGATCGCCGCGCACGCGGCGCTCGGCGTGCCGTTCGTCGTGACGACGGTTGCGGCAACCCTGCAGGGCTTCAACCAGAACCTCGTGCGCGCGAGCCTGTCGCTCGGCGCCAATCCGGTGTCGACGTTCTTTCGCGTGACGCTGCCGGTGATCGCACCGGGTGTGATGTCCGGCGCGCTGTTCGCGTTCGCGACGTCGTTCGACGAAGTCGTCGTCACGCTGTTCCTCGCGGGCGCGGACCAGACGACGCTGCCGCGCCAGATGTTCACCGGCATCCGCGAGAACATCAGCCCGACGATCGCTGCGCTCGCAACGATCCTGATCATCTTCTCGACGAGCCTGCTGCTGGCGCTCGAATGGCTGCGCGGCCGCAATGCGCGGCGCGCGGTGACCTGACGCGGCGAGCCTGCGTGGCCGTGCATCCTGCGCGGCCATGCATTTGCTTTCATTTCGCTGACCGACGAGGCGGCCGCCTGCACGTTCGATGGGGCTCTGCAACAATACGGGGCGCGGCGGCGCGCGTTCCGAGCGGTGCGTCCGGAACGCCGCCGCGAGTCCAATCCGCGACGCGGCGCAACGCGTCGCTCGTCAGCCGAGCCGCATCTTGTCCGAATTCGCTTCCCCCGCCGGCGCGCATGAGCCGGCCGTCAACTGGCGTGCGATGTCCGCCGTGCTGCTGGCCGTCGCGCTCGCGACGCTCGACACCGCGATCGCGAACACCGCGCTGCCCGCGATCGCCGCCGACCTGCATGCATCGCCGGCCGCGTCCGTATGGATCATCAACGCGTACCAGCTCGCGATGGTCGCGACGCTGCTGCCGTTCGCGTCGCTCGGCGACATCGTCGGCCACAAGCGCGTGTATGTCGCCGGGCTCGCGGTGTTCACGGTTGCGTCGCTCGGCTGCTCGCTCGCGTCGACGCTGCCGATGCTGACGGCCGCGCGGATCGTGCAGGGCTTCGGCGCGAGCGCGATCATGAGCGTGAACGTCGCGCTGATCCGCGGCCTGTTTCCCGCGCACCGGCTCGGGCGCGGCGTCGGCTTCAACGCGCTCGTGGTCGGCGTGTCGTTCGCGGTGGGGCCGACCATCGCGTCGCTGATCCTGTCGGTCGCCGCATGGCCGTGGCTGTTCGCGGTGAACGTGCCGCTCGGCGTGTTCGCGCTTGCCGTGGCGATTCCGTCGCTGCCGCAGACGGCGCGCGGCAAGCATGCGTTCGATCCGGTCGCGGCGTTGTTCAACGTGATCACGTTCGCGTCGCTGATCTTCGCGCTCGGCGAGTTCGCGCAGCGCGGGCCGCTTTCCATCGTGTTCGCGGCGGCCGCGGTCGCGCTCACCTTCGGCTGGCTGCTGATCCGCCGTCAGGCCGGGCACCCGGCGCCGATGCTGCCGGTCGACCTGTTTCGCCGGCCGGTGTTCACGCTGTCCGCGCTGACCGCGGTGTGCGCGTTTGCCGCGCAGGGGCTCGCGTTCGTGTCGCTGCCGTTCTATTTCGAAACCGTCCAGCATCGCAATGCGGTCGAGACGGGCTTCCTGATGACGCCGTGGTCGGCGATCGTCGCGCTCGCCGCGCCGATCGCGGGGCGCTTGTCGGATCGCTATCCGCCGGGCCTGCTCGGCGCGATCGGTCTGGCGTTGCTGAGCGCGGGCATGGTGTCGCTCGCCGCGTTGCCGGCGGCGCCCGGCGTCATCGACATCGGCTGGCGGATGATGCTGTGCGGCGCGGGCTTCGGTTTCTTCCAGTCGCCGAACCTGAAGGCGCTGATGTCGAGCGCACCGCCCGAGCGCAGCGGCGGCGCGAGCGGGATCATCGCGACCGCACGGCTGATCGGGCAGGCGACGGGCGCGGCGCTCGTCGCGCTGTCGTTCGGGATCGCGGGGCGCCACGGGCCGACGCTCGCGCTGATGCTCGGCGCGGGCTTCGCCGGGGCCGCGAGCGTCGCGAGCGGATTGCGGCTCTTTGCGCCGTCGCATCGGGCCGGTGTGCCGGCTGCGCCGGAGCGCGTGGGCGAGCAGGCGACGGAGTAGGGTGGCGCGCGGTTGCGGCGCAAGCCGATGGCCGAACGACCATCGCGGGAAATTTTCGAGCCGGCACGCAACGAACCACCGCCGCGCGCCGGCCTTTACGCTTCGCTTAGAACCCGCCCGACTTGATCAGCTGGTTGAGGTTCGCGATGTTCAAGCTGCCGAAGCCGGTCGTGTAATCCCAGCCGGTGCCTGCGTTGTAGCCATACCCCTGATAGCCGTTGTTCCCCGACACCACGTCGTAGCGCACGAGCGACGGGTTCGACGGAATGTCGGCGTAGAACTTGCCGGCCGGGAAGCCGAGGCCCGTGCCGTTCGCTGCGAGCAGGCGCGCCCAGAGGCCGGTGAAGATCGGTGCGGCGAGGCTCGTGCCGCCGATCTGCTGCAACTGGCCGTAGTTGTAGATGTACGCGCCCGTGCTTTGCGCGGCGTCGAACGCGACGTCCGGCAACTGGCGGTTGCTGCCCGACTGCCACGACGGCGCGGGCAGGATCGTGCTGATGCCGCCGCCCGTCGCCCACAGCTTGCCGTTGCCGTCGAGCCCTTCGTTCCACACCGTCTCGCTCGAGAATGCGCCCGACGACGTCGTGTAGAGCGTCGTGCCGCCGATCGCGAGCACGTGCGGCGACGATGCCGGCCACGACACCGTGTAGTTCGAGCCGTCCGGATAGCCGCGGTTGTTGCACTCGTACACGCCTTCGTCACCCGACGAAACGGAGAACGTCTGGCCTTGCGCCGCGGCAGTCGTGAAGATCTGTTCCTCGGCGTCGAGCGTGCCGTCCGCGTTCGCATCGGTCTCGCACCAGCCGAGCGATACGTTGATCACCTTCGCGGTGTTGTCCGACACCACGCGGTTGAACGCCTGCGTGAGGCCCGTGTTGCCGCTCGCATTGAGGTCGGCCATGTAGAACACGAGCTTGCCGACCTGGCCGCCGGCCGAGCCGACGATCGACTGGCTGTCCAGATCCCATTCGCCCTGGCCGTCCTGGTCGTCGGTGTAGCTGCCGCCCGAGCCGTTGGTCTTGATGGTCTGCGTCGACACCGCCCCGTATCCGTTGCTCGACGTGAACTGCTTCAGGTCCTGCAGCGTCTGCGACACGCCGCCGATCGTGATGATGCCGACGGTGACGCCGGCTGCGGTCGGCACGCCGGTTGCGTTGTAGAGGCCCGGGAATTCCTTCGGATAGTGGCCGGTCGCCGTGCCGGCTGCCAGCGCCTGCGGCTTCGACACGTTGCCGATGCGCAGCAGCGGCCGCGCGTGTGCAACGTTCTGCAGCCCGAGCACCGAGCCGACGACGTCGCCGAGCGCGCGCGGCACCTGCGCAGTCGACGTGTTCGCGAAGCCCGAGTGACCCGCGTAGTCGAAGTGCACGAGCGACGTGTTGAATGCGGTCTTCACCGTGGCGGCCGTGCCGCTGGCGGAGACCAGCAGGCGGTTCGGCGCGACCTCGACGTTCACGAAGCCGCTCTTGTGTAGATAGTCGACGACCGACTTGACCTGCGCATCGGTCGGCGCGTAGTTGGCGAGGAACTGCTCGTGCGTGAGGTACTGGCGGTAATGCGCGCTGCCGGGCCGGTTCACGTCGCGCGCCAGTTGCTTGAGCTGCGCGGCGTTGCGCAGTTTCAGGCTGACGACGACGTTGGTCGTTTCACCGCCTGCCAGTTCGAGCGACGGCGCCGCGCTGCGCGCCATCAACTGCGGGCCGGTCAGAAAGGCCTTCGTATGCGTATCGACCCAATCCGTCGTCGCATGCGCCGCGGCGGCGGCGAACACGAACGGTGCCACGCACGCGAGGCGGCGGGGCGACGGAAGGGGAAGGGCAAACCAGGTGTTCCTTTTCATCGGGAGTCCTTTTTTAGGAGAGGCGACGTTACTGGAACCCCCGGCCCTTGTGGGGCCGCGAGCGGTGACGAGCGTAGGGCGTCGGTGTCGTTGGGGTAGCTGCCATTTTCCATAGCTGTCAGTTCTGACATCGGCGCGGGTGCACGCATGTGCTGCGTCATGCGCATATGCGAATTGCGGCAGCGGCGAGCGGAACCGGTTCGCGATACGGCGGCGCAGCGACGCGCGACGCTCGCACGCACGAGTCGCTCGTCACGACGCCGGAACGTGCGCGATCGCGGAGCGGATCGCCGGGTGAACGCATCGTGCGCGACCGGTCGTTGTCGCGTGCCGCGTCGCACTATGTGGTCAAACGCCGCGACACGGCAGGAACGGATTCGCGCGTGCACAAAAATGGGATCGCTCGGCCGCAAACGTTTCCCGAACTGTGGAACGGTGCTTCCGGCAGTCTTGCGGGTGTCTTTCGGATTGCATGCGGCAATTGCGGATTAGAGGAAGGGCTCGAATTCGGGGGCGTGGATACCCCGTACGGCGGATAGCGGGCCCGCGCAAGATTGCGCGGCGTCGTTCGCGAAATTCCGCCTTGACGTGCGTCGATCAGCGGATATGCTTCAATTCATAACCATCGGGTTATGAATTTGGACATGCAGAACGCACACGACATGCTTTTCAGGACACTGGCCGATCCCACGCGCCGCGCGCTCTTCGAGCGGCTGTGCGCGGACGGCGAGCTGACGGTTGCCGCGCTGACGGCCCATGCGGGCGTCTCGCAGCCGGCCGTCTCGAAGCATCTGGGCGTCCTGAAGCAGGCCGGGCTCGTGAGCGACCGTCACGAAGGCCGGCAGACGCACTACAGCGCGCAGCCTCAAGCGCTGGCCCCGTTGATCGACTGGACGAGCCAGATGGCCGGCTTCTGGCAGACCCGGTTCGATGCCCTCGAAGATCTTCTCAAAAGGATGGACCAGTAATGAACCAGGCCACCACCGAAACGCGCTCAGTCGTCGTCGACCGGGAGCTGCCCCATCCGCCGGAGAAGATCTGGCGCGCGCTCACGCAACCGCACCTGATCGAGGCGTGGCTGATGAAGAGCGACTTCGAGCCCGTCGCGGGCCGCGCCTTCAGCTTCCGTGCGGACTGGGGCTCGGTCGACTGCACGGTCCTCACGATCGAGCCGCCGCATGCGTTGTCCTATACGTGGGCCGCATACGGCCTCGAAAGCGTCGTCACGTGGACGCTCACGCCGACACCGCACGGCACGCACCTGCGGATGGAGCAGGTCGGCTTCCGGACCGACCAGGAGCAGGCGTACCGCGGTGCGCAGCACGGCTGGGTCCGCTTCTTCGACTCGCTCGAACAGGTGCTGGCTGGCCCCGACGAACGCACGGAGGCTCGCGCATGAGCCCAACCGACCTCACGCCGTCGGAGCGTATCGACGCGCTGATCGCCGGCATCGCCGACTGGCGCGGCAAGACCTTCGCCGACCTGCGCCAGACGATCCTCGACGCGCAAGCGGGCATCGTCGAGGAATGGAAATGGATGGGCAGCCCCGTATGGTCGTGCGACGGGATGATTGCGGTGGCGAACGCGCACAAGGGCAAGGTGAAGCTGACCTTCATGCACGGCGCGCAACTGCCCGATCCCGACAAGCTTTTTAACGACGGCCTCGACGGCAATGCGCGGCGCGCGATCGATTTCTTCGAAGGCGACAAGCTCGACAAGCGGGCACTGAAGAATCTGGTGCGCGCGGCGATCGACTACAACCGCACGCATCTGCAGAAGAACACCCGGCGAGCGGGCGCAGGCACGAAGGCGCGGGCCGACAAGGCGGCATGACGCGCCGCACGACCGGTCACGCGGCGTAGCGCAGGCAAAAAAAGCCCGACACGAGGTCGGGCATCCAAATCGGCCGCAACCGCCCGCGAGGCGGCTGCGGCACCTGCAAGGTGCAGGGCGCTTACGCTGCGAGCAGCGAGCGCAGCACGAACGGCAGGATCCCGCCGTGCTTGTAGTAGTCGACTTCGATCGGCGTATCGATGCGCAGCAGCACCGGCACGCGCTGCGATTCGCCGTTCTTGCGGTGGATCACGAGCGTGACGTCCTGTTGCGGCTTGAAGTCGTCGCCGAGGCCTTCGATGTCGTACGTTTCTTCACCGGTGATGCCGAGCGACTGGACGCTGTCCGCGCCCTTGAACTGCAGCGGCAGCACGCCCATGCCGACCAGGTTCGAGCGGTGGATGCGCTCGAAGCTGCGTGCGATCACGGCCTTCACGCCGAGCAGTTGCGTGCCCTTCGCGGCCCAGTCGCGCGACGAGCCCGTGCCGTACTCTTCGCCGGCGAACACGACCGTCGGCGTGCCGGCGGCAACGTACTGCATCGCTGCATCGTAGATCGATTGCTGTTCGCCGCTCGGCTGGTGGATCGTCAGGCCGCCTTCGACGCGCGTGCCGTCTGCCTTTGCCGGGATCATCAGGTTCTTGATCCGGACGTTCGCGAACGTGCCGCGCATCATCACGTCGTGGTTGCCGCGGCGCGAGCCGTAGCTGTTGAAGTCGGCCTTCTGCACGCCGTTCTCCTTCAGCCACTTGCCTGCCGGCGAGTCTTCCTTGATCGAGCCTGCCGGGCTGATGTGGTCGGTCGTGACCGAGTCACCGAAGATGCCCAGTGCGCGCGCGCCCTTGACCGTCGGGATCGATGCAGCCGGTTCCATCGAGAAGTCGTTGCCGAAGAACGGCGGCTCGGCGATGTACGTCGACTTCGGCCAGTCGTAGACCTGGCCCGATTCGCCCTCGATCTTGCTCCAGAGGTCGCCCTTCTTGGTCAGCTTCGAGTAGTTGTCCTCGAACTTCTTCGGGTCGAGCGCGAACTTGAGCAGCGCGTGGATTTCTTCGCTCGTCGGCCAGATGTCGCCGAGGTAGATGTCGCGGCCGCCCTTGCCCTTGCCGACCGGTTCGGTCATCAGGTCGCGCGTGATGTTGCCGGCGATCGCGTAGGCGACGACCAGCGGCGGCGACGCGAGGAAGTTCGCACGGATGTTCGGGTGGATACGCGCTTCGAAGTTACGGTTGCCCGACAGCACGGCTGCCGCGACGATGTCGTTCTTCGTGATCGCTTCGTTCAGCTCCGGCGTCAGGTCGCCCGCGTTGCCGATACAGGTCGTGCAGCCGTAGGCCGCGACTTCGAAGCCGAGCTTCGACAGGTAGGGCAGCAGGCCCGTCTTCGTCAGGTACTCGGTGACGATGCGCGATCCCGGCGCGAGCGAGGTCTTGATCTTCGGATCGACCGTGAGGCCGGCCTCGACCGCCTTCTTCGCGAGCAGGCCGGCGGCCAGCAGCACGCTCGGGTTCGACGTGTTCGTGCACGACGTGATCGCGGCGATCAGGATGTCGCCGTTCTTCACGTCGACGCCGTTGCTCGTCGTGTATTGCGTGGCCAGGTCGTCCGCCTTCTTCGCGAAGCCGTTTTCCGCGACCGGCTTCGAGAACAGGTCGGTGAACGTCGACTTGACGTGGCCGATCTCGATGCGGTCTTGCGGGCGCTTCGGGCCGGCCAGCGACGGCGCGACCGTCGTCAGATCGAGCGTCACGACCTTCGTGTAGTCGATGTCGCCGGCCTTCGGGATGCCGAACAGCTTCTGCGCCTTGAAGTAGTTTTCGAACGCGGCGATTTCGGCCTTCGTGCGGCCCGTGCCTTCGAAGTAGTCGATCGTCTTTTCGTCGACCGGGAAGAAGCCCATCGTCGCGCCGTATTCCGGCGCCATGTTGCCGATCGTCGCGCGGTCCGGCAGCGACAGCGACTTCGTGCCTTCGCCGAAGAACTCGACGAACTTGCCGACGACCTTCTCCTTGCGCAGCATTTCGGTGATTGTCAGCACCAGGTCGGTGGCCGTCACGCCTTCGCGCAGCTTGCCCTTCAGCTCGACGCCGACGACGTCCGGCGTCAGGAAGTACACCGGCTGGCCGAGCATGCCGGCTTCAGCCTCGATGCCGCCCACGCCCCAGCCGACCACGCCGATGCCGTTGATCATCGTCGTGTGGCTGTCGGTGCCGACGAGGGTGTCCGGGTAGTACACGGTGTCGCCGCCGTCCGCCTTCTTGTGGACGCCGCGCGCGAGGTATTCCAGGTTCACCTGGTGGACGATGCCGACGCCCGGCGGCACGACCTTGAACGTGTCGAATGCCTGCATGCCCCACTTCATGAACTGGTAGCGCTCGTTGTTGCGCTGGAATTCCAGTTTCATGTTCAGGTCGAGCGCGTCCTTCTGGCGGAAGTAGTCGATCTGCACCGAGTGATCGACGACGAGATCGACCGGGACCAGCGGCTCGATCTTCTTCGGGTTCTTGCCGGTACGCTCCGCGACGCCGCGCATGGCCGCGATGTCGGCGAGCAGCGGCACGCCCGTGAAGTCCTGCAGCACGACGCGCGACACCACGAACGGAATCTCGTCGACGCGCTTGTCGTTCGGCTTCCAGTTCGCGAGCTGCTGGATGTGCTCTTCGGTGATCTTCTTGCCGTCGTAGTTGCGCAGCACGGACTCGAGCACGATACGGATCGACACCGGCAGGCGTTCGATCTTCGTCTTCAGTTCCTTGCCGAGCTGCGGCAGCGAGTAGAACTTGCCTTTGCCGGAACCGCTGTCGAATTCCTTGAGGGTCTTGTGGAGATTGTGGGCCATGGTGATTTTCCTGGGTTTAAGGCTAGGAAACTACGTGTCCTGTAAATGACGGCTATATCACGTACAGATCGACGTACTCATCGACCGGCATCGCTTCGAGCTTTGCCTGGTCCAGCGACACGTCGAGAATCGCTTGTTGCTGCTTGGCCGGGAAGCGGCGGGCAAGGTTGGTCCTGAACTTCTCGACCAGGAGCGGGATGCCTTCGGCCCGGCGCCGCCGGTGGCCGAGCGGGTATTCGACCGCCACCTCGGCAAGCGTCGACCCGTCCGTGAACTCGATCGTCAGTGCATTCGCGATCGAGCGTTTGTCCGGGTCGTGGTAATCCTGCGTGAACTGCGGATCCTCGACGCACACGGTCTTCGCGCGCAGCGCGTCGATGCGGGGATCGGCGGCGGCCGAATCCTCGTAGTCGGCCGCGGTCAGCCGGCCGAACAGCAGCGGCACGGCGACCATGTACTGGATGCAGTGGTCGCGGTCGGCCGGATTGGCGAGCGGGCCCTGCTTGTCGATGATGCGGATCGCGGCCGCGTGCGTGCGGATCGTGATCCGGCTGATGTCGTCGGTCGTGCGGCCCGCGGCGGCGAGCTGCGCGTGCAGCTGCAGCGCGGCCTCGGCGGCCGTTTGCGCGTGGAATTCGGCGGGGAACGCGATCTTGAACAGCACGTTTTCCATCACGTACGTGCCGTACGGGCGCTGGAAGCGGAACGGCTTGCCGTCGAACAGCACGTCGTAGAAGCCCCAGGTCCTGGCGGTGAGCGCCGACGGGTAGCCCATTTCACCCGTTTTCGCGATCAGCGCGAGGCGCACCGCGCGGGAGGTTGCGTCGCCGGCCGCCCAGGACTTGCGCGAGCCGGTGTTCGGCGCGTGGCGGTAGGTGCGCAGCGCGTGGCCGTCGACGAACGCGTGGGACACCGCGTTGATCAGCTCGTCGCGCGTGAGCCCGAGCAGCCGGCCGACGACGGCCGTCGACGCGACCTTCACGAGCAGCACGTGGTCGAGCCCGACCGCATTGAACGAATTCTCGAGCGCGAGGCAGCCCTGGATCTCGTGGGCCTGGATCATCGCGACCAGCACGTCGCGCATCGTGAGCGGCTTGCGGCCGGCCGCGCGGGCCGTGCGGGAAAGCCAGTCGGCCGTCGCCAGGATCCCGCCGAGGTTGTCGGACGGATGACCCCATTCGGCGGCGAGCCAGGTGTCGTTGAAGTCCAGCCAGCGGATCATCGCGCCGATGCCGAAAGCGGCCTGGACGGGATCGAGCTGGAAGGACGTGCCGGGCACCTTCGCGCCGTGCGGCACGATCGTGCCGGGCACGACGGGGCCGAGCAGCTTGGTGCAGGCAGGGTAGGAGAGCGCCTCGAGTCCGCATCCGAGCGTGTCGATCAGGCAATGACGCGCCGTCTCCAGCGCGAGCGCGCTGTCGATGCCGGCATTCAGCACGTAGTCGACGATATCGACGAGTACCGTATCCGGAGCAGGGCGGACGTTGGAGACCGGGGCGGACATCGAGGGGCCGATGGGAACGCGCTTAGTTCGTTGCCGGCTTCAGTTCGTTCGACTGCGTCGGTGCCGGCGTGCCTTGCGCCATTTCCGGCGTCACGCATTCGTCCGCGAGGCGTTCGCCGCCGTTCGCGTCGGAGAACAGCATCGCCTTGGTCGGGATCACGACCAGCTTGAAGCCTGCGGCCGGATCGTAGAACGTGTCGGCGCCCGTCGTCGTGGCCTGACGCGGCAGCTTGTAGTTCTTCTTCGCCCAGTGAACCGTGACGACCTGGTCGCGCTTCATGTCACCGGCGAGGTCGAACGACAGACCTTCCTTGCAGGACCACTTGACTGCGCCGTCCGGTACCGGATCGACCTTCGCCGCGGCACGTGCCTGTGCCTTCTTGCTGCGCGGGATGATGCGCTTGGCCGGCGCCGGGCGCTTGGCCGCTGCCTTCTTCGCGGTCGTCGTGGTCGTACCCTGGGCAAACGCGCTCGGAGCCGACACCAGCATCGTGGCGGACAAGGCGCCGATGGCGGTAGCGATCAGGAGTTTCTTCATGGAGTCAGAACCTTTCGATAATCAGTTGACAAGGGCCGGCAATCTGCGCCGCCGGCCGGTTTGAAACTGCACGCGCCCCGAAAGCGCGCAGCGGCCGCTATTTTCACCTATTTGGCCGCGTGTATATCAGGTTTTCGGGCTCCGTTACGTTTTTTGTCGTTTCGCAAACCTCTATCCGGTTCGCGCGTCGTCGAATGCATGAAACTCGTGTATCGGCCGGCGGCGCGCGCTTACGGTGCGCTGCCCGCGGCGGCCGGGCCGAACAGCGGCGCGGCCTCGGCCGGCACAGGCTGGCCGGTGGCCCGTGCGCGGCGCAGTACCGACCAGTAATAGCGGTAACTCGCGCGATCGTGCAGCGTATCACCATGGCGCGTCGGGCCCCAGTCGGCGGCCTGCGCGGCCAGCAGGATCTCGGCGGCCAGCGCGACCTCGTCGGTGCGCGGCGCGAATGCGTCGACGATCGGGCGGATCTGCGCGGGGTGGATGCTCCACATCCGCGTGAACGCGAATTCGTCGCGGGCGCGGCGCGCATCGCCAGCGACGATGCTCATGTCGCGCACTTCGGTCGTCACGTTGTGCGACGGCGTCTTGCCGTGCGCGTGACAGGCCGCGGCGATTTCCAGCTTCGCGCGGCGCACGAGCGGGTGCTCGAACTGGCCGGGCGCGCGCATCGCGGAATCGGGAATCGCGCCGTGGTGCGCGGAGACGAAATCCATCAGCCCGAAGCTCAGCGTGCCGACCGTCGGCAGCGCGGCGAGAGCGGCCGCCTGTGCGAGCGCGCCGTGCGTCTCGACCAGCACGTCGACGGGAATCGGCTGCGCGATGCCGAGCTCGCGGCGCGTGCCTTCGATGAACGCGGTCATTTCGGCGGCGTCAGCGGCACTCGCGATCTTCGGGAGCGTGATGTAGGCGGGGGCACGCGATGCGCGCAGCACGATGCGTACATCGTCGCGCCAGTGCGGGTGGGAAAAGTCGTGGATGCGGACGCCGACGCGGCCGAAGCGGTTCTCGTCGCTGCCGAGGATGTCGGTGACGAGTGCCGCGTGCGCGGCTTCCTGGCCGACGGCGGCGCCGTCTTCGCAGTCGAGCGTGATGTCGAACACGGGGCCCAGCTCGGCCTGCAGCGCGAGCGACTTGCGCATCAGCTTTTCGCTGCCCGCGTAGTGATCACAGCAGGGCAGGATCGCGGGCGGGGACGCCCCGTCGTACAGCACTTGTGCGGGAGTGAGCGCGGCCATCTCGTCTACGTCAGGGGAGCGGGTCAACGTGGAGAAAATCGGATTCGGACGCGTTCTGGGCCGGTGCGCGGCAAGCGCGGGGCGGCAAAACGTGCGCGGATCGGATCGGTCGGCCGGGCCGGCGGCATGCCGGCCCAGGCCGAAACCGGGCTGCCCGAGGGCCGCCCGGCGAGGTGCTTGATGCTTAGTTCTTCAGCAGGTGGGCGACGCCATCGCGCTCTTCGAGCAGTTCGGCCAGCGTGCCGTCCATCTTCTCGCGCGAGAATGCGTCGATTTCCAGGCCTTCGACGCGCTTGTATTCGCCGTTTTCGCAAACGACCGGCACGCCGTAGATGATGTCTTCCGGGATGCCGTACGAGCCGTCCGACGGGATGCCCATCGTGACCCACTTGCCGTTCGTGCCGAGGACCCAGTCACGCACGTGGTCGATCGCTGCGTTCGCCGCCGACGCTGCCGACGACAGGCCGCGCGCTTCGATGATCGCCGCGCCGCGCTTGCCGACGGTCGGGATGAACGTGTCGCGGTTCCACACGTCGTCGTTGATCAGCTTCAGCAGCGATTCGCCTTCGGCGGTCGCGAAGCGGAAGTCGGGGTACATCGTCGGCGAGTGGTTGCCCCACACGGCGAGCTTCTCGATCGATGCGACCGGCTTGCCCGACTTCGCTGCGAGCTGCGACAGCGCGCGGTTGTGGTCGAGGCGCAGCATCGCCGTGAAGTTCTTCTTCGGCAGATCCGGCGCCGACTTCATCGCGATGTAGGCGTTCGTGTTCGCCGGGTTGCCGACGACCAGCACCTTCACGTCGCGGCTCGCGACTTCGTTCAGCGCAGCGCCCTGAACCGTGAAGATTTCGGCGTTTGCCGACAGCAGGTCCTTGCGCTCCATGCCCTTCGAGCGCGGACGTGCGCCGACCAGCAGTGCGACATCGGCATCCTTGAATGCGACCTTCGGATCGTCGGTGATCACGACGCCCGCGAGCAGCGGGAACGCGCAATCGTCGAGTTCCATCACGACGCCCTTGACGGCGCCTTGGGCTTGCGGGAGGTCGAGCAGTTGCAGGATGACCGGCTGGTCCTTGCCGAGCAGGTCGCCGTTCGCGATGCGGAACAGCAGGGAGTAAGCGATTTGACCTGCGGCGCCGGTGACGGCAACACGCTTTGCGGGCTTAGCCATTGAAAATCTCCAGGACGGGTGAAGCGTTGGACACTCGCGAAAACGCCATTCTATGCGCGTTGTGCTGAGTGTTGCATTGAAGCAGGGCGGAGGACTCGCGATGGCAGACGCGGTGAACCTGGAGACGGCCGTGGCACGTAGCCGGGGACGCGCTTTTGCACCCGCGAACCCTTGCTCGACCCGGAGTGTAGGAGCCGTCCGGCTCAAAGTCAAACGGTATCATATGTCTTATATAAGACAGATGTTTTGCGGAAATTGAGTGGACTTAAAAGTGCGGTTTGTGATGAAATGCGCGCCATGACATCGAACCAGGCGAATACCGCGAATCAGACCGGCGCAGGCGGCCCAGGGCAGCCGGGCGCGAGCGATCCCGCACCTTCGCCCGCGGCGGCTCCGTCGCCGACGTTCAGCCCGTTATACCAGCAGATTAAGTCATTAATCACGCAAAGTCTCGAAACCGGCGAGTGGAAGCCGGGCGAGATCATCCCGAGCGAGGTGGAGCTGGCGGCCCGTTACAAGGTCAGCCAGGGCACCGTCCGCAAGGCGATCGACGAGCTGGCCGCCGAAAACCTCGTGGTCCGGCGGCAGGGCAAGGGCACTTTTGTTGCGACGCACAATGAAGATCGCGCGCAGTTCCGCTTCCTGCGGCTGCTGGCCGACGACGGTGCCGAGCATCCGCACGTGAGCCGCCTGCTCGAATGCCGTCGCCTGCGCGCGCCGGCCGAGATCGCGCGGCAACTCGACCTGAAGCCGGCCGATCCCGTCGTGCAGGTGCGCCGCCTGCTGGAGTTCGAGAACGAAGTGACGGTGCTCGACGAGATCTGGCTGCCGGGCGCGATGTTCCGCGGGCTCACGTTCGAGCGGCTGAGCGAATACAAGGGGCCGCTCTACGCGATGTTCGAGACGGAGTTCGGCACGCGGATGATCCGCGCGACGGAAAAGATCCGCGCGGTGGCGGCGGAGCCGGCGGTGGCCGACCTGCTGCACGTGCCGGCAGGTTTCCCTTTGCTGTCGGTCGAGCGTGTGTCCTATACATACGGAGACCGGCCGGTGGAAGTGCGTCGCGGCTGGTATGTCACAACCGGGTACTACTATCAGAATGACTTGAGCTGACGGTGTATCGGCTCAAGCCGAGTGCGTTCGCGTTCCCCACGTTCGCGAAGCACGTTTCGGGCCGCCTTTGTTCTTGTTCGCGCAACTATCCAGAGCAGACTTTCGCTGCAGCGCGATATAAAAAGGCGCTAAAATCGCGGATTAGTGTGACAACATAGTAGGGGTCTAGCATGACTGATGCAGTAAGAAAGCCGAGGCCGGAATACCGGAACATCGGACTCGCCGATATCACGATGAAATATCGCATGCCGCTGGCAGCGACTTTGTCGATTCTCCACCGAGTCAGCGGCGCGCTGCTGTTCTTGTTCCTGCCGTTCCTGCTGTTCCTCTTCGACCAGAGCCTCACGTCCGAGCTCAGCTTCGAAGTCTTCAAGGCTTTCCTCTCCAACATCATCGTCAAGCTGATCGTCCTCGCACTGTCGTGGGCCTTCTTCCACCATTTCTGCGCCGGCATTCGCCACCTGCTGATGGACGTCAACCACGACGCCGTCACGAAGGAAGGCGGCAAGCGGACGGCAGTCGTCGTCTTTGTCGTCTCGATCGCGCTGACGATCGCCATGGCACTCAAACTGTTCGGAGCATTCTAAGAAAATGGCAGCCAATAACCGAATCGGCTCGAAGCGCCTCGTCGTCGGCGCACATTACGGCCTGCGCGACTGGCTCGCGCAGCGCATCACCGCCACGATCATGGCGGTCTACACGGTCATCCTGCTCGTCCTGTTCTTCGGCGCGCACGATTTCTCGTACGAAGGCTGGGCATCGATCTTCGCCGCGCAATGGATGAAGCTCGCGACCTTCGTGATGCTGCTTTCCCTCTTCTACCACGCATGGGTCGGCGTGCGCGACATCTGGATGGACTACGTGAAGCCCGTCGGTGTGCGCCTGCTGCTGCAATCGCTGACCATCGTCTGGCTGCTCGCATGTGCGGGCTACGCCGCGCAGATTCTCTGGAGAGTGTAAAGAATGGCTGCAATCAAAACTAACCTCCCGCGCCGCAAATTTGACGTCGTGATCGTCGGCGCAGGCGGCTCCGGCTTGCGCGCAGCGCTGCAACTGTCGCGCGCGGGCCTGTCGGTCGGCGTGCTGTCGAAAGTGTTCCCGACCCGTTCGCACACGGTGGCCGCGCAGGGCGGTATCGGTGCGTCGCTCGGCAACATGAGCGAAGACAACTGGCACTTCCACTTCTACGACACGATCAAGGGCTCCGACTGGCTCGGCGACCAGGACGCGATCGAATTCATGTGCCGCGAAGCGCCGAACGTCGTATATGAACTCGAGCACTTCGGCATGCCGTTCGACCGTAACGCGGACGGCACGATCTACCAGCGCCCGTTCGGCGGCCACACCGCGAACTACGGCGAGAAGCCGGTGCAGCGCGCCTGCGCGGCCGCCGACCGTACCGGTCACGCGCTGCTGCACACGCTGTACCAGCAGAACGTCGAAGCGAAGACGCAATTCTTCGTCGAATGGATGGCGCTCGACCTGATCCGCGACGCGGAAGGCGACGTGCTCGGCGTGACGGCCCTCGAGATGGAGACGGGTGACGTCTACATCATGGAAGGCAAGACGACGCTGTTCGCGACGGGCGGCGCAGGCCGGATCTTCGCGGCATCGACCAACGCGTTCATCAACACCGGCGACGGCCTCGGCATGGCTGCGCGTTCGGGCATCGCGCTGCAGGACATGGAGTTCTGGCAGTTCCACCCGACCGGCGTGGCCGGCGCGGGCGTGCTGATCACCGAAGGCGTGCGCGGCGAAGGCGGTATCCTGCGCAACGCGAACGGCGAGCGTTTCATGGAGCGCTACGCGCCGACGCTGAAGGATCTGGCGCCGCGTGACTTCGTGTCGCGTTCGATGGACCAGGAAATCAAGGAAGGCCGCGGCGTGGGTCCGAACAAGGATCACGTGCTGCTCGACCTGTCGCACATCGGCGCCGAGACGATCATGAAGCGTCTGCCGTCGATCCGCGAAATCGCGCTGAAGTTCGCGAACGTCGACGCGATCAAGGAACCGATCCCGGTCGTCCCGACGATCCACTACCAGATGGGCGGCATCCCGACCAACATCCACGGTCAGGTCGTCGGCACGACGCGCGGCGGTCACAAGGATCCGGTCAACGGTTTCTACGCAGTGGGCGAATGCTCGTGCGTGTCCGTGCACGGCGCGAACCGCCTCGGCACGAACTCGCTGCTGGACCTCGTGGTGTTCGGCCGTGCGGCCGGCAACCACATCGTCGAGCACGTGAAGAACCAGAAGGAACACAAGCCGCTGCCGGCCGATGCGGGCGAATTCTCGCTGGCACGTCTGGCGAAGCTCGACAAGTCGACCTCGGGTGAATACACGCAGGACGTCGCGAACGACATCCGCTCGACGATGCAGAAGCACGCAGGCGTGTTCCGCACGTCGGAGCTGCTGAAGGAAGGCGTCGACCAGATGGCCGGCCTGAAGGCACGCGTGGAAAACATCCACCTGAAGGACAAGTCGAAGGTGTTCAACACCGCGCGCGTCGAAGCGCTCGAGCTGGAGAACCTGATCGAAGTTGCTCGCGCAACGATGGTGTCGGCGGAAGCACGCAAGGAAAGCCGTGGCGCACACGCCCACAGCGACTACGAACACCGCGACGACGAGAACTGGCTGCGCCACACGCTGTGGTACAGCGAAGGCGATCGCCTCGACTACAAGCCGGTTCAAATGAAGCCGCTGACGGTCGAATCCGTGCCGCCGAAGCCGCGCACGTTCTAAGCCGAGTCAAAGGAATCCGAAATGGCAAAACGCATTTTTGAAGTCTACCGCTACGATCCGGACAAGGACGCAGCGCCGCGCATGCAGACGTACGAGCTGGAGCTCGAGCACGAGCGCATGCTGCTCGACGCACTGGTCAAGCTGAAGGCCGTGGACGAAACGCTGTCGTTCCGCCGTTCGTGCCGTGAAGGCGTGTGCGGTTCGGACGCGATGAACATCAACGGCAAGAACGGTCTCGCGTGCCTGACGAACCTGAACGACCTGCCGCAGAAGATCGTGCTGCGTCCGCTGCCGGGCCTGCCCGTCGTGCGCGACCTGATCGTCGACATGACGCACTTCTTCAACCAGTACCACTCGATCAAGCCGTACCTGATCAACGACGCGCCGCCGCCTGAGAAGGAACGCCTCCAGTCGCCGGAAGAGCGCGACGAGCTCGACGGCGTGTACGAGTGCATTCTGTGCGCAAGCTGCTCGACGTCGTGCCCGAGCTTCTGGTGGAACCCGGACAAGTTCGTCGGCCCGGCGGGCCTGCTGCAGGCTTACCGCTTCATCGCGGACAGCCGCGACACGGCCACCGGCGAGCGTCTCGACAACCTGGAAGACCCGTACCGTCTGTTCCGTTGCCACACGATCATGAACTGCGTCGACGTTTGCCCGAAGGGCCTGAACCCGACGAAGGCGATCGGCAAGATCAAGGAACTGATGGTTCGCCGCGCGGTTTAATATGATGACCCCCAAGCTCACTGCGTTCGCTGCCCCCCGAGGGGGCGTCGACTTCCTTGGGGCGGCCCTGCGGGAGTCTGAGTTGTGATGAGCGACGATTCGCATCAATCCGACCCGCACCGCCGCGCACGCCTTCGCTGGCGTGCGCGGCGGGGTCTGCTGGAGAACGACATCATTTTCGAGCGTTTCTTCAGCAGATACGAGCATGACCTCACCGATGCAGACGTAGGCGCGTTGTCGCGCCTGCTCGATCTGAGCGACAACGACCTGATGGACTTGCTCCTCGCGCGCAAGGAACCAGAAGGCGACCTAGACAGCCCGGATATTCACCGGCTGTTGGAGATGCTGCGCAACGTGTAACGCCAAGGTGTAACACGCTGTGCCCGTTATCGAATCCCGTTTCTTTATTTCGATTGAGGATGTGCCATGACTCCGTCTGATGTTAAAGCCACGCTATCGTTCAGCGACAACTCGCCGAGCGTCGAACTGCCGATCTACAAGGGCACGATGGGCCCGGACGTGATCGACATCCGCAAGCTGTACGGCCAGACCGGCAAGTTCACGTACGACCCGGGCTTCATGTCGACGGCAGCTTGTAATTCGGCGATCACGTACATCGACGGCGACAAGGGCGAGCTGCTGTACCGCGGCTACCCGATCGACAACCTCGCGCAAAACGCGGACTTCCTCGAAAGCTGCTACCTGCTGCTGAAGGGCGAACTGCCGAACGCAGCGCAAAAGAAGGAATTCGTCGACACCGTCACGAAGCACACGATGGTGCACGAGCAGATGCACTTCTTCTTCCGTGGCTTCCGTCGCGACGCGCACCCGATGGCGATCCTGGTCGCTGCAGTCGGCGCGCTGTCGGCGTTCTACCACGACTCGCTCGACATCAACGATCCGCGTCACCGTGAAGTGTCGGCGATCCGCATGATCGCGAAGCTGCCGACGCTCGTCGCGATGGCGTACAAGTACAGCATCGGCCAGCCGTTCGTGTATCCGAAGAACTCGCTGTCGTACAGCGCGAACTTCATGCACATGATGTTCTCGAACCCGTGCGAGGAGTACAAGGTCAACGACGTGCTCGTCCGCGCACTCGACCGTATCCTGATCCTGCACGCCGACCACGAGCAGAACGCATCGACGTCGACCGTCCGCCTGGCCGGCTCGTCGGGCGCGAACCCGTTCGCCTGTATCGCTGCCGGTATCGCCTGTCTGTGGGGCCCGGCGCACGGTGGTGCGAACGAAGCCGCGCTGAACATGCTCGAGCAGATCGGTTCGCCGGACAACATCCCCGAATTCATCAAGCAGGTGAAGGACAAGAATTCGGGCGTGAAGCTGATGGGCTTCGGTCACCGCGTGTACAAGAACTACGACCCGCGTGCGAAGCTGATGCGCGAGACGTGCTACGAAGTGCTGAACGAACTGGGCCTGCACGACGACCCGCTGTTCAAGCTCGCGATGCAGCTCGAGAAGATCGCGCTGGAAGACGAATACTTCGTGTCGCGCAAGCTGTACCCGAACGTCGACTTCTACTCGGGCATCGTCCAGCGCGCGCTGGGCATCCCGACGTCGATGTTCACGTGTATCTTCGCGATGGCACGTACGGTCGGCTGGATCGCACAGTGGAACGAAATGATCGGCGATCCGGAGCAGAAGATCGGCCGTCCGCGTCAGCTGTTCATCGGCGATACGCCGCGCGAAGCGAAGCCGCTCAACGCACGTTAAGTCGTGCGCGGCGCGAACGGCCGGCAGGCCGCTCGCGTCGGGCGATCGCAACGCCACGACACCCCGACGGGTCATCCCGTCGGGGTGTTTTCATTTGGGCGGTCGCGGTTCGCTCCGGCCCGCGCGGCGTTCCAGCGACGGCGGGCGCGTGTCGAGTGCGGGTGCGTCGTGATCGGGCGCGTGGCCGTGCTGCACGAAGAACTGCCGGTATGCGCCGGGCGTCATCCCGCGTGCGGCGAGGAACTGGCGGTTGAAGTTCGCGGCATTCGGAATGCCGCAGCGCGCAGCCACCGTCGCGATCGGCCAGTCGGTGCCGACGAGATGACGGCACGCGTGCGCGAGCCGCAGCCGCTGCACGTAGCGGCCGACGCTTTCGCCGAGATGCCGGACGAACAGCCGCTGCAACGTGCGTTCGGACATATGCGCGGTGGCCGCGAGCGCGTCGATGCGCAACGGCTCGTGGAAGTGCCGGTCGATCGCGTCAAGCACGCGGTCGAGGCGTTCGGCTTCGGGGGCGGCTGCGTCGGTTTGGCGTGTCGTGCCGTCGGCCCGCTCGTACGCGTGTGCGGTGGCGAGCGGTTCGCCGCCGGCTTCCGCGAGATCGGCGAGCGTGTCGAGCGCGGCCGCGAGCCGGGTGCGCGGCGACGGATCGAGCAACTGCGGCAGCCGCACGCGCATCGCGCGGGCTGCATCCGCGTCGAAGCGCAGGCCCGGTGCGGCACGCCGCAGCAGCGAGCGCAGCGGTGCATATTCGGGGCAACAGTCGGCCAGACGCCGCGCCCAGTCGCCGTCGAACCAGATGACGAGCGCGACTTCAGGCGCATCTCGATCGATGCGTGCATTCGACGACCACGTATGCGGCAGGTTGGGCGGCACGAGCACCAGATCGTCGTCCGCGTAGTGCGCGACGTGATCGCCGATGAAGCGCCGGCCGCGGCTGTTGAGCGTCAGCGTCAGTTCGTATTCGGGATGGCGATGCCATTCGAACGGGATGCGCGCGAGCTGACGGTGATACACGCGGATCGAACAGCCGGGGGCGAACGTCACGTGCTCGTACTGCGGTTTCATTGCGGCCTCCGGGGGAGAGCCGGCATCGCGCCGTGGCATGATCGTGAGCGATCGTCACGACGGAGCGATGCCATGTTTTCACATGTTTGCGTGGGGGTGGCCGACACCGCGCGCGCCTACGATTTCTACGCGCCGCTGTTCGCGGAACTTGGGCTGCGCCTGAAATTCCGCGAGCCGGACGGCTGGTCGGGCTGGATGCCGGCCGACACCGACCGGCCGCTGTTCTTCTTCGGCCACCCGCTCGACGGCCGCGCGCCCGAACCGGGCAATGGCCACACGATCGCGTTCGTTGCGCCGACCCGCGCGCACGTCGATCGCTGCCACGCGCTCGCGCTGCGCCACGGCGGCACCTGCGAAGGGCCGCCGGGCCTGCGGCCGGACTATCACCGCGACTATTACGGCGCGTATTTCCGCGATCCGGACGGCAACAAGCTGTGCGTGGTCTGCCATCGTCCGGCGTGATGCCAGGTTGTCAGGATTGTATCGATAGTTGGCCGGATAGTGGTAATCGCGACTGCGCGCCGGCCGTACGCTGACAGCACATCACGACACCTGTCAGCGAGGAGACCACGATGCAACTGACGATTGACGACTTGCCTGCCGCGATTCGCGACGCGAAAAGGGCGCTGCGCGCCGACCTGCCCGGTTATGCGGCCACGTTCCGCGAACTGGAGGGCGACATCGCGCGGCAGGTCGATGTGATTCGCCGCGCGCATGCGCATGGTCGTGACGTGATTCCGGTGGTGCCGTTCGCGGACATCGCGAGCGGGGCCGTCGATCCGCACGCGGTTGCCGCGATCCGCACGCACGGCGCGGTCGTGATCCGTGGCGTATTCGATGCGCAGCAGGCGCGCGACTGGAACGACGAGATCGGTGCCTACCTGGACGCGAACCGCTTCACCGACCGGCTGCACGCACGTGCCGAGGACCGCTATTTCGGCAACCTCGCGTCGGGCAAGCCGCAGATCTACGGCGTTTACTGGTCGAAGCCGCAGGTGGCTGCGCGCCAGTCGCCTGCGTTGACTCAAGCGCGCGTGTTCCTGAACCGCCTGTGGCGGCACACGGACGGCGGCCGCACGCACTTCGATCCCGACCAGGTGCCGGCCTATGCGGACCGGATTCGTCGCCGCCCGCCCGGCTCGACGTCGCTCGGGCTGTCGCCGCATGTCGACGGCGGTTCCGTCGAACGCTGGCTCGGCGCCAATTTCCGCAAGGTCTACCGTCACGTGCTGGCCGGCCGCTGGCGCGATTACGACCCGTACGACGCGGCGTTTCGTCCCGATGTCGAGGAGATTCCGTCGCCGGCCGTGTGCTCGATGTTCCGCACCTTCCAGGGCTGGACCGCACTGACGCCGCAGGGGCCCGGCGACGGCACGCTGCAGTTGATCCCGGTGGCGAACGCGATGGCCTATGTCGTGCTGCGGGCGTTGCAGGACGACGTGGCCGACGACGACCTGTGCGGCGCGCGCCCGGGCCGCGCGCTGTCGATCCGGCCCGAATGGCACGCGCTGCTGCTCGACGCGCTGGTGCCGATCCCGCACATGGAGCCGGGCGATGCGGTGTTCTGGCACGGCGACGTCGTGCACGCGGTCGAGGATGCGCATCGCGGTAGCGGCGACAGCAACGTGATGTACATCGCCGCCGCGCCCGGTTGCGCGAAGAACGACGCGTACCTGCAGCGCCAACGCGCTGCGTTCCTGCGCGGCGAGAGCCCGCCCGATTTCCCGGCCGATCATTTCGAGGTCGAATTCGACGGGCGGGGCGGGGAGGACGATCTCACGGTGCTCGGCCGTTCGCAGATGGGGTTCGGGGCGGGCGCGTTGCCAGCGTGCCGCCTGTGAAAGCGACGGCTCGCCGGGTGGCGAACGGCGGGCTGCCGGATCCGCTGCATGTCGCGCGCAATTCGACGCAATCGGCTGTCGGCGCAACTGAAATCGACGCGAATTGCGCAATTTGGCTTCCGATAATGGTCCGGACACAACGCAGCCGCCCCGTGTGAAGCACGGGTGTGGCGCTGACCATGGAGGAGTCGATGCAATTCACGCAAGCGATCGTTCGCCGCCCCGCGCCGTCCTGTGGCGCGGGCCTGACCACCGCCGAACTCGGCGCGCCCGATTACGACAAGACGCTCACCCAGTTCCACGCGTATTGCGAAGCGCTGCGCACGCTCGGCGTCGCGCTGACCGAACTGCCGCCGCTGGAGGCATTCCCCGATTCGCACTTCGTCGAGGACACCGCGGTGGTGACGCCCGAATTCGCGGTGATCACGCGCCCCGGTGCGCCGGCGCGGCGCGGCGAGACGGTGCACATCGAAGCGGCGCTGGCCGCGCATCGCGACCTGCTGCCGATGCAGGCGGGCCGGCTCGACGGCGGTGACGTGATGCAGGTCGGCAAGCGCTTCTACATCGGCCTGACGGGCCGTACCGACGCCGACGGCATCGCCGCATTCGACTCGCTCGTGTCGCGCTACGGCTATTCGGTCGTCGCGGTGCCGGTGGGTGCCGGCCTGCATCTCAAGTCGGTCGTCAACGCGCTCGGCGACGACACGCTGCTCGTCACCGAAGCGCTGGCCGCGCATCCGGCCTTCGCCGACTATCGCCGGATCGCGATTTCGGCCGCCGACGAATACGCGGGCAACACGCTGCGCGTGAACGGCACGCTGATCACCCCGGCCGGCTACCCGCGCGTGCACGACGCGATCGCGTCGCTCGGGCTGCCGCTGCACGTGATCGATACGAGCGAGTTCCGCAAGATGGACGGCGGCCTGACCTGTCTGTCGCTGCGGTTCTAGCCGATTGGCGCGCGGCCGCTTCGGCCGGATAATGTGGCCCCCGCGCGGAACCGGAGACGTTCCGCGCATCAGCCACGACCCGACCGGAGCGAACGCGGATGACCGACAAGAAGATGCAGCTCGACAAGATCGATCTCCGGATCCTCGACATCCTGCGCACCGACGGGCGGATTTCCTACCGGAAGCTGTCCGAGCTCGTGAACCTCACGCCGCGGCCGTGCCAGGCGCGCGTGGAGCGGCTCGAGGCGCTTGGGGTGATCGAAGGGTACCGCGCGGTGATCAAGGCGCCGCGCGCGACCAAGCCGATCGTCGTGATCGCGCAGATCACGCTGGCCGACCACGGGCGTTCGCAGGCGCCATTCGAGGACGAAATGCGGGCGAATCCGGCGGTGCTCGATTGCTGGCTCGTCAGCGGCACGTTCGATTTTCTCGTGCGGCTCGCGTGCGAGGATCTCGACGAGTACCGGCGAATCGCGAACCTGTGGCTGGAAAGTCCGCGGTTCCGGATCGAGAAGATCGTGACGACGGCCGAACTGCAGGCGATCAAGCGCAGCGTCGTGTGATGCAGCCGGCCGGGAAGGACCGGCTTCGACGCGAATGACCCGGCCTGACGATTTGCATTCCGAATCAAATCGTCAGGCCTGAATCCAATCAGGGTGAACACTATGGATGCTTTGCAAGCGGCAGCGGAGACGGCCGCACCGTCCGGAACGACGCTGAAGCGCCGTCTGCAGGGCCGCCACATCGCGATGATCGCGATCGGCGGCTCGATCGGCACGGGGTTGTTCGTCGCGTCGGGGGCGTCGGTCGCGCAGGCGGGGCCGGGCGGGGCGATCGCCGCGTATATCGCGATCGGGCTGATGGTGTACTTCGTCGTCACGGGCCTCGGCGAGATGGCCGCGCTGATGCCGGTATCGGGCTCGTTCGCGATCTACGGCGAGAAGTACGTCGACGAAGGCTTCGGCGTCGCGCTCGGCTGGACCTACTGGTACAGCTGGGCCGTGACGATCGCGATCGAGCTGGTCGCCGCGCAGATCGTGATGCGCTACTGGTTTCCAACCGTACCCGGCATCTGGTGGGGCGCCGGTTTCCTCGTGCTGATCTTCCTGCTGAATACGCTGTCGGTGCGCGGCTTCGGCGAATCGGAATACTGGTTCTCGCTGATCAAGGTCGTCACCGTGGTCGCGTTCATCGCGGCGGGGCTGCTGATCGCCGCCGGCCTGATCGGGAACGGGCATCCGGTCGGCTTGCGCAACTTCACGACGGGCGATGCGCCGTTCGTCGGCGGCGTGCACGCGATGATGAGCGTCGCGCTGATCGCGGGCTTCTCGTTTCTCGGCACCGAGCTGGTCGGGATCACGGCCGGCGAATCTGAAAACCCGCGCAAGACGATCCCGCGCGCGGTGAAGCAGATCTTCTGGCGGATCATGCTGTTCTACGTGTTCGCGATCTTCGTGATCGGGCTGCTGGTGCCGTACACGGACCCGAACCTGCTGAAGAGCGACGTGACCGACATCGGCGTGAGCCCGTTCACGTTGGTGTTCAGCCATGCGGGATTTCGGCTCGCGGCCGGCGCGATGAACCTCGTGATCCTGACGGCCGTGTTGTCGGCCGGCAATTCCGGGACTTACGCGGCCACGCGGATGCTGTACAACCTCGCGGCGGAAGGGCGCGCGCCGGCGATGTTCGCGACGCTGTCGCCGGGCGGCGTGCCGCGCAACGCGCTGTACGCGACGATGGCCGTCGGCGGGCTGTGCTTCCTCACGTCGCTGACCAACAACCAGAGCATCTATCTGTGGCTGCTGAATACGGTCGGCATCACCGGCTTCATCGCGTGGCTCGGCATCGCGGTCTGCCATTACCGGTTCCGCAAGGGGTTCCTGAAGCAGGGCTACCGGCTCGATCAGCTGCCGTACCGCGCGAAATGGTTCCCGTTCGGGCCGCTGTTCGCGATCGCGATCTGCATCGTGATCTCGCTCGGGCAGGATTACCAGGCGTTCTTCGCGGCCCGCATCGACTGGATGGAAGTGCTGTCGATCTACGTGTGGATTCCGCTGTTCGTCGCGATCTGGTGGGCGTATCGCCGTGCGCGCAAGAGCCGGCTCGTGCGCTACGAGGAGATGGACATCGGGCCGTGGCTGACGCGTTCGGTCGAAGCCGTCGATGCAGCGACCACGCAGCACGGGCAGTCGCACTGACTGCCTGGTACGGAAAGCGCGGTAACGGGAGCCGGCATGTTTTGTCCGGCCGGCTCCGATGCATGCGGCTGGCGTGTGGCGTCATCTGCATGAGACGCCGGTCGCCGCGTGAGCAGGGGGCATCCGCTGCCCTACATGAGGGAAGCGGCGCGGATGCCGTGCCTGCGTTACTTGTCCAGCTCCGGATAGTGCCGGAAGATGCCCATGTCGTTGAACGGGATGCGGCGTTCCGACTCGAGATAGAGCGCAACAGGCGTATGCAGTGCAACGCGGTCGTGCAGTGCAACCAGCGCCGCGATCTGCCGCTCCGCACGCTTCATCGCTTTCGGAAACGCGTAGCGCAGGCCCTCGATCAACTGGAACATCGACAGGTCCGCATAGCTGAGTGCGTTGCCGACGAGGTAGCCGCTCTTGTGCGGATTCTGTGCGAGCACACGCTCGAAGTATCCGAGGAATTTCGGCAGCCGGTTTTCGAGGAAATCGGCGGCACGCTCGGCGGCTTCCGCCTGCTGATCCTCGTAGTAGAGGCCGCTTGCGATCGGATGGTGCGTGTCGTGGATCTCGGTGACGAAATCGGCGACGGTCAACTGAAGCTGGTGCACCCACAGCCGGCCGGCTTCGTCGGCGGGCGCGAGCCCCAGCCGCGCGCCGAGAAACAGCAGGATGTTCGCGGTCTGCCCGATGACGACGTCGCCGGCTTTCAGGAACGGCGGCGCGAACGGCACGCATTCCGCCTTCGAGCTGTCCATCATCCGCATCATTGCCGGCACGCCCATGCCGCGCCCCGATTCACGCGCGACGTCGACATAATCGGCTTCGGCCGCTTCGAGCGCGAGCCGCACGTACTCGCCCCGGCCCTGGATCTCGGGCCAGTAATACAGTTCGTATCGCATGCTGTCTTCCCGTTCGTTGAACCGGCTGCCGCCGGCATCGTGACGACCGGGCGGCCGCGCGTCGCGCGCCACCCGCTGCGAATAGACAGTCTAGGCGATCGCAGGAAAAGTGCCGCGTGCGTCGCGCGTGCGTCGTACATGCGTTATGCGCCGCGCTCGCCGCCTTCGGGGCCGTAGAAGAACACCCACGTCGAGAAGTCGTCGGAGAAGCCGATGAAGCGGTGTTCCGCGTGTGCCGGGACGAACAGCACGTCGCCGGCCGCGACTTCGCATTCGCGTCCGGCGACGACGACGCGTGACGTGCCCGTGGCGATCGCGTAGACCTCGTCGCGCGTATGCGGCTTCTGCTTGTCCTCGATGCCCGGCCGGTACAGCTCGACGTCGAGCGTACCGTGGCGAAACAGCGTCGTGAACAGCGTGCCATCTTCGTCGAGGCGGGCGAGCGATTCGTTCAGGCCGAGCTTCATGGCGGGGGCTCCGGATCCGGATCGTGGGGGGCATGCGCGTTGCGCCATCGTATCTCGAAATCAGGAGCGCGATGTGCAGCGCCCGACGAGGCGGGCGAATCACGTCGCTCGCCACCGATGAAACGGTGGCCGCACATGCTCGCCATGGATGAAACGCGTGCGTCCATCGATGAAACAGCGTGACGATCGTCCGCATTCGATCGACAGGTTCACCGCGATTTAATAAACGCCCACTACGATCCCGCATCGTCGATCGACCGATGCGCAGCGATTCGATTCGAGCGTCGACCCTGCCATCCATCGCCCAACCGTGCGACGCAACAGGTCGTCATTCCCGTGAACCCGCGATTTGCAACGTCGTGATCGGCTGCTGGCGTTGCTCGCATCATTTCGTATTTCTCATGAATCGAACCCCGTCGGCTTCTTTACGCAGAAAATTCCTGGCTGCCGCACCCGCGGTTGCCGTGGCGCCGTGGTTGAGCGCTTGCGGTGGCGACGACGTCACGTCGGCGCCCGTCACCGATGAGGCGCTGGCCGCGCAAATGTCCGCGAAGCTCAACGCGCAGCTCGGCGATGCCGCGACGGTCAACGCGATCGTGCCTGCGCTGACCGATGTCGGCTTCACGTGGGACCTGCCGACGGTGCCGGCCGCGCAAATCGGCGCGATCGTCGCATACAGCTTCGGCAATCGCCCGAACGCGGCAAGCGGCAATACGTCGAGCACGGGCGGCAACCAGTCCGCGCTGCCCGATCCGGGGCCCGTCAACGAAGCGCTCGCGGACGCCGTCTACCGTATTCGGCAACTGAAACCGGTCAAGGTCTACGCGCAGTGGGAGATTGCGCGCTTTCTCGTGTCGAAATACGGGATGGGCGCCGACGTGCTGTCGTCGATCGAGCCCGTGATCGCGAGCGACGGCACGATCGTGTACCTCAGTACGGCGGGCGTGGCCGCCGAGGCCGTGGCGCGCGCGGGCGGCGCGGCCGCGATGGGCAGCGTCGCGGTGGTCGGTCATCGGGACCACGCGAAGCGCTGCATCCAGACCTCGCAACAGGCGGGCATGAAGGCGGCCGCGGTTGCCGAGGTGTCGTTGCCGACGCTTTACGACCCGCTGTCGGGCCAGCCGTGGACGCGTAACCGCAGCCTGTACCTCGTGCACGACATGTATGCGCAGATGCTCGGCCGTGCGATCGGCGCGACGATGCAGGCGTTCCCGAAGGGCTGACGCATTTTCTTTCTCCCGATTCCGATGACCATGCAGACCCGCCGCCATTTTCTCGCTTCCGTTTCCGCTTCCGCGCTGGCCGCGACCGGCGCCGCCGGTACGCCGGCCTTCGCGAGGGACGCGCCCGTTTCAGACGCCGAACTGCAACGCCAGATGCTCGGCAAGCTGACGAACGAACTGAACGACCGCGCTGCCGCCACCGACGAGACCGGCTACCTGTTCGAAACGTTTTTCTCGTGGCTGCCGCCGACCGTCCAGAACACGGCCATCAACACGATTGCCGCCTTCAGCTTCGGCAGTCGCGCCGCGCCGGTGCCGGGCCCGGTGAACGAGGCGATTGCCGACGCCGTGTTCCTGCTGCGCCAGACAGTTGCCGTGCGGATCTTCGCGCAGCAGGGAAGTCGCGAGCGTGCTCGCGTCGAAATACGGGCTGACGGCCGGCGTGACGTCGATCGCGACCCCGGCCCTGGCCGCCGGCAGCCCGATCCCGACGCCAGACGGCGTCGCTGCCGCGATCGTCAAGCAGGCCGGCTCGGCTGCGGCACTCGGCAACGTCGGGGTCGTCACCCATACGGATCAGGCGTCGCTTGCCGTGCGCGTGTCGAACGCCGCGGGGATGCAGGCCGCGGTGCCGGCGGACCTGGCGCTACCGTCGCTTTACGACGCGTCCGCGCAGATGCCGGCATTGCGGCGCCGCGATCTCTACCTGCTGAGCAACGTCGGCGTGCAACTGGGCATGCTGCGGCTCGACCTGATCAAACGCGAGTACCCGAACGGCTGACACTGCCGGGCGTTCGCGGAACATCTCCCGTTCATCGACCTCTTCCATTCCGGAACCGTCATGTCCTTTCGCGTGTCGCCGTGACATGCGCAGCGCGGTGGCGGCCGTGGCCACCGCGCCGTGGTGCCCGCGTTGCCGGGTAATGCTTATCCGGGTATCGCGTGTACCACCCAACCCACTGTTTTTATTCACTTTTTTCGTTATCGTGGTACTCCGTGGGCGGATTTTGCGTGGCATAATCGATCACATCCGCAAGGCTTGTAGTCACAACGACCCCGCATACCCATGGCACAGACTCTCTACGACAAACTGTGGAACACCCACGTGGTCCACACCGAGGAAGACGGCACGACCCTGCTCTACATCGACCGTCAGCTGCTGCATGAAGTCACGAGCCCGCAGGCGTTCGAAGGGCTGAAGATGGCGCAGCGTCCGGTGTGGCGCATCAGCGCGAACCTGGCCGTGTCGGACCACAACGTGCCGACCACCGATCGCAGCCACGGCATCGCCGATCCCGTCTCGAAGCTCCAGGTCGACACGCTCGACGCGAACTGCGATGCGTTCGGCATCACGCAGTTCAAGATGAACGACGTGCGCCAGGGCATCGTCCACATCATCGGGCCGGAACAGGGCGCGACGCTGCCGGGCATGACGATCGTGTGCGGCGATTCGCATACGTCGACGCACGGCGCGTTCGGTGCGCTCGCGCACGGCATCGGCACGTCGGAAGTCGAGCACGTGCTCGCCACCCAAACCCTGCTGCAGAAGAAGAGCAAGAACATGCTCGTGAAGGTCGAGGGCACGCTGCCGCGCGGCTGTACCGCGAAGGACATCGTGCTCGCGATCATCGGCAAGATCGGCACGGCCGGCGGCACGGGCTACGCGATCGAATTCGGCGGCTCGACGATCCGCGCGCTGACGATGGAAGGCCGCATGACCGTCTGCAACATGGCGATCGAGGCTGGCGCGCGCGCCGGCATGGTTGCGGTGGACGACACGACGATCGATTACCTGTTGGGCCGCCCGTTCGTGCCGACCGGCGCGGAATGGGACCAGGCCGTCGAATACTGGCGCCAGTTCAAGTCGGACGACGGCGCGCAGTTCGATCGCGTGGTCGAGCTGAACGCCGCCGAAATCGTCCCGCAGGTCACCTGGGGCACGTCGCCGGAAATGGTCACGTCGATCGACGGCCGCGTGCCCGATCCCGAGCGCGAGAAGGATCCGGTCAAGCGCGATGCGATGGAGCGTGCGCTGGCCTACATGGCGCTCGAGCCGAACACGCCGATCGAATCGATCAAGGTCGACAAGATCTTCATCGGCTCGTGCACGAACGCGCGAATCGAAGACATCCGCGCAGCCGCGTATGTCGTGAAGAAGCTGAACCGTCGCGTCGCGTCGAACGTGCGGCTCGCGATGGTCGTGCCGGGCTCGGGCCTCGTGAAGGCACAGGCCGAGCGCGAAGGGCTCGACAAGGTGTTCACGGACGCCGGCTTCGAATGGCGCGAGCCGGGCTGCTCGATGTGCCTCGCGATGAATGCCGACCGGCTCGAGCCGGGCGAGCGCTGCGCATCGACGTCGAACCGCAACTTCGAAGGCCGGCAGGGCGCGGGCGGTCGCACGCACCTCGTGAGCCCCGCGATGGCGGCGGCCGCGGCCATCGAAGGCCATTTCGTCGACATTCGCCAGCTGGGGTAACGCGTGACGGCATCGAAGATCATTGCGCGGCTGGTTGCCGCGCTGGCGCTCGCAGGGCTGGGCTTCGGCCTGGCGGGCTGCAATACCGTCCAGGGCTTCGGGCAGGACGTCAACGCTGCCGGCAGCGCGCTGAAGCGCGCCGCGGAGTGACGTCCCCCACCGAGAATTTGTCGATGTGCGCCGGCTGAACGCCGGCCCTTCAACCGGATAGACGGATCATGGAAAAATTCACAGTGCATACCGGCGTCGTGGCGCCGCTCGATCGCGAGAACGTCGACACCGACGCGATCATCCCGAAGCAGTTCCTGAAGTCGATCAAGCGCACGGGCTTCGGTCCGAACGCGTTCGACGAATGGCGTTATCTCGATCACGGCGAGCCGGGCCAGGACAACTCGAAGCGCCCGCTGAATCCCGACTTCGTGCTGAACCAGCCGCGCTACCAGGGCGCATCCGTGCTGCTCGCACGCAAGAACTTCGGCTGCGGCAGCTCGCGCGAGCATGCGCCGTGGGCGCTGCAACAGTACGGCTTCCGCGCGATCATCGCGCCGAGCTTCGCCGACATTTTCTTCAACAACTGCTACAAGAACGGCCTGCTGCCGATCGTGCTGACCGAGCAGCAGGTCGATCACCTGTTCAACGAGACGGTCGCGTTCAACGGCTTCGAGGTGACGGTCGATCTCGACGCGCAGGTCGTCCGCACGGGCGACGGCCGCGAGTATCCGTTCGAGATCGCCGCGTTCCGCAAGTACTGCCTGCTGAACGGCTTCGACGACATCGGCCTCACGCTGCGCCACGCGGACAAGATCCGCCAGTTCGAGGCCGAGCGCCTCGTGAAGCAGCCGTGGCTCAACACCAAGCTGGTCGGCTGAGATCGCCTTTCGGGCGGGCGCGCCGGCGGCGCGTTCGCCGGCCTGCCTCCATAAAAACCTACCCAGTCAGGAATTTCGCATGAAGATTGCAGTGCTGCCCGGCGACGGCATCGGTCCGGAAATCGTCAATGAAGCGGTGAAGGTGCTGAACGCACTCGACGAGAAGTTCGAACTCGAACAGGCGCCGGTTGGCGGCGCGGGCTACGAGGCGAGCGGCCATCCGCTGCCCGACGCGACGCTGAAGCTCGCGAAGGACGCCGACGCGATCCTGTTCGGTGCCGTAGGCGACTGGAAGTACGACTCGCTCGAGCGCGCGCTGCGCCCCGAGCAGGCGATCCTCGGGCTGCGCAAGCACCTCGAGCTGTTCGCGAACTTCCGCCCGGCAATCTGCTATCCGCAGCTCGTCGATGCGTCGCCGCTGAAGCCCGAGCTGGTCGCGGGCCTCGACATCCTGATCGTGCGCGAACTGAACGGCGACATCTACTTCGGCCAGCCGCGCGGCGTGCGCGCCGCACCGGACGGCCTGTTCGCGGGCGAGCGCGAAGGCTTCGACACGATGCGCTATTCGGAACCGGAAGTGCGCCGCATCGCGCACGTCGCGTTCCAGGCGGCCCGCAAGCGCGCGAAGAAGCTGCTGTCGGTCGACAAGGCGAACGTGCTCGAGACGTCGCAGTTCTGGCGCGACATCATGATCGACGTGTCGAAGGAATACGCGGACGTCGAGCTGTCGCACATGTACGTCGACAACGCGGCGATGCAGCTCGCGAAGGCGCCCAAGCAGTTCGACGTGATCGTCACGGGCAACATGTTCGGCGACATCCTGTCGGATGAAGCGTCGATGCTGACGGGCTCGATCGGCATGCTGCCGTCGGCGTCGCTCGACAAGAACAACAAGGGCCTGTACGAACCGTCGCACGGTTCGGCGCCGGACATCGCGGGCAAGGGCATCGCGAACCCGCTCGCGACGATCCTGTCGGCCGCGATGATGCTGCGCTATTCGCTGAATCGCGCGGAGCAGGCCGATCGCATCGAGCGTGCGGTGAAAACGGTGCTCGAACAGGGCTACCGCACGGGCGATATCGCGACGCCGGGTTGCCAGCAGGTCGGCACGACGGCGATGGGCGACGCGGTGGTCGCGGCGCTGTAACGCGATCATGTAGAAAGGGCGCGAACAGGCCGCGAAATCGGCCGGTTCGCGTGCGGTTGGCCGTTGTGCGGGCCACCGGCTTTGTGTAGACTCGAACGATGGCGCATCTTTCCCTGATCTCCCCGGTCTTGAAACTCCACGGCAACACAGCCCGTGCGGGTGCGCGCGCCATCGTCATCACGAAAACCATTACCACGAAAACGATCATTAAACGCTGATCGTCCGTCGTGCCCGCCTATTTCCCCGCGCGGTCACACCGGGGACGGAATGGCGGGGAAGCTCCATCAAAGGGTTAGTCATGAACGTAGGTCTCGTAGGTTGGCGCGGCATGGTCGGTAGCGTCCTGATGCAGCGCATGCAGGAAGAGGGCGATTTCGACCTGATCGAACCGGTGTTTTTCAGCACCAGCAACACGGGCGGCAAAGCGCCGTCGTTCGCGAAAAACGAGACTACGCTCAAGGACGCGACCAACGTCGACGAGCTGAAGAAGTGCGACGTGATCATCACGTGCCAGGGCGGCGACTACACGAACGACGTGTTCCCGAAGCTGCGCGCGGCCGGCTGGAACGGCTACTGGATCGATGCGGCATCGTCGCTGCGGATGAAGGACGACGCGGTCATCATCCTCGATCCGGTCAACCTCGACGTGATCAAGGACGCGCTCGTCAAGGGCCAGAAGAACTTCATCGGCGGCAACTGCACGGTCAGCCTGATGCTGATGGCGCTCGGCGGCCTGTTCCGCGAGAACCTCGTCGACTGGATGACGGCGATGACCTACCAGGCCGCATCGGGCGCGGGCGCGCAGAACATGCGCGAACTGCTGGCGCAGATGGGCACGCTGAACGGCGCGGTTCAGGCGCAACTCGCCGATCCGGCTTCCGCGATCCTCGACATCGACCGCCGCGTGCTGGCCGCGATGAACAGCGACGCGATGCCGACGAGCAACTTCGGCGTGCCGCTCGCCGGTTCGCTGATCCCGTGGATCGACAAGGATCTCGGCAACGGGATGTCGAAGGAAGAGTGGAAGGGCGGCGCGGAAACCAACAAGATCCTCGGCAAGCCGGCGATGGGCGAGCCGGGTTCGATTCCGGTCGACGGCCTGTGCGTGCGAATCGGCGCCATGCGCTGCCACTCGCAGGCGCTGACGATCAAGCTGAACAAGGACGTGCCGCTCGACGAGATCAACGGCATTCTCGCATCGGCGAACGACTGGGTGAAGGTCGTGCCGAACGAGCGTGAAGCGTCGATGCGCGACCTGTCGCCGGCGAACGTCACGGGCACGCTGACGGTGCCGGTCGGCCGCCTGCGCAAGCTCGCGATGGGCGGTGAATACCTGTCGGCGTTCACGGTCGGCGACCAGCTGCTGTGGGGCGCGGCCGAGCCGCTGCGCCGCATGCTGCGCATCCTGCTCGACAAGTAATTGCGTGTCCGGCCCGCGAGACGCGGGCCGCGGTGCACGAGATTGCGCGCCGCGTCTGCCTTGACGATATCAAGGCGGGCGCGGCGCGTTTTTCATGTGCGGGTCAGCGCATGTTCAGGAGCGTCTGGTCGACGGCCTGCTGCGTCTTGATCGTCTGCGCATTCGCCTGGTAATCGCGCTGCGCCTTGATCAGGTTCACGAGCTCGGTCGTCAGGTTGACGTTCGAGTTTTCCAGCGCGCTTCCCTGCAGCGTGCCGTGGTTCGTGCTGCCCGGCGCGGAGATCTGCGGCACGCCCGACGCGGTGGTTTCCACATACTGGTTGCCGCCGATGTTCTCGAGCCCGTTCGGGTTGTTGAAGTTCGCGAGCGCGATCAGGCCGAGCACCGCGCTCTGGCCGTTCGAGTAATTGCCGGTGAGCTTGCCGTCGGTGCCGATCGAGAACGTCGTCAGCGTGCCGCTCGCGAAGCCATCCTGTGCGAGGTTGTTCACGCCGCTTTTCCCGCCGAACTGCGTCGTGCCGGTCAGGTCGAGCGTCAGGTTTTGCGGATTGGTGCCGCCCGACGCGTTGGGGATCGAGAACGCGAACTGGCCGAGGCTCGGCGTCGGCTGACCGGTTGCGGCCGACGTCGTCGAGCTGATCCGGCCCGATGCGTCGAACGTGACGGTGCCGAGATTCGTCGGCGTCTGGCCCTGCACGCCCGCGTAGGCCTGCCAGGTACCTGCCGCGTTCTTCGCGAAATACATCGACACCTGTTGCGAGCCACCGAGCGTGTCGTACACCTGGATCGACGAATTGTAGTTGTACGTGGTGTTGTCGCCCGCGTTGAACGGTGTCTTGGCCGGCACCTTGTCCTGCGAATTCAGGTTGAACTGGCCGGTGATCTTCGTCGTTGCCTGCGGCGCGATGTTGGTGGTCGGCGCTTGCAGCGGCGCGGTCGCCGCGGTGTTGATCGCGCCGCCCGGCCCTGCCGCATAGCCCATCAGGTTGCGGTTCTGCGCGTCGACGATGGCGCCGCTCTTGTCGCGGTGGAATACACCGTCGCGCGAGTACGTCGTCACGCCGTTGTTCGACATCTGGAAGAAGCCGTTGCCGTTGATCGCGATGTCGAGCGACGACTTCGTCGTGTTGATCGTCCCCTGGCCGAATTGTTGCTGCACCGACGTGAGCCGCGTGCCGATGCCGATCTGCGTGTTGGTCGACGTCGCGACCGAGTTCGCGTACATGTCGGCGAAGTTCGCGCGACCCTGCTTGTAGCCAACCGTGTTTGCGTTCGCGATGTTGTTGCCGATCACGTCGAGATGGTTCGCCGCGCCGGCCAACCCGCTCAAGCCCTGTTGATAGCCCATGTTCGATCCCCGTAACGAGCTGGTGAGTAAATGCAGTCGTGCGACTGCGCGATGCCTCCCTGACATCTCACGGCGTCAGTCAGGTCGACCGCGTTCCGCTGTTCCGGCGGGTGCGGGCGCGATGGTCGAACTGCGCCGATTCTTGTTTGAGGACGATCCTAGCGACGGCAATTATTTGATCTGTGTAATTTTGTGTAATGAAATTGAATTGTTGTCGAAATGATCGATTTCGTATGAGCAATGAAGCTGGGGCGAGGCGGTAAAGCCTTGTGGGGCGGGGGTTTGGCGGCGATGGCGTTCAATTCGACGATCAGAGAGGGGAATTGGCCTCTTATCGATCAATTGAAATTCATTTGAATGGGGTGATGGCCGACTGGATTTATTTTGATTGGCGCTTGTTAATCCATTAACGGCAAGCAACGCGAATTATTGAGCAAACGCACCTGATTCCCCGGTCGTGGTTCCGTGTCGGCCCGCGGGTTGTGCGAACCGCATCGTTGAGTGAGCAAAGGCATGCGGGATGCGTTCGGCATGCGATGCGGCCGGATGGCTTTGCATCTGGGCATCTGAGCGAGGCGCACTTCCGGTCGATCGGGGGCGCCGGCCGCAGCGTGCGCAACCGGATACCCCACGCGGCCCGATCACGGGGCGCACCGACGCGCGCACGCAATCGGTTGCACCTGTCGGCGATGAATTCGGCCCGAACCTGATCACGTGAAGTAAACTACGCGGTTACGACGCACAGACCCGCCGAAAGCGTCGCGTTCCACGCGACGCTTTTGCATTTCTGCGGCAACTTTATTGACGCTTTCAACCGCGAATCCGAGCCGCGCCCGCGCGCGGCGATAGAGCCAACGATGTCCCGAATTTCCTTGTTTCCGCGGCAGTCCCGTCTGTCGCGCGCCGTGCGTGGCGCGCTGGCGATCCTGGCGCTCGGCGCAACCGCATCGGCCTGGGCGGCCGGCACCGGCGAACTGCCGGCGTCCGCTGCCGACGGCGCGGCCCCGCTTACCGTGACGGTCCAGCCGGGCCAGTCGCTGAACGACATCGCGAAGGCGGCCACGCAGTCGCGCGATCCCGGGGTGCTCGCACGCGCCGGCCGCGCGCTGTTCGACGCCAATCCGCAGGCGTTCATGAAGCGCGACGCGAGCCGCCTGAAAGTCGGCGCGACGCTGACCGTGCCGGCGCTCGATGCGACAGGCGCGGCAGTCGTCCCGGCCGCTGCATCCGCTGCATCCGGTGCGGCGGCAGCGTCCGCACCCGCAGCCGCATCGGGCGGCACGGCAGTCGCGCAGCATGGTGCGTCCGCACCGCATCCGGGGTCGACCGTGCAATCCGCGCCGGTGGCGCCGGCCGTGCATGCGGCACCTGTCAGCGGTGCGAGCGTCGCGACGGCCGCCGGCGCGTCGGCATCGGTCGGTGCTTCGGCTGCCCACGGCGCATCGGCTGTCGAAAGCATGCAGCCGGCGGCACCCGTTGCCGGTGCAAGCGGTCCGCATGTGTGGAGCGGCACGATCCAGTCGGTGCCGTCGTCCGCGAGCGGGGCCGTGATCCCGCCTGCGTCGGGCAGCCAGGTTCCGGGCATGAACGAACCGGCTGGCGCGGCACCGGTCACGGGCGCGTCGCAGCCGCGGCCGTCGAGCCTGCAGCAACTGCTGGCGCTGAAGAACCGCGTGCTGATGGAATTGCAGAAGCACGGTATCGGCAAGCCGGCCACGACGAACGAGGTCAAGCCGGCGTCGGCGCCGGCGCCGGCACCTGTCGCGCCGCGTCCGGCCGCGAGCGATGCGGGCGCGTCCGCGGCTGCGGCTGCGTCAGCGACCGGCGAAGCGGCATCCGGCGTTGCTGCCAGCGCAGTGCCGCCGGCATCGGTATCGGCGCCCGCGCAGCCGGCCGCGCCGGTGGTGGCGCCTGCACGTAGTCACGAGCAGATGGACTGGCGTCCGGCCGCGGTGGCCGGTGCGGCCGTGATCGTCCTCGCCGCAGGTTTCGCGTGGCGCAAGCGCAGGAAGAGCCGCCGCACGGACGATGCGGGGGCGGACACGGTGGCGGCCGCTACGGCAGCGGGCGGTGTCACGGCTGCCGCTGCCACTGCGCAAGCCGAAGCGGCGCCTTTTGTCGAACCTGAACTGCCGATTCGGCCCGAGATGCCGGTCGCGCGTGATGCCGCTTCCGACTTGAACCTTGCCGCGGCGACTGCCGCCGCGGCGGAGCCGGTCGAGACACCGGATGCGGATCTGTCGCCGTCGTCGAATGTGGCGAAGCCGCATGTCGAGCAGCCCGAATTGCCGACCGCACACGCGGCAGTGCCGGCCGCGAGCGAGACGGCTCCGGTTTCGCACGATGCCGAGCCGATCGAAAAGGTTGCGGCCGAAACGCCGGCCGAAAAGCCGGTCGAAACGTCGTCAGCGACGCCGATCGAGACGTCGGTGGAGCCACGGGTAGCGACGCCAGTGGAGACGCCGGCCGCACCCGCGGCCACCGAAGCGCAGCATGCGGCGCTGATGCAGAACGCGATCAGCGCGCTCAGCAGCCTCGACATGCCGCTGCCGCCGCGCACGCCGGACGAGCCGTCGCTGGCGGCGGATGAGCCGGCTGCGCAAGCAGGGCAGTCCGACATCGATAAAATCGCAACTAACGGTCAAGTCGCCCAGCGTCTCCCGTTTGGCTCGATCGATCCGGCCCCGGAACATCCGGCCGACCAGGACGACGAGTTCGATTGGGATCCGGACGCAGCGACGCCGGCGAGCCAGGCGGGCAGCCCGTTCGCGACGTCGTCGCTGCCGCCGCTAGGCGGCGCGCAGTTCGGCGCGCTGAAGCTCGATTTCGATCTCGACCTGCCGTCCGCGCCGGGGGCTGCGTTGCCGGCGCTGACGCCGGACGAACTCGCCCGCATCGCGCGCAACAAGCTCGACCTCGCGTCCGAGTATGTCGAGCTGGGCGACCTGTCCGGCGCGCGGACGCTGCTGCAGGAAGTGGTCGACGCGAACGACGCCGCGACGCGCGACGATGCGCGCGCGCTGCTCGCGAAACTGGCGGACGAGGCGTGATGCGGATCGCGCTCGGCATTCAGTACGACGGCGCGGCGTTCTGCGGCTGGCAGGCGCAGCCGCACGGCAAGACCGTGCAGGATCGGCTCGAGCGCGCACTGGCCGAGTTCGCGCGCGTGCCGCTGCATACGACGGTGGCCGGGCGGACCGATACGGGCGTGCACGGGCTCGGGCAGGTCGTGCACTTCGATACCGACCTCGATCGGGAGGTTTTTTCGTGGGTGCGCGGCACCAACGCGTTCCTGCCGCCGACCGTGGCGGTGCAATGGGCGAAGCCGATGCCCGACACGTTCCACGCGCGTTTCTCGGCGTTCGAGCGCACCTATTACTACACGCTGTACGTGCATCCCGTGCGCTCGCCGATGCTGGCGGGGCGCGCGGGCTGGATCCATACGCCGCTCGACGACGACGCGATGCGCGCCGCCGCCGCGCACCTGATCGGCGAGCATGACTTCTCGTCGTTCCGGTCGTCGGAATGTCAGTCGAAGACGCCGGTCAAACACCTGTATCAGATCGACGTGCGGCGCGTGGGCCATTTCATCCATTTCCGGTTCCGCGCCAACGCGTTCCTGCACCATATGGTGCGCAACCTGATGGGCTGCCTCGTCGCGGTCGGTCGCGGCCGCTATCCGGCCGACTGGCTCGCCGATGTGCTGGCCGGGCGCGATCGCAAGCTTGCGGCGCCCACGTTCATGGCCGACGGGCTGTACCTCGCCCACGTCGGCTACCCGGCGGAATTCGCCGTCCCGCCCGCGCAGCTCGGCAGTGTGCCGTGGAGCAGCGTCTGGGCCGATCTGGACCCGCAATCATGACGGATCACGCCGTGTCTTCCTCGATTCCCGCCGCGGCCGGCCTGCCGCCGCGCACGCGCATCAAGCTGTGCGGGCTGTCGAAGCCCGAGGACGTGCTGCATGCGGCCGCGCTCGGCGCCGATGCGATCGGCCTCGTGTTCTATCCGAAGAGCCCCCGCGCGGTGTCGATCGCGCAGGCGGCGGAGCTGGCGCGCCTCGCGCCGCCGTTCGTGTCGGTGGTCGGGCTGTTCGTGAACGCGACCGAGGCCGAGATCGAGGCCGTCGTGCGCGACGTGCCGCTCACGCTGCTGCAGTTCCATGGCGACGAGACGCCCGAGCAGTGCGACGCACTTGGCCGCGCGGCACGCCTGCCGTGGCTGCGTGCGGTGCGCGTAGGCCCCTCGACGCAATCGGCCGATTTGGTAGAATCGGGGCTTCATTATTCGAAAGCGCGCGGCCTCCTGTTCGACACCCTGGTGCCGGATTACGGTGGTAGCGGCAAGGTCTTCGATTGGTCTCTTATTCCCGCAGAGCTCGCGCATCGGGCCGTTTTGAGTGGTGGCTTGAGCGCGCAAAACGTCGGTGATGCGATTCGCCAGTTGCGCCCGTTTGCTGTCGATGTCTCGAGTGGCATCGAAGTGGAGGGCGCGAAGGGCGTGAAGGATCACGCCCGGATGGCGGCGTTCGTACGCGCGGTGCGCGAAGCGGACGCCGGGTGATGCAAGCCGGTGCGGCCCGACAAGCGGGGCGCGCCGACCGATCGAGAGAGACACCATGTACAACCTTCCTGATGATCGCGGCCACTTCGGCCCGTATGGCGGCACGTTCGTCGCCGAGACGCTGATTCACGCGCTGGACGAACTGCGCGCGGCGTATGAAAAATTCCAGAACGATCCCGATTTCGTCGCCGAATTCGAGCGCGAGCTGAAGCATTTCGTCGGCCGCCCGTCGCCGATCTATCATGCGCAACGCTGGAGCGAGACGCTCGGCGGCGCGCAGATCTACCTGAAGCGCGAAGACCTGAACCACACCGGCGCGCACAAGATCAACAACGTGATCGGCCAGGCGCTGCTCGCGAAGCGCATGGGCAAGAAGCGCGTGATCGCCGAGACGGGCGCCGGCCAGCACGGCGTCGCGACCGCGACGATCTGCGCGCGCTTCGGGATGGAGTGCGTCGTCTACATGGGTTCGGAAGACGTGCGCCGCCAGGCCGCGAACGTCTACCGGATGAAGCTGCTCGGCGCGACGGTCGTGCCGGTCGAATCGGGTTCGCGCACGCTGAAGGACGCGCTGAACGAAGCGATGCGCGACTGGGTCACGAACATCGAGAGCACGTTCTACATCATCGGCACGGTCGCGGGCCCCCACCCGTACCCGATGATGGTGCGCGACTTCCAGCGCGTGATCGGCGACGAGTGCAAGGTGCAGATGCCCGAGCTCGCAGGCCGGCAGCCTGACGCCGTGATCGCCTGCGTGGGCGGGGGTTCGAACGCAATGGGCATCTTCTATCCGTACATCGACGACACCTCGGTGCAGCTGATCGGCGTCGAAGCGGCCGGCGACGGCCTCGACACGGGCCATCACGCGGCGTCGCTGATCGCCGGCAGCCCGGGCGTGCTGCACGGCAACCGGACCTACCTGCTGCAGGACGACAACGGCCAGATCATCGAGACGCATTCGGTGTCGGCGGGCCTCGACTATCCGGGCGTCGGCCCCGAGCACGCGTGGCTGAAGGACAGCGGCCGTGCGCAGTACGTCGGCATCACCGACGAGGAAGCGCTGAAGGCGTTCCACGACTGCTGCCGGATCGAGGGGATCATTCCCGCGCTCGAGTCGAGCCACGCGATCGCGTATGGCGTGAAGCTCGCACCGACGTTGCCGAAGGACAAGATCCTGCTCGTCAACCTGTCGGGCCGCGGCGACAAGGACATGCACACGGTCGCCGAGCGATCGGGCATCGAGCTCTGACCCCGACCGATGCGTGACCTGATCGAAGAACCGGGCGGCGGTGCCGCGAGCGAGGCGGGGGCGGTTCAGCCCGCCGCTGCCGAGCCGCGCGCGCTGCCGTCCGGTATCGAACTGCATAACCGCGATTTCCTGACCCATGCCATGCACCTGCCGGACGCGTCGATCGACCTGATCGTCGCCGATCCGCCGTACGGGCTCGGCAAGGACTACGGCAACGACTCGGACAAGCGTTCGGGCGACGACTTTCTCGCATGGACGCGCGAGTGGCTCGAGCTCGCGATTCCGAAGCTGAAGCCGAGCGGGTCGATGTACATCTTCTGCACGTGGCAGTACGCGCCGGAAATCTTCAGCTTCCTGAAGACGCAGCTCACGATGGTCAACGAGATCATCTGGGACCGGCGCGTGCCGAGCATGGGCGGCACGACGCGCCGTTTCACGTCGGTGCACGACAACATCGGCTTTTTCGCGGTTTCCAGGGCGTATTACTTCGATCTCGATCCGGTCCGCATCCCGTACGACGCCGACACGAAGAAGGCCCGCTCGCGCAAGCTGTTCGAAGGCAGCAAGTGGCTGGAGATGGGCTACAACCCGAAGGACGTCTGGTCGGTCTCGCGCCTGCATCGGCAGCACGCGGAGCGCGTCGATCATCCGACCCAGAAGCCGCTGGAAATCATCGAGCGGATGGTGCTCGCAAGCTGCCCGCCGGGCGGCCGCGTGCTCGATCCGTTCATGGGCAGCGGCACGACCGCGGTGGCCTGCGCACGGCAGGGGCGCGACTTCGTCGGCTACGAGATCAACGAAAGCTATTGTGCGATCGCGCACGAGCGCGTGAACGCGCTCGCTGCGCCGGCGTGCGCGTGAATCGCGCCGCCGCATCGCCGAACGCATTTAGGAAAATTGCCATGTCCCGTATTCAGCAGACCTTCGCCGCGCTCGCCGAACAAGGCCGTAAGGGCCTGATCCCGTTCATCACGGCCGGCGACCCGGATCCGGCCAAAACCGTCGAATTCATGCACGCGCTCGCCGAAGGCGGCGCGGACGTGATCGAACTCGGCGTGCCGTTCTCGGACCCGATGGCCGACGGCCCCGTGATCCAGCGTTCGTCGGAACGCGCGCTCGCGCGCGGCGTCACGCTCAAGAGCGTGCTCGCCGACGTGAAGCGCTTTCGCGAAACCGACCCCAAAACCCCCGTCGTGCTGATGGGCTATGCGAACCCGATCGAGCGGATGGGCGTCGACGCGTTCGCGGCCGAAGCACAGGCGGCCGGGGTCGACGGCGTGCTCGTCGTCGACTATCCGCCGGAAGAGGCGGGCGTGTTCGCCGAGAAAATGCGCGCCGCGCAGATCGATCCGATCTTCCTGCTCGCGCCCACGTCGACCGATGAACGCATCGCCGACGTCGGCAAGATCGCGAGCGGCTACGTGTATTACGTGTCGCTCAAGGGCGTGACCGGTGCAGGAAATCTGGATGTTTCGAGCATTGCGGGTAAAATCCCGGCCATCAAGTCGCGCGTGCCGGTTCCGGTCGGCGTCGGCTTCGGGATCCGCGACGCCGAAACGGCGCGCGCGGTGGCCGAGGTGTCGGACGCCGTCGTGATCGGCAGCCGCCTCGTGCAGCTGCTCGAAAGCGCTGCGCCGGAGGGTGCCGCCGCCGCGCTGAAGACGTTCATCGCCGAGCTGCGTGCCGCCCTGGACGGCGCGGGCAAGGCGGCGCGATAAACACAACACAGGAAGCGGGAACGGGCCGGTTGGCCCGCCCCGCCACGGAACAGGAAACCATACGATGAGCTGGCTCGACAAACTGTTGCCGCCGAAGATCAAGCAGACCGACCCGAAAAGCCGCAAGGGCATTCCGGAAGGCCTGTGGGTCAAATGCCCGTCCTGCGAGGCCGTGCTGTACCGCAACGACGTGGACGCGAACCTGCACGTGTGCCCGAAGTGCGATCACCACATGCGCATCGGTGCGCGTGAGCGCCTCGACGGGCTGCTCGATCCGGAAGGCCGCTACGAGATCGGCCAGGAAATCGTGCCGGTCGACACGCTGAAGTTCAAGGACAGCCGCAAGTACCCCGATCGTCTGAAGGAAGCGATGGACGACACGGGCGAGACCGACGCGATGGTCGTGATGGGCGGTGCGATTCACACGCTGCCGGTGGTCGCGGCCTGCTTCGAGTTCTCGTTCATGGGCGGCTCGATGGGCTCGGTGGTGGGCGAGCGCTTCGTACGCGGCGCGCAGAACGCGCTGGAACAGCAAGTGCCGTTCATCTGCTTCACCGCTTCGGGCGGTGCGCGGATGCAGGAAAGCCTGTTGTCGCTGATGCAGATGGCGAAAACCACCGCGATGCTGACCAAGCTGTCGGAAGCGAAGCTGCCGTTCATTTCGGTGCTGACCGACCCGACGATGGGCGGCGTGTCGGCGAGCTTTGCGTTCCTCGGCGACGTCGTGATCGCCGAACCGAAGGCGCTGATCGGCTTCGCCGGCCCGCGCGTGATCGAGCAGACGGTCCGCGAGAAGCTGCCGGAAGGCTTCCAGCGCGCCGAATTCCTGCTGAAGACGGGCGCGATCGACATGATCGTCGACCGCCGCAAGCTGCGCGACGAGATCGCGCAGCTGCTCGCGCTGCTGCAGCGGCAACCGGCCGACGCGCTGGCCTGACCGGCGCGAGGTTGTGAACACTGCGCGTCGCCTGGCTTCAGCGTCAGGCGGCGCGCTTCGTTTTTTTGGCGTAGTGGCGGTCCCGATCCAGATTTGAACCGATGAGCACTTTTCCCACTCTCGACGCGTGGCTTGCGCATCTCGAACGCGCGCACCCGGTCGGCATCGACATGGGCCTGACCCGCATCGGGCAGGTCAAGGCGGCGCTGCAGCTCGAATTCGCGTGCCCCGTGATCACCGTCGGCGGCACGAACGGCAAGGGCTCGACCTGCGCGTTCCTCGAGACGATCCTCGTGCGCGCCGGCTACAAGGTCGGCTGCCACACGTCGCCGCACCTGCTCGAATTCAACGAGCGCGCGCGCGTGAACGGGCAGAACGTCACCGATGACGAGCTGCTGCCGCACTTCGAGGCCGTCGAAGCCGCGCGCACGTCGTTGGCCGAGCCGGTGTCGCTCACGTACTTCGAATTCACGACGCTCGCGATCCTGCACCTGTTCGCCTCGCGCGGGCTCGACGCGGTGATCCTCGAAGTCGGCCTCGGCGGCCGGCTCGATGCGGTGAACATCATCGATACCGATTGCGCGATCGTCACGAGCATCGACATCGACCACACCGAATACCTCGGCGACACGCGCGAGAAGATCGCGTTCGAGAAGGCCGGGATCTTCCGCGCCGGCAAGCCGGCGATCTGCGGCGATCCGGCCGCGCCGCAAACGCTGATCGACCACGCCGAAGCGATCGGCGCCGATCTGTGGCTGGTCGGCCGCGATTTCCGCTACGAGGCGCAGGCAGGCGCGGAGCGCCAGCAATGGAGCTACCTCGGCCGCGAGAAGCGCTATCCGGCGCTTGCGTACCCGGCGCTGCGCGGGGCGAATCAGCTGATCAATGCGTCGGCCGCGCTCGCCGCGCTCGAAGCGCTGCGTCCGGTGCTGCCGGTGTCCGCGCAGGACATCCGGCTCGGCCTCGCGAACGTCGAGCTGCCGGGGCGCTTCCAGGTGCTGCCCGGCAAGCCGGCGATCGTGCTCGACGTCGCGCACAACCCGCATGCGTCGGCCGTGCTCGAGCAGAACCTCGGCAACATGGGCTTCTTCCCGTACACGTACGCGGTGTTCGGCGCGATGCACGACAAGGACATCGACGGCGTGCTGCAGCACCTGAAGGGCGAGATCGACCACTGGTGCGTGACCGACCTGCCGCTGCCGCGCGCGGCCTCCGCGGAGCAGCTCGAAGCTGCGCTGCGCAAGGCCGGCGTGGAGGAGGGGCCCGATTCGAGCGTCACGCGTTACACGTCGCCTGCCGAAGCGTTTCGCGATGCACTAAAAAGAGCATCCGAGAATGATAGAATCGTGGTTTTCGGCAGTTTCCATACGGTTGCCGGCGTGCTGGCCTACCGTAAATCGCAGCAACACTGACTGACGGGCAGTTTCGGACTCAGCCATTCATGGGAATTTTCTCGTTCGGCAAGAAAGACGACGACGCGCCCCCGCGGCGCGGCGGTCGCACCGGGACCTCCCGGAACGTGCGCACGGAGCGCACCACTGAGCGCGTCGAGCGACGCTCGCGCCGCACCGAGCGTCCGGAATCGGACGCACTGCTCCTCGATCCGACCCTTCCAGAAAAGCAACGCGCGCGCCGTCGCCTCGTCGGCGCGATCGCGCTCGTCGTCGCCGCCGTGATCGTGTTGCCGATGGTGCTCGACTCGCACCCGAAGCCGGTCACGGACGACATCGCCATCGACATTCCGAACCGGCCCGCGCACCAGGCGGTCGCACCGCGCGACGATGACGCCTCCGACGTACAGGCAGGCGTCGCGCACGACGAACCGCCGGCATCCGATGTGGCCGTGGCGGCTGCACCGGCGCCCGCGCCGAAGGATGCCGACAAGCCGGCCGCGAAACCCGATACCACGACCACGGCGAGCGTGACGCCGCCGAAGCCCGCGCCGAAACCGGCCGCCCCCGTGGCGAAGCCGGCCGCGCCGAAGCCTGCCCCCGCGCCCGCGGCCGTCGCGCATGCCGACACCGCCAGCCCGGACAGCAGCGACGCTTCGTCGCCGTCGTCGCCGGCCGGTGCGCGTTTCGCGGTGCAGCTCGGTTCGTTCAAGGACGACGCGACGGCCCGTTCGTGGGCCACCAAATTGAAATCGGCGGGTGTGCCCGCATATGTCGAGCATCGCAAGCAGGCAGACGGCAGCACGGCTACACTGTTGCGTGCGGGCCCGTTCGCGGATCGTGCGGCGGCTTCCGCCGCGATCGCGAAGGTGCGCGAAGCCGGTCTGACGCAGTAACGCACGATGCTGACGGCTTTCGACTACGCTGTATTGGCGGTGATCGCGTTGTCTGCGCTGCGTGGCGCGTGGCGCGGTTTCGTGTCCGAGATTTTCGGGCTGATCGGCTGGATCGCGGCGATCGTGATCGCGGGCCGCTACGTCGGACTGGTCGTGCCGTATATCCCGGCGAACTGGCCGGGTGGTGCGCTGACGCAGTGGGTGATCGCCTTCGCGTTGGTCGTGATCGGCGTGGTGCTGGTCGCCGGCGTGGCGAACGCGTTGCTGTCGCGGATCGCGCAGGCGAGCGGCCTGGGCGGCGTCGACCGCTCGCTGGGCATGATGTTCGGGCTCGTCCGCGGCTGCGTGCTGGTGGTGCTGCTGGTCGCGGCGGCCGGGCTGACCGAGCTGCCCAAACAGGAATTCTGGCGCAATGCGCTATTGCGTCCTTTCGCCGAACAGGGCGTGCACGAGCTGAAGCAGCTCCTGCCCGACGGCATGGCCCAGTACGTACGCGTGTGACGACGCGGCCGGGCAGGACGGAACCGATTTTGTCATTCTGAAGGACATGCCATGTGCGGCATCGTAGGCGTTATCTCCCAATCCCCGGTCAACCAGCTGATCTATGACAGCCTGCTGCTCCTGCAGCATCGCGGTCAGGACGCCGCGGGCATCGCGACGGCGGACGGCAGCAATTTCCACATGTACAAGGCGAACGGCATGGTGCGCGACGTGTTCCGCACGCGCAACATGCGCAGCCTGCCCGGCACCTACGGCATCGGCCAGGTGCGCTACCCGACCGCCGGCTCGGCGTCGAGCGAAGCCGAGGCGCAACCGTTCTACGTGAACGCGCCGTTCGGGATCATCCTCGCGCACAACGGCAACCTGACGAACTGGCAGCAACTGAAGGACGAGATGTTCCGGATCGACCGCCGGCACATCAACACCAATTCCGACAGCGAAGTGCTGCTCAACGTGTTCGCACACGAGCTGCAACTGTCGACCACGGGCCTCGAGCTCGATCCGGCCTCGGTGTTCAAGGCCGTCTCGGGCGTGCATCGCCGCCTGCAGGGCTCGTATGCGATCGTCTCGCTGATCGCCGGCTACGGCCTGCTCGCGTTCCGCGACCCGTTCGGCATTCGCCCGCTGTGCATCGGCAAGCTCGAGACCGAAAACGGCACCGAATGGATGGTCGCATCGGAGTCGGTGGCCGTCGAAGGTATCGGTTTCGAATTCGTCCGCGACGTGCAGCCGGGCGAAGCGATCTTCATCGATCCGGCCGGCAACTTCCACAGCCAGCAGTGCGCGGAGCAGCCGACGCTGAATCCGTGCATGTTCGAATACGTGTACCTCGCGCGTCCGGACTCGTGCCTCGATGGCGTGCCGGTCTACAACGTGCGCCTGCGCATGGGCGACTATCTCGCCGAGAAGATCAAGCGCGAGCTGCCGAACGTGCCGATCGACGTCGTGATGCCGATTCCCGATTCGTCGCGCCCGGCTGCGATGCAGGTCGCCGCGAAGCTCGGCGTCGAGTATCGCGAAGGCTTCTTCAAGAACCGCTACGTCGGCCGTACCTTCATCATGCCGGGCCAGGCCGTGCGCAAGAAGTCGGTGCGCCAGAAGCTCAATGCGATGAGCATCGAGTTCAAGGACAAAAACGTGCTGATCGTCGACGATTCGATCGTGCGCGGCACGACCTCGCATGAAATCGTGCAGATGGCGCGCGATGCGGGCGCGAAGTCGGTGATCTTCGCGTCGGCCGCGCCGCCCGTGAAGTTCCCGAACGTGTACGGCATCGACATGCCGACGCGCGGCGAACTGGTCGCCCATGGCCGCACCGACGAAGAAGTCGCGAAGATCATCGGCGCCGACCACCTGATCTATCAGGACGTCGACGATCTGCGCCGCGCGGTGCGCGACATCAACCCGAAGCTCGAACGCTTCGAGGCGTCGTGCTTCGACGGCAACTACATCACCGGCGACGTGACGCCCGAGTATCTCGATGCGATCGAGCGCGCGCGCCTCACGCCGGCATCGCAGGCCGATCGCGACACGGCTGGCGACACCGAACGCTCGCAGATGAACCTGCAGTTGTCGGTCGAGTGACACCGGCGCACGCTTTTGACGAGGCGTGATAGGATGTGGCCTTGCGTCGATTTGATATCAGCTTGCGGACGCGGGGCGACTTCCCAAAACAGCTAAAGCGAAGGCCGGTGGCAACCGGCCCGAGTCGATCGCTGTCGTACCGCACCGAAGCCCGCTGATGCCGACGCATAGCGGGCTTTTTGTTTTGGCCTGGTTTTGACTGGGTTCGCGCCACCCGCGCGACCATCGAATACGGAAAACGGAACATGGACGACTCCCTCAACTTCGACACGCTTGCCGTGCGCGCGGGCACGCTGCGCAGCGACTTCAACGAGCACTCGGAAGCGCTGTTCCTCACGTCGAGCTTCTGCTTCCAGAGCGCGGCCGACGCGGCCGAGCGCTTCGCGAATTCGGAAGACTACTTCACCTATTCGCGCTTCACGAACCCGACCGTCACGATGTTCCAGGAGCGTCTCGCGGCGCTCGAGGGCGGCGAGGCCTGCATCGCGACGGCGTCGGGGATGGCCGCGATCATGTCGGTCGTGATGGCCGCGCTGCAGGCCGGCGACCACCTCGTCAGCTCGCGCAGCCTGTTCGGCTCGACGCTCGGGATGTTCTCGCAGATCTTCAACAAGTTCGGGATCACGACGACCTTCGTCGACCCGACCGACCTGAACGCGTGGAAGGAAGCCGTGCGTCCGGAGACGAAGATGTTCTTCCTCGAGACGCCGTCGAACCCGCTGACCGAACTCGCCGACATCGAGGCGATCGGCAAGATCGCGAAGGCATCGAATGCGCTGTTCGTCGTCGACAACTGTTTCTGCAGCCCGGTGCTGCAGCAGCCGCTGAAGCTCGGCGCGGATGTCGTGATGCACTCGGCGACGAAATTCCTCGATGGGCAGGGCCGCGTGCTCGGCGGCGCGCTGGTCGGCTCGAAGGAATTCATCATGGGCAAGGTGTTCCCGTTCGTGCGCAGCGCGGGCCCGACGCTGTCGGCGTTCAATGCGTGGGTGCTGCTGAAGGGGATGGAGACGCTGTCGCTGCGCGTCGAGAAGCAGTCGGCGAATGCGCTGGAAATCGCACGCTGGCTCGATACGCATCCGGCGGTTGCGCGCGTGTTTCACCCGGGTCTCGAATCGCACCCGCAGCACGAACTCGCGAAGCGTCAGCAGAAGGCGGGCGGGTCGATCCTGTCGTTCGAGCTGAAGGGCGACACGCCCGAGCAGCAGCGCGCGAATGCATGGCGCGTGATCGACAACACGAAGCTGATCTCGATCACCGGCAATCTCGGCGACACGCGGTCGACCATTACCCATCCGGCGACGACCACGCACGGCCGCATCACGCCGGAAGCACGCGCGGCGGCAGGGATCACCGAAGGGCTGATCCGGTTGTCGGTCGGCCTCGAAGACGCGGGCGACCTGCGCAAGGATCTCGCGCGCGGCCTCGAAGGTTGAGCGAACGGACAAGCGCCCTCATAGCGATGCGACGGGGCGTGCCTGCGAGGACGCCCTGTCGCCATCGACGACGTAGCTGCGGCGCACGCCTTCGCGCGTGCGCGATCCGTTCAGCGGACGTGCCGGCACGTCGTCGCGTACCGCACTCACCATCCACCGCAGCGTTTCGTCGAGCGGCGTGACGGGCAGTTCACCCACTGCACGCCGCAGCTTGTCCCGCGACCCGCTCAAGCTCTTCACCTCGTTGTGCCGCACGAAGCGCGGATCGATCGTCACGTCGATCACGTAGCCGGCGATGCGGGACAGTATCGCCAGCACTTCTTTCAGCGAATACGCGCGCTCCGAGCAGACATTGAGGATCTCGCCGGCCGGCGCGGTCTGGATCAGCTTCAGATAGGCGGCCGTTACGTCGCGCACGTCGGAGAAGTCGCGGCGCACGTCGAGATTGCCGAGCGAAATCCGCGGTTCGTTGCGCGCATAGTGCGCGACGAGCTTCGGCAGCAGATACGCATCGCTCTGGCCGACCCCCGTGTAGTTGAATGGCCGTGCGATCACGATCGGCAGCCGGTCGGCCCACAGCTTCGCCGCATATTCCATCGCAAGCTTGCTGATCGCGTAGTCGTTCGCGGGGTCGGGCGGGACGCTTTCGTCGAGCACGCCAGCCGTCGAGTTGCCGTAGATGTTCGCGCTGCTCGCGAGCAGCACCGCCGACGGGCGGCGGTCGAGACCCGCGAGCGCCGCCAGCAGGTGGCGCGTGCCGACGACGTTGACTGCGTAGGTCTGCGACGGGTCGTCTTGCGTGACATGCGCACGCGCGGCGAGATGCACGACCGCATCGGGGCGCGCGTCGGCCGCGGCCGCGCGTACCGCATCCGCGTCGAGCAGGTCGACGGGCAGCAGCGTGCAGTTCGCGAATACCGGATCGTCGGACGGCGGCGAACCGGGCGCGACCGTGCCCCAGACTTCGTAGCCGGCGGCTTCGAGATGCTGCGCCATGTAGCGACCGGTGAAACCCGTCAAGCCCGTGACGAATGCACGGCGCGGTGCGTGTTCGATATCAGAACGTGTCATGGTGTTGGTTCCTCGTGAGGTCCGCCTCGACCATCATCTGGCAAAGCTGTTCGAGCGTTGTTTCCGGTGCCCAGCCGAGCTTGCTTTTGGCCTTGTCCGCGCAGCCGATCAGCAGATCGACTTCCGCGGGACGATAGAACTTCGGATTCACTTCGACGAGCACGTTGCCCGTTGCCGCATCGAGACCGCGTTCCTGCTCACCCTTGCCGGTCCATTCGATCTGATAGCCGGCCGCCGCGAACGCCATCCGCACGAAGTCGCGCACGGTTTCGGTCCGGTTGGTGGCCAGCACATAGGTATCGGGCTCGTCGACCTGCAGCATTCGCCACATTCCTTCGACGTACTCGAGTGCAAAACCCCAGTCGCGCTTCGCATCGAGGTTGCCGAGCTCGAGGCGCGTTGCCTTGCCGAGCCTGATCTTTGCGACGGTGTCAGTAATCTTGCGCGTGACGAATTCGCGGCCGCGCAGCGGCGATTCGTGGTTGAACAGGATCCCGCTGCAACCGAACAGGCCGTACGACTCGCGGTAGTTCACGGTCATCCAGTGCGCGAACAGTTTTGCGACGCCGTACGGGCTGCGCGGATAGAACGAGGTCGCTTCCGTTTGCGGAATCGACTGCACCTTGCCGAACATCTCGGAGGTCGACGCCTGGTAGAAGCGCGTCTTCGGGCTCACGAGACGAATCGCCTCGAGCAAGTGGAGTGGACCGAGGCCGGTGACGTCGGCGGTCGTGGACGGCTGCTCGAACGACACGCCGACGAAGCTTTGGGCGGCCAGGTTGTACAGCTCATCGGCCTGTGTGCGTTCCAGCAGGCGCATGCTCGAGCCGGCGTCCGTCAGGTCGTGCTCGACGAGCGTGAGGTTCGGGTGCGTGTCGACGCCGAGCTCGGCGATGCGCCAGAGGTTGACCGAGCTGGTGCGGCGATAGGTCCCCGTGACCTCGTAGCCCTTGTCGAGCAGTAGCTTGGTCAGGTAGGCGCCGTCCTGTCCCGTGATCCCCGTGATGATGGCCTTCTTGCGAGTTTGGGTCATGGCGTTGTCCTTGTGGAAATCGATGAGTGGAGAGAGTTCAGGCGGTCGTGCCGGCGGCGGCCGGCAGCGCGCGGCGTGCGGGGCCGCGCGTCAGGCGCCGTTCGAAGCCGTACCAGCTCACGGTCGCGTACGCGAGCGTGAGCGCGAGCGCCAGCGCGGCCGTGACGAAGCGGTTCAGGTGCAGCGGCCACAGCGCGTACAGCACGCTGAGGTGGATCAGGTACACGGTGTAGCTGACGGTGCCGACGTAGACGAGCATCGGGTTCGTCAGCACGCGCTGCACGAGGCCGCGGCCGCGCAGCGCGATCACGACGATCGACGTGCACAGCAGCAGCGAGATGCTGTAGAGCGCGGCATTCGACAGCGGCGTGTTCGCGGCGCGGAAGCGCGGGAACGACAGGTGCAGCCAGCCGAGGATCGCGAGCGACACGAGCGCGCCGACGATCGCGAGCGGATAGAACGGCTCGAGCGCGCGCCGGTCGCGGCGCAGCACGATCGCGAGCAGCGCGCCCGCGGCGAGCAGGTCCATGCGGAACGGCGTCAGGTAGTAGATCGGCCAGAACGAGTCGAACCACGGCGTCGCGATCGCGCGCAGCACGGGGGCCGCGACGATCAGCGCGGCGGCGACCCACAGCAGCGCGCGCTCCGAGCACCACAGCACGACGAACGGCCAGAAGATATAGAACTGCTCCTCGACCGCGAGCGACCACAGCACGTTCAGGCTGTCATGGCCGATGCTGCCGAGCGACAGCCCGATGTTGGTGGAGAAGAACGCGAACCACGGCCAGTGCGGCAGCCAGCCCGCGCCGAACAGGAGCGTCGACACCACCAGCAGCAGCACGTACGGCGGCAGGATGCGACGCACGCGGCGTGCGTAGAAGTGGCTGAAGTACGACTGCCCGCGCGCCTTGCGATCGAGCAGGATGCCGGTGATCAGCAGCCCGCTCAGCACGAAGAACAGGTCGACACCCATCCAGAGCGGCGCCTTTAGCGCGTGCTGCAGGAACACGGCGCCGACCGCGATCGCGCGCAGCCCGTCGAGCTGCACGATGCGGCCGTGTTGCGACGGGGTGAGGTCAGCGGGTCGCGAGATGCCCGTCATCGCGCCGCTCCTTCGCGACGCGCGGCGTGAGCCGGGGCGTGTCGCACATCCGATGCGTAAACGTGAACGTAATGCATGCCATTAAATGAAATATCGAATCGAAATCGATTCTAGGGAAAAGAAATCGGCAAAAAAACGCGCGTCATTTATCTGACGGCAAATATTCAAATGCCGATTATTTCTGTCGTGGGATGAAAGGTCGGCGCCCGGACGGCCCCGTCGGGCGGTGGAAGGCGGCATTTTCTACGGGGCGGAAACCGAAAGGCGGTCGTTATTGCCGCTTTCGGGCACCTTTTCGGCGCTGTTCCGGTTCGATATTTCACGCGGAAACATCCCCAAATATTTCCAAATTTCTTGTGATTATTTTTGCTTGTAACCTGCATCGCGACGTTTGAAACCCATTTAGCGACAGGGTGCGCCGGCGGCAGTCCTTGCGGCGGCCCGGCCGCTGTTGCATCAAGTCTGGAGAAGCGCATTGCGACGTCTGATTCTGGTAGGCATGACGGTATGCGTGACGCTGCTGACGAGCGCCGCACCGGCCGAAACGGTGTTGCCCGCGACGACGTCGTGGATCGGCAATACGTTCGGCTATGGCGACGGCAGCTGGACGCAGATCGACATCCGCGCGATCGCGGTGACGCCTGAAGGCAAGGTGTATACGAATGCGCCGTGGGACGAGAGCGGGGCCGAGGCGAGCGTCTACCAGGACGGGAAGATGCTCGGCTTCGCCGGCGGCACGCACGGCTGGGGCAACCTCGGCGGCAGCGCGATCGCGGTGAACGGCAAGTACGCGTATGTCGCGATCGGTGTCGGCAACGAGCGCGGCCACTTGCAGTCGCCCGGCATATGGCCGGACAAGGGCAAGCAGTGGTTCGGCATCTCGCGTCGCACGATCGGCGACCTGAAGCAGCCCGCGCCGTTCCGCGCGGCGCCGCAGGTCGCGCCGGGCGGCCGCGCGGACACCGGCCGCGCACGGATGGCCGCGAGCTTCATGATGATGAACGAGGTGGCGGCGCCCGCGCGCTCGGAAGTGGGCGAGCAGAAGGCGGAAGTCGGCGGCCTCGCAGCCGACGACAAGACGCTGTTCGCGACGAATCCGTCGCGCGACGCGGTGAACGTGTACGACGCGGAGACGATGCAGCAGAAGGGCACGTGGAGCGCGCACGAGCCGGGCCGCCTCGCGCTCGCGGGCGACGGCACGCTGTGGCTGCTCACGGATACGCTCAACGGGCCCGCGCACCTCGTGCACGTGCGCGCGGACGGCCGCAAGCTCGACGACGCGCCCGCGCTGCCGGAAGGCACCGAGGCGGTGGACGTGGCCGTCGACGCGAAAGGGCGCGTGCTGGTGGCGGACAACGGGCCCCGCCAGCAGATCCTGATCTTCTCAAAAGGCGGCAAGGGTTATGCGCAGTCGGGCACGCTCGGCGAGCGCGGCGGCATCTTCGCGGGCCCGGTGCCGGGCCGGCCGGGGCCGCAGCGTTTCAACGGGCTGACGGGCGTCGGTGTCGACCGCGCGGGCAACATCTACGTGTCGATGAACGGCATCGGGCCGCGCCACGACACGATCGGCGCAGGGCTCGGCGCGGTGCTCGAAAGCTACACGCCGGACGGCAAGCTGCGCTGGCAGGTGCAGGGGCTGCTGTTCGTCGACGGCGCGTGGCTCGACCCGGCGCGGCCGAACAGCGTGTACACGGGCAACAAGCGCTTCGAGCTCGACCTGTCGAAACCGCCGGGCCAGGACTGGAAATACGTCGGCTTCCTGTCGAACCGCTTCAAGTATCCGGACGATCCCGTGTTCCACACGGACCAGTATCCCGGCATGCCGTTCGCACGGCGCCTCGACGGCCGCACGTTCCTGTACCTGACCGACATGTACGCCGATCACCTGAAGATCTACCGCTTCGACGCGAAGCGCGACGGCGAGGTCGCGATTCCGTCCGGCCTGATCGCGGGGCGTGCGCGACCGGTCGACAAGGTGCCGAACAAGCCGCCGGGCGGCGACTGGCTGTGGCGCGACGCGAACGGCAACGGCCGGATCGATGGCGACGAGGCCGAGATCAACACGACGGGCAAGGCGAAGGCGGGCGGCTGGGGCTGGTGGGTCGACACGAAGGGCGACATCTGGCGCACCAGCGACGTGCGCGGCATCCACCGCTTCCAGTACGGCGGCGTCGACAAGGCCGGCAACCCGATCTACTCGTACGACAAGGTCACGACCTACCCGATGCCGCAGCCGTTCACGCAGTTGCGCCGCGCGATCTACGAGCCGCAGACGGACACGCTGTACGTGACCGGCTACACGGCCGACGCGCCGCCGCAGCCGGGCATCAACAAGGAAGTGGGGCGCGTGCTGATCCGCTTCGACAAGTGGTCGACGGGTTCGCCGGTCGTGCGTTACCAGGTCGCGCTGCCGTGGCAGCTCGACGCGAAGCCGATCTTCGACCTGATCGGGCTCACGGCCGAGGGCCGCTACCTGTTCGGGGTGGAGCCGGTCGGCAAGATCCACGTGTACGACAAGGAAACCGGCAAGGAAGTGGGCGTGATGAGCCCGGGCGCCGAGGTCGGCAAGGCCTCCGGCTGGGTCGACGTGCCGTTCGGCATCAGCGCGTTCCGGCGCGAGAACGGCGAGTACCTCGTGTTCGTCGAGGAAGACGCACGCGGCAAGGTGCTGATGTATCGCTGGAAACCGTGACGGGCGACGTCACACAAGGCAGAAGCATGGACAAAGGCATACTCAAGAACGTTTCGATCAACTTCATCGGGCTGATCCTGCCGACCTTCGTGTCGCTGGTGACGGTGCCCGCCTATATCCACGCGCTCGGCGTCGAACGCTACGGCGTCGTCAGCCTCGTGTGGACGCTGATCGGCTATTTCGGGATCCTCGATCTCGGGATGAGCATGGCCGCGCAGAACCACATCTCGAAGGCGCTCGCGAGCGGTAATGCCGACGAAAGCGCGCGTGTGTTCTGGAGCGCGTTCTGGCTGAATCTCGGCACCGGCATCGTCGGCGGGCTGCTGATCTATTTCGGCGCGTTCGTCTACACCGCGTACTTCACGAAGGTGTCGGCGGCGATGCAGCACGAGGTGTATCTCGCGCTGCCGTGGCTCGCGCTCGCGATTCCGCTGGCGAACGTGTCGTGGGTGTTCGCCGGCGCGATCAATGGCGCCGAACGCTTCGGCGTGTTCAACACGAACCAGACGATCGGCACGTTCCTGTTCCAGTTGCTGCCACTCGGCGCCGCGTGGTGGATCGCGCCGAACCTGCAGACGGTGCTCGCCGCGGCGGTCGTCGCGCGGCTGATCGCCGCGGTGATGCTCGGCCAGGCCAGTATCAAGGTGCTCGGGATCCGGCGCATCGATCCGCCGCAGTGGGGCACCGCGAAAGGGCTGTTCAACTTCGGCGGCTGGATGCTGATCGCGAGTACGACGAGCATGATCGCCGACACGCTCGACCGCGTGATGCTGGGCGCCGGCATGGGCGCGAAGTTCGTCACCTACTACACGGTGCCGCAGAACCTCGTCACGCGCCTGAACATGCTGCCGAACGCGCTGGTGCGCACGCTGTTCCCGCGCCTGTCGGCGGTCGGCCGCGACCATGCGGACACGCTCGCGCGCCAGTCGCTCGAATTCCTGAACGGCGTGTTCACGCCGGTCGGCATCGTCGCGATCTTCGCGCTCGCGCCGTTCCTCACGCTGTGGGTGGGCGCGGATCTCGCCGCGCATTCGGCGCCGGTCGGCCGCGTGCTGGTGATCAGCGTGTGGCTCGTCGGCCAGGCGAGCGTCACGCGAATCCTGATCCAGTCGCAGGTCAACCCGGCCCGCGCGGCGTTCGCCGGGCTCGTCGAGATGCCGTTCTTCGTCGGCGGCCTGTGGTTCGGCATCCATCACTTCGGGCTGATCGGCGCGGCGGTGGTCGTCGCGGCGCGCGCGCTCGTCGACTACGGCGTGCTGCTGTACCTGTCGGCGATCCGGATGCGCGCGATCGTGCTCGACATGCTCGCGCATCTGGCGTTTCTGCTGGCGAGCCTGTTTCTGGCGCAGGCGTGGCCGGGGCTCGTCGAGTCGATCGGCATCTGCGCGGTCGTGCTGCTGTTGAATGTTGCGTGGTCGCTCACGATGACCCCCGGGCTGCGTGCGCTCGTGCGCGACCTGTTTGTCCGTCTCAATGCGAGGAAAACTGCTTGACGTCCTCTCCCGACTAACGGCGGGAGATTCCCACACCTGGTGATGCACGTCCGCATCGGAGAATGTTCAAAGCAGCGTTGGTATCACGATCATGCAAGACACCACAGTCACTGCAGGCCCACTCTCTTATTCGCAGTCCCGCGATACCTTTCGGCCGCGTCGTGCTGTCTTTCGATCCGCACGCCGAACAGGACTGGGTCGAACCGCTTTCGTCGACTTCCTCGAACGTGGCTCCGTGCGCGATCGCCTTGTAGCGGAGCTTGTTTCGGAAAGACGACCAGGACGCGTCGTAGACGCTCTTCGCCATCCTGGTTCTGGCGAGCTTGGCAGCCGACACGTTGCCGACCGCGATGTAATCGAAACGCCGCACCAGATCGAGCGCGAGCTTGTGTTGGAAATCGGCACGGGCATTCGCGACCTTGGCGTGCAGCTTCGCGATATGCCGTTTGTGTTTTCGCGCCCGTTGCGCTTTCGCCAGCTTGTCCGCCGCTCGTCGACCGAACGGGTCATTGGGCAGCTTCTCGCCCGTCGAAAGTGTGGCGAAGTCTTTCAGGCCAAGATCGATGCCGACGCCGGAACGGATCGGGCGCGCCTGAACATCGGGCATCTCGATCACGATGTTGAGAAACCAGTTGCCGCGCGCATCCTGCGCAAAGTTGGTGCCGTCCTTGATCTTGCCTTCAGGAAGCGGCTTGCTATTGAACACACGAAAGGTGTTGCCGGCGAAGCGAAACGCGTCGCCTTCGCGTTTAAGTTCACGGCCCTTCAGCGGCACCCAGCCCAGCGATTTCTTGCCGCGATAACGCAGGTAGGGCCGACGGTGTTGGCTGCGCGACTTCGCGTATTGCTCGCACGTTGCGTTGACGGTGCCCGAGTGGATGCCGAGTTCCTTGCTGCTACCCGTCGTCAACACGTTCAGGTCGAAACCCGTCGGCCACTTCTTGCGCCACCTGAGCGCGTGCTTTTGCGTGTCGTTGCAGAAGTTCCAAACGTAGTTCACCGCACGGCTTTGCTTGTTAAGCAGTCCATTGAGCGACTTAACCCGGTAGCGATAGACAAGGATCATGCCGGCCATCCTAGCCTGCAGACCAAGCTGGCTGTCAAGGACACACCTGTCCTCCCCGCCGTCAATGGCACCGTTTCTTGGAGCGACTGATGAATCGCGATCTGGCGGAACACGCCGTATTGAATCTCGCCACCGCCGATGCGGCCGTGGCCGAAGCGGGCGACGCCGCCGCGCTGCGCCGGGCGCTGCCGGCCGAACGGGCCAGCGCGCGCCATCCGACGCGCGCGCTGCGCGTGGCGATCGTCCACGACTGGCTCGTCACCTATGCCGGAGCCGAACGCGTGCTCGAGCAGATCGTCGCGTGCTTTCCCGACGCGGACCTGTTCAGTCTCGTCGACTTCCTCGACGATCGCGCGTTCGTGCGCGGCAAGCCGGTGACGACGTCGTTCATCCAGAAGCTGCCGTTCGCGCGCACCAAGTACCGCAGCTACCTGCCGCTGATGCCGCTCGCGATCGAGCAGCTCGACGTGTCCGAGTACGACCTGGTGATCTCGAGCAGCCACGCGGTCGCGAAGGGCGTGCTGACGGGGCCCGACCAGGTGCACATCAGCTACGTGCATTCGCCGATCCGCTATGCGTGGGATCTGCAGCACCAGTATCTGGAGCAGTCGAACCTCACGCGCGGGCCGAAGTCGCTGCTCGCGCGGATGATCCTGCATTACATCCGCAACTGGGACACGCGCACCGCGAACGCGGTGGACGGTTTCGTCGCGAACTCCGCGTTCATCGCGCGGCGTATCAAGAAGGTCTACCACCGCGACGCGGCGGTGATCTTCCCGCCGGTCGACGTCGACGCGTTTTCGCTGAACGCGGAGAAGGAGGATTTCTACCTGACCGCTTCGCGGATGGTGCCGTACAAGAAGATCGACCTGATCGTCGAAGCCTTTTCGCGCACGCCGGAGCGCAAGCTCGTCGTGATCGGCGACGGCCCCGAGATGCAGAAGATCCGCGCGAAGGCCGGCCCGAACGTCGAGATCATGGGCTACCAGCCGTTCGCGGTGCTGCACGACCGGATGCGGCGCGCGAAGGCGTTCGTGTTCGCGGCCGAGGAGGATTTCGGGATCTCGGTGGTCGAGGCGCAAGCGTGCGGCACGCCGGTGATCGCGTACGGCAAGGGCGGCGCGCTCGAAACCGTGCTCGACCCGCAATCGGACCTGAACCCGACCGGGCTCTTTTTCGACGAACAGACGCCGCACGCGATCGTCGCGGCCGTCGACGATTTCGAGCGTGCGCCGCAGCGCTTCACGCCGACCGCCTGCCGCACGAACGCGGAGCGGTTTTCCGCCGATACGTTCCGGCGGCGCTTCCTCGACTATGTGGAAGCCGCGCTGCCCGGCTCGACCGCGCAGCGCGGTACGGCCAGCGCGCCGATGCCGGCTGCGCGCGGCCCGGCGACGCTCGTGCTCGACCAGAGCGGCGTGCTCGGCGGTGCCGAGCTGTCGCTGCTCGAGATCATGAAGCACATGCGCGCAAACGCCGATGTGCTGCTGTTCGACGACGGCCCGTTCCGCGCGGCGCTCGACGAGATCGGCGCGCGCGTCGACGTGGTCGACCAGGGCGCGCTCGCGGGCGTGCGCAAGCAGGGCGGCGTATCGGCCGGCGCGCTGAAGCAACTCGTGCGGCTGGTGCGCGACGTCGCGCGCCGCGCACGCCGCGCCGAGGTGATCTACGCGAACACGCAGCGCGCGATGGTGGTCGCCGCGCTGGCCGGGCGGCTCGCGCGTAAGCCGGTGGTATGGCACCTGCGCGACATCGTCAGCACCGACCATTTCGGCAGCAAGCAGTTGATGGCGATCAAGTACTGCGCGCGGCTCGGCGTCACGCGCGTGATCGCGAATTCCGATGCGTCCGCGCAGGCGTTCCGGACGCTGACGGGCTTCACGCCGCAGCACGTCGACGTCGTGTTCAACGGCATTTCGGCCGAGCCGTTCGACGCGCTGGAAGGCGTCAGCCAGGCCGCGCTGCGCACGCGCCTCGGGTTGCCCGAAAACGCGTGGCTCGTCGGTTCGTTCAGCCGGCTCGCGCACTGGAAGGGGCAGCACGTGCTGCTGGAAGCCGCCGCGCGGCATCCCGACATGCACGTGGTGCTGGTCGGCGCGCCGCTGTTCGGCGAGGACGAATACGCGGCGCAGCTGCACGAATACGTCGCGCGGCACGGGATGGACGAGCGCGTGCATTTCCTCGGGTTCCAGCGCGACGTGGCTGCCTGCATGACGGCGGTCGACGTCGTCGCGCACACGTCGATCACGCCCGAGCCGTTCGGGCGCGTGATCGTCGAGGGGATGCTCGCGCGCCGGCCGGTCGTCGCGGCCCGCGCGGGCGGCGTCGTCGAGATCATCGAGGACGGCGACAACGGGCTGCTCTGCGCGCCGGGCGACGCGGCCGCGCTGGCCGATGCGCTGGCTACGCTGAAGCGCGACGGCGCGCTGCGCGAGCGGCTCGTCGCGAGCGGGCGGGCGACGGCGGTGCGCCGGTTCGGCACCGAAACCTACGTGGAGCGGGTCGAGAAGATCCTCGCGGATACGGCGAAGGCGGCGAAGGCGAAGAAGCGGTAAGCGGCGCGAGCCGGCGGGAAACGGGCCCTCATGCGGCGGTGTGCTGCGTGGGGGCTTTGTTTTTCAGCGCCCGGGCCTTCGTCGGGCGGGTGGTGGGCAGGTTGTTGTGCGTTGCGTGGGGCGCGTGCTTGGCCGATTGTTGATTGGGAGGGCGTGGTTGGCGACGCGAGAAGGTGACGCGAGAAGGTGACGCGAGAAGGTGACGCGAGAAGGTGACGCGAGAAGGCCGCGCCCAGGCAGTCCCGATGGTGAAAGGCGGTCGAGGGCGGCTCACGCGGGCCGTAGCGCGGCCCGACGCCGGAAGGCTAACCCACCCCCGTCAACCCGGTATGCCGGCGCGCTCAGGCCATGAAAAAGCCCCCGCGCAACGTACCGCCGCGCGAGGGCTCGGGAAAGCGTTCCGGCCGGATCAAACAGCCCGTTCAGGCGCCGGCGTCACGACCCGAGCGGGGCGAGCCGGCTTGAAGCTGGCCGACCACGTCATCGCGGGTCGTTCGAACATCCGGTAGAACACATACGCGACCGGGATCGCGGCGGCCATGAACGCGAATGACGGCCAGATCGACAGCTGCAGCTCGGAATGGAACAGCACCGAGCCGAGACAGACGAACAGCGGCAGGTGGATCAGGTACAGCGAGTAGCTGAAGTCGCCGAACCAGCTCAGCACGCGCAGCGGCGGCGTCGGGCGCGGCGGACGGGCGAGCGCGCGGTACAGGAAGCACGCGAAGCCGGCCGACCACAGCTGGAACGCGCCGTACTGGCCGAAATGGAACGCGCCGCAGCCGGCGGCCAGCAGCACGGCGGCCGCGCCGTACCACGCGCGCGACGGCACGGCGGCCGCGCCGCGGGCCGGCTGCGCGCGCACGTCGGCGATCCACGCGCCGATCGTCCACGACAGCCAGTACGACGTGAAGAACTGCAGGTCGTGCCGTTCGAGCAGCCACGCCGACGCGACGTTGATGAGCGCGACCGCGGCCACGACCGCCGGCATGCCGATACGCCGGCGGATCGCGAACAGCAGCGGGTAGATCGCATAGAACTGCACTTCGAGCGACAGCGTCCACAGCGCGCCGTTCGACCCGTACGTGTAGCCGGCGACACCCTGCAGCGAGAACAGGTTCACGAGGAACGCGACGAGGCCGGCGTCGCGGATCTTGTGGCTGACGGGCTCGATCTGCAGGCTGACCGAGTCGAGTGCGAGCGTAAACAGCAGCGCGGCGAGCAGCACCGGGTAGATGCGCGCGAACCGGCGCATCCAGAAGTTCGGCGCGTCGAGCCGGTACGCGGGATCGGCCGCGAGCTTGAGCGCCGCGTTGCGATGGATGCAGTAGCCGCTGATCACGAAGAAGATCGGCACGCCGGCGGAGCCCCACGCGAACGGGAAGGTCAGGTAGCCGGCGATCGCGCTCGGGGTGAGCGCATGGCCGTAAGCGTGATGGAAGCTTTGCATGCCGACCCAGACGATCTGGCGGCAGTGGAAATAGGCGACGAGCAGCGCCGCGAAGCCGCGCATCGCGTCGATCACGTGTTCCTTGTGATCGGCGACGGGCGGCGCGGCCAGAGACGATCCGCTGAAAGCTTGCATGCGATTCGATTCCTTGCGACGGATGGACGGGAAGTTTCATCCAATCGTAATGCGCAAGAATTCGATCAATGAATAAAAAAATCTCGCCGGGAAATATCGCAATTCCACATCATGGTTTTATCGCGTTCAGAAAGCGGTTCCGCGAGGCGGGTCAATTATTTACCGATTTTTTTCTGATAGTTTGAAGCTCCAGTTGATTGATGCAAGGAGCGGCAAGATGGACATGCATTGGATCGCGAGCGCTGCAGTACTGCTGGTCATGGCCATGCTGTCGGCGTACCGCGAGGCGCTGAAGAACGAACCGATTCGCCCGGGTCTCGAACGGGGCGGCGTGCCCTATATCGAGGAATTCGAATCGTAAGAATTTGTATCTGGAAAATCGGTAATTTGTTTCTGCCTCGGCACTCGGTTCGGCAATATCGACCGGGTTGAAAGGATTATATTTTTTCCGGAATCATTGGGCAATCAGTCCATATCGAAAATGAGCGGAGTCGAATTGGCAGTACCGTCGATTCTCGATATGCCGTTCGGAACACAATCGCGCCGGGTCGCGGGTCGACGCGGCGCAGTCAACGCAATCAGGATGCGAACATGTTGAAAGTCACCAAGGCCGTGTTCCCCGTCGCCGGTCTCGGCACGCGGTTCCTCCCGGCAACGAAGGCGAGCCCGAAGGAGATGTTGCCCGTCGTCGACAAGCCGCTGATCCAGTACGCGGTCGAGGAAGCGATCAACGCCGGTATCACCGAGATGATCTTCGTCACCGGGCGCAGCAAGCGCGCGATCGAGGATCACTTCGACAAGTCCTACGAGATCGAGGCCGAACTCGAGGCGCGCGGCAAGGAAAAGCTGCTCGAACTGGTGCGCGGCATCAAGCCGAGCCACGTGAACTGCTTCTACGTGCGCCAGCCGGAAGCGCTCGGCCTCGGCCACGCGGTGCTGTGCGCGGAGAAGCTGGTGCACGGCGAGCCGTTCGCGGTGATCCTCGCCGACGACCTGCTGCATGGCGAACAGCCGGTGCTGAAGCAGCTCGTCGACGTGTTCGACCACTATCACAGCTCGGTGATCGGGGTCGAGACGATCCCGCGCGAGGACAGCCGTTCGTACGGCGTCGTCGAAGGCCGCGAATGGGAAGAGGACATCATCAAGCTGTCGGGCATCATCGAGAAGCCGGCGCCCGAGGATGCGCCGTCGAATCTCGGCGTGGTCGGACGCTACGTGTTCATGCCGACGATCTTCGATCACCTGCGCAAGCTCAAGCCGGGCGCCGGCGGCGAACTGCAGCTGACCGACGCGGTCCAGTCGCTGCTCGCGAACGAGCAGGTGCTCGCGTATCGCTACTTCGGCACGCGCTTCGACTGCGGCAGCAAGATCGGCTATCTCAAGGCCACCGTCGAGCTCGCGCTCCAGCATCCGGAAGTGAGCCGCGAATTCGAGGCCTACCTGCGTACCTGTTTGCCCGCGCTGGCTGCTGTCGCCTAAGCAGCCGCGCGCTCCGTTGTTTCAGGTGGTGGTTGTTCCGTTGGCCCCGGCCGCTCGCGCGCCGGGGCTTTTTTGCGTGTGCGGATGCGCCACTGCGCCATGCGGGCCGTCGGGGTGCGAGTCGTGGCAGCTCGGCGTCAGGATCGGGGCTGCGTGTGGAGCGGGGCGCGCCGACGAGAACGGACGTCATGGCTGAAACCAGTGCCGCGACGGGCGCCCGGATCACCGGATCGGCGGCTCGATGGCGCGACGCGTATCGACGTTCGTGACCGCATCGGTTTTGCCGGCGCCGGTCGACGACGCGACGGCTCGAGCGTTGCGCGTCAGCGCCAGAGTGTGGCGTGAAGCACCGTTTCCCCGCTCAACCGTTGCCGCGTTCGTGCCGTGTTCAACGCGCCGACGTACTCGGCTGTGCGACGAAATACCGGGCCAGCATCGCGGCGACCGGCTTCTTGAAATCGAGCAGCCGCTTTTCCAGATAGCGCCACGACAGGTGCGCGAGCAGCACGGCGAGCGCGAACTGCAGCAGTTCGGGTAGCGTGTCGCGGACGATTTCAGGGATGGCCACGTGCCCGACGTGCGCCGGCAGCACGCCGAAGCGCGCCGGAATCAGGTTGTGGAACAGGTAGAAGCCGTAGCTGATCGTGCCGAGATAGGCGAGCGGCGCCCAGTCGAGCAAAGCGACGACCGGATGCTCGGGTTCGCTGACGATCCACAGCAGTAGCGCGCCGAGCGATGCGGACAGGCCGAGATCCGCGAGCCCCGCGATCGCATCGGGCAGGGGCGTGCAGGCGGGCAGCACGAGGAAGAACACGACGCCGGCCGCGCCGAGCCAGCCGGGCGGAACGCGGCGCACGGCGGCCGTGCCGCGATCGGCGAGCGCCATCGCGCCGACGCCGCCGAGCGCGATCAGCGCGAAATTCCACGGGGAAAACGCATAGATCAGCACCGGCGACGCGTCGCACAGGTAGAGCGCGAGATGCGCGAGCGCGCCCAGTACGATGGCCCCGATGCCGAGCGCGACGTGTCGCGCGGCGGGCACCGCGAGCAGCGCGAGCGGCGCGATCAGATAGAACTGCTGTTCAACCGCGAGGCTCCAGAAGTGCGACGTGGAGCCCGGCCAGCCGTCCTTGACGGCGCCGATCCAGTAATTCGACAGAAACACCGCGTGCCATGCGAGCCCGAGATTGACGCCGCGCTGGTAGAACAGCGCGTGCGCGATCGCGAGCGCGGCGAGCAGCAGGTAATAGACGGGAAAGATCCGCAGCGCGCGTTTCGCGAGGAACAGCGCGAGCGCGTGGCGGCGCGTCATGGTGCCGCGCTCGACCGCCTGGCGGTTGCGATGCAGCTCGCCGACGATCAGGAATCCGCTGATGAGGAAAAACGTCCACACGCCAAGCTTGCCGACGTCGACGGCAAGGACGTGGCCCTTGTGGGACAGGAAAACGAGGATGACGGCGAGGGCTCGCAGGCCGTCGAGTCCTTTGACGTATCTGGCTTCGCGCATGGAGGCATCCGGGCATTGAGCGAGCCCAGTATAGGTGCGCAAATATCGAACGTAATTCGCATTCGGGTGCCTACGTGAAGGCGTTTTTTGATGCTGGAGCGTCGATGAAATCGGTCGCATGCAAAAAAACCTGCGGGAAACCCCGTGAAAACGCATAAAAGTACTGCACGAAGCGTCAAGGCGCTTGTAGAATCCGGCGTTGAAGCGCGCGCGTTGCACGCTTCGTGTATCCAACGACCACACCTGGTAGGAGAAACATGGCGACTTCCGCAAAAAAGGTGGCCAAGAAGGCTGCCGCACCGGCCACCAAGAAAGTGGCTGCCAAAAAGGCTGCGCCCGCGAAGAAAGTAGTGGCCAAGAAGGTTGTCGCGAAGGCGGCACCGGCTGCTCCGACGCCGCTGAAGGACAAGTTCACGAAGGCATCGCTCGCAACGCACATCGCTGAGCGCGCAGCTGTCGAAGTGAAGGCTGTCAAGGCAGTGCTCGTCGCACTCGAGAACGTCGTGCTGGGCTCGGTCCACAAGAAGGGCGCGGGCGAGTTCACGCTGCCGGGTCTGCTGAAGATCACGGCGCAAGTCGTGCCGGCGAAGAAGAAGCGCTTCGGCAAGGATCCGTTCACGGGCGAAGAGCGTTGGTTCCCGGCGAAGCCGGCCAGCGTGCGCGTGAAGGCACGTGCGCTGAAGAAGCTGAAGGACGCGGCAGCGTAATGCTGCGCAGTGGCTGCCGAACGCATGTCGGCAGCCGCTGCGATGTCCGACGATCCCCGCACGCGAAAGCGTGCGGGGATTTTTATTGCGCTGCGCAAATCGCGCGGCAGCGAAGCAGTGAAATGGCGGAAGGTCCGGTTCGACGCGTGACGCACGACGGAAGACGCGCCGCGCACGCGCGATGACGAACGGCAATCCTCCGCGCGCTTGCAGCAGATCCGCCGCTGCCCGTCGCGCGCGCTGTGCCGGTTGCGTGCGCCTCGCGAGGCACGTGCATCGTGACTGAATGCATTCCCGACGAAATCGCAGCCCAGGTCACCGCCGCGTGCGACACGATCGAGCGGCATCTCGGCGCGACGCTCACGGCGCTTCACCTGTTCGGATCGGCGCTCGACGGCGGACTGAAGCCGCGCAGTGACATCGACCTGCTGGTGACGGTGTCGGCCCGGCCGGACGAGTCGACGCGGCACGCACTGATGCTCGACCTGCTGGCCGTGTCGGCGCCGCCTGGTCGCGCCGGCGGCATGCGCGCCCTGGAAGCGACCGTCGTCGCGCACGATGCGGTCGTGCCGTGGCGTCATCCGGCGCGTCGTGAACTGCAGTTCGGCGAGTGGCTGCGTCACGAGCTCGAGGCCGGCATCGTCGAACCGGCGCGCGTCGATCACGATCTGGCGATCCTGTTGACGAAGGTGCGGCAACACAGTGTCGTGCTGGTTGGCGCGCCGGCGGCGGCGCTTTTCGAGCCAGTGCCCGCACGGGATTTTGTCGCCGCGCTGCTGGCGACGGTTGCGCAGTGGAATGCCGAACCGGACTGGCGCGGCGACGCGTGCAACGTGGTGCTCGCGCTCGCGCGCATCTGGTACAGCGCCGCGACCGGCAGGATCGCGCCGAAGGACGTCGCGGCGACAGGGGTTCTGGAACGCTTGCCGCAAGCCTGCCGGCCGGTCGTCGCGGCGGCGCGTGCCGCCTATCTCGGCGGCGAGGAGGACGCGGCGATCCTGTCGGGCGAACCCCTTGCCGCATTCATCGGCTACGCGCGGCGAACGGTCGAATCGATGCTGTCGACGTAGCGGCGGATACCGCGCGCGTGCCCGGGGCTTGGGGCGACGCCGAGGAAGATCATCGGCACTGGCGCGGCAGTCGCATGCGCATGCGGTCGAGCCGGATGCCTGTCGGTGACCCGGCGCGTCATCGCGCATGCGCCGTGCGACGTGCTGCTTCGTCAGCCCGCCGTACCGGCGTAGGCGGCCTTCAATGCGGCGTCGTCGAGCTTGATCATCTGCATCATCGCGGCGGCCACGCGCGTGGCCTTGACCGTGTCCCGGTCGGACACCATCGGGATCAGCGTTTCCGGAACGATCTGCCACGACACGCCGTAGCGGTCTCTCAGCCAGCCGCAGGCGTCGGCCGTGCCGCCGTTGTCGAGCAGGGCATGCCAGTAGCGGTCGAGTTCCGCCTGGTCGGCGCAGCTGACCAGCAGCGAAATTGAATGGTTGAACGTATCGGTGCGCGGGTGGCTCATCGCGAAGAACGGTTGCCCGAACAGTTCGAACTCGACCATCCGCGTGCCGTCGGTGCCGGGCACCGTCGTGACGCGCACGACGCGCGAATCCGGAAAGATGCCGGCATAGAAGGCGGCGGCTTCTTCTGCTTCCGCCGCGTACCAGAGGAAAGGCGTGATCTTCTGAATCGTCATGGCGTATCTCCTGTGTGAATGGGGCGATGCGCGAACCGCGTGCCGCCATCGAGACGACGGATGACGATTGCCGAAATCGACACGCCTCGGCACATTGCGATCGCACCGGACGAGCGGTGCCGGCAGTGCGGATGGTAGTCGCTCGGCGGACGGATCGCGACCGGCGCGGCGCTTCGCAAACGGTGTTCCCGGCGCGTGGCAGCCGCCAGGCGCCGCTGCCGGCCGGCGGGCGTGGGTCGGGGCGCGGGTTCCGGTTCCCGGCCCGTGCGGGCGCTGCGGGCACGCGGGAGACGGACGAAAAAAAGCCAGTCGCGGCCGAAACCGGGACTGGCTTTCCAGGTCGGCGGCAAGGCGTCGGAGACGCCATGCACGCCGGAAACGTACTTCTTAGAACTTGTGACGCAGGCCGAGTGCGACCAGCTCTTGGGACTTCGTGCCGGCGATGCCGTACGAGCCGACCGAAGCTTGCGCTGCCGACGTCGTGCCATCCGCGTTGAGTTGCGTGCCGCTCGCGTGCTGGTAAGCGCCGACCAGGTAGATGTCCGTGCGCTTCGACAGCGAGTAGTCGCCGCCCAGCGAAACCTGATGGTACTTGGCGTTCGTGTTGCCGCTCGCCTTCGTGTACGAGTAGCCGAGGCCCAGCAGCAGCGGCGGCGTGACCTGATACGTCACGAACCCGCGGCCCGTGTTGTATTTTTCGGTCGAACCGAAGCCCGACGATGCGTCCGGCTTGTACTGTGCATTGCTGTAACCGAGGCCGAACGTCACCGGGCCGAATGCGTACTGGCCTGCCACTTGCGCGATGCCGATCGACTTCGCCGACACGTAACCCGCGTTGATCGGACCGTCGACGATATTGTCCGACGTCGTCGAACCCCAGCCCGCGCGCGCGCCGGCTGCCGGCGTCGGGTTGTTCGCGTAGAAGTAGCCAGCAGCAACGCCGACCGGGCCGTTGTTGTAAGCGGCCGCGACCGACCACGTTTGGCCGGCGCCCGTCTTGCCAGCGACACCGCCGAGGGCGTACATGCCTTCGACCTGGAAGCCGGCGAACACCGGCGACGTGTACTTGATTGCGTTGCTGACGCGCAGGCTGTTGTCGTTGTTGTCGACGTCGCCCGGCGTGGCGAACACGCTGCCGAAATAGTTGTCAGCCGTCACGCCCTGGACCAGGTCGACGATCGGATCGTATTGGCGGCCGAGCGTCAGCGTGCCGTACTGATCGCTTTGCAGGCCGACGAAAGCCTGGCGACCGAACATGCGCTTGCCTTGGCCCAGTGCGCCCGACGTCGAGTCGAAGCCGTTTTCCAACTGGAAGATCGCCTTCAGGCCGCCACCGAGGTCTTCTGCGCCCTTGAGGCCGAAGCGGCTGCCTTGCAGGTTGCCGCTACCCATCGACCACGCATTGTTACCTTGACCGTCGTTACCGTGAACATAGGTGATCGACGTGTCGATCACGCCGTACAGCGTCACGCTCGACTGGGCCTGTGCGGCACCAGCGGCGCCCAGCAGGGCGAGCGAGAGGGTCGAGAGAGCAAGTTTCTTCATCGTTGAATATCTCCACGCAAGTGATTCATCGTTATTTGTTGCGGATTGGAGAATAGCTCAGTGCCATCGACGCAAGAAAGCTTAAAAAATAAAGTGTCTCGAAAAGGTAACAGCGAGAAAAAGTCCATATATATCAAGCACATCAACGACTGTTTCTGTTTTTGAAAAAGTTGACAATTGCTGCGATGCGATTGTTTCGCTCGTTGATGCGCATCGCGGCAGGAAGCCTGTTTCGGCTCGTTCACGCACGGAAACCGAAGCGTGCAAACGTTTGCGGTTGCGGCAACGAATGCGCGGGCATGCAAAGAACGTGTCAACGCCGCGCGAATGCGCGGCGGGCAGCGTGGTTGCAAAGCGGCGGACGGGTGTGCGGGGGCGTGCGGCGGCGTGGCGACAGCGGTGCGTCAGTCGTCGCGCATGCCGTCGGTGGGGCGATCGGCTTGAGCAGTAACGGCCGGTGGGATGGTCGCGGCGGGCCGATGCGCGTTGCCGCGGGCGGCCGCGAATTCCGCGCCGAGCAGCAGCACGATCGCGGAGAAGTACAGCCACATCAGCAGGACCGCGAACGATCCCGCTGCGCCGAATGCACTTGCGGTGCCGGCATGCGCGAGGTATAGCGCGAACAGCTTCTTGCCGCCGGAGAACAGGATCGCGGACACGATGCCGCCGATCGCGGCGTCACGCCAGGCGACGCGCGCATCGGGCAGGAACTTCATCAGCGCGGCGAACGCGCCCGCGAGCACCGCGATCCCGACGAAGAACTGCACGAGGTTCGTGACGATCACGTACGGCGAATTGCCCAGCAGCCAGGTGCCGACGAACGTGATCGCGGTGTCGAGCACGAGCGACACGATCAGCAGGAACGCGACGCCGAGCACGAGCCCGAACGAGATCAGCCGCACGCGCACGAGCCCGAGCATGCTCGACCAGCGGTTCTCGGTGGCCGGCCAGATCACGCTGAGCGCGGCGCTGAGCGACGCGAAGGTGGCCGACGCGCCGATCGCGAGCGCGGCGAACGAGATCAGGGTGGCCAGGCCGCCGCGCTCGCCCGCGCGGTGCGCGTTCTGCACGATCGTCTGGATGCTGGCCGCCGCGTCGTCGCCGATCAGTTGGTGGGCCTGTTCGAACACCTGGCCGCGCGCGGCATCGTCGCCGTAGAACCAGCCGGCCACGGCAATCACCATCACGAGCATCGGCGCGAGCGAGAACGCGGAGAAAAAGGCGATGCCCGCGGCCATCGCGGAGCAGCGGTCGGACGAGAAGCGCTTGAACGCGGTGAGGGCCCAGTTGGCCTGTTCTTGCGCGAGACGAGTGGCTTCGGAGGTGATCTGTCGTTTCATGACGGTTCGGTGGCGCGGGGAACGCGGATCATCGTTGGTAATCAGACAATTCAGTATTGATCCGAGGATTCGAACATAGTTGCGCGAACTGTCTATAATTCCTTTCAGTTTCCTCACCCCCACAATAACGCCGAGACCAGCCATGCTACAAATGTCCCGGCGCCAGTTCCTGAAGGTGACGGCTACGTCGCTTGCCGGATCGAGTCTAGCCCTGATGGGCTTCTCTCCGTCCGAAGCGCTTGCCGAAGTCCGACAGTACAAGCTGGCGCGCACCGTCGAAACGCGCAACACCTGTCCTTACTGTTCAGTGGGTTGCGGCATCCTGATGTACAGCCTCGGAGACGGCGCGAAAAACGCCCAGCCGAGCATCATCCACATCGAAGGCGATCCCGACCATCCCGTCAATCGCGGCACGCTGTGCCCGAAGGGCGCGAGCCTGATCGACTTCATCCACAGCCCGAACCGCCTGACGCACCCGGAGTATCGGGCGCCCGGCTCGGACAAGTGGGAACCGATTTCGTGGAATGACGCGCTCGACCGCATCGCGAAGCTGATGAAGGCCGACCGCGACGCGAACTTCGTCGAGACGGCCGAAGACGGCTCCAAGGTCAACCGCTGGCTGACCACCGGCATGCTGGCCGCGTCGGCAGGCAGCAACGAGGTCGGCTACCTGACGCACAAGACCATCCGCAGTCTCGGGATGCTCGCATTCGACAATCAGGCGCGTGTCTGACATGGCCCGACGGTGGCAGGTCTTGCCCCGACGTTTGGCCGTGGAGCGATGACGAACCATTGGGTCGACATCAAGAACGCGGACGTGATTCTCGTGATGGGCGGCAATGCAGCCGAGGCCCATCCGTGCGGTTTCAAGTGGGTAACGGAGGCGAAGGCGCACCGCAAGGCGCGGCTGATCGTCGTCGACCCGCGCTTCACGCGTACGGCCTCGGTGGCCGACTACTACGCGCCGATCCGCACCGGCACCGACATCGTCTTCCTGGGCGGCGTCATCAACTATCTGCTGACGAACGACAAGATCCAGCATGAGTACGTGAAGAACTACACGGACTTCTCGTTCATCGTGCGCGAGGATTTCGCGTTCAACGACGGCATCTATTCCGGCTACGACGCGGAGAAGCACGCGTACCCGGACAAATCGAGCTGGGACTACGAGCGCGGCGACGACGGTTTCGTGAAGGTCGACCCGACGCTGCAGCATCCGCGTTGCGTGTACAACCTGCTGAAGCAGCACTACGCGCGCTATACGCCGGACATGGTCCAGCAGACGTGCGGCACGCCGAAGGAGAAATTCCTGAAAGTGTGCGAGATGCTCGCGACCACGGCCGTTCCCGGCCGCGCCGGCACGGTGCTGTACGCGCTCGGCTGGACCCACCACTCGATCGGCGCGCAGATCATCCGCACCGGCGCGATGGTGCAGTTGCTGCTCGGCAACATCGGCATCGCCGGCGGCGGGATGAACGCGCTGCGCGGCCACTCGAACATCCAGGGGTTGACCGACCTCGGGCTGATGTCGAACCTGCTGCCGGGCTACATGACGCTGCCGATGCAGGCCGAGCAGGATTTCGACGGCTACATCAAGAAGCGCGTGCAGCTGCCGCTGCGGCCGAACCAGTTGAGCTACTGGAAGAACTACAAGGCCTTCCACGTGAGCTTCATGAAGTCGTGGTGGGGCGATGCGGCGACCGCCGAGAACAACTGGGGCTACGACTACCTGCCGAAGCTGGACAAGCAGTACGACCTGCTGCAGGTGATCGAGCTGATGAATGCCGGCAAGATGAACGGCTACATCTGCCAGGGCTTCAACCCGCTTGCGGCGTCGCCGTCGAAGGTGAAGACGGCGGCCGGGCTCGCGAAGCTGAAGTGGCTCGTGATCATGGACCCGCTCGCGACCGAAACCTCCGAGTTCTGGAAGCATCACGGCGACTACAACGACGTCGATTCGTCGAAGATCCAGACCGAGGTGTTCCGTCTGCCGACCACGTGCTTCGCGGAGGAAAACGGTTCGCTCGTGAGTTCGAGCCGCGTGCTGCAATGGCACTGGAAGGGCGCGGAGCCGCCGGGCGAGGCGAAGAGCGACCTCGAGATCATGTCGGGGCTGTTCCTGCGCATGCGCAAGATGTACCAGACGGACGGCGGCAAGTATCCGGATCCGATCGTCAACCTGACCTGGCCGTACGCGAACCCGGAAAGCCCGACGCCCGAAGAGCTCGCGATGGAGTTCAACGGCAAGGCGCTCGCCGATCTGCCCGATCCGAAGGATCCGACCAAGACGCTCGTGAAGAAGGGCGAGCAGCTGGCCGCGTTCGCGCAGTTGAAGGACGACGGCACGACCGCGAGCGGCTGCTGGATCTTCTGCGGTGCCTGGACGCAGGGCGGCAACCAGATGGGGCGGCGCGACAACGCCGACCCGACCGGCATCGGCCAGACGCTGAACTGGGCGTGGGCGTGGCCGGCGAACCGGCGGATCCTGTACAACCGCGCGTCGTGCGACGTTGCCGGCAAGCCGTTCGACCCGACCCGCAAGCTGATCGGCTGGAACGGCAGCGCGTGGAAGGGGGCCGACATTCCCGACTTCAAGGCGGATGAAGCGCCCGAAAACGGGATGGGGCCGTTCATCATGAACCCGGAAGGTGTCGCACGCTTCTTCGCCCGGGCGGGGATGAACGAAGGTCCGTTCCCCGAGCACTACGAGCCGTTCGAGACGCCGCTCGACGCGAACCCGCTGCACCCGAACAACCCGCAGGCGCTGAACAACCCGGCTGCCCGCGTGTTCCCGGACGACCGCGCGTCGTTCGGCAAGGTGGCGGACTTCCCGCACGTGGCGACGACGTACCGGCTCACCGAGCACTTCCACTACTGGACCAAGCATGCGCGGCTGAACTCGATCATCCAGCCCGAGCAATTCGTCGAGATCGGCGAAGACCTCGCGAAGGAAGTCGGCGTCGCGCATGGCGAGCGCGTGAAGGTGTCGTCCAAGCGCGGCTACATCATCGCGGTCGCCCTCGTCACGAAGCGGATCAAACCGCTGACGGTCGACGGCAAGAAGGTCCAGACGGTCGGCGTCCCGTTGCACTGGGGCTTCAAGGGTCTGACGAAGCCCGGCTATCTCGCCAATACCCTGACTCCGTCCGTGGGTGACGGCAACTCCTATACACCGGAATTCAAGTCGTTCCTGGTGAAGGTCGAAAAGGCGTAAGGGGAAAGAGATGGCATTGCAATCGCTGGATATCAAGCGCGTCTCGGCCACCACGACGCCACCGCCCACGGTGCGCGAACCGGTGACCGGGAGTGTCGCGAAGCTGATCGACGTATCGAAGTGCATCGGCTGCAAGGCATGCCAGACGGCATGCATGGAGTGGAACGACCTGCGTGACGAGGTCGGCACCAACGTCGGCGTGTACGACAACCCGGCCGACCTGACCGAGCATTCGTGGACGGTCATGCGGTTCTCCGAATACGAGAACCCGGCCGGCGACCTCGAGTGGCTGATCCGCAAGGACGGCTGCATGCACTGCGAGGATCCGGGCTGCCTGAAGGCGTGTCCGTCGCCGGGCGCGATCGTGCAGTACAACAACGGGATCGTCGATTTCCACGAGGAGAACTGCATCGGTTGCGGCTATTGCGTGACCGGCTGCCCGTTCAACGTTCCGCGGATCTCGAAGAAGGATCATCGCGCATACAAGTGCACGCTCTGTTCCGACCGCGTCGCGGTCGGCCAGGAACCGGCCTGCGTGAAGACCTGCCCGACGGGCGCGATCGTGTTCGGTACCAAGGAGGACATGAAGCAGCACGCGGCCGAGCGGATCGAGGACCTGAAGGAGCGCGGCTTCGAGCATGCGGGGCTGTACGACCCGCAGGGCGTCGGCGGCACGCACGTGATGTACGTGCTGCACCATGCGGACAAGCCGTCGCTGTACCACGGGCTGCCCGACAATCCGTCGATCAGCCCGATGGTGAAGCTGTGGAAGGGCATCGCGAAGCCGCTCGCGGTGGCCGGCCTCGCGCTGACCGCGCTTGCCGGGTTCTTCCACTATGTCCGGGTCGGTCCGAACGAGGTGAGCGACGAAGAGGAACAGGCCGCGCGCGACGAGGCGCGACGCATCAAGGAGGACGCGAAATGAACCACGACGACCCCAACCTGATCGTCCGTTACACGCCGAACGAGCGCACGAACCACTGGATCACCGCGATCACGTTCGTGCTGCTCGCGCTGTCCGGGCTCGCGCTGTTTCATCCGTCGATGTTCTGGCTGACCGCGCTGTTCGGCGGCGGCCAGTGGACGCGGATCCTGCATCCGTTCGTCGGCCTCGTGATGTTCGTGTCGTTCGCGATCCTGGTGGTGCGCTTCTGGCACCACAACGCGCTCGACGCGGACGATCGCCAGTGGCTCAAGCAGATCGGCGACGTGCTGACCAACCAGGAAGACAAGCTGCCGCCGGTCGGGCGCTATAACGCCGGGCAGAAGCTGCTATTCTTTACGTTGGTCGCGTGCCTGCTGCTGCTCCTGCTGTCGGGAGTCGTGATCTGGCGGCGCTACTTCTCGTTCTACTTCCCGATCGGGGTGATCCGCGCGGCCGCTGTCGTGCATGCCGTGGCGGCCTTCGTGCTGATCGCGAGCATCATCGTGCACATTTACGCGGCGTTGTGGGTGAAGGGCTCGATCGGCGCGATGGTGCGCGGCACCGTCACGCTGGGCTGGGCTCGCAAGCATCACCCGAAGTGGTTCCGTGAAAGCGTGAAATAACGCACCGGAGCGGGGCGGCTCGCCGATCGCGGTGGCCGCTCCGTCAGCCGTCGGAACCGCCTGAAGCGCCGACCTGTCGGCGCTTGTTTATTTGGAAGATATATTTGTGACACAACGCATCCTCGAACCGACCGAGATCTCGACCCTCGATCATTCGGCCATCCCGCGCTTTCGCCTGCCGGAGCGCGCCACCGCGTTCTCGGCGCGCGCCGCGCGGCTGCGCAAGCTGGCCGACCTGAACCCGATCAGCGGCTACCTGCGGCTGATGGCCACCGTCGCCGATGCGCAGCACGCGACGCTGCAAACGCTCGAACTGCCGCTGCCGTCGAAGGAAGCAATCGCGCGTGCGCAGGAGCACTCGATGCCGCTCGTGCCGGCGCTCGACGGCGAGCGCGATCCGCGCTGGCGTGCCGTGCTGTACGAACTGCTCGACCGCGTCGAAGGCGCCGGGCTCGTCAACCCGCAGCTCGCGAAGCTGCTCGACCGGCTGCGCCTGATGGCGCCCGCCGAACTCGACGCGCAAGCCGACGCGATTCTCGCGCTGCGTTTCGCCGAAGTCGACCCGGCTATCGCGCCGTTCCTGATGGCCGCGCTGCAGGTCGTGTGGACGGACCTCGCCAGCCGCGTTCCGCCGGCCGACGTTCCGTATCTCGATCAGCCGGGGCTGTGCCCCGTGTGCGGCACGCATCCGGTCGCGAGCGTCGTGCGGGTCGGCGGCCAGTACCAGGGCTACCGTTTCCTGCAATGCGGGCTGTGCACGACCGAGTGGCACATGGTGCGCACGAAGTGCTCGCACTGCGATTCGACGAAAGGCATCGCCTATCACGGGATCGAGGGCGGCAGCGAAGCCGTCAAGGCCGAATCGTGCGACGAGTGCAAGACCTATCGCAAGATCGGCTATCAGGACAAGGACTACGAGTTCGAGCCGCTGGCGGACGATCTCGCGAGCCTCACGCTCGACCTGCTGATGAACGAAGCCGGCTACCAGCGCAGTTCACCGAACCCGCTGCTGTGGCCGGATGTCTCGCGGGACGCGAATTGACGGCACGGGCCGGCGGGACGGTGCGCGAGCACCGGCGCCGGCCCGCTGCGAAGCATGAGACTGGAGCCACAACGACGTGACCGAACCGGGTGTGAATGAACTGAATGCGGTACTGGCGCGCGTGCCGTCCGTCGAGCGCGTGCTGTCGTCGGCGCCGCTGCAACCGCTCATCGCGGACTACGGCCGCACGCGCGTGCTGAACGCCGTGCGTGCCGAGCTCGAACGCTGGCGTACCGCCGCGCAACACGATCCGGCGGCGGCCGAGCCGCTCGACGAGCCGCGCATCGCCGCGGCCGTCGCGCGCACGCTGGCCGCGCAGAGCGCGGGCGCGGTGCGCGCCGTGTTCAACCTGACCGGCACCGTGCTGCACACGAACCTCGGGCGCGCACTGTTGCCCGACGACGCGGTGCGCGCGGTGGTCGACGTGCTGACACGGCCGGTCAACCTCGAATTCGATCTCGCCACGGGCCGCCGCGGCGATCGCGACGACCTGATCGACGATCTGCTGTGCGAACTGACGGGCGCGGAAGCCGCGACCGTCGTCAACAACAACGCGGCGGCCGTGCTGCTGGCGCTGTCGGCGCTGGCGACGAAACGGGAAGTCGTGGTGTCGCGCGGCGAGCTGGTGGAGATCGGCGGCGCATTCCGCATTCCCGACATCATGAGCCGCGCGGGCGCCAGGCTGCGCGAGGTCGGCACCACCAACCGCACCCATCTGCGCGACTACGCGGAAGCCATCGGCCCGCGTACCGCGCTGCTGATGAAGGTGCATTGCAGCAACTATGCGATCAGCGGCTTCACGAAAGAGGCGACGCTCGCCGAACTCGCGCCGCTCGCGCGCGAGCATGGGCTGCCGGTGGCCGTCGATCTCGGCAGCGGCACGCTCGCCGACCTGTCGCAATGGGGCTTGCCGCACGAGACGACCGTGCAGGAAACCGTCGCCGCCGGCGCAAACGTTGTCACGTTCAGCGGCGACAAGCTGCTCGGCGGGCCGCAGGCCGGCCTGATCGTCGGCGACCGCGCGCTGATCGCGAAGATCAAGAAACATCCGCTCAAGCGCGCGCTGCGCGTCGGCAAGCTGACGCTCGCGGCGCTCGAGCCGGTGCTGCGCCTCTACCAGTCACCCGAGTTCCTGCGTGACCGGCTCACCACGCTGCGGCTGCTGACGCGCCCGCAGCGCGAGATCGCCGAGGCCGCCGAGCGCGTGCGTCCGGCGCTGCAGGCCGCGCTCGGCAGCGGTTTCGACGTGACGGTCGAGCCGATGTTCAGCCAGATCGGTAGCGGCGCGCTGCCGGTCGACCAGTTGCCGAGCGCCGGGCTCGTCGTACGCACGGCGGACGGCAAGCGCGGCGGCCGTGCACTGGCGCAGCTCGAGAAACGGCTGCGCGAATGGCCGCGCCCGGTGATCGGCCGCGTCGCCGACAATGCGCTGCGGCTCGACCTGCGCTGCCTCGAAGCCGCCGACGAGGCGGTGTTCGTCGCGCAATGCGTGCCGCTCGCGGGGCCTGCTGCATGATCGTCGGTACCGCGGGACACATCGACCACGGCAAGACGACGCTGGTGCGCGCGCTGACGGGCGTCGATACCGATCGCCTGAAGGAAGAGAAGGCGCGCGGCATCTCGATCGAGCTCGGTTACGCGTATACGCCGCTCGACAACGGCGACGTGCTCGGCCTGATCGACGTGCCGGGCCACGAGAAGCTGATTCATACGATGGCGGCCGGCGCATGCGGGATCGACTTCGCGCTGCTCGTGATTGCCGCCGACGACGGCGTGATGCCGCAGACGCGCGAGCATCTCGCGATCCTGCAGCTGCTCGGCGTCACGCATGGCGCCGTCGCGCTGACGAAGTGCGATCGCGTCGATGCCGCGCGCGTGGCCGAAGTGCGCGACGAGATCGCCACGTGGCTGAACGACTCGACGCTGGCCGGCGTGCCGATTGTCGAAACGCGCGCGACGGCTGCGGACGATCCGGGCGTCGCCGCGTTGAAGCGTTATCTGGCGGACGCGGCGATCGCGTGGCGTGCGCGCCGCGACGACGGGCTGTTCCGGCTCGCGGTCGATCGCGTGTTCACGCTCGCGGGGCAGGGTACCGTCGTGACGGGCACCGCGTTCGCGGGCCGCGTCGCGACCGGCGACACGCTCGCGATCGTGCGCACGGGCGGCGCGGCGCGCGTGCGCAGCATCCACGCGCAGAACCGGCCGGTCGAGGCCGGCCGCGCGGGCGAGCGTTGCGCGCTGAATCTGGCCGGGGTCGACAAGGCCGATGTCGAGCGAGGCGACACCGTCGCCGATGCGCGGCTCGTCGCGACGTCGCCGCGTCTCGACGTCGAGCTGACGCTGCTCGCGGATGCGGGGCTCACGCTGACGCACTGGGCGCCGCTGCACGTGCATCTCGGCACGTTGCATCGCGTCGCGCATGTCGCGCTGCTCGACGGCGATACGCTCGCGGCCGGCCAGCGGATGCGCGTGCAACTGGTGTTCGACGAGCCGGTGTTTGCGCTGCCGGGCGACCGGTTCATCGTCCGCAATCCGCAGGCGACGCGCACGGTCGGCGGCGGCCGCGTACTCGATCCGTTCGGGCCGGCGCGCAAGCGTCGTACGCCTGCGCGCCGCGCATGGCTCGACGCGCTGGCCGAATGGCTCGACGCGGGCCGCCTCGATGCGCTGCTCGCGCAGGCGCCGCTCGGCATCCCGCGCGCGATGCTCACGCATCTGACGGGTTTCGCGCCGAATGCGCTGGCCTTGCCGGAAGACGCGCTGGCGATCGGGCCGCGCGACGCCGCGTCGAACGACGGCGCGGTGATTGCCCAGGCGCACTGGCGCGCACTGCAGACGCGGGCGATCGATACGCTGCGCGCGTATCACGAGCGCATGCCCGACGAGCAGGGGCTCGACGCCGCGCGGTTGCGGCGGATGGCCGCGCCGCTCGCCGGCGATGCGCTGTGGCGCGCGCTCGTCGATGCGCTGGTGGCCGGCGGCGAAGTCGCGCGAAGCGGGCCGTGGCTGCATCTGCCGTCGCATTCGGTGAGCCTCGAGCCGCGCGAGGAGGCGCTGGCGCAGCAACTGCTGCCGCTGATTCACGCAGGGCGCTTCGATCCGCCGTGGGTGCGCGACCTGGCCCGTGACACGGGCGCGGCCGAGGACGCGGTGCGCGCGTTGCTGCGCAAGCTCGCGCGGCGCGGTGACGTGCACCAGGTCGTGCGCGACCTGTTCTATCACGCGGGCGTGGTGCGCGAGCTGGCGGAACTGGTCGCGCATCTCGCGCCGTCGCGCGAGGGCGGGCTCGATGCCGCGACGTTCCGCGATGCGACGGGGCTCGGCCGCAAGCGCGCGATCCAGATTCTCGAGTTCTTCGACCGGGTTGGGTATACTCGCTTCCACCGCGATCTTCACCTCCTGCGGCCTGACAGCGGTTGGGCGGGTATTCAGGCGTAGGCGCTCGTTGTTCTTTGGGTTCTTTTCCCCACGGAAGGCATTCGTATCCGGTGGTACGGCTGGACTTCAAATCCAGTTGGGGGTGTCAGACACTCCCGGGTAGGTTCGACTCCTGCTGCCTTCCGCCATTTGCCATTCGCCATTCCAGACGCGGAGTAAAATGGCGCGCATTGGTCGATTTTGGTGATTTCATGGATTCGTCCGTATCGCTTCTGCTGGAAGCCGTCGATGCCGACAAGGCAAAGCTGGACGCGGCGCGTCCGCTTCCGCCGCACACGCTGGCGTCATTGCGCGAAAAGCTGATGCTGGAGTGGACTTATCATTCGAATGCGATCGAGGGCAACACGCTGACGTTGCGGGAAACGAAGGTCGTACTCGAAGGCATTACGGTCGGCGGAAAGTCGCTGCGCGAGCATTTCGAGGCGACCAATCATCGCGACGCGATTCTCTATGTCGAAGAAATCGTCGGCAAGCAGGAGACGCTGTCCGAGTGGCAGATCCGGAATATTCACGGGCTGGTATTGAAGGGGATCGACGACGGCGAGGCCGGCAGGTATCGCCGGGAGAACGTCGTGATCGCAGGCGCAAGCACGACGCCCCCGGATTTCCTGCATTTGCCGGCTGAAATGGCCGCGCTCATCGATTGGGATACGCAGGCGGGCGCGATGCATCCGGTGGCACGGGCCGCCGAACTGCATACGCGGTTCGTGAAGATCCATCCGTTTGTCGACGGCAATGGAAGAACGGGGCGGCTGCTCCTGAATTTCGAACTGATGAAGTCCGGCTATCCGCCAGCGGTCATTCGCAAGGAAGACCGGCTGGCTTACTACGATACGCTGGACGAGGCGTGCACGACCGGCGACTACAGCGGCATCATGCGCCTGGCGGCCGAGTCAGTGCAGCGCTCGCTCGACGCCTACCTCGGCGTGCTTGGATTGCGCACGTAGCGGGCCATTCCGAACGCCTGTCAGGCTGGTTCGATCACTGAGGCGTCCTGTCTGGGCCGGTTACGTCCACTCCGGTAAATGTGCCGTCTGCCAGGTGTTCTTCCCCCCACGGAAGGCATTCGTATCCGGTGGTACGGCTGGACTTCAAATCCAGTTGGGGGTGTCAGACACTCCCGGGTAGGTTCGACTCCTGCTGCCTTCCGCCACCCCGTATTTCTTGTCGACTCGACGCGCTTCAATCAACGTGCAATTGCACGACATCACCGGCGATTGCAATCGCCAAAACTTGATCGGGAAAAGCACTAAAAGTTTGCTATTTTTTTCCGGGCTATAGTCGAATCACTGAAGGTAGACGCGGCGTCCCTTGCCGATACCGTTCAGGTAATGACTGTAGACGGGTGCTGTATGAAAAATAAAATCGACAAGACCGCCGGACCGATCTGGGGCGTGGCTGCAGGACTGCTTCTTGCTGGTGCAGGATTGAGTCTCGGCATTTTCCCGACGTCCTTGCAAAGCTCGGGAAGCGCGAACGACTTCATGGCGTCCGGTATTGCGATGCTCGGCATCTTCCTGGTCGTCTATGCCGCGCACGAGTTGCGAAGAAGGCGCCCGCACTGAGCGCTTACGCGCTGCCGATCCACGCAGGACGATCCGGGCCGGTCCGCCGGCTCGTGAATACGCTCGTCCGCCGCGGGCTACGTCTTGCGGATTTCGTGTTGATAAACGAGTTCGACGATGCGCTTCGTCGGAATGCTGGCGCGCAACCCGTCGACGCTGTCGATCGGAAACCACTTGCATTTCTCGATCTCGTTGTTTGCTTGCGGCGTCTGGTCCGGGCCGACTTCCGCGAAGAACACGTGATGGATTTTGGCGAGGCCGGTGAACTGCATCGAGTAGACGAGATGCTGGCCGGTCATGCCGGTTTCTTCGCATAACTCGCGATGTGCGGCGTCGAGCGGCGTTTCCCCACGCTTGATCGTGCCGCCGGGAAGCGCCCAGCGCGACGCCGCACGGGCAACGAGCAAGACCTGTTCGCCGCGATAGCAGACGATGGTCGCGCGTTCCTTGACCGGGACGGTGCTCGCTTCGGGGGCGGTATTGGGCGCTAGGGTTTGAGGCATGAAGCAATTCTAACCATCGCGGAACGATCGGCAAAGCGTGTCTGACGTGGTTTGACGATCGATCGTCACCGTCGCGTGTCCGGCCAGGCCGCCGCTGCGTTTCGCAGGTTCGAATTCGTGTCAGGCCGGCGCGCGGTCGTCCGCGCCCAGGGGGGCGGGGCGTCGGCATGAAGTGCGCGATGGGCTCGCCCTTCGCTTCGAATCGGGCGAGGCTATCTCTCGGTGCGGGATACCGCATCCGTCATGAAAAAAGCCGCGCATCCCGATGCACCGGAAGCGCGGCTTGAGGGGGGCGCCGGTCAGGCGTCGCGCCGTTACTTCTTTTCCGGCAGGAACCAGTTCATCACGAGCGCGCAGATGCCGCCCGTCGCCACGCCCGATTCCAGCACGTTCTTCAGCGCGTGCGGCAGGCTGTTGAGGATGTCCGGCACTTGCGACACGCCGAGGCCGAGCGCGAGCGACACCGCGATGATCAGCAGTGCGCGACGATCGAGATGGACGCCCGCGAGGATGTTGATGCCCGATGCGGCCACCGCGCCGAACATCACCATCGCCGCGCCGCCGAGCACGGGCTCCGGCACGGCCTGCAGCACGCCGGCGACGACCGGGAACAGGCCGAGCACCACGAGCATCCCCGCGATCCAGATGCCGACGTAGCGGCTCGCGACGCCGGTGATCTGGATCACGCCGTTGTTCTGCGCGAATACCGAGCTCGGGAACGTGTTGAACACGCCGGCCAGCAGCGAGTTCGCGCCGTTCACGAGCACGCCGCCCTTGATCCGCTGCATCCATACCGGGCCTTCGACCGGCTCGTTCGAGATCTTGCTGGTGGCCGTGACGTCGCCGATCGCCTCGAGCGACGTGACGAGGTAGATGATCAGCATCGGCACGAACAGCGCCCACGAGAAGCCGATGCCGAAGTGCAGCGGCGTCGGGACCTGGAACAACGCGGCCTGGTGCATGCCGGTGAAATCGAGGCGGCCGAGGAACGCGGCCGCGAGATAGCCGATCACGAGCGCGATGACGAGCGCGGTGCTGCGCACCCACACGATCGGCACGCGGTTCAGCAGGATGATCGTGCCGAGCACGAGGCCGGACAGCGTCAGGTTCTCCGCGCTCGCGAAGGTGCCCTTGGCCATCGCGCCAAAGCCGCCGCCCATGCTGATCAGGCCGACCTTGATCAGCGTGAGGCCGATCAGCAGCACGACGATGCCGGTGACGAGCGGCGTGATCAGGCGCTTCACGAACGGCAGGATGCGCGACACGCCCATCTCGACGAACGACCCGGCCATCACGACGCCGAAGATCGCGGCCATCACGGTCTCGACCGGCGTGCCTTGCTTGACCATCAGGCTGCCGCCGGCGATCAGCGGGCCGACGAAGTTGAAGCTCGTGCCCTGGACGATCAGCAGGCCGGCGCCCAGCGGGCCGAAGCGCTTGCACTGGACGAAGGTGGCGATGCCGGAAATCACCAGCGACATCGACACGATGAGGGTCGTATCGCGGCTGGACACGCCGAGCGCCTGGCAGATCAGCAGGCCGGGCGTGACGATCGGCACGATGATCGCCAGCAGGTGCTGCAGCGCGGCGACGAAGGCGACCATCGGCGCCGGCCGGTCGTTCGGGCCGTAGACGAGGTCGCGGGCCGAATCTGCGGCGTCGGCGCCGTGGGCGGCGGGTTGGGCGGGGGAGGCGGGTTGCATGGCGAGCGGGCCGGACAAGGTGGAAAGTGCGGCATTTTAGCCGAACGGCCCGCCGGCGCCGCTGCAATAGCGGGGATTCGGCGGATCGGGAAAACGGTGGCGGATCGACGCCCGGGCCGGCCGTGGCCGCGGCGAGCGTCGACTAGCGGGCCTGCCGCGGTGTGGGCGCGGTCGGGGTACGGGTCGGGGCGGTGATCGCATGGAACCCGGGCAGCTCGGGAATCCGCTGCTCCATGAACTGCAGGAACGTGCGGGTCCGCAGCGGCAGATACCGGCGCGACGCATAGACGAGGTGCAGCGCATGTGGCGGCACCATGTCCCACTTCGGTAGCAACCGGACGAGCTGGCCGCTGTCGATCAGGTCCTGAACGAGCCACGCGGGCCCGCTGCCCACCGCGTTTCCGGCAAGAAAGCATTCCCGCAGCGCCATCGAGCTGTTCACGCGATACCGGCCGCGCACCGGAACGACGACTTGCTCGCTGCCGCGCGCGAAGGCCAGTTCGTTGCCGATGTCCGCGCGCGCGTAGCCGACATACTCGTGCTTCGCGAGGTCGTCCGGCCGGCGGAGCTTCGGCGCCCGCGCCACGTACGCCGGCGTGGCGACCAGCAGGCGCGGCGACGACGCGATGTGGCGCGCCACGGCATCCGGCGGCAGCAGCTGGCCGAGGCGAATGGCGACATCGACGCCTTCTTCGACGAGGTCGATCACGCGGTCGGTCAATTGGAGCTCGACCTCGATCTCCGGCCACGCGGCGAGGAATTCGAGCACGAGCGCGTTCAGTCTCAGCTCGCCCAGCCCCAGCGGCGCATTGACGACCAGCTTGCCGACCGGCCGCACCGTTTGCCCGCGCACCTCGGCCACCGCGCTCGCGTACTCGTCGATCACGCGCTTGCAGCGATCGTAGAACCGGCGGCCTTCGTCGGTGGGCGCGAGGCTCGTGGTCGAGCGTTCAAGGAGGCGAACGCCCAGTTCCTTTTCGAATGCGGCGACGATCTTGCTGATCGTCGGCTGGCCGGTGCCTTCCTCCCGCGCGACTGCCGAGAAATTGCCGAGCTCAATGGCGCGGACGAACACGCGCATGGATCGCAGTGAATCCATCTTATTCCCTTAGGGCATGAACCTTATTCAAGTCTCCCACGTTCCTGCGCATTGGAGAATGACCTAACGTTCGCGAACCTTCAATCCCTGACGAGGCGTCGACATGAACGAGGCAACGCAATCTTCGGCACTGGACGGTGCGCAGGTCGTGGTATTCGGCGGGAGTTCCGGCATCGGCCTCGAGGCGGCGGCCGCCGCGAAGGCGAAAGGCGCCAGCGTCACGCTGGTCGGCCGGACCCGCGCGAAGCTCGAATCCGCCGCACAGGCGATCGGCGGCGCACGCGTCGCGGTGGCCGACATCGCGGACCGGCTGGCAGTGGAGGCCGTGTTCGACACTATCACGCGCGTCGATCACCTGGTCGTCACGGCCGGCCGGTTCATTGCCGGCAAGCTGAACGAGACCGATCCCGATCACCTGCTCGCCGCGTGGCAGGAGCGTATCGCCGGGCCGGTCTACGCGATCCGCGCCGCGTTGCCGCTGATGCCCGAGAGCGGCTCGATCGTGCTGACCGGCGGGCAACTGTCGGATCGTCCGGCCGCGCAGGGCGTTTCCGTCATTGCCGCCGCCGTGCGCGGGGTCGAGGCACTGGCGCAGTCGCTCGCGCTGGAACTGAAGCCCATTCGCGTGAACGTGGTTGCGCCCGGTTTCGTCGAGACGCCGCTTTACGACGCGTTCGGTGCGGAAGCGCGCGATGCGATCCTCGCGGGCGCGGCGGCGGCATTGCCCGGCGGCCGTGTCGGGCGCGCCGATGAAGTGGGGGAAGCGATCGCGTTCCTGCTGGGCAACGGCTTCATGAACGGCGAGATCCTGCACATCGACGGCGGCGGGCGGCTGGTCTGAGCCGCGCGTCAGCCTGCCGCGCGCGTGCCGGTGCGACGTGCCGGCGGGCGCGGCGCGCGGCCCTCCGGATACGCTCGCTGGCAGACGGCAATGACCGCATCGCGCAAGCGACGGTGCACGGGGTCGCCGTGCATGCGCGGATGCCACAGCGCGGACACAAGGATCTCGGGCAGGCGCACCGGGATCTCGAAGCTGCGCAGCCCGAGCGCCTCCGTGAGGCCCGGCGAGAACGCGTTGCCGAGGCTCGAGCGCGGCACGAGCGCGATCAGGTCGGTGCTGGCCGCGACCCGCATCGCATCGGGGTAGCCCGGTACGACGACGTGCACGGAGTGGCTTGGGCCGGCCTTGTCGGTCGAGTCGCCAGCCGGACCGCCGAAATCGCCCAACTGCGACGCGATCACGTGACGGCAGGCCGCATAGCGCGCGGGCGTGATCCGGCCCGATGCGAACAGCGGGTGCCCGGCGCGCGCCACGGCGACGTGCCAGTCGTGAAACAGCATGCGGGTGTGCAACTCGGGCGCATCGTCGCCGCGTTTGCCGATTTCCAGGTCGACGGTGCCGTCGCGCAACGCTTGCGGATCGCGGTCGGGCTTCGGGACGAAGCGGATGCGCACCTGCGGCGCGATTTCGCCGAGTGCGGCGACCACCGGGCCGGACAGCATTTCCATGAACGAGGCGGCTGCGCGGAGGGTGAACGTGGAAGTGTGCGTCGCCATGTCGACGTCGGCCGTCGCCGGCCGCAGCACCGCGCGCGCATCGCTGGCGATCGCGTGTACGCGGTCGCGCAACGCGGCGGCGTGTGGCGTCGGCACGAGCTTGCGCCCGGCGCGCACGAGCAGCTGATCGCCGGTGGCCATCCGCAACCGTGTGAGCGTGCGGCTCATGGCCGATGTGCTCAGGCCGAGCCGGCGCGCGGCGCCGGTCACGCTGCCTTCCGACAGCAGCACGTCGAGCGCGGTGACGAGATTCAGGTCGATGTCTTCCATGGCGACAGGATACGCTTCCGTGCGATTTGACATGGCGCGTGATGCAACTATAAGTTGAATCTGGTGCGTCTGGCGCCTATCGTGGTGCGCACCTATAGTGGCTGCATGACGAAACCCGGCAAAGGCGGAAACCATGCAATCAACAGTATCGAACGCGAATGTGCCTACGATCCTGCTCGTCGCGGCCTCGCGCGGCCTCGGGCTCGCGATGGCGGAGACGTTCCTGGACAAAGGCTGGCACGTAACGGGCACCGTGCGCGCAGGATCGGGGCGCACGAAGCTGCACGACCTCGCCGACCGGTTCGACGGCCGGCTCGACATCGAGACGCTCGACATCTGCGAACCGGTGCAACTGGCCGTGCTGCGCGAGCGGCTGGCGGGCCGGCGCTTCGACATGCTGTTCGTGAACGCGGGCACGACGAACGAGCCCACCGAAACGATCGGCGAAGTGACGACCGACGAGTTCGTGCGCGTGATGATCACGAATGCGCTGGCGCCGATGCGCGTGATCGAGACGCTGCAGGATCTCGTGACCGACGATGGCCTGATCGGTGCGATGTCGTCGGGGCAGGGCAGCGTCGCGAACAACGTCAGCGGGATGCGCGAGGTCTATCGCGGCAGCAAGGCCGCGCTGAACCAGTTCATGCGCAGCTTCGCGGTGCGCCAGGCCGATACGCGGCGTGCAATGGTGCTGATGGCGCCCGGCTGGGTCCGCACGGAACTCGGTGGGCCCGATGCGCGCCTGACGATCGAGGAAAGCGTGCCGAGTCTCGTCGACGTGCTGATCGCCAAGCGTGGGCGCCCGGGGCTCGAGTATCTCGACTATCTGGGGCGGACGGTGCCGTGGTAGTCGGCGCGTCGCACGAGTAGAGGCCGATGGCGATCGGCGTTGTTGTTCGTGGCGCGGTGGCGTCACTGCGAAGGCCGCGCCGATTCAATACAATGCGACGACCCGCCAGTGACACTGCGTTGCGCCGTCGCGTTCGAATCCTTCCGGTTCGCCGCGCATTGCGTGCGTCCCCGTCGTGACGGCCCCCAGTCGAACCCGGAGCGCAACATGAACGAACCTTACCTGCAGGTCATCGCGCATTTCCACGCCAAGCCCGGCAACGGCGACCGCGTGGTCGCATTGCTCGCGGAGCTCGCGCCGCTGACGCGCGCCGAGCCGAAGAATCTCGACTACGCGTATTTCCGGTCGCCGGAGGACCCCGACCACATCGTGATCCTCGAACGCTACCGCGACGCGGACGGTCTCGACGTGCATCGGGAAACGCCGCATTTCCAGCGGATCGGGTTCGGCGCGATCATTCCGTTGCTCGATCGCCGCGAAGTGTCCAGCTACATGGTGCAGCCGGGCACCGGCGCGGCGACGCCACCGGGAGGCGCCCGATGAACCCGTTTCAATTCCGTACCGTTCCGACGCAGGTCGTCGAATTCGGCGCCGCGCGCCGGCTCGGCGTGTTGTTGCGCGAACGCTTTCCGGCGCTCGTGCGGCTCTGTGTCGTCACCGACGCGTTCCTGCATCGCAGCGGCGTGCTCGCGCCCGCGCTGGAGAGCCTCGCCGCGCACGGCTGGCAAGTCACCGTGATCGACGACGTGATCGCCGATCCGCCGGAGCACGTGGTGCTGGAAGCGACCGAGCGGGCCGTCGCGGCCGATGCCGAGATCGTGCTCGGCCTGGGCGGCGGATCGTCGATGGACGTCGCGAAGCTGATCGCGGTGCTCGCGCCGGGGCAGCAGGCGCTGGCCGACATGTACGGCGTCGACAAGGTGACGAGCGCGCGGCTGCCGCTCGTGCAGATGCCGACGACGGCCGGCACCGGCTCCGAAGTGACGGCCGTGTCGATCGTCACGGTCGGCGAGGCGCGCAAGATGGGCGTCGTGTCGCCGCACCTGTTCGCGGACGTCGCGATCCTCGATGCCGAACTGACGCTCGGCCTGCCGCGTGCGGCCACGGCCGCGACGGGCATCGACGCGATGGTGCATGCGATCGAGGCCTTCACGTCCGCGCGGCTGAAGAACCCCATATCCGACATGCTGGCCGTGCACGCGCTGACGCTGCTGTCGCGCAACCTGCTCACGGCGTGCGACGATGGCCGGAATCGCCAGGCGCGCGAGGCGATGCTGGTCGGCGCGATGTTCGCGGGGCAGGCGTTCGCGAATGCACCGGTCGCGGCCGTGCACGCGCTGGCCTATCCGGTCGGCGGGATCTTCCATGTGCCGCACGGGTTGTCGAATGCGCTCGTGCTGCCGCACGTGCTGCGTTTCAACGCGGCGGCCGCCGCGCCGCTGTATGCGGAACTCGCGTCGATCGTCGCGCCGTCGGCGACGGGCAGCGATGAAGCGCGCACGCACGCGCTGATCGCCGAGATCGACCGGCTGATCGTCGCGACGGGCATTCCGCGCACGCTGCGCGAGGTCGGCATCGGGGAGGGCGACCTGCCGAGGATGGCATCGGACGCGATGCTGCAGACGCGCCTGCTCGTGAACAATCCGCGCGAGGTGACGGAGGCGGACGCGCTGGAGATCTACCGGCAGGCGTGGTGAGGCGGCGGGCGCGCCGCCCGTCATGCGTTCACGATGCGCTCAGGACCGCGAGCGGCGCGTGGCCGCCCGCCAGGCCGCCGTTACGCGCGTGACGCGTCGGCGCCGGCCGCCACCACGTACGCCGAAGCCTGCTTCGTGCCGTCCGGCCGCGTTTGCAGATAGACGCCCTGGATTTCCGGCTCGAAACCCGGCAGCGCGTTGATCCCCGCTTCGAGCGCACGGAAGTAGTCGAGCGCCGGGCCGCCCCACCTTTCGCCGGGCACCACGCAGAAGATGCCGGGCGGATAGGGCAGCGCGCCTTCCGTCGCGATCCGGCCTTCGATGCGATCGAGCGTGACGAGTTCGACGTTGTTGCGGATCAGCTCGGCGTTCGCGGCCTGCGGCAGCATCGCCTGCTTCGGGAACTGCGCACGCCGGAACATCATCTTCTGCAGATGCTTCATGTCGTGGCTGCGGTAGAAGTCGTGCATCCGCTGGCACAGCTGCCGCAGGCGCATGTTGCCGTACAGCTCAGGATACGCTTCGCACAGCGATGGAATCGCTTCGCGCAGCGGCGTGTCCTGGTCGAGATGGCGTTCGAACTGCGCGAGGTGCGCGACCAGATGCTGCAGCTTGCCGAAACTTTCGGAAGGCGTGAGCAGGAACAGGATCGTGTACAGGTCGGCCTTCTCGGGCACGACGCCGTGCTCGCGCAGGTAGCGCGCCAGGATCGGCGCCGGTGCGCCGAACGCCGCGTATTCGTGCGTGTCGCGATCGATGCCGGGCGTCGTCAGCAGCAGCTTGCACGGATCGACGAAATACTGGTCGTCCGCATAGCCTTCGAAGCCGTGCCACGTGTCGGCCGGATGAAAGCGGAAGAAGCGCAGGTCGTCGACGATCTGCTCGGTCGGGTAGTCGGCCCACGGGCGGCCGTCGATGTTCTGGGGAACGAACGGTCGGATCTGCCGGCAGGTCTTCATCAGCAGCTTGCGCGCATCGACGCCGTGCGCGACGCAGTCGCGCCACAGGCGCTTGCCGGCCGGGCCCGCGTGCATCTGCGCGTTCACGTCGAGCGCCGCGAACATCGGATAGAACGGGCTCGTCGACGCGTGGATCATGTACGCGTTGTTGAAGCGCCGGTGATCGCAGAAGCGCTTCTGGCCTTCGATGTGGCTGTCCTTCTTGTGGATCTGCGACGTCTGCGAGAAACCGGCCTGCTGCTTGTGCACCGACTGCGTGACGAAGATGCCGGGATCGTCGGGGCCGAGCGTGAGCATCAGCGGCGAGCAGTCCTGCATCATCGGGATGAACTGCTCGTAGCCGACCCACGCCGAATCGAACAGGATGTAGTCGCACAGATGCCCGATCCGGTCGACGATTTCGCGCGCGTTGTAGATCGTGCCGTCGTAGGTGCCGAGCTGGATCACCGCGAGCCGGAACGGGCGCGGCAGGCCGGCGCGCTCCGGTGCGACGTCGCGGATCGCGTCGCGAATGCGCGTTTCGTCCAGCGCCGCGCTGTCGACGCCGCCGATGAGGCCCCACGCGTTGCGGGCGGTCTCGAGGTAGACCGGCCGCGCGCCCGACAGCACGAGCGCGCCGAGGTGCACCGACTTGTGATTGTTGCGGTCGAACAGCACGAGATCGTCGGGCGCGAGCAGCGCGCTGGTGACGACCTTGTTCGACGTGGACGTGCCGTTCAGCACGAAGTACGTCTTGTCCGCGTTGTAGATTCGAGCGGCATTGCGCTGCGCTTCCAGCGCGGGGCCTTCGTGGATCAGCAGGTCGCCGAGCCGAACGTCGGCGTTGCAGAGGTCGGCGCGAAAGATCGTCTCGCCGAAGAAGTCGAAGAACATCCGGCCGAGCGGGTGGTTCGAGAAGAACTGGCCGCCCTGATGGCCGGGGCAGTCGAATTCGACATAGCCGCGCTGCACGTATTCGCGCATCACCTTGAAGAACGGCGGCAGCAGGTTCTCGCTGTAGATGTCGGCGGCGGCGGAGATCTGCCGGCCGTAGTAGTGGCGTCCGCCATGGCGGAGCTGGATCACGCCGCTCGCGCTCGGCAGGATCGACGGCGGCACTTCCTGGTCGGGCTCGACCGCGACGAAAAACGGAATCGCGAATCCGGTTCTTTCGACGGTTTCAAGCACCTGTTGCGCCGAATCGATCCCGACGACGATTGCCGCGATATTCGTGAAATCGGTCTGGAATACGTCGACCTGTTCGTGCGTGGTGAGGAAGGCGCCAATCAGCGCCGGCTCGACTGCGATTTTCAACAGGCTCACGCGAACTCTCCCGTAAATGTGCGGAAAACGAGAGCCGCATTCGCACGGGCGCGCAATCCGCGTCATCCGACACGCGCCGCCGCCGATTGAAACGCTCCCGCGAATGCTGAATGCCGCATGGCGCGCCGCACGAAAACACCTTGCGCGGTGCGGCGCAGCCGCCGCCGGTCAATGCACGGCGCAGCCGATCGTAGCAACAAAACCCGGCGAATTCAATCGAGCGGAATCGGCAATCCGATTGGTGGGCGAAACCGATCCGATAATCGGAAATCGGCGTGCTGCAATGCACATCAAAATGAACCGATTGTGAAAGGCGATTTGAAAACGTTCGACCGTTTCGCCGATTCGTCTGCTTTTCATCAAAAGGCATCTATGGCATAGTCGGCTCCGAATTGGATGGCGAATCAAACCGGATTTGCGAGCGTCTCATGCCGCCGCCCGTGGCCTGCTGTCCGCGTGCTCGTGAGACGAATTAAACCCAACGAAGCATCGGAACAACGAGGGCAAAAACATGAATACGTCCGTCGGTGGCATTCGTCGTCTCGGCCTGCGCGCGTTATTGGTCGACGACGAGATCACGCGGGAAACCGCGACCGGGCGTGCGGTCCGCACGCTGAGCGCGGAGCTCGTGCAGCGCGACATCGACGTGCTCACGGCCACCTCGGCCGACGACGCGATCATGCTGATCCGCTCCGATCCGTCGATCCAGTGCGTGCTGCTCGACTGGGATCTCGGCGTGGACGGCCACGGGCCGTCCGAGGCCGTGGTCGACGCGATCCGGCATCGCAACGCCAACGTGCCGATCTTCCTGCTGGCCGACCGCAGCGTCGCATCGTCGGTGCCGTCCGCGGTAATGGGCAAGGTCGACGATTTCGTGTGGCTGCTCGAAGATACGGCCGACTTCATCGGCGGGCGCATCCACGCGGCGATCGAGCGCTACCGCGCCACCGTGTTGCCGCCGATGTTCGGCGCGCTCGCGAAATTCTCGCGCGTCTACGAATACTCATGGCATACGCCCGGCCACACGGGCGGCACGGGCTTCCTCAAATCGCCGGTCGGCCGCGCGTTCTTCGAATACTTCGGCGAAGCGCTGTTCCGTTCCGACCTGTCGATCTCGGTTGGCGAACTCGGCTCGCTGCTCGACCACTCGGGCCCGATCGGCGAAAGCGAGCGCTACGCGGCCCGTGTGTTCGGCGCGCATCGCACGTATCACGTGACGAACGGCTCGTCGACGTCGAACCGCATCATCCTGATGGCGAGCGTGAGTCGCGACCAGATCGCGCTGTGCGACCGCAACTGCCACAAGTCGGCCGAGCACGCGATGACGATGTCGGGCGCGATCCCGACCTACCTCGTGCCGACGCGCAACCGCTACGGGATCATCGGGCCGATCGCGTCGGAGCGCCTCACGCAGGCGGCGATCCGCGAGGCGATCACGTCGAATCCGCTCACGGCCGGGCTCGCCGATCGCCAGCCGAAGCATGCAATCGTCACCAACTCGACGTACGACGGCTTGTGCTACAACGTCACGCGCGTCGAGGAGCTGCTCGGCGCGAGCGTCGACCGGCTGCATTTCGACGAAGCGTGGTACGGCTATGCGCGTTTCAACCCGATCTACCGCGATCGCCACGCGATGCACGGGGACCCACGCGACCATCGTGCGGACCGCCCCACGGTGTTCGCGACGCAGTCGACGCACAAGCTGCTGACCGCGCTGTCGCAGGCGTCGTACATCCACGTGCGCGACGGCCGCAACCCGATTCCGCATGGTCAGTTTAACGAAACGTTCATGATGCACGCGTCGACGTCGCCGAACTACGCGATCATCGCGTCGAACGACGTCGCGGCCGCGATGATGGACGGCCCCGGCGGCGCGGCGCTCACGCACGAGTCGATCGAGGAGGCCGTCGCGTTCCGGCAGATGATCGCGCGGATGAACAGCGAGTTCGGCGCGAAGGGCGACTGGTTCTTCGAGTGCTGGCAGCCCGACACGGTGCTCGAGACGCGCACCGGCCGCACGCTGCCGTTCCACGATGCGCCGCCCGAGCTGCTCGCGAGCGACCCGTCGTGCTGGGTGCTGCGCCCCGGCGCGCAATGGCACGGCTTCGGCAATATCGAGGACGGCTACTGCATGCTCGATCCGATCAAGGTGTCGATCGTCACGCCGGGCGTCGCGCCGGCCGGTGGCCTGATGCCGGTCGGCATTCCGGCGAGCGTCGTGACCGCGTATCTCGATGCGCGCGGGATCGTCGTCGAGAAAACCACCGACTTCACGATCCTGTTCCTGTTCTCGATCGGCATCACGAAGGGCAAGTGGGGCTCGCTCGTCAGCGCGCTGTGCGACTTCAAGCGCGACTACGACGCGAACCTGCCGCTCGACATGGCGATTCCGTCGCTCGCGAAGGCGCATGGCTCGCGCTATGCGGGCATGGGGCTGAAGGACCTGGCCGACACGATGTTCGCGGCGATGGAGCAGCTCGGCACGACGCGGTTGATGTCGGAAGCGTTCTCGATCCTGCCGAAGCCGGAGATGAGCCCGGTGCGCGCCTACGAGCATCTGGTGCAGGGCCGCGTCGAGCAGGTCACGCTCGAGGAACTGGCCGGGCGCACGGTCGCCACCGGCGTCGTGCCGTATCCGCCGGGCATTCCGCTGTTGATGCCGGGCGAGAACGCGGGGCCGGCGGACGGCCCGGTGCTCGGTTACCTGAAGGCGCTCGAAGCGTACGACCGGCGCTTCCCGGGCTTCGCGCACGATACGCACGGCGTGGAAGTCGAGGACGGCACGTACCGCGTGTATTGCCTGACGGCCTGAACGCGCGACCGGCCGTGCAACGGCCTTACATCGAGGGATCGACATCATGGAAAACACAGCGCGCATGTCCGACGCGGCCGCCGCGGCCGCGCCGAAGAACCGGATGAACGTCTGGCAGCTGACCATTCTCACGGCGGTCAACATGATGGGCTCCGGCATCATCCTGCTGCCGTCGAAGCTCGCGCAGGTCGGCACGATCTCGCTGCTGTCGTGGATCGTCACGGCCGGCGGCTCGCTCGCGCTGGCCTATGCGTTCGCGCGCTGCGGGATGCTGAGCCGCAAGCCGGGCGGGATGGGCGGCTACGCGGAATACGCGTTCGGCAAGGCCGGCAACTACATGGCGAACTACACGTACGGGCTGTCGCTCGTGATCGCGAACGTCGCGATCGGCGTCACGGCGGTCGGCTACGGCACCGTGCTGTTCGACGCGACGTTGTCGCCGCTGCAGACCGGCCTGTGGACGATCTTCCTGCTCGTGCTGACGACGGTCGCGAACTTCGGCGGCTCGCGCATCACCGGCCGGATCGGCGCGGTGACGGTGTGGGGCGTGATCATTCCGGTCGTCGTCGTGTCGCTGATCGGCTGGTTCTGGTTCAGCGGCGCGACCTGGGGCGCCGCATGGAATCCTAACAACCTGCCGTTCGGGCCGGCCGTCGGCAGCTCGATCGCGGTGACGCTGTGGGCGTTCCTCGGGCTCGAATCGGCGTGCGCGAACTCGGACGCCGTCGAGAATCCGGAGCGCAACGTGCCGATCGCCGTGCTCGGCGGCACGATCGCGTCGGCGATCTTCTACATCGTGTCGACCAACGTGATCGCGGGGATCGTGCCCAACGCGCTCCTCGCGAAGTCGAATGCGCCGTTCGGCATCGCGTTCGCGACGATGTTCACGCCGACGGTCGGCACGATCGTCACCGCGCTGATGGTGATCGCGTGCATCGGCTCGCTGCTCGGCTGGCAGTTCACGGTCGCGCAGGTGTTCAAGAGCTCGGCGGACGTCGGCTACTTCCTGCCGGTGTTCGCGCGTGCGACGCGCACCGGCACGCCGATCGTCGGGATGGTGATCCTGCTGGTCGCGCAGGTCGCGCTGGCGCTGATGACGATCAGCCCGGAGCTGAGCAGCCAGTTCCAGAAGATCGTCGATCTCGCGGTCGTCACGAACCTCGTGCCGTACGTGATGTCGATGGCCGCGCTGATCACGATCCAGAAGGTCGCGAAGGTGCCGCCGGCGAAGGCGCTGCTGACCAACGTGATCGCGATGGCGGCCACCGCGTACAGCTTCTATGCGCTGTTCAGCTCGGGCGAGCAGGCGCTGATGCTCGGCGGCCTGTGCGTGTTCCTGGGCTGGACGCTGTTCGGCTTCGTCAGCGCGCGCTTCTACCAGATGGAAGTCGATGCCCACGTGAAGGAGCCGGGGAAGTCGCTGCAGGCGTGACGGGGGCGGCGCTCGCCGCCGTTATCGGGCAGCGCGGGCCAGCAGCGGCGGGAGGTCCTGCTTCAGCAGGTCGACGACGGCCCGCACGCGCGGCGGCAGCGGCCGCTGCGCATGCACGAGCACGTTGAGCGCGAAGTCGGGAATCACGTAGTGCGGCAGGAGCTCGACGAGCGTGCCGGACGCGAGCGCGTCGGCGCAGGCCGGCTGCTGGACCACGCCGATGCCGCCGCCGGCCACGATCGTGTCGAACATCGGGCGCCAGTGGCTCGTCGTCATGATCGTGCGGATGCGCGCGTAGTCGAGCGCGTCGCCGTCGCGCCGCAGCGGCAGCCGCTCGCTGGCGAAGACGCCTTTCACGCGGACGAACGGATGGTTCGCGAGATCGGCCGCCGTGTCGATCGGGCCGTGCCGCTCGAGATACGACGGCGCGGCCACGAGCCGGCGGCCGACCGCGCCGACCGGATGCGCGACGAATCCGCCGTCGCCGAGCTGGCCGACGCGAATCGAGATGTCGACGCCTTCCGTGACCGGATCGACGATGTCGTCGTTCAGGACCAGGTCGATGTGCAGGTTCGGATACGCGCGGCGGACATGCATCAGCACACCCGGCAGCACGACCTCGCCGATGCACTGCGGCGCCGCGAGCCGGATCGTGCCGTCGAGTGCGTTTTCCGTCTTCGACACCGACGCGACCGCTTCGTCGGCCGCTTCGAGCAGTTCCTTGCTGCGTTCGTAGAAGATCCGGCCTTCTTCCGTGCACGTGAGGGTGCGGGCGCTGCGCAACAGCAGCCGTGTGCCGAGATGCTTCTCGAGCCGCTCGATACGCTCGCTGACGGCCGGCTGGCCCATGTCGAGATCGCGCGCCGCGCCGGACATCGTGCCGCGCTCGACGACCCTCACGTAGATGCGCATCGTCGCCAGCAAATCCATGAAGTCGCGCCCCTTGTCCGGTTCCGGTTGATGCCGATCGACGGATGGTATCAAAGCAGGGCTGCCCGAAGGTACGCGTCGAACCGATACTGACCATCGGTCGGCGAAGCCGCGTGTGTTCGCCGGTGCGATGGGGGACAATCGGCATCCGTGCGATCGACGGGAGACGACGACATGACGCAGCAGGATGACGCGGTGCGCACGCGCTGCGTCGCATGGCAGATCGTGCAGACGTGGCAGGCAGCCGAATGGTGCCGGCTCGTCGAATCGCGAACGGGAATCGATCTGTCGGGATCGGTGTCGGGTGCGATCGACGGCTCGCCGTTTCGCATCGATTACGCGATCGCATGCGGCGCCGACTGGCTCACGCGCTCGGCACGCATCACGCAGTGGGACGGCACGCAGCCGCCGCGGCAGTGGGATATCCGCCGTGACGCAGGGCGATGGACGGTCGACGGCGTCGACGTCCCGGCGCTCGCGGGCGCGACCGACCTCGATCTCGGTTTCAGCCCGTCGACGAATACGCTGCCGATCCGGCGGCTCGGGCTGGCCGTCGGCGAAGCGGCGGTGATTCACACCGCGTGGCTGCGTTTTCCGGATGTCGTGTTCGTGCGCGGCGAGCAGCGCTATACGCGTACGGCGGAGCGCGTGTACCGCTACGAAAGCGGCACGTATGCGGCCGATATCGCGGTCGACGAAGCGGGGCTGGTCACCGACTACGACGAATGGCGGCGCATCGGCGCGGCTACCGCGCGCTGATTCGCGCGTACCGCGCCGCGCGTTAGCGGCACCGGCACCGGCGCGTCAGCGTGCGCTCGCGACCGACAGCTTGCCCGGAATCAGCTTCAGCGCGCTGAATGAATCCGCGATGTTCTGCTGATACGCGAGCGTCGCGTCGCTGATCGGCTGCACGCCGTAGCCGGCGCGCTTGAGGGCGACTTCGAGCGTCGGCGCATCGAGGCCGACGAGCGGCGACAGTTGCGTGGCGACTTCGGGCACATGGTCGCGCGCCCAGCGGTCGACCGCGTCGACTTCGTCGAGCAGCGCGCGGATGACCTGCGGGTGGGCCGCCGCGTATTTGCGCGCGGCGAGGTAGTACTGCGTATTGCGCACGAGCCCTTCGCCGTTCGCGATCACGCGCGCGCCGATCTGGCGCTCGGCGGCGGCCAGGTACGGATCCCAGATCACCCATGCATCGACGTTGCGCTGCACGAACGCGGCGCGGGCGTCGGCGGGCGTCAGGTAGATCGGCTGGATGTCGGCATACGTGAGCCCTGCATGTTCGAGCGCCTTCACGAGCAGGTAATGGACGTTCGAACCCTTGTTGAACGCGACCTTCTTGCCGCGCAATTGCGCGACGTTGCGGATCGGCGAATCGGGCAGCACGACGATCGCCTCGCCCTGCGGCGCGGGCGGCTCGTTGCCGATGTAGACGAAGTCGACGCCGCCTGCCTGTGCGAAGATCGGCGGCGTCTCGCCGACCGTGCCGACGTCGATCGCGCCGGCGTTCAGGCCCTCGAGCAATTGCGGGCCGGCCGGAAATTCGAGCCACTGCACGGTGACGCCCTGGCTCGCGAGCCGTTTCTCCAGCGTGCCGCGCGCCTTGAGCACGACGAAGTTGCCGTATTTCTGGAAACCGACGCGCAGCCGCGTGCTGCTGTCTTGCGCATGAGCAGGCAGGCCCGCGAGCGGGCCGAGCGCGAGCCCGGCCAGCCCGGCGGCCGCGCCTTGCAGCCACTGGCGGCGATGCGGGTTCGCCGGTGTCGGTTCAACGTCTGCGTGGGGTGTGTCGTTCATCGAGGCGTCCTGCGTGCGGGTTCACGGGCCGCGCGCGAAAGACGGCGCGGCCGGCGCAGGGCGGGCCCGATGCGGGCGATGCGCGCCACGGGCCGGCCCGCGCCGGATTCAGGACGATACGGCCGCGCAGGCCGGCGGCCAACCAACGAATCCGCATATGCAAATCAGCGGCGGGCCAGGTGGGCGGGTGCGGGCCGGTCATCGGCACGCGAACCCGCCGGCACGGCGCGCCGTCCCGGCGAATGCGCCCACGCGCACGCGCAGCCGCCCGCAATTCGACGAACGGCTGTCACGACCCTCAATCGGAGCCGGCGGGGCTTTCCTCGATCGAATCGACGCGATCCGGATAAAACGCGAGGTGCCCGCGAATCGCGTCGACGGCCGGATAGGGCGCCTCGTAGGTCCAGACGGCATTCACGGCGCGCTCGCCGCCGACCGGAATCGAGTAGTAGGCGGCGTCGCCCTTGTACGGACAGTACGTCGCGTGGTTGGTGCGTTGCAGCAGTGTCAGGTCGGCGTCCTCGCGCGGAATGTAGAACACCGCCGGGTAGGCGGCCTCGCGCAGCGCCAGCGCGCGGCGCGTATCCGCGACGACCCTGCCGGCCGCCTTGACCACGACGCGCCGCGGATGCAGTTCGACCGTGATCGGGTGATCGGGGCCCGGCGTCTTCACCGGGCGAGCAGACGTTTCGGAGCTGACGGGCATCGTGTGTCCTCCTGGAATCGGCGGCGCGGCGGCGTCGGGCGAATCCCGGCGCGCCCGTGCCGGCGTTGGCTAGCCGATACGATGCGCCATTTCGGGCGAGTCTGCAGGGGGCCGGAAGACGGCGGCTCGAGACGGCCGCCGACGTTCGCGTGGACGTTTTCATGCACGGGCAGCGGGATGCAGCCACGACGATAAGCAACGCGAAATTAATTGGTAAGCGATCGGCGGGAGGCGCGCGAAGATCGGCCGTCTTCATTTGTATGACAGCGCTCTCCTGTCCCCGTCACCATGAAAAACGCTTTCGTTTCGTCAGCTGCGCGTCGTGCGCGTGGCGTCCCTCATGCCGCTGCCGTCCTGCGCTGCATCGCGGCGTCGCTGCTGCTCGCCGGCGCGGCCACGCACGCGCTTGCCGCTCCATCCGGCAAGACGCTCGTGTATTGCACCGAAGGCAGCCCGGCCGGCTTCGATCCGGGCCAGCATACGACGAGCACCGATTTCGATGCGAGCACGTACCCGGTCTACAACGGGCTCGTGCAGTTCAGGCGCGGCACGCTCGATCTCGAGCCGGCGCTCGCGACGAGCTGGGACGTGTCGCCCGACCAGCGCACGATCACGTTCCACCTGCGGCGCGACGTGAAATTCCAGACCACCGCCTGGTTCACGCCGACGCGGCCGTTCCAGGCCGACGACGTCGTCTTCACGTTCCACCGGATGCTCGATCCCGACGATCCGTTCCGCAAGGCCTATCCGGTCAGCTTCCCGTATTTCAGCGACCTCGGCTTCGACCGCAACATCGAGCGCATCGACAAGGTCGACGACTACACGGTGCGCTTCGTGCTGAAGACACCCGACGTCGTGTTCGTGCGCAATCTCGCGATGGCGTTCGCGTCGATCCTGTCGGCCGAGTATGCGTCGCAGCTCGCGGCGCGCCACCGCGAGGCTGACATCAACCAGTTCCCGGTGGGCACGGGGCCGTTCCTGCTGCGCACGTACCAGAAGGACGCGCTGATCCGCTACGACGCGAATCCCGACTACTGGAAACCGGACGACGTGAAGCTCGCGCGCCTCGTGTTCGCGATCACGCCCGATCCGGCCGCGCGCCTGCAGAAGCTGGTGGCCGGCGAATGCCAGGTATCGGCGTTCCCGCGGCCGGCCGATCTCGACACGGTGCGGCGCGACCCGAAGCTGACGTTGTTCTCGGGGATGGGTTTCAACGTCGGCTTCGTCGCGTACAACACGCAGCATGCGCCGCTCGATCGCGTCGACGTGCGGCGCGCGCTCGACATCGCGATCGACAAGTCGGCGATCGTGAAGACCGTGTTCAACGGCGACGCGAAGATCGCGACGAACCCGATGCCGCCCGCGCAATGGTCGTACAACCCGCGGCTGAAGGATGCGCCGCGCGACCCGGCGGCCGCGAAGGCGCTGCTCGCGCAGGCCGGTTTCCCGAACGGCTTCGACCTGACGCTGTGGGCGATGCCCGTGCAGCGCCCGTACAACCCGAATGCGCAGTTGATGGCGCAGCTGATCCAGCAGGACTGGGCGAAGATCGGCGTGCGCGCGAAGATCGTCAGCTACGAATGGGGCGAATACAACCGCCGCGCGAAGCACGACGGGCAGCACGACGCGATCCTGTACGGCTGGTCGGGCGACAACGGCGACCCCGACAACTGGCTCGGCACGCTGCTCGGTTGCGACGCGGTGCACGGCAGCAATCTCGCGAAGTGGTGCAACCAGGATTTCGAGAAGCTGGTGGACGCGGCGCGTTCCAATGGGGACGTCGCGAAGCGCACGGCGCTGTACGAGCAGGCGCAGGTCGTGTTCAAGGACCAGGTGCCGTTCACGCCGATCGCGACGTCGATCGTGTCGCTGCCGGTCTCCAAGCGCGTGCACGGGCTGACGTTCTCGCCGCTCGGCGGGCATCGCTTCGACGGGGTGTGGCTGGATTGACGGGCGGGCCGCGCGGACAAGCGTTTTCGTCCGCGCGGTGCGATGAAGGGAAAGGCCGGCGCGATGCAGTGCGCGCCGGCTGCCGGCAGAGCGGTTCGGTTCAGTTGAGCGCGACCGCCGCCGCGGCTTCGACCGGCGAGCCTTCGAGCGCGACCGACGGCCGGCCGTCGGGGCCGACCGGCACGTCGCCGATGAGCGTCGTGCGATACAGCTGGCGATCGAAGTCGAGATCGAAGATGTCGACCGGCGCGAGGTGGGCGGTCGCGCGGTTGTCCCAGAACGCGATGCTGCGCGGTTCCCACTTGAAGCGGATCGTGAATTCCGGCCGTGTCACGTGTTCCCACAGCAGTTCGAGCAGCGCCTGGCTTTCGCGCGGCGTCAGCCCGACGATCGACTTCAGGAAGCTCGGGCTCACGTACAACGCGCGTTCGCCGGTCTCCGGATGCACGCGCACGAGCGGATGCTCGGTGACGAGCGGGCGGCGTTCGACCGCGTCGTCGAACGCACCGGTGGCGCGCGCGCCGGCCGGCGGCGTGAAGCGGTGAATGCCGCGCAGGCCGTCGACGAAGCCGCGCAGCGGCGCCGACAGCGTTTCGTACGCCCGCACGAGGTTCGTCCAGTGCGTGTCGCCGCCGTACGGCGGGATCGTCACGCCGCGCAGGATCGACGCCCACGGCGGGTTCACGGCGGCCGTCACGTCGGTGTGCCAGCCGGTCCACGGGCGGCGCACCGGTTCGCCTTCGAAGCGCGTCGCCTTGCGGTGCTTCGCGATCGAGTAGATGGCCGGATGCCCGTCGACGTGCCCGAACACCGGATGGCCGACCGTCGGCTCGCCGAACTGCGCGGAGAACGCGACATGCTGCTCGTGCGTGAGGAATTGCTCGCGGAAGAAGATGACGCGCCATTTCAGCAGCGCGGCGCGGATCGCCGCAATCTGCGGCGTGGTCAACGGTTGCGTGAGGTCGACGCCGCGGATTTCCGCGCCGATATGGGCGGACAGCGGAATCACGTCGACCGGCTGGGCGGCGGGTTCGAGTAGGGCGCTCATGCGACGCTCCTGGCGGGAGTGGACGGGGCGGAGGGCCGACATCGTTGCGCGTGCAAGTGTCGGTCCGGAGGCGGGAAGGGCATGGTCGGGGTCCGGTAGCGGAAAGCGGGGCAGGCGCGGCGGCGCACGGAGCGCCGCCGCCGCGTGACGCGGGCGTTACTGCAGCGTCGCGCCCGGCCCCTTCAGCACGACGCTCTGGCGGCCGTCGATGCCGATCGGCACGTCGCCGTGCACGGTGGCGCGGCGCACGACGCGGCGCGCATCGCCGTAGTCGTTGATCGCGTAGTGCTGCGTCGCGCGGTTGTCCCAGATCGCGACGTCGCCTTCCTGCCAGTTCCAGCGCACGGTGTTCTCGAGACGCGTCACGTGTTCATGGAACACCTGCAGCAGGTGCGCGGAATCCTGCGCCGACAGCCCCTTGAGCCGCTGCACGAAATGCCCGAGCACGAGCGTGCGTTCGCCGGTTTCCGGATGGACGCGCACGACCGGGTGCTCGGTTTCGTAGACGGTCGACGTAAACACTTCGCGGTAGCGCTTCAGTTGCGTATCGTCGGCATGCACGTGCGTCGACGCGTAGTCGTATGCGTTGGTATGGAGCGCCCACAGCGTGTCGGCGAGCGCGCGCAGCGGGTCCGGCAGGTTCGTGTACGCGGCGGCCGTGTTGGCCCACACGGTGTCGCCGCCGAACGGCGGAATCACGACGGCGCGCAGGATCGAGATCTTCGGATACGCATCGACGAAGGTCACGTCGGTGTGCCACGAATTGGCGCGCGCGCCGTGCGCGGAATCGAGTTCGAGCAGGGCTGCGCTGCCGTCGACGGACGGCACGGTCGGGTGCGCGACGGTCTTGCCGAAGCGGCGTGCGAACGCTTCCTGCGCGGTGTCGTCGAGATGCTGCTGGCCACGGAAGAACAGCACCTTGTGGCGCAGTAGCGCGGCCTGGATCGCGTCGAACGTCGCGTCGTCGAGCGTGCCTGACAGGCGCACGCCAGCGATCTCGGCGCCGATCCGGCCGGCGACCTGGCGAAGCTGGAGCGGCGTGGCGGCCGTGCGCGGTGCGGCGTGCGAAGCATGCGAAGACGGGTGAGCGGCGTGCTGGACTTCGGACATCGGGAGTCTCCTGGAGTCGGGTCGGGCGAGTCTCCATTCAAGCAGGGACCGCGCGCAATCGGAACCGATGAATCGTCACAACCTTAGCGTGTGCGCAGCGATGATCGATATGCGTCGTCATGCTGAGCAATGCGGTGCGACATGCGTGCTACCACGCAAGCCGCCATTCGCCGATCCGGTGCGGGCGCGGCGTGTCGATGCGCTTACCGCCCGGGCGATCGTCGCCCGGCGGTTCGTGGTCGTCGAAATCGGCGAGCACGGTGTCGCGCAATCGCGCGAATTCCGGCGAATCGCGCCGGCGCGGGCGCGGCAACGCGACATCGACGATGCGTTCGATGCGGCCCGGGCGGGGCGCCATCGTCACGACGCGGTCGCCGAGATACACGGCTTCGTCGACGTCGTGCGTGACGAGGATCATCGTGATGCGCTCCTGTTCCCAGATGCGCAGCAGTTCGTTCTGCATCCGCGCGCGCGTCTGCGCGTCGAGCGCGCCGAACGGTTCGTCGAGCAGCAGCACGCGCGGGCGGTTCACGAGGCCGCGCGCGATCGCGACGCGCTGCGCCATCCCGCCCGACAGCTGGTTCGGATACGCGTGCTCGAAGCCGTTCAGCCCGACGAGCGCGACGTGATCGGCAACCGCGCGCCGCTTCGCGGCCGCGTCGAGCGGCGCGTTGCGCAGCGCGGCTTCGATGTTCTGCGCGACGGTCAGCCACGGGAACAGCCGGTGATCCTGGAACACGATCCCGCGCTGCAACGACGTGTCGTGCACGCGTTCGGTGCCGGCCCGGATCTCGCCCGCATAATCGGTATCGAGCCCGGCGATCAGCCGCAGCAGCGTCGACTTGCCGCAACCGCTCGAGCCGACGATCGTGACGAATTCACCCGCGCGCACGTGCAGCGACACGTCGTCGAGTACGGCGAGCGCGGCGCCGCGTTGCGCGTAGTGCTTGCTCACGTGGAGGATGTCGAGCGAATCGGAGGCGAGGGTCGTCATGGCGGTGCGAGGAAAAGGGTGACGAGGAAGGAAAAGGCGATCAGCGCGCCAGGTCGCCGCGCCGGGCCAGCACCTTGCGTTCGATCGCACGCGCGATCGCGTTCAGCGCCCAGCCGGTCACGCCGACGACGATGATCCCGAACAGCACGAGATCCATCCGGAACTGTTCGCTGCCGTCGATCAGCGTGTTGCCGATCCCGCTGCCGGCGACCAGCAGGTATTCGGCGCCGAGCGTCGCGAGCCACGAATAGATCAGGCCGAGATACAGCCCGGTGAAGATCGACGGCAGCGCGGCCGGCAGGATCACGTGGCGCACGAGCTGGAGCCGCGAGTAGCGCAGCGCGCGGGCGACGTCGACATACGCGCGCGGCACCGCGTGAATGCCGTCGCAGGTGTGCGCGGCGACGGGCAGCAGCGCGGCGAGCGACAGGAACACGACCTTGGCGACGTCGCCGAGGCCGAACCACACGGAAATCAGCGGAATCCACGCGAACAGCGAGACCTGCTTGAACGTGTCGAAGCTCGGGCCGACCATGCGCGCGGCGACGCGCGACAGCCCGAGCGCGGCGCCGAGCAGCAGCCCGCCCGTCGCGCCGAGCACGAAGCCGCACGCTTCACGCGCGAGCGACGCGGACAGCGCGCGGCCGAGTGCGCCGCTCGTGGCTTGCGCCCATGCGGTGCGCAGCACGTCGGCGGGGCCGACGAGCAGCCCGCTGCTGACGAGGTGCGCGGAAGCGATCGCCCACCACAGCGCGAACGCGACGAGCGGCAGCACGAAGCCGCGCCAGTCGGGGGTGTGCAGGCGACGGGCGGTTGCGCCAGCAGGCGGGGTGGCGTCAGGCGCGGCAGCAGGATACGTCAAGGTTGGGACTCCTTCGGTTGCACGGGCAGGGGCGGCGCTTCAGCCGCGGAACGCGGACGGCACGCCGCGCCGCAAGCGCGCTTCGAGCGCATCGAGCAGCCGGTTGATCAACAGGCCGACCGCGCCGACGACGATCACGGCCGCCATCACGAGGTCGAGCTGGAACAGCTGCCGCCCGTACACGATCAGGTAGCCGAGCCCTTCGGACGATGCGACGAGCTCGACGACGACGAGCGCGAGCCACGACTTCGTGAACGCGAGCCGCACGCCGGTCGCGAGCGTCGGGATCGCGGCGGGCAGCACGACGTGCACGATGCGTTGCCGCCGCGTGTAGCCGAATACGCGCGCGACTTCGTCGAGCGCGGGCGGCGTCTGGCGAAACCCTTGCAACGTGCTCAGCGTGACGGGGACGAGCGCCGCATGCGCGATCAGCAGGTACTTGAGCGGCTCACCGACACCGACGAGCAGCAGCAGGAACGGCAGCCAGCCGAGCACCGGAATCTGCACGAGCGCATTGAAGCTCGGCAGCACGTAGGCTTCCAGCGTGCGCGACAGCCCGAGCGCGACGCCGGTCGCGAAGCCGAGCAGCGTGCCGGCGGCGAAGCCGACCAGCACGCGCTGCAGGCTGATCAGCGTGTGGCGCACGAGGTCGCCGCTCGTCGCGAGATCTTTGAGTGCGTCGAACACGCGTTCGGGCGGCGGCAGGATCTGCGGCGCGATCCAGCCGCGCGCGCTGCCGACGCTCCACAGCGCGAACAGCAGCGCGGGCAGCAGCCACGGCGCGAGCCGCCACGACCACCGCTTCACGGCCGCCGCACGGCGAGGCGGCGCGGCAAGCGCGCGGCGTTCGGATGACGGGAGGGAAAACGCGGTGTCGCTCATCGTGGCAGGTCCGGATCCGGGTCAGGAAAGCGGCTTACCGGCCGCGTCGTAGCGTGGCCAGTAGCTTTCGAGCTTCAGCGTGCGCAGCGCATTGTCGAGATACTTCGGCTCGAACCAGCCATCGACGTCGACCGGCTGACGGATCAGCTTCAGCGCCAGCGCATCCTGCGCGACGGACTTGTAGCGCGCGACGAAGAACGGATCGATCAGCGGCGACAGGCGGTCCTTCAGGCGCTGGTTCGCATAGTCGGCCTGCCACGACGACACCGGCACGCCACTTTTCGCCCACAGCTTGAACAGCGCGTCGCGGTTCGCTTCATCGGACGACCATTGCGCGCCCTTCACGACGGCGGTGACGACGCGCTGCACGATGTCCGGATGCGCGCGCTCGAAATCGTCGAGCACGAGCAGGTGGGTCTGGCGCGTGAGTTGCGGGCCGTCGTTCTGCGATTCGTAGATGATCTTCGCGAGCCCCGCGTCGCGCAGCTTGTACAGCTGGTAGTCGCCCACCGACGCATCGATGCCCTTCGACGCGAGCGCGGCGAGCGAGCTCGCGGCGTCGAGGTTGATCACGCGCAGGTCGCGTTCGCCGAGGCCGTTCTTCGCGAGCGCGTTGTCGGCGACGAGCTGCAGGTTCGTGCCGCGGAAGATCGACACGCGGCGATCCTTCAGGTCCTTGATCGAGCGGATGGGGGAATCGGGCGGTACCGCGATCTTGACGCCGGAACGCACGCTCGCGGCGAGCAGCAGGCGCGTCTTGATCCCGTTCGCCCGCGCGAGCACGGCGGGCAGGTCGCCCTGGTACGCGAAGTCGAGCGCCTTGTTGGCGATCGCCTCGTTGACGGCCGGCCCCGCGCCCTTGAAGAACAGCCACTCCACCTTGATGCCGTCGGCCGCGAACTCCTTTTCGACCAGCTGCTGCAACTGCGCGGTGGCCGCACTCGAGCCGCCGAACGTCGGCGGATCGCCGGCGCCTTGCTGGGCGACGCCGATGCGGATGGTGGCGGGCTTGTCGGCGTGCGCGGCGGCGGCCGGCAACGCAATGAGGGACGCGATCAGCAGCGAGCGAAGCAGGCGCAGTGGAAGCATGAATCGATGGTTCCGGAACGTTGAGGGGAAGCGAGGCCGGGCCTCAGCCCGTCGGCGCATTCTCGATGACGGCCCGGGGCCGGACAAGAAACGATTTGAACTATGCTTATCGCCGTTTTCCCGGTTGGTGCGCCGGGCGATTCATTCCATCCGGATGAGAACGGTATTCACATGCATCCGACATTCAATCAGGATTCCAATCAAGTCGATTGAAGCCGGAAGCAGCGTCATGAAATTTCCGATTGGAAAGTCGCAAAGAACACGCGCGTGGATTCGCGCGGCGATCACTTTCCGAATCCGGGCCAAAAAACGGGGCAGGTAGTCGGTGACATGCGATGCGAGTCCGTCATGCAAGCGGGAACGGCAAGCCGGGTGGGGCAAGACGCGCGCATGGGGAGCGGCCCGGCATGCCGATAAATCGAGTGGAAGCCGGGGCGGAAATTCACGCGCTGCAACAGTCGGCATGCGCGTTCCGATCGGCGAACCATTCGCGGTCATGCGAGAAAAAATGACCGTAAATGAAGGGTATGGATTTCATCGTTGCAGGATGAAATCCATAAATGCATCCGACGCCAAATAATTTGAATTCGCCTGAAAAATTGTCTATACCCTAGACGAATCAGCGCGGTTGCATCGTGCGGGAAGACCGCACCACGGATGCAGGCACGCAACGATCGAAGATGTCGTTGCACGCCGCGTGTTGCAGTCATCGAGAGGATTCCGGGGGATGCGGGCGGCCTCGTGCCAGGGTCGCGCGCATGCGTCGCAACGGGCGAAGGCCCTGCGCAACCGCCGGAGCAACGGAGCATCTTTGCGTTCAACGGTCGGTTATCGGCCCCGTTACACGGAGGTTGCCATGCTGCAATACGTCAAGTCCCTGCTGCGTGACGAACGTGGCGTCAGCTCGCTCGAATACGCCGTGCTGGCCGGCATCGTCGTGGTCGCGCTCGCGGCGGTCGGCGTGATCCTCAGCAGCACCAGCGGCGGCCTGCCGAGCGTGTTCACGACACTGATCAACAAGGTGACGAGCCTGATCTGATCCCCCGAACCCGCGCGCCACCGACGAACACCGGGATCCGCAGCGGTAGAACGTGTCCGGCCGGGGGCGTGTCGACGGACGGCTCTCCCATGCTCACGCTCGTGCAGTCGGTGGCCACGGTGTTGCTGGCCTCGCTCGCCGCGCAGGATCTGCGCGACCGGCGCCTGTCCAATCGCGCGGTGCTCGCGTTCGCGGCGCTGTATTTCGTCGCGGCGGCGCTCGTGCGCGACGGATTCGCGCCGCTGGCCGGCCATGTCGCGACCGGGGCGGCGATGCTGCTGCTGTTCGGCGGCATGCGCCACGCGGGCTGGATCGGCGGAGGCGACGTCAAGCTGGCGGCGGCGGTATTCCTGTGGGCCGGCCCGGCACTTGCGTTTCCGGTGCTGACGGGCGTCGGTGCGGGCGGTGCGCTGTGCGGCGTCGCGTTGCTGGCGTCGCGGCCGTGGCGCGCAGGCTCGGTTCGCGCGGTCGCCGCGCGCGGCGTGCCGTACGGCGTTGCGCTCGCGCTCGGCGGCACGCTGGCCGTCTGGGCGTCGTTTCCACACACGGTTTCGCTTACCTAGCCGGGGGGACGCACGCCGCCATGCCCAAACCGCTGAGACTGGCCGTGCTCGTCGTTGCCGCCGGCATCGGTGCGTTCATCCTGCGCGAGCTGTACGTCGCCGCGTCGACGCCGTCGGTGCCTGCCGAAACGGATCAGGCGCGCGTGCGGGTCGCCGCCGCCGATTTGCCGGAAGGGCTGCTGCTGCGCGACAACGATCTCGCGTGGAAGCGCATGCCGCGCGCGCAGGTGCCGGCCGGCGCATTCGTCGAGTCGCAGCCGGGCGCGGACCTGAAGGGCGCGCTGCTGCGCAACCATGTCGGCGCGGGCGCACCGATTCGCGTCGAGAACGTGATACCGGCCGGCGCGCCGGATTTTCTCGCGGCCGCGCTGCAGCCCGGCATGCGCGCGATCTCGGTGCCGGTCGACGACGTGTCCGGCAACGCGGGGCTGATCCAGCCGGGCGACTTCGTCGACGTGTTGCTGACGCAGCAGATCGGCGGCTCGGCGACGTCGCCCGGCACGTTCGAAGCGGAGACCGTGGTGCGGCGTGCGCGCGTGCTCGCGGTCGGCTCCGAATTCCAGCGCGCGAAGGCGCCCGCGAGCGCACCGGACGCGACGGCCCGCGCCCGCACGGTCACGCTCGAGGTCGCGCCGCGCACCGCGCAGGTCGTGCTGGTGGCGACCCGCCTCGGCTCGCTGTCGCTCGCGCTGCGCAGTTTCGCGACGAGCGACCGGCGGCAGCCGGCAGGCGGCGACGCGCAGGAGCCCGATACGCAGCCCGTGTGGGCCGGCGACGTGTCGCGCGCGGCCCGCGAGGCCGCACGCGAACCGTCCGCCAGGCCGGAGCCGGGCGCGCGGCCGGCATGGCGGAGCAACGCGGTCGTGATCTATCGCGGCTCGTCGGTGGACGACGGATCGCGTGGCGGCGGCACCGGCACGCCGGGCCTGCCGCCGCTGCCGGCCGGGCTGCCGGCGTGGCCGGCGATGCCTGCAGTGCCTGCAATGCCCACGACGACGGGCGGCGCCAACGTCGCGGCGGAGGCGACTGCGCAACCGCCGGCAATGGCGGCGCAGTGACGGATTGACGATTCGGGCCGGCCGCCCGGCGGCCGGCATTTGACGGGAACACGCATGGTGCGCATGGTTCGTTGGATCGCTCTCGGGGGCCTGGCCTGCATCGTCGCGTTCGGGGGCGCGTTGGCGCAGGTCGCACGCGTGCCGGACGCGGGCGCGGCGCTGTCGATCGCGACCGGCAAGGGGGAACTGCTGTCGCTGCCCGAACCCGCGGCCGCGATGTTCGTCGCCGATCCGTCCGTCGCCGACATCCAGGTGCCGTCCCCGCGCACCGTGTTCGTGTTCGGCAAGAAGGCGGGCACGACCACGCTGATCGCGCTCGGCGCGAACCACCGCCCGATCCTGCGCAAGACGGTGATCGTGCAGGTCGACACGGCGTCGCTGCAGGGCGTGCTCGACAGCCGCTTTCCGCAGCTGAAGCTGTCGGTGTCCGGCGCGCCGGGTTCGCTGATGGTGTCGGGCAAGGTGCCGAGCGCGGCCGACGCGGACGCCGTGATGCAGTCGCTCACGCCGTACCTGCACGACAAGGAAAAGATCGTGAACCGGCTCGCGCTGTCGCGCCCGATCCAGGTGAACCTGCGCGTGCGGGTGACCGAGGTGAGCCGCAACATCACGCAGCAGCTCGGCATCAACTGGAGCGCGCTGGGCGGCGCCGGCAACTTCGTCGGCGGGCTGTTCAACGGGCGCACGCTGTTCGATCCGACGAACGGCCTGTTCAACCTGTCGCCGACGGGCGCCTTTTCGGTACTCGGCGGATTCCGCGCGGGGCGCTGGTCGATCGACGTGGTGCTCGACGCACTCGACCAGGAGGGCTTGATCACGATGCTCGCCGAACCGAACCTCACCGCGATGTCCGGCGAGACCGCGAGCTTCCTCGCGGGCGGCGAGATTCCGATCCCGGTCGCGCAGGCCGGTTCGTCGACCGGCGCGATCACGGTCGAGTTCAAGCCGTTCGGCGTGTCGCTCGACTTCACGCCGACCGTGCTCGCCGACAACCGCATCAGCCTGAAGGTGCGGCCGGAAGTGAGCGAGGTCGATGCGAACAACAGCGTGACGACCGGCGGCGTCAAGGTGCCGGGGCTCACGGTGCGGCGCGTCGACACGACGGTCGAGTTGTCGAGCGGGCAGAGCTTCGCGATCGGCGGGCTGCTGCAGAGCCAGACGGCCGACACCGTGTCGCAGATTCCGGGGCTCGGCCGGTTGCCGATCATCGGCAGGCTGTTTTCGTCGAAGAACTTCCAGGACAACAAGACCGAGGTGGTCGTGATCGTCACGCCGTACATCGTGCAGCCGACCGGGCCCGGCCAGCTCGAGCAGGCGATCGACACCGTCGCGCGGCCGAGCAGCGACCTCGAGTTCGCGGTGCAGCGCAACCTCGGGCTCGACCTGCTGTCGGGCGACACGCCGCGCCTCGTCGGCGCCGCGGGCTTCGTGTACTGAACCGGAGGCGCACATGCGAACCCGATCGATCGTTGCCGCACTCCTGCCGCTGGTGTGGGCGGGCTGCCTGTCGGCGCCGCCGCCGGTCAACCTGCCCGATGCGCGGTCGATCGGCTTCGACGGCGCGCATGCGGTGGCGCCCGATTGCGCGAAGCTGATGCAGCCGTCGCATCTCGTCGACGCGGGGTACGCGCGGCCCGGCGTGCCGTTCGGCTGCGCGACCTATTCGAACCTCGCGGCGATGCTCGCGCGGCCGGAGGATCTCGTCGCGCCCGTGCCGTACGGCGGCGCGGATGCGCAGACGGCCGCCGACGCGGTGCGCCGCTACGTCGAGGATCGCGTGAAGCAGCCGACGCCCGGCAAGACGCAGACGACCGGCTCGCCCAGCCATTGACCGCCCGGATGCCATCACGATGCCGCCCATGAACCTCCTCGACCGTCAGCACGCCCGGCGCGCCGCGTCCGCGGGCGCGGCCGATCTCGTCGCGGTCGTCGCCGATTCGGGCAGCGAGGACGTGATACGCCGCGTCGCGCAGGAGCTGGCGATCACGCGCACCCAGCTGCAGCTTGGCACCTGCGACGATGCGATCCGGCTGCTGCAGCAGTACGAGCGTTCGCCGCGCCAGCTCGTCATCGACGTGTCGGATTCGGTGCTGCCGGTGTCGGACCTGATGCGGCTCGCCGACGTGTGCGACCCGTCGGTGCGCGTCATCGCGATCGGCACGCAGAACGACGTCGGGCTGTTTCGCAACCTGCTCGGCATCGGCGTGCAGGACTACATCGTCAAGCCGCTGACCGTCGAGTTGATGCGGCGTGCGCTGACCGCGACGGAATCGGTCGTGCAGGCGCGCACCGGCAAGGTCGTCAGCTTCGTCGGCGCGCGCGGCGGCGTCGGCGCGACCACGATCACGGTGAGCCTCGCGCGCTTCCTGGCGAGCGAGAAGCGCCGCCGGGTGGCCTACGTCGACCTGAACCTGCATGGCGGCGGCGCGAACTCGATGTTCGGGCTGTCCAGCAACAACGGGCTGATCGAGTTGCTGAACATGGGGCAGCGTCCCGACGACGCGTTGTTCGAGCGCATGTTCGTGACGAAGGGCGACCGGCTGCACGTGCTGTCCGCCGAGCTGGCCTACGGCGCCGACGTCACGCTGGGCGACCAGGCCGTCGCGCGCCTGGTCGACATGCTGAAGGACCGTTTCCACTACGTGCTGTTCGACGTCGGCAGCGGCGCCGGCAAGCTGCTCGAGGACGCGCTCGTGGCGTCCGATCTCGTCCACGTCGTGGTCGACCGTTCGGTGCACGCCGCGTACGAAGCCGCGCGGCTCGTGCGCTTCGTGCGGGAACTGCCCGGCGAGCGGCTGCTGTCGATGGTGCTGAACAACCCGCTCGCCCCGGTCGCGGGCCGCGTCGAGCCGGTCGATTTCGAGGCGGCGTTCGGCGGTGCGACGCTGCACGAGCTGCCGCACGAGCCGCAGACGCTCGCCGTCGCCGAGAACCTCGGCGAGCCGATCGAAGGCGCGAAGCGCAACGGCTTCCTGGACCAGATCCGGCAGCTTGCGAACGGCATCACCGGCGAGCCGATGGCCATCGCCGAGCCGTGGTATGCACGGCTCGTCAAGTGGAGGAAGGGAACGTGACGTTCGGCACCCGCAACCGGCCGCCGGCGGATCCGGTGCCGGCCGAGCCACAGGCCGCGACGCCCGCCGTGGCGCGCGAGGCCGCACCATCGGCCGCGGCCCCGACCGCGGCGGACACGCCTGCACCGATTCCGGCCCGTACACCCGTGGCAGCCGACACCCACGAGGCGCTGATCCGGTCGAGCAAGTTCGACGCGATCCGCAGCGCGGTGTTCGCGTCGATGAACATGTCGGCGGCGCTGATGAAGACGCGCGACGAAGTGCGCGCGGGCATCGAGCAGGTGGCCGCGCACACGGTCGAGCGCGAGCGGCTGAAGATCACGGCCGGCGAGCAGGTGCTGATCGTCGACGCGATCCTGAACGACATGTTCGGCGTCGGGCCGATCGAGCCGCTGCTCGCCGACGATTCGGTCACCGACATCCTCGTCAACGGGCCCGACCAGGTCTACGTCGAGCGCGCGGGCCGGCTCGAACTCACGTCGCTGAAGTTCCGCGACGACGCGCACGTGGCGAGCGTCGCGCAGCGGATCGCGGCGGCGGTGGGGCGCCGCGTCGACGAGAGCAGCCCGATGGTCGACGCGCGGCTCGCCGACGGCAGCCGCGTGAACGTCGTGCTGCCGCCGATCGCGATGCGCGGCCCGTCGATCTCGATCCGCAAGTTCGCGAAGCGCGACATCACGCTCGCGCGGATGGCGCAGCAGGGCAACATCTCGCCTCCGATGCTGCAGGTGCTCAAGGTCGCGTGCGCGTGCCGGCTGAACATCGTGATCTCGGGCGGTACCGGCTCGGGCAAGACGACGCTGCTCAACGCGCTGTCGCAGCACATCGAGCAGCACGAACGGATCGTGACGATCGAGGATGCGGCCGAGCTGCAGTTGCTGCAGCCGCACGTCGTGAGCCTCGAGACGCGGCCTGAGAATACCGAGGGGCTCGGCGGGATCTCGCAGCGCGATCTCGTGCGCAACGCGCTGCGGATGCGGCCCGACCGCATCATCCTCGGCGAGATTCGCGGCCCCGAGGCGTTCGACGTGCTGCAGGCGATGAACACGGGGCACGACGGCTCGATGACGACGATCCACGCGAATTCGCCGCGCGATGCGATCAGCCGGCTCGAGAGCATGGTCATGATGGCGAACGCGAACCTGCAGCTGCTGTCGATACGGCGCCAGATCGCGAGCGCCGTGCACCTGTTCGTGCAGATCGAGCGGATGCGCGACGGCGTGCGGCGCGTCACGCGGATCACCGAGATCGTCGGGATGGAAGGCGAGGTGGTGATCACGCAGGACCTGTTCGCGTTCCGCCAGGAAGGCGACACGACGCGCGACGCGGTAAAGGGCGTGTTCGAGGCGTCGCCGTTGCGGCCGTCGTTCGCGGCGCGCGCCGCGTATTACGGCGTCGAGGATGCGCTCGCCGAGGTGTTCCGGCAATGAGGGCTGCCGACCTGTTCGCGGTGGGCGCGTTCGTGATGATCCTCGCGATCGGGCTCGTGCTGTCGTCGTGGTTCGATCGCGCGAGCCGCACGCCGGCCCAGCGCATCCGCGCGCGGATGCGCCGGCTGTCGCCGTCGCTCGCCGGGCGCGCCGGGCTCGCCTCCGCCGCGCCCGGCGTCGCGTTGTTCAACCTCGAGCGCCGCCAGGGCCGCCTGCGCGCGTGGCTGCAGCGCCGCGTGACGCGTGTGCGTGCCGTCGGCGGCAAGGGCGGCGTGAGGATCGTCGTCGCGAGCACGATCGCCGGCGCGATCGTCGCGATCGTCGCGGTGAAGCTGATCGGGCCGCCGGGCTTCCTGCGTCCGCTGATCTACGTCGGGTTGCCGCTGGTCACGATGCGCGCCAGCTACCGTGCGTTGGTCGAGCGCTTCCGGATGCGTTTTCTCGAAGCATTCCCCGACGCGATCGACGTGATCGTGCGGGCCGTGCGCGCGGGCATTCCGGTCACGCAGGCGATCAGCATGGTCGGCGACGGCGCGGCCGAGCCGGTGCGCGCGACGTTCCGCTCGATGGGCGACAGCCTGCGCGTCGGCGCGGATCTCAAGGACGTGCTGACGCAGGCGGCCGACCGGCTGATGATCGCGGACTTCTCGTTCTTCACCGTCTACCTGCTGCTGCAGCGCGAGACCGGCGGCAGCCTCGGCGAAACGCTCGACGAGCTGTCGAGCATCATCCGCACGCGTCGCGACATCCGCCTGAAGACGCGCGCGCTGACCGCCGAAGGGCGCATCACGACGAACATCATTTCGGCGGTGCCGTTCGTGATGATCGGCGCGCTGTTCCTCGTGAACCGCGACTACGTGATGCTGCTGTTCACGACGCACCCGGGACACACGATGCTGACGATCGCGGCCGGGTTGCTGACGGTCGGCCTGCTGGTGATCCGCAAGATCTCGAAACTGGATACCGCGCGATGACGATGTCGATACTGGCCGCCCGCGGCCTCGAGTTGCTGTTGTTGCTCGGCTGTGTCGCGGTGGCGCTTGCCACGCCCGGCGGCGGCACCCGCCAGCGGATCGCCGCGCGCGTGCGGCAGGCTGCCGGCCAGCATCCGCCGGCGTCGATGGCGGGGTGGCTGCAGCCGGGCGGCGTCCGGCTGGATCTCACGCGCCGGCTCGCGCAGCTGGGCGAACGGCTGCCGGTGCTCGACCCGATGCAGCGCGTGAAGCTCGGCCTGCAGCTGACGCGCGCGGGCTTTCGCGAGCGCCGCGCGGCGTCGGTGATGATCGGGATCAAGCTGAGCTGCGGCGTGCTGTTCGCGTGCGGCGCGATCGTGTTCAGCCCGCTGATTCCGCGCTTCGGCGAATACTTCGTGATCCGCGCGCTGGCGATGATCGCTGCCTTCGTGATCGGCGTGATCGTGCCGGAATACGTGCTCGGCGTGATGATCCGGCGGCGGCGGCGGATCATCGCCGCGTGCTTTCCCGATGCGCTGGACCTGCTGGTGATCTGCACGATGGCCGGCAACAGTCTCGCGTCGGGCATCCGGCGCGTCGCGCACGAACTGGCGCGCATCTGCCCGCCGCTCGCCGACGAACTGACCGTATGCGCGGACGAGCTGACGCTGAGCGGCGACGTGTCCGCGACGCTCGCGCATTTCGCGATGCGTGTCGATTTCACGTCGGCGCGCTCGCTCGCGACGACGCTGACGCAGTCGCAACGGTTCGGCACGCCGATCACGCAGGCGCTGCGCACGCTGTCGCGCACCGAGCGCACCGAGCAGATCGTCGCGCTCGAGGAACGCGCCGCGAAGCTTGCGCCGAAGATCACGCTGCCGATGATGCTGTTCATCCTGCCGACGGTCTGCCTGATCGCGGCGGGCCCGGCGGCGATTCGCCTGCTCGAGGTGTTCAGATGACACGATCCGTCATACGCGCGTTCGCGCTCGCAGCCGTGCTGCCGGTGCTGGCCGGCGGCTGCGGCGCGCCGGGCGTCCAGACGCGGCCGGTGCTGTCGCACAAGAGCGACGACCCGCAGGCCGAATTGCGCATCGCCGACAGCGCATTGGCCGGCGGCAACGTCGATCTCGCGTCGACGCTGTACGAGAAGGTGCTCGCGAAGCATCCCGATTCGCTCGCGGCGCGCCTGGGGCTCGGCGACGTCAACTACCGCGCGGGCGACCTGGAGCGTGCGCGGATTCTCTATGACGAAGCGCAGCGGCAGGCACCCGCGGAACTCGGCCCTCGGCTCGGGCTCGCGCGCGTCGCGTTGCGGCAGCGGCGCCTCGACGAAGCCGCGCAGCGCTACCGCGACCTGCTCGCCGCGCAGCCGAACCATCCGCTCGCGGCGGAAGGGCTCGGCACCGTGCTCGACCTGCAGGGGCGTCATGCGGATGCGCAGGTCGTGTATCGCGACGCACTGCGCGCGCACCCTGACGCGCAGGGGCTGCGCGTCGACCTCGGGCTGTCGCTCGTGCTGAGCAACCGGCCGCGCGAAGGCGTGAACGTGCTGCTCGACGTCGCCGGGTTGCCGTCCGCGCCGTGGCAGGCGCGCCAGAACCTCGCGTTCGCGTACGGCGTGCTCGGCAACACCGATTCGGCGAAGAAGCTGCTGTCCGCGGAGTTGCCCGCGTCGGCGGTGGCCGACAACCTGCGTTTCTACCAGGCGGTGCGCGCGCGGCTGGCGTCGCGCGGGGGCGCCGGGGTGGCCGGCGGGGCCGGCAGCCCGCCGCCGCTGTCCGGCGCGGCGCTGGAGCCGGGTGTCGTACCACCGGGTGCGGGGGCCGCAAAATGACACGCGGGGCGATGGGCGCCCGCCACGCGCGCGGCGTCGTGTCCCTCGAGTTCGTGCTGATGCTGCCGTTCCTGTTGATGGTGCTGATCGGCATCATCGACACGAGCCTGCTCCTGTGCGACAAGGCCGTCATCACGAACGCGAGCCGCGAGGCGGCGCGCGCCGGCGTCATGCTGCGCGTGCCGATGCTGACCACGACGCAGATCGCCAACATCGCGCAGACCGCGATGCAGAACAGCCTGATCACCGGCGGCACCGCGACGACAGCGGCGGTGACCGTGACGCAGGCGAACGGCACGACGTCGGGCACCGCGCTGACGGTGACGGTGACCTACACGTATTCGGGGCTCGTGCTGGGTTCCGCGTTCAGTGCGCTCACCGGCCCGGTGACGGTCTCGGCGACGTCGGTGATGCTCTATGAATGACGTGACCGCCACGCCACCCGTCGACGCCGAACGGCAGCGCGGTTCGGTCGCGCTGTTCTTCCTGCTGTTCCTGATTCCGCTGCTGTCGTTCGGCGCGCTGGCGATCGACATCGCGTGGATCATCACGGTGAACAACCAGTTGCAGAACGCGGCCGACGCGGCCGCGCTCGCGGGGGCCGATGCGATGATGTCGCCAAGCGGCGGCGCGGTGAACTGGTCGCAGGCCGCGCCGGCCGCGAATGGCGTGATCGCGAAGAACTCGGCGGCCGGCGCGGCGCTGTCGACCGGCACGGTGACCACCGGATACTGGAACGTGACGCGCAACCCCGCCTCCATGCAGCCGACGACCATCACGCCGGGCCAGTACGACGTGCCGGCGGTGCAGGTCACCGTGTCGCGCGCGCCCGGCGTGAACGGCGGCTCGATTCCGCTGCTGCTCGGCGGGCTGCTGGGGATTCCCGGCGCATCCGACAGCGCGACCGCCGTGGCGGTGCTGGCGGCGCCGGGCGGGGTCGGGGCAGGCGGGCTGTTTCCGGTCGCGATCGACCAGTGCGTGTACAACCTGTACTGGAACGCGTCGACCAACCAGCCGCTGATCAATCCGCTGACGGGCCAGCCGTTCGAATTCTCGATCACGAACGGCCAGATCTACGGCCTGCTGTGCATGGGCGGGCAGTGGACGTCGTTCCAGTCGAGCGCGACCGACACGACGACGATGGGCGGCCTGATGACAACCGGCAATCCGACGACGCTCAACATCGGCGACACCATCAATCTCGCGACCGGCGTGAAGGCGACGCTCTATACGTCGGTGCCGGTCGGCGCGACGGTGGTGCTGCCGGTCGTCACGCAGACCGCGACCAGCACCTCCGTGCCGATCGTCGCGTTCGCGCCGTTCCATATCGACGTGTCGCTCGGCGGCTCGTACAAATACATCCAGGGCCATTTCGTCGCCGGCGTGAAGATGACCGGCGTCGCGACCGGCGTCGGGCCGTACTACGGCATCTACGTGCCGCCGCGGCTCGCGTTCTGAGCCTCCGGGCCGGCGCGGCGCAGCAGCACCAGGAGCGCGAACAGCGTCACGACCGGGCCGATCTGCGGCCCTTGCAGCCACGGGTTCAGGTATTCGACGGCCGGCAGCAGCCACATGAGCGCGATCGCGATCTGCTCGCCGCGCAGCCAGCCGTCCTGCCAGCCCATCGCCAGCAGGCACGCGATCGCGATGCCGAGCCAGGCGAGCTCGTAGTGCCACACGTACGGGTTTGCCGCGAGCGTGGCGACGGCCAGCACCGCCGCGCGCAAGCGGATGTCGCGCGAGCGTGTCCACACGATGCAGGCGGCGGCGATCGCCAGCGCCGCGACGCACGCTTGCGCGGCATACGCGGCGCCAGGCGGCAGGCCCGCGAGGCGGAGCGCGGCGAACGGCGCCGGCGACGCGAGCCAGAACACGATGCCTTGCTCGAGGAGGAGCGTGCGCGCGAGCGCCGTGCCGGCGACGAACAGGCGCAGCGATTCGACGCCGCAGATCAGGACGCTCAATGCGGTGAACGCGGCGGTGGCGAGCGCGGCCCACGCGATCGTGCGCCAGGCGCGCGTGGCGACCAGCACGAACGGGAACAGCAGCGCCATCTGCGGCTTGGCCGACAGCAGGCCGATGCAGAGGCCGGCCCACATCGGCCGACGGTCGGCCCAGCAGACGGCCAGCGCCGCGCACGACGCGGTGAGGAACGCGTTCTGCCCGAACATCCCGGTGACGAACACGCACGGGGCGGCGAGCAGCGCGAACGCGCCGACGCGCCGCAAGCCGGGGAGCGCGCCGAGCCCCGATACGCGCGCTGCGGCGAATCCGAACACGACGATGCCGAACGCGACGAACAGCGGGTAGCCGACTGCATAGGGCAGCAGCGCCAGCGGCGTCACGAGCAGCAGGTTGGTGGGCGGGTACAGCCACGCGACGAGGTCTTCGCGGCGGAACTGCGGGAACAGCTCGGCCGCCAGCCGGGAGAAGGTCGGCAGATCGTACGCTTGCCACGGCGAGCCATGCAGCATCACGTACGACGCCGACCAGAACACCGCGTAGTCGGGGCCCGGGCGCGACGGCGCGGTCGCGGGCGCGTGACGGACGACGGCGATCCAGATCGCGACGAACAGCGCGTAACACGCGAGCGCGACCGCGCTGTACGCCACGACGCGCCGGGGCGTCAGCCATGCGCGGACGGCAGGGGCCGCGGATCGTATCGCTTGTCGGGGGAGATCCATGCGTCGTGCGCGCGGTTACTTGATGGACGCTTTCCGCGCGGCGCCGTGGCCGGCGGCGGGCTGCGCCGTTCGGCGCCGGGCCGCGTGCGTGCGCTTCAGCGGAAACTGCAGCAGCTGCGACGCCGGATGCGCGGCGGCGTCCCGTTGCGCGTGATAGCGCCGTCGTACGAGATAGACCGGCCGCTGCTTGGATTCGTGATAGATGCGTCCGAGGTATTCGCCGATCACGCCGATGCCGATCAGCTGGATGCCGCCGACGAACAGCATCACGGAGATCAGCGACGCGTAGCCGTGCACGGGATTGCCGAACAGCAGCGTACGCATGACAATGAACGCGCCGTAGACGAACGACAGCGCGGCGAACGCGAGGCCGATGTAGGTCCACACGCGCAGCGGCACGGTGCTGAAGCTGGTGATGCCTTCGAGCGCGAAGTTCCAGCGGCGCCAGCCGGAGAATTTGGAGCGGCCGCCGCTGCGCGGCGCGCGGGTGTATTCGATGAGCTCGATGCGATAGCCGACCCACGCGAACAGGCCTTTCATGAAGCGCCGCCGCTCGGGCAGCGCGCGCAGCGCGTCGACGACCTGGCGATCCATCAGGCGGAAATCGCCGACGTTTTCGGGCATCTCGACTTCGGAAAGGTGGTTGTGCACGCGGTAGTAGAGCGCGGCGGCCACGCGCTGCATCAGCGGGTCGCACATGCGGTCGGTGCGCTTGGCCGCGACGACCTCGGCGCCGGCGAGCCAGCGCTCGACCATCGCGGGGATCAGTGCGGGCGGATCCTGCAGGTCGGCGTCGATCAGGATCACGGCGGAGCCGGCGGCTTCGTCGATGCCGGCGGTGAGCGCGGCTTCCTTGCCGAAGCGCCGGGTGAGATCGACGATACGCACGCGCGGGTCGCCGGCGGCGACGTCGATCAGCCTGTCGAGCGTGTCGTCGCGGCTGCCGTCGTTGATGCAGACGATCTCGAAACGGACCGACTCGACCGATTCGAGGATCGGCAGCGTCGTGGCAAAGAACGCGTCGATGGCTTCGTCCTCGTCGTGGAACGGCACGACGAGCGAGACCAGTGGTTTTCTGGCATGCGCGGACATACGTCCCCCGAGAGATCCGGCCTGCGCTGCGCCGTATGGATCCGGTCGTCGCCGGCGGCAGGCCGGACGACTGGCGTTCTGAACATTGTAGGCAGGAATCGGGGATTCGTAACACGAATCGATGCCGGCGCGGCAATGCACGCGCGGACGCCGGGTCGCCTGGCCGGACGTTGAGGCTGGTGGCGTCGTGCCGCGCGAGCGCGACCCGGTGCGCGATTGCCGGGCGTAGCCACCGGCACGGGCAGAGTGCAGGGCGTGGCGCCCGGCGACCGGCTCAGGAGGCGCGAACGACCGCGGCGCGTGTGCCGCGGCGTGCAAGCCGGGCGCGCCGCAGCAGCACGAGCAACGCGATCGTCGTCACGAGCGGCCCGATCTGCGGCAGATGCAACCACGGATTCAGAAACTCGTACAACGGCAGCGCCCACAGGACGGCCAAGAGACTTTGCTCGCCGCGCAGCCAGCCGTCCTGCGAGCCGATGGCGATCATGCACGCGATCGGAATGCACAGCCAGGACAGTTCGTAGTGCCAGAGATAGGGATTCGCGGCGAGCGTCGCGATGACCAGCATGGCGCCGCGCAGCCGCGCATCCCGATGGCGGTGCCAGACGACGCACGCGGCCGCGATCGCGATCGCGGCGATGGCGGCTTGCCCGGCATAGGCGAGCGTCAGCGGCAGGCCGGCGAGACGAAACGCCGCGAACGGCGTCGGCGATGCAAACCAGAACGCAACGCCATGCTCGATGATCAGTGAACGCAGCGCGCCGGTGTTCTGCGTGAAGAGATGGAGCGATGCGATGCCGCCCGTCGCGATGCCCAGCGCGGTGAAGGCGGTCGCGAACGCCGCGGCCCACGCGAATGCGCGCCACGCGCGCGCGGCGATCAGCACGAACGGGAACAGCAACGCGAGTTGCGGCTTGACCGACAGGAGTCCGATGAAGAAGCCGGCCAGCATCGGCCGACGGTCGACGAAATGCACGGCGAGCGCCGCGCACGCCGCGGTCAGCATCGCGTTTTGCCCGTACATCGCGGTGACGAACACACCCGGGCACGCGAGCAGCGCGAGCCAGCCGACGCGTTTCGCGCCGGGCGTCGCCGCGAGCCCAGACACGCGCCAGGCTGCTACCCCGAGCAGCACGATGCCGAGCGCGACGAACAGCGGATACCCGACCGCATAGGGCAGCAGCGCGAAGGGGGCGACCACCAGCAGATACGTGGGGGGATACAGCCACGGCAGGAACGCATAGCGGGCCGCGGTCGGGAACAGGCCGACGAGCACCCGCGAGAACGCGGGGACGTCGTAGATCTGCCACGGCGAACCGTGGAGCATCAGATGGGACGCGGACCAGAACACCATGAACCCCGAGCCGGGGCGGAACACGCCCGGGTCGGTCGAGTGGGCGCCGATCCAGACCAGGATCGTCATGAACAGCACGCCGACCGTCAGCATGACCGTGCTGTACAGCGCGACGCGTCCGGGCGTCAGCCAGACGCGGACAGGACGTTCGTCGGCCTGGATCGATGAGGTGGAAATATCCATGCGGCGCTACTTGACCGACAGATTGCGCGCGACCGCCGCGCTCGCGACGGCCGGCTGCCGTCGGCGGGCCGCGGCGGCGCGCCGGACCGGAAACGGCAGCAGTTTCGCGGCGTCCGGCTGCGCGGCGTGCCGCGCCGGGTGCTGGCCCACCAGCGCGTCGGCGCGGTAGCGCCGCCGCACGAGATAGACCGGCCGCTGCTTGGACTCGTGATAGATGCGGCCGAGGTATTCGCCGATCACGCCGATGCCGATCAGCTGGATGCCGCCGACGAACAGCATCACGGAGATCAGCGACGCATAGCCGTGCACGGGATTGCCGAACAGCAGCGTACGCATGACGATGAACGCGCCGTAGACGAACGACAGCGCGGCGAACGCGAGGCCGATGTAGGTCCACACGCGCAGCGGCACGGTGCTGAAGCTGGTGATGCCTTCGAGCGCGAAGTTCCAGCGGCGCCAGCCGGAGAATTTGGAGCGGCCGCCGCTGCGCGGCGCGCGGGTGTATTCGATGAGCTCGATGCGATAGCCGACCCACGCGAACAGGCCTTTCATGAAGCGCCGCCGCTCGGGCAGCGCGCGCAGCGCGTCGACGACCTGGCGATCCATCAGCCGGAAATCGCCGACGTTTTCGGGCATCTCGACTTCGGAGAGATGGTTGTGCACGCGGTAGTAGAGCGCGGCGGCCGCGCGCTGCATCAGCGGGTCGCACCTGCGATCGGTGCGCTTCGCGGCGACGACCTCGGCGCCGGCGAGCCAGCGCTCGACCATCGCGGGGATCAGTGCGGGCGGATCCTGCAGGTCGGCGTCGATCAGGATCACGGCGGAGCCGGCGGCTTCGTCGATGCCGGCGGTGAGCGCGGCTTCCTTGCCGAAGCGCCGGGTGAGATCGACGATACGCACGCGCGGGTCGCCGGCGGCGACGTCGATCAGCCGGTCGAGCGTGTCGTCGCGGCTACCGTCGTTCACGCAAACGATTTCGAAGCGCGTGGTGTCGATGGATTCGAGAATGGGAAGGGTGGTCGCGAAGAATGCGTCGATCGCTTCCGCCTCGTCGTGGAAGGGTACGACGAGCGATACCAGTGGCTTTCGGGTGTGCCTGGACATATGTCCCCCCGTGTAATCCGGTCTGCGCCGCATGGTCTGGTCCGGTTGTCGCCGACCTTGCGGAAACGGGTCCGGATCGGCGCAATTCTTGTGCGTTTTCTGTTTGTAATGTCCTCGTCCGCTTGCCGCGAACCGCGGCGGCAAGCGGTCAGATCATTGTACGCACGAATGACGGGGCGGTGACAGCGTGCGCGGGTTTGCTCGGGGCAGGGATTTCAGCGATAGGGCCGCGCGCGGCGGCGCCATTCGCCGCGATGCGCACGCTCGTCGCGTCGACGTTCGGTAACGACGGGCCCGACCTCGACATGGCGCGCCCACGCTGATCGTAGCCACGCGCGTCATCGTTCAGGCCGATACGCTCCGGATCGCGATCGATGCGACATCGACGCGCCGCGGCAGGATCGCGTCGGCCGCCGCGCGGTCGGCGACACGCTGCAGCACGTCGATGTCCGCGCCGCTGAGGCTGCGCTGCGCGAGCGCGGCCCGTCGTGCGATGTCGGTGGCTGCGTCGGGCGGCAGGCGCGTGAGCGACGCATAGACGCTCGCATAGTCGGCCGGATGCGCGAGCGCCCACTGGCCCGCGCGGGCGAGCCGCGCCAGCACGTCGGCGAGCGCCGCGCGCTTCGCGCGATCGTCGAGCGTCTCGACCGGCGACGTCAGGAACGCCAGCCCGGAATTGATGCCGCTGCCGTCGCGGACGATGCGCGCGCCGCGCCGTACCGCATGCCCGTAGTACGGATCGAACGTCGCCCAGATGCCGATCCGCTTCGCCTCGAACGCGGCGAACGCATCGACGGGCAGCACGAAGCGCACGTCGACATCGCGCGGCGCGAGGCCGTGTTCGCGCAGCGCGCCGTACAACTGGTACTGCGAGATGCTGCCGCGCGCGGACGACACGACGACGGTTTGCCCTTTCAGGTCGGCGACGGTGCGGACCGGCGAATCGGGCTGCACGACGATGCCGAGCGACGTCGGCGAGCCGACGCGCGTCGCGACGATCCGCAACGACGGGTCGCCGAGCGCGGCGGTCAGCACGGGCAGGTCGCCGGCCGGCGCGAGATCGATCGCGCCCGCGCGCTGCGCCTCGAACAACGGCGCGGCACCCTGGAAATTGGCCCAGCGGAACCGGTACGGCGTGCCGTCGAGCACGTGCGCGGCTTCCGCGAGCGCGCGCAGGCCGCCGGCCTGGTCGCCGAGCACGAGCGTCACGCCCGACAGGTCGGCGCCGGCCGCCTGGGCGGGCCGTGCGATGGCGCCGGCGAGCGGCGCGGCGGCGAGGGCGGCAAGACGCTGCAGCACGCGGCGGCGCGGCGGGGCGGAGGCGGGATTCATCGGCGGGGTGTCCTCGGTGATCCGCGCGCAGGCGGCGCGGCTGCCGGGCAGGTTACGGAATCGGTTTCCGGCCGACAAACATCGAATCGTGCAATGCATATTCGCGCGGCGACGGCCGGCATCGTCGCCCTCGCCGCGCGGGGGCGTGAGGCGGGGCTTACGCGGCAGACGGAACCGTCCGCAGGAACGCGCGTACCGCCGGCGCCTTCTCGAAGCGCCGGTGCGCGAGCGCCAGTTCCGACGTGATCGGCTTGCCGGCGATCGGCCGGTACACGACGCCCGGCAGCGACACGCAGCCGGCGAGCGCATCGGGAATCACCGCGACCCAGCCATTCACGGACACGCACGCGAGCACCGCGAGCAGGCCGCCCGGGCGGGCGGCGATCAGCGGTGCGAAGCGGCCGCGGCGCGCGACGTCGAGCGTGCCGCGCTCCTGTTCGGGTACCGCGAAGCGCGCGTCGGCGAGGTCGGCCGCGCGAATGGCCGACATCGACGCGTAGCGCGACCCGGCCGGCACGGCCGCGACGAACACGTCGCGCTGCAGCGTGACGACCCGCAGGCCGCCGGGCAGCGGCAGTGGCGGGCGCACGTATGCGAGATCGAGCCGGCCCGTGTCGAGCTGGTTCGCGACGTCGTCCATCGGCACTTCGCGCAGGTTCAGCTCGATGCGCGGGTGCGCGTCACGAAACGCGCCGACGGTGCGCTGCAGCGTGCCCGAATAGACGGCCGACGACACGTAGCCGATCTCGATCCGGCCGAGTTCGCCGCGCTCGGCCAACGCAGCGAGTTCGCGGCCGCGCTGCAGGTGCTCGACCGCGGCGCGTGCCTCGGCGAGATAGGCCTCGCCGGCCGCGCTCAGCGTGACCGCGCGGCGCGACCTGTGAAAGAGGCGCACGCCGAGCACGCGCTCGGCCTCCTGGATCTGCCGCGTGAGCGCGGGCGGCGCCATGTCGAGCGCTTCGGCCGCGCGGGCGAAGTGCAGGTGCTGCGCGACGCTGAGGAACGCCCGCACGTGGCGGAATTCGAGCCGGTCCATGATTGCAATTTTCGTCAATAAAACAGCATCCGTGTGTCAATGACAGTCAATACCGGTCAAGCCTAGCATACGGCTCGTCGATCCTGTTCCGGAGTAACCGATGTCCCAGCCTTCCCCGGCGTCGCGCGCAGGCGCGGCTGCCGCCCCGCGCACGGGCGCCCGCCTGCCCGCCGCCGCGACGCTCGCCGTCGCGTCCGCCACCTGCTCGCTGATCGTGCTCGACACGAACGTCGTCGCCGTGTCGCTGCCGAGCATCGCGCGCGGTTTCCACGCGAGCTTCGCCGAGATCGAATGGGTCGTGAGCGCGTACATGACCGCGTTCGCCGCCTGCCTGCTGCCGGCCGGCGGGCTCGCCGACCGTTTCGGGCGCAAGCGGATGCTCTTCACGGGGCTCGCGCTGTTCTTTCTCGCGTCGCTCGGCTGCGGCGTCGCGCCAACGGCCGGCTGGCTGATCGCCGCACGGGCGGTGAAGGGCGGCGGCGCCGCGCTGCTGCTGACGGCCGCGCTCGCCGTGATCGCGAACCGCTTTCCGGACGGGCGCGAACGGGCGCGCGCGTGGGCGATCTGGGGCATGTGCATGGGGATCGCGACGGCCATCGCGCCGCTCGTCGGCGGCGCGATCACTCAGTGGATCGGCTGGCGCTGGGTGTTCCTGCTGAACCTGCCCGTCTGCCTGCTGCTGGCGGCCGGTGCGCGTGTCGCGATCGACGAGTCGCGCGATCCGCACGCGAAGCGCGTGGACGCGGCCGGCAGCCTGCTGTTCGGCGCGGCGCTCGCGTGCGCGATCGCGGCGCTGATCGGCGCGCCGTCGCACGGCTGGGTGTCGGCCGCGACGCTCGGCCGGCTCGCGCTGGCCGCCGCGCTCGTCGCGGCATTCATCGGCGCGGAGCGCTGGCAGGCACGGCCGATGATCGATCTCGCGCTGTTCCGCCAGCCGCGCTTCGTCGGCGCCGTGCTGGCGATGTTCGGCTATGCGGCGTGCGCGCAGGTGATGATGACGTTCCTGCCGCTGTATCTGCAGAACGCGTTCGGGATGTCGGCGATCGACGCGGGGCTCGGGATGCTGCCGTTTGCATTCGCGATGATCGCCGGGCCGTCGCTCGGCGCGGCGCTGGCCGCGCGCGTGTCGTCCGGCGGCGTGCTGGCGGGCGGGCTCGCGCTGATCGGCGCGGGCAACCTCGCGACCGCGGCGCTGACGGCCAGCGGCGACTACCGGCTCGTCGCGCTCGGCATGTTCGTGACGGGCTGCGGCGCGGGCATCATGAACGGCGACACGCAGAAGGCGATCATGGCGTGCGTGCCGCCGAGCCGCACCGGCATGGCATCGGGCATCAGCACGACGACGCGCTTCTCGGCGATCGTGACGGCCGTCGGCGTGCTCGGCGCGGTGCTGGCGGCGAGCACGCAAGCGCGGCTCGACCGGTTGCTGTCCGCCGCGCCCGGCCTGCGCGCGTTCGCCGATGCACAGTTCATGTCGAGCCTGCTGGCCGGCGACCTGGCGCGGGCGCTCGAGCGTGTGCCGCCGTCGGCCGCCGGTGCGCTCGCGCAGGCGGCGCCCGTCGCGTTCGCGAGCGGGTTCGCCGATGCGCTGACGGTGAGCGGCGGGCTCGCGCTGGTTGCGGCCGTCGTCGCCCGCAAGTTGCTTGCGCAACCGATGCGCGACGGTGCGTGACGCACGGCGCAGCCCGCGCCGCGTATCGGACGCGACCCGGCGGAACCATCAAGCGGGCGCGTTCCGGTTTCCCGCAGCGTGTTCAAGATGTCATCGACGAACGAGATGCTGTTGCCCGTGTTCGGGCTGATCGCGGCAGGGTTCCCGTGCCGCCGGCGCGGGGTGCTTGGGCCGGCCGCGGCTTCGGAACTCAACCGCTTGATCGGTCGTCGGGCCGTGCGGCTGGTCGACGGAGATTGAACGACGTATCGGCCGGTTGTCGCGCGTATCGATCGCGCCCGTCAATGCGGCTTCGTCGCGAGGCGATGGATGCGTGCTGCGTGGGGGACATGCCGAGGATGCGACGCATGGCAATGCGTCGCCTGCCTGCGGCGCGTGCGTCGCGCGGGTTCGGGGGTATCGGCCGAGACCGGCGTGCTATTCCGTGCGTCCACGTCCACGACTGCACCGGCGGCCACCGCGGCAACCGCCGGCTGCATCGCCTCCACATCGAGCCACGCACGCGTCGCTTCCGCGATCAGCCCGCGCAACCAGCGCACGCCCTCGACGCACTCGCCCGATTCGTTCCAGGTCATCCGGTACACGATGTCCGGCGGTTCGGCCGGCAGCGCGACGGCGGCGAGCGGCAGCAGTTTCGCATAGTGCCGCGCGAGCCGGTACGTGGTGGTCAGCAGCATGTCGGTGCGCACGAGCGCATGCGCGGCGAGTTCGAAGTGCGGCAGCGTGACGACGATCCGCCGCTGCAGGCCCACGCGTTCGAGTTGCCGGTCGATCGCGCCGGACGCCTCCAGCCACGACGGTGTCGGGCACAGCTGCGGCGCGTCGGCAAACTCGGACGCCGTCATCGTGCCGCGCCGCGCGAGCGGATGGGTCGCGCGCATCAGGCACACGACGCGATCGTCGAACAGGTCGTCCTGCCTGAACCGCGACGCGCGCGCCGGGCGATTGTCGATCACGATGTCGAGCTCGCCGTCGGCCAGTGCGCGCTCGTCGTCGAAGCCGTCGCCGAGCGGATGGAACACGAGTTGCGCGTCCGGCGCACGTTCGCGGAACAGCGCGACGAGCTTCGGCACGAACAGCACGTTCAGGTAGTCGGGGCAGCCGATCCGGTAGGTCCGCACCGACGTGCGCGCATCGAACCTCGGCTGCTGGATGCGGAGGAAGTCGATCACGCGCAGCGCGTTGCGCAGCGGTTCGATCAGCCGCGCGCCGAATTCGGTCGGCACCATCCCGTAGCGGCTGCGCACCAGCAGCGGATCGCCGAGCAGCGTGCGCAGGCGCTTGAGCGCGGCGCTGGTGGCCGGCTGCGACATGTTCAGGCGCACGGCCGCACGCGACACGGTGCGCTCGGTCAGCAGCACGAGCAGGATGCGCATCAGCCGCGCATCGAGCACGTCGAGCGCGCCCGCGGCGTCGGATTCGCCGCGGGGCAGCGCGGTCGGGTCTAGTGGGTCCCGCATGCCGATGTGCCTCCCGGCGACCCGATGCGCGAGTGCGACGCAGCAGCGGGCCGGCCGTGCGTCATTGTGCGAAGGTGCCCGGCCAGCCGACGATCCGCTTCGGGCGCGGCGGCGCGTACGTGCGGACTTTCGACGTCTTCAGCTTCAGGCGCACCAGCGACTCGGCGAGCGCCACCGCGGCCGAGACGCCGTCGACGACCGGCACGCCCGTGCATTCCTCGATCTGCCGGTCGAGGCCGGCCATCCCGCCGCAGCCGAGGCAGATCACTTCCGCGTGATCGTCCTGCACCGCGCGCTGCGCCTGACCGACGATCGACTCGATCGCGCGGGCCGGATTCTCCTCGAGCTCGAGCACCGCGAGGCCGCTTGCGCGCACCGACGCACAGCGCGCGTCGAGCCCGGCGAGCTTCAGGCGATCCTCGATCAGCGGCACCGTGCGGTCGAGCGTCGTGACGACCGAGTAGCGATGGCCGAGCAGCATCGCGACGCTGGCGGCCGCTTCGGTGATGTCGACGACGGGCACCGTCAGCAGTTCCTGCAGGCCTTCGCGGCCGTGTTCGCCGTAGCCGGCCTGGATCACCGCGTCGTACGGCTCGTCGTAGCGCATCACGCGATCCATCACGGCGATCGCCGCGAGGTAGCTCTCGAAGTTGCCTTCGATCGACTCCGCGCCGAAGCGCGGCGTCAGCCCGACGATCTCCGTGCCCGGCGACGCGGCGGCCTGCGCCTGTGCGGCGATCGCGTCGGTGATCGACTCGGTCGTGTTGACGTTGACTACCAGGATCCTCATTGCGACTCCGTATGCAGGGGTGTCAGTGTTGGGCGCAGGCGACCGCGATGGATTCGCCCGAACGCGCCTCGTAGTGCCGGTTGCGATCGGCCAGCAGCCAGTACACGCTGCCCGCGATGGCCGCGCCGAGCAGCCACGAGAACGGCGTCATCGCGCTGAAGGCCGGCACGACGGCGAGCGTGATCGAGATCAGCGCGGACGGCACCAGCGCCGCGAGCGCCTTGCGGTTCACGCCGCGCGTGTAGAAGTAGGCGCCGGTCGGCGCTTCGGTATAGAGGTCGGGCACGTTCACGCGCTGCTTGCGCACGAGCCAGTAGTCGACCGTGATGATCCCGTACAGCGGGCCGAGCAGCGCGCCGAGGCCGGACAGGAAGTAGACGATCACGATCGGGCTGTTGTACAGGTTCCACGGCAGGATCAGCACGGCGACCGTCGCGCTGATCAGGCCCGCGCGGCGGAACGACAGGCGGTGCGGCGCGAGGCTCGTCAGCACGAAGGCCGGCGCGACGAAGTTCGCCATGATGTTCACCGCGACCGTCACGATCAGGAATGCGAGGCAGCCGAGCACGAGGAACAGCTTGTTCGGCACCGTCGCGATGATTTCCGTCGGGCTGTGGATGATGTGGCCGTTCAGCTTGAACTGCGCGCCGGCGAGCACGAAGCTGATCGTCGCGAACACGAGGATGTTGACCGGCAGGCCCCAGAAGTTGCCCACGCGCACCGTCTTCGCGCTCGGCGACGAGCGCGCGAAATCGCAGAAGTTGAGCACCAGCGTGCCGTAGATCGCGAGCCACAGCGAGCCGCCCGCGAAGATCTCCGTCCACATCCTGAAGCCGGTCAGCGGCTTGCCGATCGACATCGCGAGATGGCCGCCGGTGCGGCTATACATCCATGCGGCGAGCGACAGCGTCGTGACGAGGATCACCGGGCCGGCGAGCCCCTCGTACTTGCGGACCATTTCCATCCCGTACGTGAGGATGCCGATCTGCACGAGCCAGATCGCGACGAACGTGACCCAGCCGAGCGTCGACAGTCCGAAGATCGCGTTCTGGTCGAATGCGGCGAGGCCCGGCCAGACCGCGGTGAGCAGCACGCGCAGCACGACCGACGCGAGATAGGTCTGGATTCCGAACCATGCGATCGCGATCACCGCGCGGATCATCGCGGGCAGCAGCGCGCCGTAGATGCCGAAGCTCATCCGGCTGATCACCGGGAACGGCACGCCGGTCTTCTGGCCCATGTAGCCGGTGAGGTTCATGAAAAAGTAGACGAGCACCGCGCCGATCGCGAGCGATGCGAGCATCTGCCAGCCCGACAGGCCAAGCGCGAACAGCCCGATCGCGAACGAGTAGTTCGCGATGTTGTGCACGTCGTTGGTCCACAGCGCAAAGATGCTGTAGCGGCCCCACGTCCGGCCCTCGGCCTGGGTCGGCGCGAGGTCGGCGTTGTGGAGCCGCGGGCTCAGCGCGGGGTCGCGCGCGGCCGAATCGGTTCGATGCGATGCGTCGTCCGCGCCGGGCACGATGCCCGGGCGGTGGGTGGCTTCCAGTTGCACGCCGTTGTCTCCTTCCATGTGCGGGGCGCGTGACCGGCAACGTGGGAACGCTGCGCCGGCCTGGCCGCCGTGGACGTTATGTCTCGGATTTGTTCGCGAGTATGGAAGGCCGGCAACGCGATGGGAAATTAAATATTCGGTTGGGCGTCATTTGAAAAATGAATGGAAGCGGGCGGCCGTGGCGGCGGGGTGCGGCACGCGAATTGCGCGCCTGCGGGCTCCATCCACATCGACATCAGCGGAGGTGTCATGCAGCGATATTCACTTCGACTTGTATCGCGAGCCGTCTTCGCCGGCATCCTGATTGCGGGCCTCTCGGCAGGTGCGGGCTGCCAGAAGAAGAGCGACAACGGCGGCGCAAGCTCGGAATCGAGCGCCACGGGCGGCATGTCGGCCGCACCGTCCACCGCGCCGTCGGGTATGCCGAGCAGCGGGGCGGCCGGCAGCAGCGGCGACAGCGGTGCAAGCATGCCGGGCGCGGCTTCCGCGCCGGGCGGCGCGAGCGGCGGCTGACGCGCGGCTGACGCGCGGCTCACGCGTGGGGCGGACCTCGCGCCGGCTGCGCGCGGGCGCGCCGTCCGTATGAAGGGTACCGGGCCGGCCTGGCACGTGCGCCTGGAGGCGTGCGCGTCGGGCCAAGCCCATGAAAGATTTGCAAGGACCGTTGTAGCGATTCCCGGACCGGCGGCGGCAGCCCTGATGCCGGCGCGCGCCGGCCGGACAAGGAGGTGCAATGCAGAACGCGGAATCGAACCCGACCCCGGAACAGCAGCGCGAACAGATCGAGAAGAGCCCGGTGAAGACGCCGGCGGCCGGCGACATGCCCGATGCGGCAACCCAGGCGGCGCAGGTCGCGCAGCGTCCGCTGACGCCCGAGAAGATTGCCGGGAAAATGCCGACCGGCTTGCCGCCGATCGAGCGCGGCACGCAGGCGCCCGACAGCGACGATCCCGTGCGGCGAGCGGCCGCCCGGATCCCGACGCTCGACAACGCGAACATGGCGATGACCGACAACACGGTCGACGTCGACGGCAAGGGCATGGAAGCCGCCGCGGGCGCGTCGAAGTGGCACGACAACGTGATTTATTCGAACGCGTCGCTCGACGAAGCGGTCGAGACGCCCGACGAAGGGCTCGGCGGGATCGAGAGCCGTCCGTCCGGCAACATGCCGCAGATCGCGACGCGGCCGGGCTGGCGCGTACGCCATGTCGGCGATGTCGACGTCGAGCACGGCGACGGCACGCGCGCCGAGCATGTGATCGTCCTGGAGCGGAACGACTGACCGCGTGACGGGAAGAGGCGGCGGGCGGCACGATCGCGCCGCATGCCGCCATCATGAGCGGTCCTTATTGCGGACCGAGTTCCTGCGCGGACGCATCGGCGTCGTTGCCCTGCGCGACCAGCACGTGGATGTCGTTCGGCGTCACGTCGCCGACCCCGCCCGACGGGATCGTCAGCAGCAGCCAGTCGGCGTTGTTGTTGATGGTGACCGGCGCGGTCTTGAGGATCGGCGTCTTGCTGCCGGCCGTCGTGACGATCACCTGGTAGCTGCCGCCGTTCAGGTAGATCGAATCCTGCGTCGATGCCGGCACCGCGTTCTGGTAGGCCGTACCCGCGAGCGTCGGGCTTTGCGTCGTGATGTCGGTGCCGGGCGGGACGACGTACACGTCGACATTCTGCGCGTTCGGCGACGCGTTGAAGCTGCGCACGCGCGCCTTGTCGGACAGCAGGCCCTTGGCGTACGGATCGTCGATCACGGAGATCAGCGACGTCGTGCTCGGCAGTGCGATCGTCGTGTAGTGATGGCCGTTTGCCGCGCTGAACGATTGCGCGGCGATGGTCGTCGTCGTGCCGGAGACGTCGTAGCTCGCGTTCTGCGTGCCCGAGTCGACGTCGTGATAGCGCGTCACGCCCTTGTACGCGATATTGCCCTGGTCGAGCTTCGCGTTCAGGTAGTAGTCGAGGTTGGGCCCGGCCGGCACCGCGTTGATGAAGCGCGCCTGCGGCTTCGAGATGCCGAGTTCGGTCCCGGCGTCGTCGCCGCCGCCACACGCCGCGAGCACGGAAACGACCGAGCAAAGGGCGACCAGCGTTCGTATTGATTTCATGTTGTCCTCTCGTTCAGGGAACCTGCTTGCGATGCGGGATCGCCGCGCGAAGGGTCGCGCGGTGCGCAGCGCCGGTTGAGGGAAGGATGCCGTCCGCCGGAGCGGCGGGCGCGTGCATGACGCAAGCGATGTGCCTGTGCGGTGAACGGCGTCGGGAAGGGGGCGGGAAGCGGCGGGAAGCGGCGGCGGGCGGCGCGCATGCGCCGGCGGGGCGGCGTGCGCGGGTGAGAGGGGGCGCGGGGCGAACCGCGCGCTCGGCGCGGTTGTCGGTTGCCGGTTGTAAAAATGACCGCGTCGCGCGCGCGACGCGCTGCGTCAGCGGTTCACGAGCCGGGCCGGGTAGGCGAGCGCGAGGGCGCAGCCGACCACCATGCACGCGGCGAAACCGTACAGCCCCGCGCTTTGCGAATGGAACGTGTCGCGCAGCCAGCCGATGAAGTAGGTGCTGCCGAACCCGCCGAGGTTGGCGATCGAGCACGCGAATGCGATCCCGCCGGCGGCGGCCGAGCCCTTCAGGAACGTCGACGGCAGTGCCCAGACGACCGGCATCGCGGCGGCCGCGCCCGCGTTGATCAGCGAGAACAGCAGCACCGTGCCGAACGTGCCGTGCGACGACGAGGCCGCGATCGCCAGCGCGACGGCCGACACCATGAACGGCACGACGATATGCCAGCGGCGTTCGCGCGCGCGGTCGGAACTGGCGCCGCAGTACAGCGTGGCGAGCACGGCCGCGGCATTCGGGATCACCATCAGCCAGCCGATGTGATACGCATCCTTGACGCCCGTGTCGCGCAGGATCGTCGGCAGCCAGAAGCTCACCGCATAGAGGCCGAGCAGCACGCACAGGTCGATCAGGCCGAGCGCCCATACCTTCGGATCGGAGAACGCCTTGCCGAGCGCATGGCTCTTGTTGCCGGACGGATCGGCGTCGAGGTTCGCGCGCAACGCGTGCTTCTCGTCGGCGTTCAGCCACGGTGCGGATTCGATGCTGTTCGGCAGCCAGCGCAGCACCGCGAAGCCGAGCAGCACCGACGGCAGCGCTTCGAGCAGGAACAGCCACTGCCAGCCGCCGAGCCCGTGCGTGCCGTCGAACGCGCGCATGATCCACCCGGAGATCGGGCTGCCGATCATGCTCGACAACGGCAGCCCGACCATGAACAGCGCGACGATCCGCGCGCGGCGCGCATCGGGATACCACTGCGTCAGGTACAGCAGCACGCCGGGCAGGAAGCCGGCCTCGGCCGCGCCGAGCAGGAAGCGCACGACGTAAAACTGCATCGGCGTGTGCACGAACATCGTCGCACCCGACAGCAGGCCCCACGTGATCATGATCCGCGCGATCCACAGCTTCGCGCCGACGCGTTGCAGCACCAGGTTGCTCGGGACTTCGAACAGGATGTAGCCGGCGAAGAACAGGCCGGCGCCGAGCCCGTACACCGTATCGCTGAACTTCAGCGCGTCGAGCATCTGGAGTTTCGCGAGCCCGATGTTGATGCGGTCGAGATAGGCCGCGAAGTAGCACAGGCAGAAGAGGGTAATCAGGCGCAGCGTGACCTTGCGATAGAGATTGCCGTGCAGCGCGCCGTCGGGGGAAACGGCGGCGCTCGGGTGTGCGGTAGACATGGGACTGCCCCTGTTCGAATGTGACGGATGAATGGGTGGCCGATCGACGCGAGCGGACGCTCCGCTGCGCTCTGGAGTCTGTATATCACGGCAATTAAATAGCGTACACACTAGAAAATACCGAATCGCACAGGCACGATTCCGGCCGCGACAAGGCAAGCGTTTGCGTGAGAAAAGCCGCGTGTTTGATGAGGTTTTTTGGGGAAATGAACGCGTTTTTAAAGAGGGCGCCAACGCGCAAGGTTATGCACAAAATTCGTGCGTATGCGCTTAAAAATACAGCGTGTGCACGAAAGTCTGCCGATGCACGCAAGCACGTGCTCGGCAGCGGGTTCGAACGCGCATTGCCTGCCGTCGCTGCGCCGTACTCGGCGGGCAACGCGCAGCCGTCAGGCGATCGCCAGGCACTCGGCGCGCCGGGTGCCGCGAATCCTGATGCACCGCAATGAAGCGGCCCCCGGCTGCCGGTCGTGCCAAATTGAGGGTGTACACTGCTTGTCTTTCCCTTACATGCGGCGCGGGCCTGCACTTTCATGGCGTCTTCGAAGGATTCCTACGACTTTCACGACCAGGTCGGCCATCTGCTGCGCCGCGCGTATCAGCGGCACGTGTCGATCTTCCAGGAAGCGATCCCCGATTCGGATCTCACGGCCGCGCAGTTCGTCACGCTGTGCGCGGTCAAGGAGCGCCAGGGGTGCTCGCTGAACGACATCGTCAAGGCGACCGCGATCGACCAGGCGACGATTCGCGGCGTGGTCGACCGGCTGAAGGCGCGCGCGCTGATCGAGGTGCTGCCCGATCCGAACGACGGCCGCAAGCTGATCGTGCGCGCCACCGCGAGCGGCCTCGCGCTGATCGACCGCACGGTGCCGTTCGCGCGGCAGGTGACGGAGCGCACGTATGGCGCGCTCAATCCGGGCGAGCGGGTCGCGCTGCAGTTCCTGCTGCGCAAGATGATGGAAGAAGACGGCGACGCGTGATGCGTGTCGCTCGCGGGGCGGCATGCCCGTCTGGCCCGCCCGCTTGTTGGCCCGTTCGTCCGCCGGCTTGATCCCGCGATGCAGCGGGCCGCCTTCAAGCCGTGCGGGTTGCCGCGTGCGTACCGGCCGCGTCGGCCGTCATCAACCTGCCTGCGTCGCGTAACGCCGCCCGGACCGTCTCCGGCGTAAACGGCGGCGCGTAGAACCGCACGCCGGTCGCGTCGAACAACGCGTTCGCGACGGCGGCCGGGCCCGGCACCGACGCCGATTCTCCCGCGCCGAGCGGCGGCTCGCCTTGCCTCGGCATCAGCACGACGTCGACGTCCGGCACTTCCGCGAAGGTCAGGATCGGATAGCTTGCCCATTCGCGCGACGCGACCTTGCCGTCGGCGAAGCGCACGCGTTCCTTCAGCGTGCGGCTCAATACCTGGATCACGTTGCCGTGGATCTGGTGGCGCACGCCGTCGGGGTTGATCATCGTGCCCGTGTCCTGGCCGACCGTGACGCGTTCGATGCGGATCTCGCCCGACACGCGATCGACGCTCAGGTCGACGACCCATGCCGACCACGCCGCGCCGAAGCCGGGGAAGCGGCTGTGCACGTAGCGTGCGTAGGCGATCCCGCGGCCGCGCACGAGCCGCGACGTAGCGGGATCATGCGGCGCGCCTGGCACGCGCAGCGTCCAGCCCGCGCGGTCGGCCACGGCCTGCAGCAGCTCGGTCGCGCGCGTGTCCTGCAGGTGGCGCAGCCGGAACGCAAGCGGGTCGACACCGGTCAGCGCCGCGCATTCGTCGACGAACGCATCGTGCGCGAACGAGTTCGGCAATGCCGACACGCCGCGCAGCCACGACGCACGCACGAGCGGGGCAAGATCCTCGCACACGAAGCGGCGATGCGGGCTCGCATACGGCGACACGGCCGTGCGGTCGCCCATCTCGAACACGCGCGGCGCGGGCGCGATCGTGCCGGTCAGCAGCGCCGCGAGCAGCGGCGCGTCGTTCGACGGATAGCGTGTCGTGAAGTCGTAGCCGAGCAGGCGGCCGTCGCGCGTGACGGTGCCGGTCACCTGCATCCGCTGGCCCGCGCCTTTCGGTTCCCACAGATGTTCGTCGGCGCGCGACAGCTGCACGCGCACCGGGCGGCCGACCGCGCGCGACAGCAGCAGCGCGTCGCCGCACACGTCGTCCGCGCCGTTGCGGCCGTAGCAGCCGGCCGCTTCCATCCGCACCACGTCGAAATCGGCTTCGTCGCGCGCGACGAGCGTCGCGAGGTCGTAGCGCAGCGACACGGGGTTCTGCGTGCCGGACCACACGGTGATCCGGCCGTTGCCCGGCTCGCGATAGTCGGCGAGCGCGCAGGACGGGCCGATCGAGCCGTGCATCTGGAACGGCCACGCGTAGGTGCGCGACAGCGTGATCGTGTCGGGCTGCGCACGCGCTGCGTCGACGTCGCCTTCGTCGAGCAGCACGCGGCGTCTGGCCGGCGCGGCGGCGATCGCGGTAGCCGGTTCGTCGAGCGGCGGCAGCGCGGGGAGCGGGCGCCACGTCACGCGCAGCTGGCGCGCCGCGCGGATCGCGTGTTCCTCGCGCTTGGCCACCACGCCGACGAAATCGCCGATCGCGACGACGGCCACGAGCCCCGGCACGTCGGCCACCGATGCGCGATCGACGTCGATCAGCGAACTCCCGACGAACGAGCCGCTGTCATGCCCCGCATACGGCGGCCGCACGACACGGCCGTGCAGCATGCCCGGCACGCGCATGTCGTGCACGAACGTGAGCTGGCCGGTGGCCTTCGCGGGCAGGTCGACGCGCGGCGACGGCTTGCCGACGATCCGGTACAGGGCGGGATCTTTCGTGCGGGTGTTCAGGTCCAGCGTCAGCGCGATCCGGTGCGCGGCGACGAGCGCGGCGAACGTGATCGCCTGTCCATCGGACGAAATCGTTCCATCGTCGACGGCCAGCCGTTCCGCAGCGACGCCGAAGCGTTCGGCCGCGAGCGCCAGCAGTGCATGCCGCGCCTGCGCGGCCGCGCAGCGCAGCGGCGTCGCGGAAATCTGGATCGTCGCGCTCGCGATGGTCGGGCCCTGGTTCGGTGTCGCGGCCGTGTCGCCGAGCACCATCGTCACGCGCGCGGCCGGCACGTCGAGTTCCTCGGCGACGATCTGCGCGAGCGACGTGCGGATGCCGGTGCCGAGATCGACGTGGCCGTTGAACGCGAGGATGCGGCCGTCGTCGAGGATCGCGACGAATACTTCCGGCAGCGCCGGCACGTAGGACGACAGGCTGCCCGGCTGGCCGGGCGCCGGCTTGACGGGCGGCGCGGGCGGCCGGATCACGGTGAGGCAGCCGTTGCGCGCGAGCAGTTCGGAGCGGTTCACGGATGAAGGATCCTGTCGAGGGAGAGGCGGCGCGCCGCTGGATGCAGCGTACGCGGAGCGAGGCGGCCGGCGGCCCAAGTGTCCTGTTCGCGGTGTGCATGGACCGCCATGCCGGTGACCATCGCGAGCGCGCGCGTCCCCAATCTAGGTCGCCAAAAGCGCAGCGTCAATCGCGCGGGCGGGCGTCGGCTGGTCACGCCGTGGGCCCGTCGTGACGATTCAGCGTGCGCGTGCCTGTACCGCGTCGATCGCCGCGATCGCATCGTCGAGCGGCATCACCGCCGCGTATTTCTGCTGCATGTCGAACAGGTTCGCGTCGTGCGGCGCGATCGCGCGATCGCCGACACAGTCGGCGAGCACGAGCGGGCGAAACCCGTGCGACATCGCGTCGACGACGCTCGCACGCACGCAGCCGCTCGTCACGGCGCCCGCGACGAGGAGCGTCTGCACCGCGCGCTGCGCGAGCCACGGCGCCAGTTGCGTGCCGAAGAATGCCGACGGCACGGTCTTGCGCACGACGAGTTCTCCGGGCGCGGGCGCGAGTTCGGGCACGATCGCGCTGTTCGGATGGTGCTCGGTCAACGTCGCCATGCCGGGCACCTTCAGCGAGAACACGTTGTCGTCGCTGCCGTCTTCCGCGTACACGATACGGCTGTGCGCGACGGGCCAGCCGCGTTCGCGTGCGAGCGCGAGCGCACGCGTCGTGCGCGCGATCGCCGGTGCGATGTTGCCGCCGCCGAACGTCGCGGGATCGGCGAAGCCGACCACGAAGTCGACGATCAGCAGGCCGAGGTTGCCGTGCGGCGGCAGCGGCGTGCCGAAGCCCTGTTGGCGATAGACGTTCGCTTCGGCGTGGCGGGAAAGATCGTTCATGGTGTCGGGGGCTCGTCGGTCAGGCGGGTTGGTCAGTGACGCGGCCGTCGCGCACGACGGTCGCGCCGTCGAGTTCGACCGTGCAGCGGCGCAGCGGGATGTCGATGTGGCAGGTGGTCGTGCGGTTGCCGCCGCCTTCGTTGTTCGGACCGAGCGAGAACAGGAAGTTGCCCTCGAACGCGCGCGCGTCCATCCCGATCGTCGCCTCGCGGTCGTACAGCCCGAGCGTCGACCAGCGCGCACGCGGCTGCAGCCCCCAGCCGATATGCGAGATCGCATAGCCTTCGGGGTCGGCGAAGGTCTCCATGTAGTCGCGTAGCAGGTCGGCGTCGACGCCGCCTTCGATGCGCGTCGCATAGCCGCCTTCGACGGTCAGCGCGATGGGTTCGCGCACGTAGTGCTTCTGCGGCAGCAGGATGTCGCCGCGGTCGATCACGATCGTGCCGCGCGCGGTGCGGTCGTTCGGGTAGGTCAGCGCGAAGCCGCTCGGCCAGTGGTCCCAGCGGCCCGGCGCGTCGACGAAGCCGTATTCGGCCGTCGGCGGGAACTCGCCGAGCGGGCACACGAGCGCGGTGCCGGCCGCCGACGTCACGCGCATCTCGCGGGCGGCCGCGATCCGTTTCGCCGCGGCGAGCACGCGCGTGCGGTCGGCCAGCGTCGGCACCATCCGCACGAGCACTTCGGGCGGCTCGACCGCGAGCAGGATTTTCGTGCCGGATTTGAGGATCTCGTGCTGCTCGGGAGAAAACAGCAGCGTCATCAGGTCGAGCACGAGGTCGCTCTCGCGCAGCGCGGCGATCGCGGCCTTGTTGCCGGTCAGCGGCGTCGTGCCGAGATACGCGAGCGGGTCGCGGCTGAACGCCTTGTCGCCGTTCACCGGCGGCAAGTCGAGGCGGTTGACGATCGCGCCCATCGTTTGCGTCGCGATCAGCGCGCACGACAGCGTCTGCGGATGGGTGGCCGCACTCGTCAGGATCGTGACGGTCTGGCCCGGTTCGAGGCGCGACAGCGTGAGCACCTGCTTCCACGCGTCGATCAGTTGGGAATCGCTGACTGGCATCGTCGGCTCCGGTAAAGGCGTGAGGGGAAGGGAGGTCAGGGTCAGGCCGCGAGCGGCGCGCCGAGGAAGTCGCCGAACGCCGCATAGAAGCCCGCTGCGTTGTCCCACGGAATCATGTGGCCGGCGTCGGGCACGCGCACGTGCCGCATCGACGGCGTCGCGCGCTGCAGTTCGGCGACGTCGTCGTCGCGCACCACGTCGCCGCGTTCGGCCGTGATCAGCAGCGACGGCACGGCCAGTTGCGCGGCGTCCGCGTGGAAATCGTCGGTATGAAAGCCTTCGTAGGACGCGCGCACCGCGCGCTCGTCGCAGGTATGCAGCCATTCGGCGCGCAACTGCAGTTCGGCGTCGGTCCAGGTCGGGCAGAACGCGCGCATGCCTTCGGCGTCGGTGCCGGCGCGCGCGAGCGCCATCGAGTCGATGTACCACGGCAGCTTGCCCGGATAGTCGCGGCGGTTCGGGCCCGACACGGGCGGATCGACGAGCGCGACCGATGCGAGCCCGTGGATGCCGCGCCGCGCGGCGCGCGCGGCGATCCGCGCGCCCATCGAATGGCCGACGAGGCTCGTGCGCGGCAGGCCGAGCGCGGCGACGAGGGCCGCGACGTCGTTGGCCTGTGCATCAAGGCTGTAGTCGAGCGACGGCGACGCGTCGGACAGCCCGCGGCCGCGCACGTCGAGCACGTAGGTATCGAACGCCGCGCCGAACACTTCGCCGACGAAACCCCACGTGATCGCGGGGCTCGTGATGCCGGGAATCAGCACGATCGCCGGGCGCGAAGCGCGCGCGCCGGTCGCGCCGCCGTAGCGCAGGTAGTGCTGGCGGATGCCGTTCGCGCGGATGTTCGCGCCATAGAGGAAAGTCGAGGGCATGAAGGAGCTCCGTCTAAAGGGTCGCGCTCAGTACGCGCCGGACAGCAGCGCGCCGGCGCCGGGCACGATCGGCTCGAGGTCGAGCTCGCGCAGCATCGCGTAGGTCGTCGCGATCGCGGCCGTGATCACGGGCTTGCCCGTCATGGCCTCGACCTTCGCGACGGCCGGCAGCGACGGCATCTGCACGCAGGCGGACAGCACGATCGCATCGGCGTCCTGGTACGGCAGCGTCTTCACGATGTCGGGCAGGCGCGCCGGGTCGTGGCGGCCGACGTCGAGGTTGTCGGGGATCTCCAGCGCGCGGTACGCAAGCACGTCAAAGCCTTCGTTGCGGATGTAGTCGACCACGAGTTCGGTCAGCGGCAGCATGTACGGCGCGACGACGACGATCCGCTTCGCGCCGATCACCTTCAGTGCGTCGACGAGCGCGCCCGCACTCGTCAGCACCGGCGCCTGCGCGCCGTTGTCCGCCGTGTGCTTCGTCAGGCGCGCCTGCGACACGCGGTGATAACCGTGCCCCATCGCCATGATCGCGACCAGGCACGCGTAGCCGAGCACGTCGACGCGCGCGTCGCTCAGTTCCACCGCGCAGCGGTCGGATTCGGCGTCCATCGCCGCGAGTTCTTCCTTGACGACCTTCTTCATCCGCATCCGGCTCGAGTGATACGTGAAGCGCTCGGGGCGGATCGCTTCGCGCAGCCGCAGCATCGCGGGGATCTCGGTTTCCATCGTCGTGTTGGAACTCGGCACGATCTGGCCGATGCGGTAGGTCTTGCTCATGACGGAAGGCTCCGTGTCGGTAAGGGTGGGGCGGCACGCGGGTGCGGGATCGCCGGATGTCGAGCAAAGTCTAGTGTGTACATTTGAAAATGGCAATGGATCAAAATGACGTCGATCTTGCGTGTATCGCTTTGTGGTGCCGTTATTCATGGAATTATTGGTGTTTTCCCGAATGCCGTTGCCGCTGACGACAATCCGCTTGTCCTGAATAAATTGAGTGTGTACGCTACATAAACGCCATTCAATCCGCCCGTTCTCGCGCCGCGCTCGGCCCCGGGCCCACGATCAGGAGATCCGCATGAGCACACCCCGTATCGCAATCATCGGCGCCGGTCTCGGCGGCACGGCCGCCGCGGCGCTGCTGCAGCGCGGCGGCTACGACGTCGCGCTGTACGAGCAGGCGCCGGCGTTCTCGCGCCTCGGCGCGGGCATCCACCTCGGCCCGAACGTGATGAAGATCATGCGGCGCATCGGCTGCGAGGACGCGCTGGAGACGATGGGTTCGCATCCGGATTACTGGTACAGCCGCGACTGGCAGACGGCCGACGTGCTCGCGCAGATCCCGCTCGGCGACTACGCGCGCAACGCCTACGGCGCGCGCTACCTGACCGTGCATCGCGGCGATTTCCATGCGTTGATGACGCAGGCGGTGACGCCCGGCACGATCCGCTTCGGCAAGCGGCTCGCGGCGGTGGAGGACACCGGCGACGCGGTACGCCTGACGTTCACCGACGGCAGCGTCGAGACGGCCGACATCGTGATCGGCGCGGACGGCGTGAATTCGCGGATCCGCGAGCACCTGCTCGGCGCGGAACCGCCGCGCTATACGGGCTATGTCGCGCACCGCGCGGTGTTCCCGGCGTCGCTGCTCGGCAACAAACCGTACGACATGTGCGTGAAGTGGTGGTCGGAGGATCGCCACATGATGGTCTACTACGTGACCGAGAAGCGCGACGAGTATTACTACGTGACCGGCGTGCCGCAGGCCGAATGGCCCGAAGGCGTGTCGATGGTCGACAGCAGCCGCGACGAAATGCGCGAGGCGTTCGCGGGTTTCCATGCCGACATCCAGCACCTGATCGACGTGTCGCCGTCGATCACCAAGTGGCCGCTGCTCGAGCGCGATCCGCTGCCGTTGTGGAGCCGCGGCCGCCTCGTGCTGCTCGGCGACGCGTGCCATCCGATGAAACCGCACATGGCGCAGGGCGCCGCGATGGCGATCGAGGATGCGGCGATGCTCGCGCGCTGCCTCGATGAAGTCGGCGTCAGCGACTACGCGGGTGCGTTCGCGTTGTACGAGGCGAATCGCGCGGCGCGTGCGTCGAAGGTGCAGCGCGTGTCGCACAACAACACGTGGCTGCGCACGAACGAGGATCCGTCGTGGGTGTTCGGCTACGACGTGTTCGACGTGCCGCTCGTCTCGCCGTCGCGCAACAGCGTCGCGGCCGTGGCCTGACGCGTACGCGGTGCCCGCGCCGGCCGCTGCTGCGCCGTCGGCGTCGCGAGCGCCGATGCGCCGGGCCGTGTGTTTTTCGGCGTGTTATATGTCAGGCGCGCGCCGGCGGCAGTGCCCGCTGCCGGTCGCCCGCCGCATTCCGGATCCCTTCATGTCCCATCCCGCTTCCCCATCGCGGCCGCTGGCGTTCCGCGTGAACGGCACGCCGCACACCTTCGTCGAGGCCGCGCCCGATGCGCCGCTGCTGCTGGTCCTGCGCAACGACTGCGCGCTCAACGGCCCGAAGTACGGCTGCGGGCTCGGGCAGTGCGGCGCATGCACGGTGCTGGTCGACGGGCAGGCCACGCGTTCGTGCGTCGTGCCGGCCGCCGCCGCGCACGGGCGCGACGTCACGACGCTGGAAGGGCTGGGGTCGCACGACGCGCCGCATCCGATCCAGCGCGCGTTCATCGACGAGCAGGCCGCGCAGTGCGGCTATTGCCTGAACGGGATGATCATGAGCACGAAGGCGCTGCTCGACCGCCATCCCGCGCCGGACGACGCGGCGATCCGCGATGCGTTGCGCTTCAATCTGTGCCGCTGCGGCACGCACCTGGAAATCATCCGCGCCGTGCATCGCGCGGCACGCTACCTGCGAGGCGGCGATGAAGCCTGACGCGGGTTTGCCCGTCGCACCGGAGCGCGTGACGGGCGCCGAGCCGCGCGACGAAGTCGGCGCCGATGCATTGCGCACGCACCACGCGCGCTACGCCTGGCCGATCGGCGATGCGCAGGCAGACGCGCAGGTATCGCTCGACGTCGAAACGCGGACCGCGGCCGACGGGCGGATGACGACCTGGCGCTATCGCGCGCAGGCGGCCACGGACGATCATCACGCGCCGCACGGTGCGCAGACCGAGCGCGCGGATACCGCGCAGGCGGCGACGGACGATCGTCACGCGCCGCACGGTGCGCAGACCGAACGCGCGGATACCGGCCCGACCGAGCCGTTCGTCTACCGGCACGCGCAGACGTCGATCGAACTCGCCGATGCCGGCCACACGATTCCCGGGCACGCGCACGTGTTCGCGCGCGAATCCTTCGTCGACGAACTCGCAGGCGCGTTGCGGCGCGATCCGGTCGCGTTGCGCCTGCAGCATCTCGATGCCGCGCGGGACGCGGGGCCGCGTGAGATCATCCGGATGGTCAGCGAGCGTGCGGCATGGTGCGCACCGGCCGCGGTCGACCCGGATGCCCATGCGCGCCTGAGCGGGCGCGGCTTCGCTTTCGATGGCGCCGCGGCGCTTTCCGGCAACCCGCAGTCGGCCGCCGACGCGACAGGCGACGACGATGCGCGCTGGTCCGCATGGGTCGTGGATCTCGAGGTCGACCGCGCGACGGGCGACGTCGCGGTGCGGCGCGTCGTGGCCGGGCAGGGTGCCGGCGCACCGGGCGGCGCGTCGATGGCCGGCCTGCCCGCATGGCAGATCGAGGCGGCGATTTCGCGCGTGATGGGGGCGCGCCTGTCCGCGCGGCCCGCGTACGACGAAACCGGCATCGGTGCGCAGCCGGATGCGGTCGCTCATGAACTGATTGTGTTCGACGGCACGGACACGGTCCATCGCACGCACGGCGCGCTGTCCGTGCACGATGCGCGCCGGATCGAGCAGGCGGCGGCGCCCGCGGCGGCGGCGATCGCGAACGCGCTGTACGACGCGACGGGTGTGCGGTTTCGCGCACCGCCGTTCGACGTCGCGCGCATTCGCGCGGCGCTCGCGCGACCGGTGGCGGCCGATTCCGCGGAAGCGGGGCGCCGCGACCCGCGTCGCGCCTCACGCTGGCGCCGCTGGCTGGCCGGCGGCGGCGTGGGCGGGGTGGTCGGCGGGCTGATCGGCCTGGCCTGCGCGATCCTGCCGGGCCCTGCGTCCATCGCACCCGTTGCGCCCGGCGGCGCGGACGGCGCGATGTGGAGCGCGGCGACGCTCGAGCGTGGCCGCCTGGTCGCCCTCGCCGGCGACTGCGCGGTGTGCCACACCGCGCCCGGCGGCGCGACCAACGCGGGCGGGCTCGCGCTCGATACGCCGTTCGGCACGATCTACACGACGAACCTCACGCCCGATCCGGACACCGGCATCGGCACATGGTCGTATCCGGCGTTTGCGCGCGCGATGCGCGAAGGCATCTCGCGTGACGGCACGCACCTGTACCCGGCGTTCCCGTACACGGCGTTCGCGAAGCTGAGCGAACCCGACCTGCTCGCGCTCTATGCGTACCTGATGTCGCAGCCGCCGGTGAAGCACGTGCCGCCGACGACGAAGCTGCCGTTTCCGCTCGACCAGCGGCGCGTCGTCGCCGGCTGGAACTGGCTGTTTCACGATGCGCGGCCGTTCGCGCCGGATCCGGCACGCTCCGCGACGTGGAATCGCGGCAAGTATCTGGTCGACGGCGCCGGGCATTGCGGCGCGTGCCATACGCCGCGCAATGCGCTGGGTGCGGAGAAGGGCGGTGTTGCGTACCTGTCGGGCGGCGAGGCCGAGGGCTGGGTCGCGCCGCCGCTCGTCGCGTCGCCGGCTTCGCCGGTGCCGTGGACCGAAGGCGCGCTGTTCGACTACCTGCGCACGGGCTTCTCCGCGCAGCATGGCGTCGCGGCCGGGCCGATGGCGCCCGTCGTCGCGGGGCTCGCGTCGCTGCCGGAGGCCGATGTCCAGGCGATCGCGCACTATCTCGCATCGCTGTCGCCGCCCGTCGACGCAACGGCCGCCGCCGACGCGGCCGCCCGGCAGGCGCGCGGCGCGGAAACCGTCGCGACGCTCGGCCTCGAGAACGGTCGCCGGGCGTTCGACGCCGCGTGTGCGGTCTGTCATGCGGAATCGGGCGGCGTCGGGCATTTCGGCGTACGCCCGCTGATGGGGCTCAACACGAGCGTCAGCCAGGCCGCGCCGGACAACCTGCTGCGCGTGCTGCATCACGGGATCGACCAGCCGGCCACCGGCGAACTCGGCTACATGCCGGGCTTCGGCGACGCATTCGACGACCGGCAGATGGCCGAGCTGGCCGCATATATCCGCGCGCGCTACGCGCCGGGGCAGCCGGCGTGGCGGAACCTGGCGGAGGCGTCGGCACGAATCCGGCAGGCAGCCGCGCATTGATCGGCCGCCAGGCAACGGGCTGCTGGAGGCGGGCGACGGGCGACCGGGCAACCGGCAACCGGCAACCGGCACCCGGCACCCGGCAACCGGCAACCGGCAACCGGCAACCGGACAAAACTACCCGCTGGCGCGATCTGGCCCGGAAAGGGGCGGAAATATTGCCCCATTTTCCTCATCGTTTAACCATTCGAAACAATGTGTTCACTGAAAGGGGCATGATCTCCGGCGATCGAGCAGGCATACTGTCGCCTATGTTGCTCAATGCGCGTCGACCGGCGCGCGCCTGCCCCTCATGTCCATTCCAGTATCCTTTCGAACCTTGCGATGGTTGACCGTCGCGGCTGCCGTATGCTTGCTCGCCGCGTGTTCGACCGCTTCCGACGTGACCGCGACGTCGAACCCGAACGTGTTTACCGTGACGACGCGCACGGTCGGCGTGTCGACGACGTGGGCCGATGCCCATACGAAGGCCGTCGACGAAGCCACCAACTACTGCACGCAGCGCGGCATGCGCGCGAGCATGAAGCAGGAATCGCTGACCAGCGGCAGCCGTGTCGGCGCGCGCTCCGAACTCGCGTTCGAGTGCCATCCGACCTTCGAGACGGCGTCGAACCCGCGCGGTTGAGCGACCGGCGGCGTTGACGCCGCGTCCGTGCCGCACGTTTTCCTTCCCCCGCATGCAAAACGACCCGCGATGCCGTTCAGGCACATCGCGGGTCGGCGCACGTCCGGTGCGGGCGGCGGCGGTTACGCCGGCTGCGCCTCGTACAGCTTCACGCACGCGGAGAAGTCGAGCGTGCCGAGCCCCTGCTGGCTCATCGACTGATAGAGCTGCTGCGCGAGCGCGCCCATCCACACCGGCTGGTGGGCGCTGCGTGCGGCTTCGGTCGCGAGCCCGAGATCCTTCAGCATCAGGTTCGCGGCGAACCCGCCCGCGTAGCCGCGCGCGGCCGGCGCGGTGTCGCTCACGCCCGGATACGGGTTGTACGCGTCCGAGCTCCAGCAGCGGCCGGTCGACGTATTGATGATGCCGGCCAGCACGGCCGGATCGATCCCGAGCGCCGCGCCGAGCGCCATCGCTTCCGATACGCCCATCATCGAGATCCCGAGCAGCAGGTTGTTGCAGATCTTCGCGATCTGCCCGGTGCCCGTGCCGCCGCACTGCACGACGTTTTTCCCCATGTCGAGCAGCACGGGGCGGATGCGCTCGAACAGCGCGGCGTCCGCGCCGACCATGAAGGTCAGCGTGCCGGCCTGCGCACCGCCGGTGCCGCCCGACACGGGCGCGTCGGCGAGCGGGAAGCCGCGCTGCGCGGCGGCCTCGGCCACCGCGCGCACAGTGCCCGGATCGATCGTGCTGCAGTCGATCAGCGCAGCGCCGGCGCGTGCGCCGGCCAGCACGCCGTCGTCGCCGAGGTAGACCGCGCGCACGTGCTGCGCAGCCGGCAGCATCGTGATCACGACGGCGCCGCGCGCGGCCGCTTCACGCGGCGAGCCGGCGGCCGTCGCGCCGGCACGTACCGCGACGTCGACTGCGTGCGCGTCGAGGTCGAACACCGTCAGCGCGTGGCCGGCTTTCAGCAGGTTGGCGGCCATCGGGCCGCCCATGTTGCCGAGTCCGATGAATGCAATTTCCATGTGCAGGCTCCCGGGGTCAGCGCAGCGCGATCGTCGTGTTCACGCCGCCCGCCGTCGCGTCGTCGTCGAACCAGCGCGCGGTGACCGTCTTCGTCTGCGTATAGAACTGCACGACCTGCTTGCCGTACGGGCCGAGATCGCCGAGCTTCGAGCCGCGCGAGCCGGTGAAGCTGAAGTAGGGCACCGGCACCGGGATCGGGATGTTGATGCCGACCTGGCCGATGTCGATCTCGCTCTGGAACTTGCGTGCGGCCGCGCCGCTCTGCGTGAACAGGCCCACGCCGTTGCCCATCGGGTTCGCGTTGACGAGCGCGATCGCTTCGTCGAGCGTGTCGGCTTCGAGCACGACCACCACCGGCCCGAAGATTTCCTCCGTGTAGATCGACATGTCGGTCGTCACGCCCGAGAAGATCGTCGGGCCGACGAAGTTGCCCTGCTCGTAGCCGGGCACCTTCACGTTGCGGCCGTCGAGCAACAGCGTCGCGCCTTCCTTCACGCCCGCATCGATCAGCGACAGGATGCGTTCCTTCGCCGCCTTCGACACGACCGGCCCGACGTCCGTGCCGGCTTCCGCGCCCGCATTGACCTTCAGCGCCTTCGCCTTCTCGACGAGCTCGGGCAGCCAGTCGCGCGCCTTGCCCACCAGCACGACGACCGACGTCGCCATGCAGCGCTGGCCGGCCGCGCCGAAGCCCGCGCCGACGAGTGCGTTGATCGATTGCTCGCGGTGCGCATCGGGCAGCACGACCGCGTGGTTCTTCGCGCCCATCATCGACTGCACGCGCTTGCCGTGCTGGCTGCCGAGGTTGTACACGTGCGTGCCGACGCGCGTCGAGCCGACGAACGAGATCGCCTTGATGTCCGGATGCGTGCAGAGACGGTCGACCACCGTCTTGCCGCCGTGCACGACGTTCAGCACGCCTTGCGGCACGCCGGCCTCGATCGCGAGTTCGACGAGCTGCATCGTCGACAGCGGGTCCTGCTCCGACGGCTTCAGCACGAACGTGTTGCCGCACACGATCGCCATCGGGAACATCCACAGCGGGATCATGCCGGGGAAGTTGAACGGCGTGATGCCCGCGCACACGCCGATCGGCTGGCGCAGCGTGTAGGTATCGACGCCGCCCGCGACGTTCTCCGCGAATTCGCCTTGCTGCAGCGTGCCGATCGAGCACGCATGCTCGACCACTTCGAGGCCGCGGAAGATGTCGCCCTGCGCGTCGGGCAGCGTCTTGCCTTGCTCGGCCGTCAGCGTGTGCGCGATCCGTTCGAGATTGCGGCGCACGAGATCCTGGAATTTCAGCATGATGCGCAGCCGCGCGCCGATCGGCGTCGTCTTCCAGGTCTGGAACGCGCGCTGCGCGGATGCGATCGCGGCATCGACCTCGTCGAGCGTCGCGAACGGCACGCGGCCGATCACTTCCTGCGTCGCCGGGTTGACGATGTCGCCCCATTCGGCGCTTTGCGATTCGACGAACGCGCCGTCGATCAGCAGCTTGGCGGTGGGCAGGGCGAGGGTGGTCTGGGGAACTGCGGCGTTCATGGATGTCTCCGTAAAGCGGTGTGACGATGAAAAGGGTGTCTGCTTGCGCCGCGCGTGGAGGCGCGGCGGGCAGCAGGCTGAACTGAAATCGATCGAATGCGGGCCGGCGCGCTCACGCGCGTGCCGGTCGCATCAACGCGGTACACATGAGCGCGAACACGCCGAAGCCGACGAGGTACGCGATCACGTAATGCGGCTGGCCGCCGCCGGCCTTGAGCAGCGACGTCGCGATCATCGGCGCGAAGCCGCCGCCGATCACGCCGGCGAGCTGCACCGACAGCGAGATGCCGCTGTAGCGGATTTCCGCGGGGAACTGCTGCGCGAACAGCAGCGATTCCGGCGCATAGAGGATCGGGAACACGACGCCGAGGCCGAGCACGATCGCCCACCACGCGTACGACACCTGCTGCGTGCCGAGCATCATGAAGAACGGCGCGGCGAACGCGCACATCAGCACGAGGCCGATCGCGAACATCCGGCGCTGGCCGATGCGGTCGCTCAGGTGGCCGCACAGCGGCATCGTGACGAGCGACAGCGCCGCGCCGGCCGTGATCGCATGCAGCATCTCGGCCTTCGGCAGGTGCAGCTGCTGCGTTGCGTAGGCGAGCGCGAACGTGACGACCATGTAGAACCAGGTGTTCTCGGCGGCGCGCGCGCCGACGATCGTCAGCACCTCGCGCGGATGGCGGCGCAGCGCGGCCGTCACTGGCGACTTCTCGGCCTTGCCCTGGCGCTGCATCTTCTCGAAATCGGGCGATTCGGGCACCTTCGCGCGGATGAACCAGCCGAGGCCGACGAGCGCGATGCTCGCGAGGAACGGCACGCGCCAGCCCCACGACAGCATGTCGGCTTCCGGCAGCGCGGCCACCGCGGCCATCGCGACCGACGACAGGATCAGGCCGAGCCCGACGCCCGTCTGCGGCAGGCTGCCGAACAGCCCCTTGCGGCCCTTCGGCGCGTGTTCGACGGCCATCAGCACCGCGCCGCCCCATTCGCCGCCGACGGCCATCCCCTGCAGGAAGCGCATCGCGATCAAGAGCGCGGCGGCCCAGTAGCCGATGCGGTCGTACGACGGGATCAGCCCGATGATCATGCTCGGCACGCCCATCAGCAGCAGCGTGATCATCAGCATCGACTTGCGGCCGATGCGGTCGCCGAAGTGGCCGAACACGATGCCGCCCATCGGCCGGCCGATGAAGCCGACCGCGAACGTGCCGAACGCGGCGAGCGTGCCGACGACCGGGTCCAGCGACGGGAAGAAGATGCGATTGAAGACGAGGGCGGCGGCGGTGCCGTAGAGGAAGAAGTCGTACCACTCGATCGTGGTGCCGGCCATGCTGGCCCAGCCGGCCAGCAGGTAGTGCTTCGCGGTGCGCGCGGGCGCCGGCGCCGCGACTGTCGCATGCTCATCGAGGGTGGATCGGGTCTGCATGGTGTCTCCGTGGTGGTGCCGCGGCTCGTGGTCCGCAGGTCACGGTCGAGTATAGTTATGCGCAGATTCATCATGTACCGATAAAGAAACCGGTTGGATGTGCATTTCTGCATATCGACGGCCGGCCCGGAGACTCCAGCCCCTTTTTTCCTCGTCGATGCGAACTGCCACCGAGCCGGTTTCCGGCAACCTGAACTGGGACGACCTGCGCTTTTTCCTCGAAGTCGCGCGCACGCAGCGCGCGAGCGGCGCCGCGAAGCGGCTGGGCGTCGACTACACCACCGTCGCGCGGCGCATTCGCGCGCTCGAGGCCGCGATGGGCACGCTGCTGTTCGACAAGTCGCGCTCCGGCGGCTTCACACTGACGGCCGAAGGGCAGCGGCTCGTCGCGTATGCGGACGCGATGGAGACGACCGTGCAGTCCGCGTGCGACCAGGTTGCGAACACGGGCGAGGCGCTGTCGGGCCATGTGCGGATCGGGTCGACGGAAGGGTTCGGCTGCTTTTTCCTTGCGCCGCAGCTCGCGCAGTTTCGTGCCGAGCATCCGCACGTGACGGTCGACCTGCTGCCGGTGCCGCATTTCGTCAACCTGCCCAAGCGCGAGGCCGATCTGGCGATCACGCTCGAGCGGCCCGAGCGCGGGCCTTACGTGGTCACCAAGCTGTGCGACTACCAGCTGCGGCTCTATGCGACGCGCGACTATCTCGCGAACCATGATCCGATCACCTGCACCGACGATCTCGCGCGGCACGCGTTCATCAGTTACGTCGACGATCTCGCGTTCAGCAACGAGCTGCTGTACCTGGACCGCGCGGTGCCGGGCGCGACGGCCGGGCTGCGCACGACGAGCGTGATCGCGCAGTATTTCGCGGCGCTGCAGGGCGGCGGGCTGGCGATCCTGCCGTGTTTCATGGCGGCCACGCAGCCGGCGCTGGTGCCGGTGCTGCCGGACGACGTGGTCGTCACGCGGTGCTTCTGGCTGACCTGCCGCGAGGATCTGCGCAAGCTGCGGCGCGTGACCGCGCTGTGGGATTACCTGCGCGCGGCGGCGGACGCGAATCGCGCGCTGCTGTCGGGGGAGTCGGGGAAGCTGAGGTTCGTCGGCGAGCCGGAATAGTGCGTGACGTGGCCGCGGCGAAGGCGGCTGTGCGGTTCATTGCGTGAACACGACCCGGCGGCGAACCGGCCGGCAAGCGAAGCATTGAAGAATCGGGGAATCGGGGGCAAGACAGATGGCATTGACGCATGCGGGCAAGGTCTTCGTGGTGTGTGTGGCGGTCTTTGCCGTGGCCGCTTATTGGCTCGCGTCGCGCATGGTGCGCCGCCAGTCCGGCGCCAGGCACGGTGCGAAGGGGGCGCCGAATCGCGGCGCGGTCGCATTCTGGTGGCTCGTGTGCTTTTGCCTGCTGTCGCTGTTCTTCCCGTTCGCGTACTGGATCGGCGACGAACTCTACGTACTGGCGGTCTCGCCGAAATACGAGGCGACCGTCGTGTCCTATACGTCCGAGTGGGATACCTGCGAGCGCCGCGACAGCGACGGGCGCACGGATAAATATCAGTGCATCAAGTACACGTCGATCATGGAAGCCGTGATGCCGGATGGCCAGCGGGTCGTGCTGCCGGGCACCATCCGCTCGGGCAGCGTGCCGGTCATCGGCGAGCGCGTCGATGTCGTGTTGCCGCAGGGCGCGAATCAACTGCACGAACGCAGCGTGCGCAGTGTCGGCCTGCTGGCCGGCGGCGGGCTGATGGTCGCGATGATCGGGTACTTCCTCTACCTGATCGCGGCGTACGGCGCCGGCCGGAACCTCGACCGCGCGGCCCGCTTCGGCGTGGCGGCGGTGATGAACGGGCTCGTGCCGCTCGGCGCGCTGCTGATGGAAATCGGGTTCCTGAGCGTGCCTTACCGCTACTGGGCGCGAGGGAATCCGGAAGATTGGCCGGTGTGGGTGCTGGCGCTCAGCCTGCTGTTCGCGCTCGCGCTGCTGCCGTTGCTGCTCATCTACGTGCGCACCGCGTGGCGGGCGGTCGTGAAGTAACGGAGGCGGCGGGGCGGTTGTGCCATGATGTCGGCACCGACAGCCGCCAGGAGACGGTCGTGGAAATTCATTCGCAGTGGACGTTCGATTGCCGGCCCGAGCATGTCTGGCCGCATTTCCTCCATGCCCGGATGGACGATACGCGGCCGTTGCTGTTCCGCCTCGGCGTGCCGAAGCCGGTCAGTTGCCGCGTGCTCGAAGGCGTGCCGGCCGTCGGCAACACGCGGCAGTGCACGACCGATCGCGGCACCATCGACCAGCGGATTCTCGTGCTCGACGAGCCTCGCCGGCTGCGTTACCGGATGGTGGCGTCGACGGTGTGGTGCCGCGACTGGGTCGGCCTGCTCGAGGACGAATTCACGCTGACGCCGATCGAAGGCGGCAGGACCCACGTCGAGCGGCGCACCGTGTTCCAGGCGCGCGGCCTTTTCAAGCTGGTTCGGCAGATCGGGTTGTGGCTCGCATTGCAGCAGGCGCACCGGTATGCGGCGCGCAACTGGCGGCGCCTCGCGATGGCGGCGCAGGGGCGAGCGGTCGAGACGGCGTCGGCGCGCTAGGCTTTGGGAGCCGGCGCCCGACGAGCCGCTGGCCACCCCGCGACCGCGCACCGGAACCCGGTTTTCAACGCGGGCACTCGAGCCGGTCCGCGAGTTCGTTCAGATCCCTGACGTCGAAGTCCCACGCATCATCGGCTTTCAGGTCGGTCGTCTGGCCGGGCCCGTGTTCGGTCGGCCGCAGCACGAACGCGGTCGACAGCCCCTGCCGGCGCGCGGCCGCGAGATCGCCGTTGTGCGCGGCGACCAGGCACAGCTCGGCCGGCTCGACGCCGAGAATCTCGACCGTATCGCTATACACCTGCGGCGACGGCTTGTACGCGCGGACCACCTCCGCACCGAGAATCGCATCCCACGGCAGCCCCGCGCGTTTCGCGACGTCGACCATCAGCCGGATGTTGCCGTTCGACAGCGGCGCGATGATGAAGCGTCGCTTCAGCCGTTGCAGCGCCGCGACGGCGTCGGGCCACGGGTCGAGGCTGTGCCACGCGAGGTTGAGCGCGTCGATGTCGGCGTCGGGCACGTCGTCGATCCCGTAGCGGTCGAGCGTGCGGACCAGGTTCTCGCGGTGCAGGACGTCGAGGCGCACGTAGCGGCGGCGGCCGCTGCGGATTTCTTCCATCGACGGCGAATATTCGGCCCGCCACGCATCGGCGAATTCGAGCGGGTCGAGCGCGGGGGCATAGCGGTCGAGGAACGCGGCGGCGCCGCGTGCGACGCCGCTTCTCCAGTCGACGATCGTTCCGAAGACATCGAAAACGAGCGCCTTGATTTCGGCAGGGTTCGTCATGGTGATCCCGTGAGGGTCGATCGATGAGGTAGTGAATCGCCGTGCCGCCCGATTGCGCGGCGCCGGTTCGATCGTCATTGAATCACGGATACGGAAAGTGGGTTGGGACGATCGCCAGGTCGAACGGCCCGGCCGCGTCGCGCGTGAACTGTTCCCTGGACGCCGGCGGCCCGCGAGATTCGCGGGTGACGCACCTGGCATCCTGCGCGCAACTCCCGTCTCGCCGCCCCGGCTCGGGTTACTCCGGACGCAATTTTCCGACAACCCGCAATAAGCAGATATCGCCGCATCGGGCCGCTCTCTACCATTTGTCGAACGGCTGAGCGCCGCGCCGATGGCCGGCCTGCGGGCACAACCACACCGCGCAGCGTGAGAGCCGATGAAACGGAGCGCCGCCATGGAGGAGAGGAATCCGCGACCGCGGCGTCGACTCGTCGCGTTGATCGCGACCGTGTCGGCGCTGGTGTTCGCCTACGGTGTGGCACGACATCTGTCACACGCGTCGACACGCCCCCCGGATCAACAGGTTTTTTCCGTCGACGTCGATCGGGACAAGGCACCCTGGGAGCGATCCGTGATTGCGATTCGCGAAGGCGTGCCGGCGCATATCCGCGTGCGTTCGCGCGAGGCGGGCGTGCTGATGGCGCATGAAATCCCGGGTGCGCTCGCGGCCTGCACATCCGGAACCGATCAGTCGATGGACATTCTCCCGGTCGGAATCACCGGGCGCTTTTCGCTGCACTTTCACAGCCGGACCGGCGAGCAGATCGAGGTGGCGGTCATCGAGATCTATCCGGATAACTAACGATAAAGATGGAACGGAACGTAACGAAACTCGAAACGAAGTTCGAAACAGGAGGAGGCAAAGATGCACGCACTGAATCGCCTGGCGATCGCGTTATCGCTCGGCACACTCATGCTCGCCGGCTGCGGCGGAGACGACAACGTCACGACGAGCGCGACGCCCGCCGTATCGGTGGCCGACTACGTCGTGCCGCGCGTGCCCGGCTGCAGCCCCGGCGATACGCCCGAGACGGCGCTGCAAGGGCAGGTGCCCGCCGCGCTGCGTCAATCGGGATTCGGCGGCTTCAACTGCAACCTGAAGCGCGTCAGCCAGGTGCAGGGCGAAGGCGCGTCGTGGTCGGCCGCGACCTACACCGACCGGCAGGGCAAGACGTGCTTCTACCACGCGACGATGGGCGCCACGCCGGCGTTCAACAACCCCGATGCGCCGCCGCGCGTGAACCCGGGCGTGCCGGTGATCGACATCACCGATCCGGCCAAGCCGGTGCGGGTGAGTTCGATGACGTCCACGGCGATGATCGATCCGTGGGAATCGCTGCGCGTGAACGTCGCGCGCGGGATTCTCGCCGCCGATAACGGGCTCGGCGGCGGCGCCGGCCCCGAAGTCGACCTGTACGACGTGGCGACCGACTGCACGCACCCGCAACTGCTCGCGAGCGTACCGATCGGCACGGGCGCCGACGGCGGCATTCTCCCGAGTGCCAAGCCGATGGGCCATGAAGGCGGTTTCTCGCCGGACGGCTTCACGTATTACATCGGCGGTGCCTATTCGAAGTCCTACTACGCAGTCGACGTGACGATCCCGACGCGGCCGAAGCTGATCTCGGCGATCACGATGGCCGACCTGGGCTTCGGGGCGGTTCCGCACGGGTTGTCGGTGAGCCAGGACGGCAACCGCGCGTACTTCATCGGCCTCGGCAACACGGGCGCGGCGGCCGGCGCGGGCGCACCGCCGCTGGACAACGCGAACTCGAACGGCGACAACGGGTTCTTCGTCATCGACACCAGCGAAGTGCAGAGCCGGCGCCCCAATGCGCAGATGCACCGGATCGCGACGGTGCCGGTGCGCGACGGCAGTGCGGGGCAGCACACGATTCCGTTCAAGGTGGGCGGCAAGCCTTATCTGGTCGAAGTGGATGAAGGCGGCTCGGGCGGGATCCAGGATCCGGGCGCGGCGGGCGTGAAGGCCGCGTGCAACGCCGGGATGACGCCGTTCCCGCTGGGCCATATCTACGACATGTCGAACGAGGCGGCGCCCAAGCTCGTGTCCGAGCTGCGGCTCGAAACGCATGCGGTGCAGAACTGCAGCAAGGTGATGCCCGACATCCTCGGCCTTTCCACCTTCACGTACGGGTCGCACTACTGCAGCGTCGACAACCGGGAGAACGCCACCGCGCTCGCGTGCAGCTACTTCAACTCCGGCGTGCGCGTGTTCGACATTCGCGATCCGGCGAAGCCGAAGGAAATCGCGTACTACAACCCGCCTTCGGCAAAGTCGCCCGGCGCCGGTTCCGCGCACCTGATGTTCGGCCAGTACCGCCCGGGCGGCCCGGACTGGTGTGCGTCGCGTCTCGATTTCGACTTCGACCGCCATTTGCTGACCACGGCGTGCCAGGACAACGGACTGCTGGTGCTGTCGTTCGAGAATGGGGCGTGGCCGTTCCCTGAAAGCACGAAAGCGACGGAGATCGGCAATTGATGCACGGCAGACAGGTTGCTCGCGGGTCGTCGCGTGAAGCGATCGCAACCGGCAGGGCAGGCGTGCGAGGCCGCGCCCGGAGAAATCCGGGCGTGGCCGGGCTGGCCCTGCTGGCGGCGCTCGCCATGCCGCTGACGTGCTCGGGGTTCGAAGCGGACGTGCACTTCGGCCTCACGTTCTGGCTCGCGCGGCAGGCGGGATTCGCGCCCGGTGAAGCCGACGCGATTGCGCTCGCCGACCAGCGGCTGGATGCCGGCTCGATCGAATACATGACGTCGCCGCTGCAGTTCGCTTGCCTGTCGCGCTTCGCGCCCGATGCGCGGGACACCCAGGTGGCGCACTATCCGAGCGAGACGCGGGTGCCGGCCGCAGCGGCAGCCCGGGTCGTGGTGCCGGACGGCCCGGCGCCGCGCTCGTTGGTCGACGCCGCGCTGCGGCGTGCGGAAGGGCGCAACGCGGGATTCATGCTGGGCGAGTTCGGCCGGGCGCTGCATGCGTTGCAGGATGCGTGGGCGCACCAGGGTACGCCGTCCGTACTGGACTGGCGCCGCTATGGGATCGAATGCGACGCCGGTCTGGCGATGGCCGCGCCAGTCGAGCGCGGTGGTCCGGCCGGCCACGCCGCCGAGATGACCTGGCGTTGGCCCGTCGATACGGAGGCGATGGCGAAGTCGACGTATCTGCAGATGATTCGTTATCCGAAGATCAACGGTGCGTCGAGAAATGCGCTGCCGTGGGAGCAGGTCCGGCCGATGCTTGCCGGTTTCATCGACGCGCGAACCAAGCATGCGAAAGCGGGCTGGTTCGTTTCGAACGGCGTGAAGGACACATCGTTTCTCGACGGCACGAGCCTGCCGGACGGCCCCGCCTGGCAGGCGGTCCGCTGGCACGGCCGGCGCGACGTGCCGAAGCCGGCCTCGCCGGGCGCGCAACCCGGCGTCGACAAGGGGCTGACCGATTTCTACGCGCGCTTCTTCAGCGACTGGGTCACGACGTCGCCGGTGGACAGACGTTGGCTGCCCGCCCTGGCTACCGGCCGCGCCGGCAAGCCCGACGGCGCGCTGGTCGAGCAGTTGACCGGCTGGCGCTTGCGGGATCACGGTGCCTATCTCGCCATCGGAACCCCGTCGCAGCCGACGGCAAGCGCCAGCGCGATCTTGCGCAACCGTGTGTCGTTCGCGGTCTTCAAGTCGTTGAACGATGCGGTGCTGCCGCTCATCGTGGAGGGCGACAAGCCGTCGCCGATCCTGCCGTTCCTGGTGTTTCCGCTGCCCGATTCGGCGGACGGCAACAAGCGCGCCGTCGCGTTGATCAAGCTGCTCGATGCACCGTACGACACGATCGGCGTGGTGTCGGAGCAGGGAAGCGGGGCCGGCTGGAAGGTCACGGGACTGATTGCGTCATCCGATTACTGACATGCACGACGACTTCGAATCCGGTGCGAGCCACCCGCCCAGCCTCCACGCACCGCGCCGTAACGCGTGGCGGGCCGCGGGGGCGGCCGCGCTCCTCGCCTGCGCGCCGACCGGTGCCGACGCGCATGCATGGAATATTCCCTACTACCTGCCGGTGCCGTTGTGGCTCTATGCATACGCGGCGACCGGCACGCTCGTGGTGTCCTTCATGATCCTGGCGTTCGCATCGGGCTCGGGCGCGCATGTGCCGGTCACGCGCGCGCCGGCGATCCGCTGGCGGCGGGCATGGCGGATACCGGCCGTGGCGCTCGCTGCGGTGCCGGCCGTCAGCCTAAGCTTCGTCATCCTGCTGATCGTGTCGGGCCTCTTCGGCACCCAGAATCCGTTCGTCAATCTCGGCATGTCGGGATTCTGGCTGTGGTTCTACCTGGGGTCGATCTATGTCAGTGCGGTGTTCGGCGACCTCTACGCGTTCACGAATCCGTTCGCATTGATGCTGCGGATCGCGGCGCGCTGCGCCCCGGCAATCGACCGGGGCCGGTATCGCTATCCGCGTGGCCTCGCATCGTATCCCGCGCTGTTCGTGTATGTCGCGCTGATCGCGCTGGAGTTGTTCGGCGCGGCACGGCCGCGAGACGCCAGCCTGTTTCTTGCCGGCTATGCAATCTACGCATTGGCCGGTTCATTCTGCTTCGGCCGCGACGTGTGGCTCAGGCATTTCGATGCGTTCGGCATCCTGTGCGGATTGTGCGCGCGACTGTCGCCATTCGAATGGCGTCGCGGGTCGGCGCGCGAAATCGGCATCAGGCTGAGGAATCCGGTCACCGCGATGGCAGCGGAGCCGCCGTTCGACACCAGCGTCGTGATCTTCCTGTCGTTCATGCTGTCGTCGACGGCCTACGACGGCCTGCGCGATACGGCCGTGTGGAACACGTTCTTCTGGCGCGGCATCTATCCGCTGATCGTCGCGGTGTTGCCGGCGCTCAAAAACAACTACGCGATTGCGGGAGACCTCGTGCTCGCCGGACAGTGGGCCACCTTTGCCGCGGTCGGGCTGGCTTACCATGGGCTGTTCCGGGGCTTCTGCGCGCTCGGCGCGGCGGGGTCGCGTTCAGGGCTGGATGGCGGCGCGTTTGCGCGGCAGTTCTGCCTGTTGCTGTTGCCGATCGCGCTGTTCTACAACGTGTGCCACTACTTCACGCTGTTCATCGATCAGGGGCGGCAGGTCGTTTCACTGCTGTCCGATCCGCTCGGCATCGGCTGGAACCTGCTGTCGATCGAACCGGCGCAGGTCGCGCCGACCGCGCTCCTGATCAACGTCGGCACCATCTGGCACGCGCAGGTCCTGCTGATTCTCGCCGGCCATGTGTTGAGCGTGGTCGTCACGCACGCGATCGCCGTCCGTCATCGCGTGCTGGCCGGCACCGTGGTGCTCAACCAGTTGCCGTTGCTGGTGCTGACGATCGCGCTGACGATCAGCGGCCTGTGGATCCTGTCGCTGCCGCTCGCGTGACGTTCGCGGCACGCGGCTTGAGCCCGGACGGCGAGCATCCCCACCGTTTGCGGAAGGTTGCGGAGAAGTGGCTGGTGGTCGAGAAGCCGCACGCGAGCGCGGCCTCGGTCACATCGCATCGTCCGCGTTCGATCAGGTCGCGGGCGGCTTGCAGCCGGGTTTCGACGATGTACTGATGCGGCGTCATCCCGTTGGCCTTCTTGAAGTTCCGGATGAACGAATACAGGTCGCCGGGGTAGTCGACCGCTTCGGCAAGCGTCACGAGCGTCAGCGGATCGCGGAAGTTGTCGCGGATGTACTCGACGGCCCGTCGCATGCCCTGCGCATGCGTGTACTCGCGGGCCTTGCGCGTCGACTCGAGATACGACATGCGGCCGAGCGCGGCCGCGCCGAGGGTTTCGACGTAGGTCGGCCCCGACGGCATCCCCGCGACCGCATCTTCATGAATACTCCGGATGATCTGCACGAGCAGATCGTCGCTGACGTCGAAGCGGGGCACGGCCGGCACGGTCGGCGTGCTGGCCAGCAGGCCGGAGCGCGACAGCCAGGCCACGTCGAAGTGGACGGCGAGCCACTCGATATCGTTCGACCACCGGCTGGAGCATGCGAAGCCGGGCGGCACGTAGGTCAACGGCGTGCGCATCACGTGCGCGGCCCAGCCGTTGCCGTCGGTGCGCATCTCCAGTCCCGTCGGTGCGCGCAAGTGCAACGTGAAGACGGGCTCGGTCGTCTCGAGATCGATCACCTCCGACGCGTTCGCGATGTAGTGATCGATCGCGACGACGCCGCGCGACGGCGTCGCAAGCTGCCGTTTCCAGCTCGCGGGCGGTTGCCAGTTCGACCGGCGTCCGTCGGGATGTTTCACACATACATAGTTCAACGCTGGCCGGTTCTGCATGCCGTTTCCCTTCATGTAGCCCGGATCCGGGCGAAGCGCGCGCTCGCCGCGATGATCCGCCTTGGAGAATCAGCACACTGTAGGGCGTCATGCTTACTCGATGCTTACCTGTCCCGACCGATGACGAAAAGAGACGCCCCGCGTGCGATCGCATGGCGCGACCGCACGGCAGCGGATCGCGGGAGGCGGAATCATCCGACGATTGCCGGTTCGGGAGGGCAGGTGGCCGCCTTCAATGCCCCTTGCGAATCTGCACCTGCACCTTGCCGTCGCGGATCGGCATGACGTCGGGACTGTCGTCGCCCACCTCGCTCGCGATCAGGTCGTTCAGGCGGCCGTTCATCGCGAGCAGCAGCTCGCCGTGCTTTTTCCGGTCCATCGCGAGATTGCGCATCTCGCCCGGATCGCTCGCAATATCGAACAGCTCGACGTCGTTGCGCGCGAACAAGGCCTCCATCGTCGTCGGCCGGTTGAATTCGAGCGGCGAGAAGTAGCGCGTGAACCGGTAGCGGCCGTCGAACACGCTGCGGATCGTGCCGCGCAACCGGAAATCCGGCTGCTGAGCGAGCGCGCGGCGCAGCAGCTCGTCCTCGGGCACGCCTTTCTGGCGCATCGTGCCCAGTTCCTTCAGCATCCATTCGCTGTCGTAGTAGAGCAGCATCGCGTAGTTGAACAGCGTGGCATCACGGGCCGCGTGCCGCTTCGCGTCGGCCGGCTTCGCGAGCCAGCGCGTGAGGTCGTGCCCCTTCAGCGCGCTGCCGCGAATCGATGCGAGCCGCGCGTCGTCGAGACCGGTGAGACCGAGCAGCGTCGGCGCGATGTCGATGTGCGACGTCAGCGCATCGCACTGCATGCCGCCCGGATACGAGGGATGGCGGATCACGAGCGGCACGTGGTTCTGCGGCTGGTATGCGGTCGCGCCCTTGCCGACGAGCTGGTGCGCGCCGACGTGATCGCCGTGGTCGGCCGTCATCACGACGATCGTGCGTTCGTCGAGGCCGAGCGACTGCAGCGATTGCAGCAGGCGCACGACATGCGTGTCGCAGTCGCGTACGCAGTTGAAGTAGTTGTCCTGATAGATGCGCAGGCGTTCGTCGGTGAACGGATAGCGTCCGACCAGGTTCGCATGCGCGGCGTTGAACATCCCGTGCGCCGGCGGCCGCCCCGGCTCGTCGTACGGCTGCCGCCGCGAAGCCGCGAGCGGCAGGTCGTGCCATGACGTGCGATACAGCGCGTCGTTCGGCGGCGGCGCGTTGCCGAGCATCGGGTGGTTCGCGTCCTGCACCGTCGAGCCGTTCGTGTCGGTGTTCACGAACATCGCGTCGTGCGGGTTCACCAGGTTCACCGCGAGGAACCACGGCTTGCCTTCCTTCGCGAGACGCGGCGCGTGGTTGCGCATCCAGCTCACCGCCGCCTCGGCCGTGATCCCGTCGTACTGGTAGCCGCCGCGCACCATCCCGATCAGGTCGCCCACGCCGAAATAGTCGTCGAAACCGTACGACCGGATCGTGCGGTTGTAGTCGGCCACGGGTGCCGTGTACGGGCTCGCGGTTTCGTGCATCGACGCGCTCAGGTGCCACTTGCCGAGATACGCGGCGTAGTAGCCGGCGTCGCGCAGCATGTGGCCGACGGTGCGCACGTCCGGCGACATGTCCTTCTGCCAGGGCACGCCCGCATTGTCGAGCACGCCGGTGTGCTGGATGTGCTGCCCGGTGTAGACCGTCGAGCGCGACGGCGAGCACACGCAGGCGGCGATCTGGTGGTGCATGAACGTGATGCCGTCGCGGCGCAGCGCTTCGCGGCCCGGCACCGGGAACGGCCAGCGATCGAAGTGGCGCTCCTGGTCGGTCAGGATGAACAGGATGTTGTAGCCGGCGGGCGGCGCGGCGGGCGCGGTCGTTGCGCCGTGGAACGCGGGCGCGGGATCGACGCCCGCGCCGGTGGCGACCGGGGCGGCCGGCGGCGCGCTCGCAGCCAGCGCGTCGGCGCCGAAGCCGGCCGCCGCGACTGCCGCGCCGGCCCGCTTGAGGAACTGGCGCCGCGGGGTGGGTTCGGCGGCGGGGGTGTCCTGATCGTCTTTCACGTCGGCTGTCTCCGGGTCATGCCGGCTCGCGCCGGGGGTTTTCATGCGGACGACTATGCGGCAGGATCGTGTATCGATCGATGAAAGATCAGGGTCGATCGATAACCTGACGAATATGAATGACGGAGGCGCCCGTGACCTACGATCCACGCGGCCCGGCCCGCCGCACGCGGCCGGAACCGCTCGCGCCGCCCGGCGCGCCGGCCCACGAGCAGCGCATCGCGCAGGCGCTGCGCCGGCTGCGCGTGCGCGACATGGAAACGCTCGACTCGCTCGGGCGCACACGCAGCTTCGCGCGCACGGCCGAGGCCGCGTCGATCACGCAGCCCGCGCTGTCGAAATGGCTGCGCGAACTCGAGGACGCGCTCGGCCTGCCGCTGTTCGAACGCACGTCGCGGCGCGTCGCGCCGACCGTCTATGGCGATGCGCTGCTCGAGTGCATCGGCCGCGTGCTGACCGACATGCGCGGCGTCGCGCCTGCGTTCGACGCATTGCGCACCGGCACCGGCCGCCCGGTGTCGATCGGCCTGCTGCCGAACATGGCGCCGCAACTGATTCCGGGCGCGCTGGCGTGGCTGCGGGAAGCCGGCCGTCCCGTGCAGCTCAACGTGCGCGAGGACACGCTCGACCGGATGCTCGCGCAGGCGCAGCGCCACGAACTCGACCTGCTCGTGTGCCGGCTCGACGCGTCGGCGCTGAGCGCGGGGCTCGACGTCGCGCCGTTGTACCGCGACGACATGATCGTCGTGTGCGGGCCGCGCCATCCGCTGCTCAGGCGCGCGCGGATCGGCTGGCGCGACGCGGCCGCGTTCCCGTGGATCGCTCCGCCGCTCGGCTCGCCCGCGCGCGCGGCGCTGGACGCCGAGTTCGCGAATGCGGGCTTGCCGCCACCGCCCGTGCTGATGGAATCGGTGTCATGGCAGACCAACCGCGTGGTGGCCGGGCAGTCGCCGTGCCTGTTCGTGCAATCGGCCCGCGCGTTCGAGCTGGCCGTGCGTGCAGGGGAGCGGGTCGGCCGGTTGCCACTGAAGCTGTCGACGATGCCGGAAACGGTCGGCGCGCTGTATTCGGCGCCCGCGGGCGTGTCGGTCGCGGCCGCGATCGATGCATTGAAGGCCGTGACGCGCACGGAACCCGGCGCGGTGCCATGAAGGCGAACGGAGCCGCGCGCCGCCACAATCTGACGAACGGTTTGCATGCCCGCCGCGCACCCCACGCGGCCGTGCCCCGGGCCGTCGCGTCGCGCGCAAGTCTTTCGGCGAGCTGACTACCGCGTGCAACCGCCGTGCCGACCGCGCGTAACCCCTGATGCACGTGGACGCGCCGCTTGCTACGGATTGGTGTTAAATATATTTCGGCGCGTGTTGGCACCGCGCGCAATACGGGGCGCACCGGGCATCGGCGTAAACCCGGAGCGAAATTCGGCACGAAGGATCGAAAACGAATCGGGCGCATCAGACCCGATCGGACAGACGGCAGGATTCATCTTGAATACCGAACCGCAAAGTTCTCGTTACAGTCCCGGGCTCGCGGCGGAAGTGCTCGCATCCGAGCAAAGCGTGCTGAGGCTGATCACGCGCAACACACCGCTGCCGGAACTGCTCGTCGAGGTCTGCCGGCGCGCCGAGGCGTTGCTCGGCGACGGCGCGTCATGCACGATCCTGCTGCTCGACACCGACGGCGTGCACGTGCACGTCGGTGCCGCGCCATCGCTGCCCGTGCGGTACAGCACGGCGATCGAAGGCGCGTCGATCGGGCCTGCCGCCGGCTCGTGCGGCACGGCGATGTACCTGCGCCGGATGGTCGTCGTCGAAGACATCGAAACCGATCCCCTGTGGGCCGACTACCGGGCCGTCGCATTGCCGCTGGGCTTGCGCGCGTGCTGGTCGGTGCCGTTCCTCGACGACGCGGGTGTCGTGCTCGGCGCATTCGCCGTCTATTACCGCACACCGCGCCGGCCGGGCGACGAGGCCACCGAACTGTTGCGCGACATCGGCAACAGCGTCGGCCTCGCGGTGCACCAGGACCGGATCGCGCGACAGCTCGCGCGCAGCGAGGAACATCACCGGCTCGTGGTCAACAGCCTGAACGAAGGGATCGTCGTGGTGTCGCGCGACGGCGTCGTGGTCGCGAGCAACCCGAGTGCGAACCGGATGATGCGCGTGAAGGGCGATCTCGTCGGCCGCCGGCTGTCGACGGTGATCCTGCGCAAGCTGCGCGAGGACGGCACGCCGATCGCACCCGACGACTGGCCGAGCCGGCGAGCGCTCGAGACGGCGACGCCGATGCTCGGCTACACGGTCGGCTTCGGCCTGGCGGACGGCGACATCATCTGGGTGCGCGGCAACGCGGTGCCGATCGTGAAGCCGGGCGAGCAGCAGGCCGATTCGGTGATCGTGTCGTTCAACGACATCGGCCCCGTGCGCGAAGCGCAGCAGCAGTTGCGCTACCTCGCGACGCGCGATGCGCTGACGGGCCTCTACAACCGCCGCTGGCTCGGCGACCGCATGCGCGAGCTGTTCGGCGGACACGATGCGGCGGGCGGGCCCGCGCGCGTCGCGATCCTGTTCATCGATCTGGTCGGTTTCAAGAAGGTCAACGACACGGCCGGCCACGACGCGGGCGACGCGCTGCTGCGCAGCGTGGCCGCGCGGCTCGCGGCCTGCGGCGGCGGCCAGCACGCGCTGACGCGGGTCGGCGGCGACGAGTTCGTGATCCTCGTCGACGACTGCGACGATCCCGACCGGCTCGCGGTGCTCGCGCGCGAGGTGATCGACGCGATCGCGAAGCCGTTCGCGATCGCGAACAACGAATACTGGCTCGGCGTGTCGATCGGGATCAGCGTCGCGCCGCGCGACGGCGACGATGCCGTCACGCTGATGCGCAATGCCGATTCGGCGATGTACGACGCGAAGCAGCGCGGCCGCAACCACTTCACGTTCTTCACCGCGCAGCTCAACCTGCGGCTGCAGCGCCGCTTCGCGATCGAGCAGTCGCTGCGGCGTGCGTTGTCGTCGGACATGCTGCGGCTCGCGTATCAGCCCGTCGTCGACGCGCGCAGCGGCCGCACGGTCGGCGCCGAGGCGCTCTTGCGCTGGACGAGCCCCGAGCTCGGGCCGATGTCGCCGGCGGAGTTCATTCCGGTCGCGGAAGATACGGGGCTGATCGTCGCGATCGGCCAGTGGGTGCTCGAAACCGCGTGCCGGCAGGCGGCCGAATGGCGCCGCACGATCGCGCCCGACCTGATGCTGGCCGTCAACCTGTCGCCGCGGCAGTTCCATGAAGGGCTCGTCGAATCGGTCGGTCGCTGCCTTGCGCAGACGCGGCTCGATCCGTCCGCGCTCGAACTCGAGATTACCGAAGGACTGCTGATGAACGACACGGACACTGTGCTGCCGATGCTCGAGGCGCTCACGGACATGAACGTGCGGATCTCGGTCGACGATTTCGGCACCGGCTATTCATCGCTTGCGTACCTGAAGCGCTTTCCGCTGCACAACCTGAAGGTCGACCGCTCGTTCGTGTCGGGCGTGCCCGATCATCACGACTCGGTGGCGATCACGCAGGCCGTGGTCGCGATGGCGCATTCGCTCGGGATGAAGGTCACGGCCGAAGGGGTCGAGACGCAGGCGCAATCGTGGTTCCTGCAGCAGATCGGCTGCGACATGCAGCAGGGCTATCTGTTCAGCCGCCCGCTGGACCCGGGCGACTACGCGCGCCGGCTCGGCGCCGTGTGAGCGCGGCGCGCGTTCGGCGTTCGGCGCTCAGTCGACGCGCGGCCCGCCGAACCCGCCGGGGACCGGCGTCGTCGGCGTCGCATCGATCTCGACGCGGTTCTTGCCTTCATGCTTCGCGCGATAGAGCGCGCGGTCGGCCGCTTCGATCAGCAGCGTCGTCGGCAGGCCGGGCATCGGCACGATGGTCGCGCCGCCGATGCTGATCGTCACGGTGTCGCCGGTCGACGAATGCGCGTGCCGCAGCCGCAGCGCCTCGACTGCGAGGCGGATCTTCTCGCCGAGCAGCCGCGCGGCGCCCGGCGACGTGGCCGGCATCACGACCGCGAATTCCTCGCCGCCGAAACGCGCGGCGAGATCGCCCGACTGGCCGAGGCAGCGCTCGATGGTCGACGCGATCTGTTTGAGCACGCTGTCGCCCGACACGTGGCCGTACGTGTCGTTGTACAGCTTGAAGTTGTCGACGTCGATCATCAGCAGCGACAGCTCGCTGCGCTCGCGCGTGCCGCGTCGCCATTCCGCGGCGAGGTACTCGTCGAGATAGCGCCGGTTCGACAGCCCGGTCAGGCCGTCGGAATGCGTGAGGCGCCGCAGCTCGAGATTGGCTTCGAGCAACTGCTGCTGCGATTGCCGCAGCGCGCGGTAGGCCTCGTCGCGCTGCAGCAGGTTCATGTACGAGCGCGAGTGGTAGCGCACGCGTGCGACGAGCTCGATGCGGTCGGGCAGCTTCACGAGGTAGTCGTTCGCGCCGGCCGCGAACGCGGCGCTCTTGATCACGGGCTCTTCCTGCGTCGACAGCACGATGATCGGCACGTCGCGCGTCGCCGGATTCGCGCGGTACGCCTTCACTAGGCTCAGCCCGTCGGTGCCGGGCATCACGAGGTCCTGCAGGATCACGGTCGGCCGCGTCTCGATCGCGGTGGCCATCGCGTCGTCCGAACGCGGGCAGTAGTGGAAATCGATGCCTTCCTCGTCGACGAGCGCGCGCCGCACGGCTTCCGCGACGATCGTCTGGTCATCGACCAGCAGCACCATCGCCGGCACGTCGACGGGCGGCGTGTAGGGGCCGCCCGGCGGGCGAGTCAGGTCAATGGTCATGGTCGAGGCGGGTTGTTGCGGTTGTTGCGGGGGCCGGCATGGGTGTTGCGCGTGTTCATCGTCGGGCTCAGATTTTCGCGAGCGCCGCCAGCTCGCCCGCGATGCGCCCGAGCGGCAGGATCGCGCGCGCCGCGCCGAGTGTCGCGGCCGCCTTCGGCATGCCGTACACGGCGCTCGTTGCCTCGTCCTGGGCGATCGTATGGTAGCCCTTCATCCGCAGCGCCTTCAGGCCGATCGCGCCGTCGCGGCCCATCCCGGTGAGCAGCACGCCGATCACGCGGCCGGGCCAGTGCTCGGTCAGGCTGTTGAAGAACACGTCGACCGACGGGCGATACGGCGTGGCGGCCGGCTCGCGCGTGTATTCGAGCGTGCCGGCGCGGGTGATGCGCAGGTGGTCGTCGGTCGCGGCGAGCAGCGCGACGCCCGGCTGCGGGCGGTCGCCTTCGCGCGCGACGCGCACCGCGAGCGGTGTCTGGCCGTCGAGCCATTGCGCCATGCCTTCGGCGAACGCGCGGTCGACGTGCTGGACGATCACGATCGGGGCGCTGAAATCGGCCGGCAGGCCGCCGAGCACGGACGCGAGCGCGCCGGGGCCGCAGGCCGATGCGCCGATCGCGATCAGCGGGCCGCCGCCGGCGCGGGCGGCCGTGCCGGCGACGCGCGTGCCGCCGGGCGCGTCGAGCAGGCGGCCGATCTGGTCGATCTTCGCGAGCAGCAGGCGGGTCGTGTCGCCGGCCGCGCCGTCGCCGAGCCGCGGCGTATCGACCGCGTCGAGCGCGCCGGCGCCCATCGCCTCGAACACGCGCCAGGCATTCGCGCCGATGCAGCTCGTCACGATCAGGATCGCGCACGGTCGTTCGGATCGCATGATCCGCCGCGTCGCTTCGATCCCGTCGAATTTCGGCATGATCAGGTCCATCAGCACGACGTCGGGCGGCTGCGCGGCGCACAGCTCGACGGCTTGCGCGCCGTCGGTCGCGACCCACAGCACGCGATGCTCGGGCCGGCGCGCGATCGCGCGGCGCATCGCCTCGACGGCAAGCGGGAGGTCGTTGACGATGCCGATGTTCACAAGCGGAATTCTCCGGTCGGTTCGTAGTGTTGGAGGTGGGCCGGGTTCATGGAAGGGGCTGCCTGTTCGGCGCCGCCGGACGGCATCGGCGGCCGGACGGCACGGCATTCTTTTCGGTTGGCGACGCCCGCATGCTGTCATGCGGCGCGGGCGGCGGCAATCGAAAAATTCGCGCATGGTGCCGTTTCAGTGCGTTTCCTCTATGACGGCGCGGTGTTTGCCGACAGCAGGGGAGCCGGGTCGGCCCGCGCATGCCGGTCCGGCGGTTTCGGCACGACCGGCCGCGGAAGCCGGCATGTTACCGTGGCGGCTTCGATAAAAATGACGGGAGAATGCCGGATGACCGTGCCCGACACCCTGCTGGTCAGCCGCGATCCGTATGCGCCGATCGTGACCGAGCACGACGGCCGCTTGCTGTACCGGATCCCCATCGAGAGCGGGCATGCGTCGTTCCACCGCGATTTTCCGGTCGATCCGGACGCGGTGCGCGTGCTGCGCGACGATGCCGAGCGGTTTTACTTCCTGTTCGCGGCGCTTCACCATCCGTACCAGCTGCGCGCAACGAACCTGTCCGACGCGGAACGCGAACGCTACTTTCGCACGATCCTGTTTGCCGGCCGCGACGAGGTCGAAGCGTTCATGACGGAACTCGACCGCGCCAGCAACGGCGCGGTCGCGAACCTGCTGAGGATCTTCACGCAGGCCGACTACCGGCAACTGCGCGCGGGCCGGTGGTTCGACATGGGCGCCGGTACGCCGGCCGCGTAGCGCCCGGGGCTGCCCGTCATCCGCTCCGACGGGCGAGGCCGTGCCGTCAATGGCTGCGCGCGTACCCCTGGATCAGCGCGCGCATCATCCCCTCGACCGTCGCGTCGAGCAGGTCGGCTTCCTGCTCGGATTCCTCGACGAGCGCGGCATACGCGGTCGCGAGCGTCACGCGATCGACCTCATGGCGTTGCTCCATCAGCGTCACCATCCCGTCCTTCGCCAGATGAGCGGAGAACGCGCGGCTGCCGATGGTCTGGAATACGTCAATCATGGCGGCTCTCCCGTCCGTTGCCGATGCTTTCCAGTGTAGTCGGCGCACCGGGGCTCCGCCACGCGCGGCGGCCCGGGCCCGGAGGGGCAATCCAATCCGCGTGCCGCGACCGGCGCATTCGCACGGGCAGGCCGGCCACTGATCCGCCACCGATTCCCCGGATGAAACATTGACGACACCTGGCCCGGGCACGGTGTTCACGCCGTTCAACGTTTACCCGAAGCAGCAAATTGTCGACTATTTATCGATAAAGTCTCGTGTTAGATTGCGCCGTCAGAGCCCGGTCCAAACCGGGCAGGCGGCGCGTTGCCAAGGCGCCGTGCATTCGACACAAGGAGGAGCAATGCTGGTGCTGATTGGGGTGCCGATCGTCGTGATCGGTTTTGCGCTGCGCTTCAATGCGCTGCTGGTGGTCACGATCGCAGGGCTCGCGACGGGGCTGGCGGGCGGGCTGAATCTCGTCGACATCGTCAGCGCGTTCGGCAAGGCGTTCACCGAAAACCGCTACATGGGGCTCATCTGGCTGACGCTGCCGGTGATCGCGCTGCTCGAGCGCAACGGGCTCAAGGAGCAGGCGAAGCGGATGATCTCGCGCGTGCAGGCGGCCACCACGGGCCGCGTGCTGATGCTGTACTTCGTGCTGCGCCAGGCGACGGCCGCGCTCGGTCTCACGTCGCTCGGCGGCCATGCGCAGATGGTGCGGCCGCTGATCGCGCCGATGGCCGAGGCCGCCGCGGTCAACCGGCATGGCGAGCTGCCCGAGTCGGTGCGCCAGCAGATCCGCGCGCATGCGTCGGGCGCCGACAACGTCGCCGTGTTCTTCGGCGAGGACATCTTCATCGCGATCCAGTCGATCCTGCTGATCAAGGGCTTTCTCGAACAGAACGGCATCTCGATCGAGCCGCTGCATTTGTCGGTGTGGGCGATCCCGACCGCGATCGCGGCACTCCTGATCCACTGCACGCGCCTCGCGTTGCTGGATCGCAGGCTTACGCGCGGCTTCGGCCTGGTGGGGCAGGAGGGCACGCGATGATCGGCCTCGAATCGCTGTACACGCTCGCGGGGCTGATGTTCGCCGCGTTCGCCTACTTCAACCTGACGGATCGCACGAACCCGCGCCGCATCGTCAATTTCGCGTTCTGGGCGATCTACGCGCTCACGTTCCTGTTCGGCGCGCTGCTGCCGCATTTCGTGACGGGCTGCCTCGCGATCGCGCTCGCGGTGATCGCCGGCTCGGGCAAGCTCGGGCGCGGCAAGTCCGACGAAGCCGGGGAAGCGGCGGCCTCGCGACGCGAGACGCTCGCGCAGCGTTTCGGCAACACGCTGTTCCTGCCCGCGCTGCTGATTCCGGTCGTCACGCTGATCGGCACGTTCGCGCTGAAGCTCGTGCCGTTCGTCGACCCGAAGAGCGTGACGCTGATCTCGCTCGTGCTCGGCACGCTCGTCGCGTTCGCCGTCGCGCTCGCGATGCTGCGCGATTCGCCCGTGCATGCGGTGAAGGAGGCGCGCCACACGATGGACGCGGTCGGCTGGGCCGCGATCCTGCCGCAGATGCTCGCGGCGCTCGGCGCGCTGTTCGCGGTCGCGGGTGTCGGCGGCGTGGTGTCGGGGCTCGTAAGGGAGTGGGTGCCGATCGATTCGCCGTTCGCGGTGGTCGCGGCCTACACGGTCGGCATGGCGCTGTTCACGATGATCATGGGCAACGGCTTCGCCGCGTTCCCCGTGATGACGGCCGGCATCGGCCTGCCGCTGATCGTCCACCAGTTCCACGGCAACCCGGCGATCGTCGGCGCGATCGGGATGCTGAGCGGCTTCTGCGGTACGCTGATGACGCCGATGGCCGCGAACTTCAACATCGTGCCGGCGGCGCTGCTCGAACTGAAGGACAAGAATGGCGTGATCAAGGTGCAGTGGCCGACGGCCTTGCTGCTGCTCGCCGTGAACACGCTGCTGATGTACGCGTTCGCATTCCGCTTCTGACGAGATCCCCATGACCGACCGACTGACCCCCGAACTCGCCTCGAAATTCGCGTCGCTCGCGCTCGCGCACCTGACCCGCGAATATCCGAACAAGCTCACGCATGCGCTCGAAGGCCCGCACGACGTGCAGGGGCCGCGCGCACTTCACCCGATCTTCTACGGCAGCTACGACTGGCACTCGTGCGTGCACGGCTACTGGCTCGTGCTGCGCGTGCTCGAACGCTACCCGGCATTGCCGGAGGCCGAACGCATCGTCGCGATCGTCGACGCGCACTTCACCGACGCGAACGTCGCCGGCGAGCGCGCGTATCTCGCGCGGCCGCACAACGCCGGTTTCGAGCGGCCGTACGGCTGGGCGTGGCTGCTCGCGCTGTCGGCGCAACTGGAGCGGCTCGCGCTGAAGGGGGCGATGCCGCAGGCCGCGCGCTGGGCGAAGACGATGGCGCCGCTGACCGACCTGTTCGTGTCGCGCTTCGAGACCTTCCTGCCGAAAGCGACCTATCCGCTGCGCGTCGGCACGCACTTCAACACCGCGTTCGCGCTGGCGCTCACGCTCGACTTCGCGCGCGACACGCAGCGCGACGGGCTCGCGGCGCTGATCGTCGATACCGCGAAGCGCTGGCACCTGAACGATGTCGCATGCCAGGCGTGGGAGCCGTCGGGCGACGAATTCCTGTCGCCCGCGCTGATGGAGGCGGAGCTGATGCGGCGCGTGCTGCCGGCTGCCGAATTCGACGGCTGGTTCGCGCGCTTCCTGCCCGATCTCGCGCGCGGCGAACCGGCGACGCTGTTCGAGCCGGCGACGGTCAGCGACCGCAGCGACGGCAAGATCGCGCACCTCGACGGGCTGAACCTGAGCCGCGCGTGGTGCCAGCGCTCGCTGGCCGGCGCGCTGCCGGAAGGCGATGCGCGGCGCGCGAAGCTGCTCGACGCGGCCGACCGGCATCTTGCGAGCGCACTCGCGCACGTGGCCGGCGACTACATGGGCGAGCACTGGCTCGCGACGTTCGCGTTGCTCGCGCTGGAGGCGTAGCGCGCGAAACCCCGCCGGCGGCAAGGTCTTCGGCACGCGGCTATACTCGCCGCTCGGGCCGTATCGCGCAGCACGCGTTGCGCGATGCGGCCATCTGTTTCCCTGCCGCCTCGCCATGGACAAGCTCATTTCCTACGTTGCCGCGATTCACGGACTCCCGGGCCCGGTGTCGATCGTGTCGCACACGACGTCGCACGACCGCTGGACCGGCGACGAGGTCGAAGTCACGCGCGACGAAACCGAATACCGCTTCGACAACGGCGCGATCGTGCGCCGCTCGGTCGAGCAGGATCGCGCGCCGTCCGACCTGCTGTGCGCGGAATGCTGGATCGACTACGACGTGCTCCGCCATCCCGATGCGCAACCGATCGGCCCGACGCGGATCACGTTCGACAACGCGTGCCGCGAGACTTTCTGGCTGCGCTACCACCTCGCGTGAACGTTTCGACGCTTTGGCGCATCACGGCAATCAACCCGGCGGCGCGCCCTCGGCCGCATGCAGCAGCGGCGCGAGCCGCGTAGCCGCTTCCCGCATCTTCGGCACGTTCTCCAGCAGGTCGTTGAGCGTCGCGCGCGCGGTCGGCGCATGCACGGCGAGCGCCGCGAGCACGCGGCCGCTTGCTGCCTCCTTCACCGGCACTGCAACCGCCACCATCCCGCGCACGAATTCCTCGTTGTCGATCCCGACGCCGCGCGCGGCGAGCCGGTCGAGCTCGGCCGCGAGCAACTGCGCATCGGTCAGTGTCCGGTAGGTCATCTTCTTCAGCGTGAGCCGCGCGAGCATCGCGTTGCGCTCCAGCGCATTCAGCTGCGACAGGAACAGCTTGCCGCTCGCCGTGCAATGCAGCGGCACGCGCATGCCGGGCCGCATCTCGAGCCGCAACGGCTCGGTCGTCTCGACGCGTTCGACGTACAGCACCGTGTCGCCGTCGAGCGCGGTGAGGTTGCAGGTCTCGCCGAGCACGTCGACGAGCGAGCGCAGCACCGAGCGGCAGCCGCGCGTGAACGTGTTGTTCGACAGCGCCGCGAGCGCGAACTGCGCGGCACGCGGGCCGAGCGCGATGCCGCGATCGTGGCCGCGCGAGTCGGGCAGGTGGATCACGTAGCCGCGCGTTTCGAGCGATTCGATCAGGCGCAGCAGCGTCGCCTTTGGAATGTGCAGCCGCGCGGCGAGCTGCGACAGCGTGTAGGGCTGGCCGGCCGACGCGAGTGCTTCGAGCACCGCGAGCGCGCGCAGGACGCGCGCGTCGTCGGCGGGCGCGCCATCGGGCGGCGCGGGGGCGGTGTCGCGCATGTGTCTCCTCCGTCGGGATCGGCGTGCGTCCCGGGATGGTGTGTGCGAGGGAAATGAAACGAATTGAACGGTTTTTGTACCACATTCGCGGCGTGGACAATAAATCGGCTTGTACGCGTTCCGCGGGCTCAATAAATTTGGACGAAACATACCGGATTTTTTCAAAACCCCGGAACGGAGACACGGAATGACACGCAGCTTCGACTATGTCGTGGTCGGCGCGGGATCGGCCGGTTGCGTCCTCGCCAACCGGCTGTCCGACGGCGGCCGCCATACGGTGTGCCTGCTGGAAGCGGGCCCCGCCGACCGCTACATGTGGATCCACGTGCCGATCGGGTACGGCAAGACGATGTTCCACCCCGTGTACAACTGGGGCTTCCATACCGATCCCGATCCGAACATGCACAACCGCCGCCTGTACTGGCCGCGCGGCCGCACGCTCGGCGGCTGCAGCTCGATCAACGGGCTGATCTACGTGCGCGGGCAGCAGCAGGACTACGACCACTGGGCCGCGCTCGGCAATCGCGGCTGGAGCTGGCGCGAGTGCCTGCCGTATTTCCGCAAGCTCGAACACAACACGCTCGGCGAAGGGCCCACGCGCGGCACCGGCGGCCCGCTGTGGGCGTCCGCGATCCGGCAGCGGCACGAACTCGTCGATGCGTTCGTGGCCGCGTCGAACCGGCTCGGCGTGCGCACGGTCGACGATTTCAATACGGGCGACCAGGAAGGCGTCGGCTATTACCAGCTCACCACGCGCAACGGGCTGCGTTGCTCGACGGCGGTGGCGTACCTGAAGCCCGCGCGCGGGCGGCCGAACCTGCATGTCGAAACCGATGCGCAGGCGCTGAAGGTGCTGTTCGACGGCGCGCAGGCGGCCGGCGTGCGGTACGTCCAGCATGGCAACGTGCACGAGGTGCGCGCGCTGCGCGAGGTGATTCTCGCGGCCGGCGCGCTGCAGTCGCCGCAACTGCTGCAGGTGTCGGGCGTCGGGCCGGCCGCGCTCCTGAACCGGCACGGGATTCCGGTCGTCGCCGATCGCGCGGGCGTCGGCGAGAACCTGCAGGATCATCTGCAGATTCGTCTGATCTACGAAGTGACGAAGCCGATCACGACCAACGACGAACTGCATTCGTGGATCGGCCGCGCGAAGATGGGGCTGCAGTGGGCGCTGTTCCGTGGCGGCCCGCTCGCGATCGGCATCAACCAGGGCGGGATGTTCTGCCGTGCGCTGCCGGACGAATCGGCGACGCCGGACATCCAGTTCCATTTCTCGACACTGTCGGCCGATTCGGCCGGCGGCAGCGTGCATCCGTTTCCCGGCTGCACGTATTCGATCTGCCAGCTGCGGCCCGAATCGAGCGGCACCGTGCGCATCCGCACCGACGATGCGCGCGACGCGCCGTCGATCCAGCCGAACTATCTCGACACCGAGCGCGACCGCCGCACGACGGTGGCCGGCGTGCGCTTCGCACGACGCGTCGCGGCCACCGAGCCGATGGCGCCGCTGATGAAGCGCGAGGTGCGGCCGGGCGCGGACGCGCAGACGGACGACGAACTGCTCGAGTTCTGCCGGGAATACGGGCAGACGATCTTCCATCCGTCCGGCACCGCGAAAATGGGCGTCGCGAGCGATCCGCTCGCGGTCGTCGACGAGCGGCTGCGCGTGTACGGCACGCGCGGGTTGCGCGTGGTCGACTGCTCGATCATGCCGACCCTCGTATCGGGCAACACCAACGTGCCGATCGTGATGGTCGCCGAGAAGGCGTCCGACATGATCCTCGAGGACGCGCGCGAGGCCGATCGCGGCCACAGCGTCGCGCCGGCCGCCGAGGCGCTCGCGTAGCGCGTCGCCACGCATCACTCGCGTGGCCCGTGCGCCTGCGCCCGGACGGCCGCCGCGCGTTCATCGATGCCCCCGCCGGCAAGGCGTCGGGGCAGGTTGCGGCGCATCCTTACCTGGAGAAGCTCGCATGGCAATCGATTCCCGGGTCGTCCGACGCGTGGCCGCGGCCAGCGTGATCGGCGCGACCGTCGAGTGGTACGACTTTTTCCTGTACGGCGTGGTCGCCGGCATCGTGTTCGACAAGCAGTACTTTCCGGCCGGCGACGCGTTCGTGTCGACGATGCTCGCGTATGCGACGTTCGCGGTCGGCTTCATCACGCGCCCGCTCGGCGGCTTGCTGTTCGGCCATCTCGGCGACCGCGTCGGGCGCAAGTCCGCGCTGATCCTGACGATGCTGATCATGGGCGTGTCGACGGCCGGCGTCGCGTTCCTGCCGACTTATGCGCAGATCGGCATGTGGGCGCCGGTGCTGCTGCTGACGCTGCGCGTGCTGCAGGGCATCGGCCTCGGCGGCGAGTGGGGCGGCGCGGTGCTGATGGCGTACGAGTACGCGCCGCCCCACCGGCGCGGGCTGTATGCGAGCCTGCCGCAGATCGGGCTCGCGATCGGGCTGTGCCTCGCGGCCGGCGTGGTCGCGGCGCTGTCGCGTGCGCTGCCGGATGCCGCCTTTCTCGCGTGGGGCTGGCGCGTCGCGTTCGCGGCGTCGCTGCTGCTGGTCGCGGTCGGCTTCTACATCCGCACCCGCGTGGCCGATACGCCCGAGTTCGTCGCGCTCAAGCGCCAGCGGCGCGCGACGAAGCTGCCGGTCGTCGAGTTGCTCGCCAACTATCGTCGGGCGATCCTGCTCGGGATGGGCGCGCGCTATATCGACGGCGTGTTCTTCAACGTGTTCGCGGTGTTCTCGATCGGCTACATGACGCGCAACCTGTCGATCTCGCGCGGCGACGCGCTGCTCGGCGTGATGAGCGCGGCGGTCGTGATGTGCGTGTTCATCCCGGTGTTCGGCGGGCTGTCCGACCGGCTCGGCCGCGCACGCGTGTACCGGTGGGGCGCGACGCTGTGCGGGCTGTCGGTGCTGCCCGCGTTCTGGCTGTTGCAGACGCAGTCGACCCACCTGCTCGCCGTGTGGCTCGCGCTGGTGATCCCGTTCGGGATCTTCTACGCGATGGCGTACGGGCCGGAGGCCGCGCTGTTCGCGGAGCTGTTCGACGCGAACGTGCGTTACACGGGCATCTCGTTCGTCTACCAGGTGTCGGGCATCTTCGCGAGCGGGCTCACGCCGATCGTCGCGACCGCGCTGCTGCGCGTGAACGGCGGGGCGCCGTGGCTCGTCGGGGTTTACGTGATGTTGTCTGCACTCCTGTCGATCGTGTCCGCGCGGGCGATCGAGAAGCGCGGCGGCGTGGACGGCGTCGCGGTGCGCGCGATGTGACGGCGGGTGGGGTGGGGGGCCGGGTCGTATCGGCGGTGCGGTCGTCGGTCGGTGCCGTGCCCATACCCGAGTCCACGGCCACCGCCACGGCCACGCCGACGCCCATGCCTATGCCTATGCCGTGCCTCTGACCCTTGCCGTCAGCCGGTCGTCCGATGCTGCCGGCTGTTCGGTCTCCCGGTGGTGTCAGGCCCACGCTGTGCACCCCTGCCGATTGCGACCCACACCGTCTGCCCGCTGTTGCTCGCCATCCGGCGTCCCGGTCGCTCGGCGGCGTCGCGCCCGCGCCGCTGATCCTTTTTGACCGTCATGGTCCCCCTCTCGCCCGCTGCCGCACGCCGTTCGCCGCCCCCGTGCTGGTCCAAGCGAATCCGGCCCACTGGCCCTACCTGCGACAAATCGGCCTGCCTACACTTTCCTCGACAGATCGCCGCATTGAAGCATCTGCACACGATCGACCCGAAGAGAACGATCAGGAGACAGGCATGACCAACAGGCAGTCGGCAGCATTCGCCCGTGCGGCGAGCGCGCGCCCCGCATCAGTCAGTCGAATCGCCTCATGCGCCCGTTGCGGCGCGGCAGGCCAGCCCGCGTCGGAGGTCTGAGCATGTCGACCCCTTCCATCGAACGCACCGCGAGCAGCTTCGCCGGCGGCCGGCCGAACGATACGCGTTACGACCCGACCTACGATCCGCTCGTGTCGCCGGGGCCCGGGTGCGGCAGGCAGTACGCGCCGACCTACTGGGTCGCGACGGCCGGCACCCCGCCGCCCGACGACGGCCCCGTGACGCGCGATCTCGATGTCGACGTCGCGATCATCGGCGCCGGCTACACGGGCCTCGCGACCGCGCTGTGCCTCGCGCGGGACCACGGCATCAAGGCCGTCGTGCTGGAAGCCAACCGCACGAGCTGGGGCTGCAGCAGCCGCAACGGCGGGCAGGGGCAGAACGCATCGGGCAGGCTGTCGCGCTCGCAGTGGATCGAGCGCTGGGGCAAGGACGTCGCGCTGAAGATGCACGACGAGATTCTCGAAGGCTTCGAGCACTTCAAGTCGCTCGTCGCGGAAATCGACTGCGACCCGCAGCCGGGCGGCCATTTCCTGATCGCGCATCGTCCGCGCATCATGGCCAAGCTCGCGGCCGAGGCGAAGGTGTGGAAGGACGTGTTCGGCTATCCGTCCGAGCTGCTGAGCGCGGAAACCTTCCGCCGCGAATTCATCAACGACCACGAAGCGGCCGGCGCGCTGCACGAGCCGGAAGGCATCGGCATCCACGCGCTGAAGCTCGCGTTCGGCTATCTGCGCCTCGCGCGCGAAGCCGGCGCGAAGGTGCATACGAGCAGCCCGGTGCTCGGCTTCGAGACGATCGACGGCGTGCATCACCTGCGCACGCCCGGCGGCGTCGTGCGGGCCCGGGCGGTGGGCATCGCAACCGGCGCGTACACCGCGCAGACGCTGCATCCGTCGCTGCGCAGCAAGGTGATGCCGATCCTGTCGAACTCGATGGTCACGCGCCCGCTCACCGACGCGGAGATCGACGCATGCAATTTCCGCACGACACAGGTGCTGACCGATACGCGCACGCTGCGTTTCTATTACCGCTTCCTGCCCGATCGCCGCTTGCAGATCGGCAGCCGCAGCGCGATCACCGGTGACGATGCGCCGAACCCGCGTCACTTCGAATTGCTGAAGGAAGGGATGGCGCGCAAGTTTCCCGCGCTGCGCGGCGTGGAGATCGACTACTCGTGGTGGGGCTGGGTCGACGTGAGCCACGACATGATGCCGCGCGTGTGCCAGCCCGACCCGCGGCAGTCGGTGTACTACGCGCTCGGCTACGGCGGCAACGGCGTGTCGTACTCGCAGCAGGCCGGCCGCCGGCTGGCCGAGCAGATCGCGGGGAAGGGCGCCCGCCAGACGCTGCCGATCTTCACGTCCCCGCTGCCTGGCCACCCGTTCGCGCCGTTCCGGCGCCTCGGGCAACGGATGCTCTACCTGTCTTACTTCAGGAACGACGAAAAGCCCTGAACGTAGTGCATATCGCCCGGCGTGACACAACGCGCGCCGGGTTGTCGAACACAATAAAAGCAATAGAAATCCGTGCGGCCGGGGCGGCAGGCGCCCCTGCACGCGCCGTCGCCGGCGGCGCCCGCGCTCACCCGATGGTGGCGAGCGGGCGGCGTCCGGACAACTGGATATGGAGAAGACATGCAACCCTCGAATCAGAGTGACCTGAAGTGTGGGCTCAAGCAGCGCCACATGACGATGATCGCGCTTGGCGGCGTGATCGGTGCCGGGCTGTTCGTCGGCAGCGGCGTGGTGATTCAGCAGACCGGGCCGGCCGCGATCCTGTCGTTCCTGATCACGGGCGGGCTCGTCGTGCTCGTGATGCGCATGCTCGGCGAGATGGCATGCGCGATGCCGGCCGTCGGTTCGTTCTACGAATACGCGCGGCTCGCGTTCGGCAACTGGCGCGGGCCCGGCAAGATGGCGGGCTTCCTGACCGGCTGGATGTACTGGTATTTCTGGGTGATCGTCGTCGCGCTCGAAGCGGTGGCGGGCGCCAAGCTGATCCAGTTCTGGTTGCCGGATACGCCCGCGTGGATCATCAGCCTCGCGCTGCTGGTCGTGCTGACGCTCACGAACCTGATCTCGGTCGGCAGCTACGGCGAGTTCGAGTTCTGGTTCTCGTCGATCAAGGTCGGCGCGATCATCGTGTTCCTGTTCCTCGGCGGCCTCTACGTGCTCGGCCTGTGGCCCGCGTCGATGCACACGACGTCGGTGCTGCCGACGCTGCTCGGCCACGGCGGCTTCATGCCGCTCGGCATCGGGCCGGTGATGAGCGGGGCGGTCGCGGCGACCGGCTTCTACTTCGGCGCCGAGATCGTCACGATCGCGGCGGCCGAGGCGAAGGAACCGGCGAAAGCGGTTGCGAAGGCCACCAATTCGGTGATCACGCGCGTGCTGGTGTTCTACGTCGGCTCGGTGGCGCTCGTCGTCGCGCTGGTGCCGTGGAATTCGCATCAGATGGCCACGCCGTACGTGAGCGCGCTCGAAGTGATGGGCCTGCCCGCTGCCGCCAACGTGATGAATGCGATCGTGCTGACGGCGGTGCTGTCCGCGCTCAACTCGGGCCTCTATGCGGCGTCGCGGATGCTGTTCGCGCTGACCCGCCACGGCGACGCGCCGGCCGCGCTCGCGAAGGTCAACAAGCGCGGCGTGCCGGTGCGCGCGATCCTGCTCGGCACGGTGTTCGGTTACGTGTCGGTGGTGATGTCGTACGTGTCGCCCGATACCGTGTTCGCGTTCCTCGTCAATTCGTACGGCACCGTCGCGCTGTTCGTGTACGTGCTGATCGCGTTCTCGCAACTGCGCCTGCGCAAGCGCCTCGACCCGGTGGCCGCCAGCAAGCTGCGCGTCAAGATGTGGGCGTATCCGTACCTCACCTGGGTCGCGATCATCGGCATGGTCGGCATCCTCGTCGCGATGGCGTTCATCCCCGATCAGCGCAAGCCGCTGTGGCTCGGTGTCGCCAGCCTCGGCGTGCTGGTCGTCGCCTACGGGCTCACGCGCCGCAGCCGCCGCGAGCCTCTCGACGACAGCGAACTGCTCGCCTATCCGCCGCGGTGATGCACGGTAATGCGCGGTAACGCCTGACGCCGAAGGCCCGGCCCGCGTGCCGGGCCTTCGTGCATGCGGATGCCGGCCCGAGCCGATTGATCGCCGGGGCAACTATCGGGACGACCGATAGCATCGATCAGAGGATGCGACTTTATGTCGGCCGCGTGCCGGCATAGCATGGATGAACCGATTCACGGGTGCGCCCCGCCGGGCGCGCCCTCATCCGCGAATCCGCGAACGAGGACAGACGATGGAACATCGGGCACGCGAGCGGGACGAGCAGGCCGAGATCAAGACGACGACGTGCTACATGTGCGCGTGCCGCTGCGGCATCCGCGTGCACCTGCGCGACGGCGAGGTGCGCTATATCGACGGCAATCCCGCGCATCCGCTGAACCAGGGCGTCATCTGCGCGAAAGGTTCGTCGGGAATCATGAAGCAGTATTCGCCCGCGCGGCTCACGCAGCCGCTGATGCGCAAGCCGGGCGCCGAGCGCGGCGATGCGCAGTTCGAGCCGGTGTCGTGGGACGTCGCGTTCGACGTGCTCGAAAAGCGTCTCGCGCACCTGCGCGCCACCGACCCGAAGCGCTTCGCGCTGTTCACCGGCCGCGACCAGATGCAGGCGCTCACCGGCCTGTTCGCGAAACAGTTCGGTACGCCGAACTATGCGGCGCATGGCGGGTTCTGCTCGGCGAACATGGCGGCCGGGATGATCTACACGATCGGCGGCTCGTTCTGGGAATTTGGCGGCCCCGATCTCGACAACGCGAAGCTGTTCTTCATGATCGGCACCGCCGAGGACCACCATTCGAATCCGCTGAAGATCGCGCTCGGCAAGTTCAAGCGCGCGGGCGGGCGCTTCATCGCGATCAATCCGGTGCGCACCGGCTACGCGGCGATTGCCGACGAATGGATTCCGATTCGCCCCGGCACCGATGGCGCGCTGTTCATGGCGCTGATGCACGAGCTGATCGCGCGCGACGCGTTCGACCACGAATTCGTGTCGCGCTTCACGAACGCGGCGGAGCTGGTCGACCAGCGCGACGGCGCCGACACGTTCGGGCTGTTCGTGCGCGACGCCGGCGCGCCGGAGGTCAACGCGCTGTATCCGCAGAACCGGATGTGGTGGGACACGAAGACGAACCGCGCGGTGCTGCATCACACGGAAGGCGCCGAGCCTGCACTCGACGGCCGCTATACGCTCGACGACGGCACGCCCGTCGCGCCGTCGTTCACGCTGCTGCGCGAACAGGTGGCCGATTGCACGCCCGAATGGGCGGCCGACATCACCGGCATCGCGGCCGACACGATCCGCCGCCTGGCGCGCGAGATGGAGACGGTCGCGCGCGACCACGCGATCGTGCTGCCGGTGCGCTGGACGGATTCGTGGGGCAAGGAACACGAATCGGTGAAGGGCGTGCCGATCGCGTTCCATGCGATGCGCGGGCTCGCCGCGCATTCGAACGGCTTCCAGACGATCCGCGCGCTTGCCGTGCTGATGTCGCTGCTCGGCACGATCGACCGGCCGGGCGGCTTCCGGCACAAGGCGCCGTATCCGCGCGCGGTGCCGCCATCGGCGAAACCGCCGAACGACCCGGCGCAGATCAAGCCGAACACGCCGCTCGCCACCGGCCCGCTCGGCTGGCCCGCCGGCCCCGAGGATCTGTTCGTCCATCCGGACGGCACGCCCGCACGGCTCGACAAGGCGTTCTCGTGGGAATACCCGCTCGCGGTGCACGGGCTCATGCATTCGGTGATCACCAATGCGTGGCGCGGCGATCCCTATCCGATCGACACGCTGCTGATCTTCATGGCCAACATGGCGTGGAATTCGTCGATGAACACGACGGAAGTACGCAAGATGCTGGTCGACAAGCGCGACGACGGCGAATACCGGATCCCGTTCCTCGTCGTGTGCGATGCGTTCGCGTCGGAGATGACGGCGTTCGCCGACCTGATCCTGCCCGACACGACCTACCTCGAGCGGCACGACGTGATGTCGGTGCTCGACCGGCCGATCTCCGAATTCGACGGACCGGTCGACTCGGTGCGCGTGCCCGTGGTGCCGCCGACCGGCGAGTGCAAGCCGTTCCAGGAGGTGCTGATCGAGCTCGCGAGCCGGCTGAAGTTTCCGGCCTTCACGACCGCGGACGGGCAGCGCAAGTATCGCGACTATCCGGATTTCGTCATCAACTTCCAGACCACGCCCGATTCCGGCACCGGCTTCCTGATCGGCTGGCGCGGCAAGGTCGGCGACAAGGCCGTCGTCGGCGAACCGAACCCCGACCAGTGGAAGCGCTACGCGGAAAACAACTGCGTGTACCACCACCGGCTGCCGGAGCCGCTGCAGTACATGCGCAACTGCAACGGCCCGTACATGCAGTGGGCGGTCGACAACGGGATGCGCAAGTTCGGTGTGCCAATCGTGATCCAGCTCTACTCGGACGTGATGCAGAAGTTCCGGCTCGCCGCGCAGGGCCGCACGTCGGGCCGCCAGCCGCCCGACCATCTGCGCGAGCGCATCGCGCGCTATTTCGATCCGCTGCCGTTCTGGCATCGCTCGCTCGAAAGCGGGCTGACCGATGCGGGCCGCTATCCGCTCGCGGCGATCACGCAGCGGCCGATGGCGATGTACCACTCGTGGGATTCGCAGAACGCATGGCTGCGCCAGATCCACGGCGAGAACCACCTGTTCGTGAACCCGGTCACGGCCGCCGCGCAGCAGATCGACGACGGCGCATGGATCTACGTCGAATCGCCGTGGGGCAAGGTGCGTTGCCGCGCGCGCTACAGCGAGGCGGTCGAGCCCGGCACCGTGTGGACCTGGAACGCGATCGGCAAGGCGGCCGGTGCGTGGAACCTCGGGCCGCAGGCGGGCGAGTCGCAGCGCGGCTTCCTGTTGAACCACGTGATCACCGACGAGTTGCCGGATGCGGCGCGCGGCGGCGCGCGGATGTCGAACTCCGATCCGGTGACGGGGCAGGCCGGCTGGTACGACGTGCAGGTGCGGATCTATCCGGCCGAAGCCGATGCGGCCACGACCTTGCCGCAGTTCGCGCCGATGCCGGCGCTGCCGGGCACGCCGCGCGTGCTGCAGCGCGTGCAGGCGTATTTCGCGGGAACCGGCGCATTCGCCGCGCGGCTGCGGCGTGCAGCGTCCGCCGGCCCGAAGTCTGAAGATCGCTGATCGAAGGAGCACCACCATGACCCAGATGGCCCTCGTCATCGACCTGAACGTGTGCGTCGGCTGCCATGCCTGCGTGACGAGCTGCAAGGAATGGAACACGTCGGGCGAAGCCGGCAGTCTCGCGGATATGCGCCCGTATGACGACGATCCGTCCGGCACGTTCTTCAACCGCGTGCAGACGTACGAAGCGGGCGTGTTTCCGATGACCGACACGATTCATTTCCCGAAGTCGTGCCTGCATTGCGAGGATCCGCCATGCGTGCCGGTATGCCCGACCGGCGCGAGCTACAAGCGCAAGTCGGACGGGATCGTGCTGGTCGACTACGACAAGTGCATCGGCTGCAAGTACTGCGCGTGGGCGTGCCCGTACGGCGCGCGCGAACTCGACGAAGGCCGCAAGGAGATGACGAAGTGCACGCTGTGCGCGGACCGCATCGACAACGAAGCGCTGCCCGAACGCGACCGCAAGCCGGCCTGTGTGCTCGCGTGCCCGACGTCGGCGCGGCTGTTCGGCGACGTGCACGATCCGGAGTCGGACGTGTCGCGCGCGATCCGCGAACGCGGCGGCTATCAGCTGATGCCGGAATGGGGCACGCGGCCGTCGAACCACTACCTGCCGCGCGTGAAGACCGAAGCATCGTGCGTGTGCGGGAGTAGCGGCGGGTGCGGCAGTGCATCGAACGGCATCGGCGAAGACGATTCATTCGAGGCCCGCGCGACACGCGGCGACATCGATCTCGTGTCGCTCGCGACGCAGCGCTGAGCGCAAAGCCCTTCACTCATACGAAAAAAACGGAGTCCCCATGCGCCCAGCTTTTTCGGTCGTTTTCCTCACCACCCTGTGCGGTGCCGCACAGGGCCTGTTGCTGACGCTCGTGATCGTCGAGGCACTGGCGCGCGCGGCAGGCGTCGATATTGCCGCGTCGTTCTACGTGACGGGCGCCGCGCTGTCGGTCGGGCTCGGCGCACTCGGCCTGCTGGCGTCGTTCTTCCATCTCGGCCACCCCGAACGCGCTTGGCGTGCGATCGCGATGTGGCGCACGTCGTGGCTGTCACGCGAATGCATCGCGCTGCCGGTGTTTCTCGCGTGCGCGTTCGCCTATGGCGCGGCGCACCTGTTCGGCTGGCCGGGCACGTTGCTGATCGGCGCGGTGGGCGCGCTCGCGAGCGTTGCGCTGTTCGTGTGCACCGCGATGATCTACGCGTGCTTGCGCTTCCTGCAGGAATGGGCGAGCCCGCTGACGCTCGTGAACTTCGTGCTGCTCGGCTGCGCGTCGGGCTGCACGCTGGCGACGGCGTGCGCCGCGTGGCTCGCGCCGTCGCTGGTTGGCCGGCTCGCCGTGGCCGCCTGCGTGCTGACGCTCGCGGGCGGCGTGGCGCGGCTCGCGTCGCTCGCACGCAATGCGCGGCTGCGGCCGAAGTCGACCGTGCAGAGCGCGACCGGGATCCGCAGCGACAAGGTCGAGCAGAAATCGCGCGGCTTCACGGCCAGCGCATTCAATACGCGGGAATTCTTTCATGGGCAGGGCAACGGCACGCTGCGCGCGGTGAAGGCCGGCTTCCTGATCGGCGCATTCGCGGTGCCGTTCGTGCTGACCGGCGCGGGTGCGCTCGCGCCGACGTCGGTCGCGGCCGCCGTCGCGCTCGGCGCGGCGTTCGTGATCCAGTACGCGGGGCTGGTCGCGGAACGCTGGTTCTTCTTCGCGGATGCGCGCCATCCGCAGAACCTCTACTACCAGCGCGCGTCATGACGTTGCGCGTGCGCCGCCACGCGGTGCGGGAACTAGAACGTGTCCGCGAGCGCGCGCGCCGCTTCCTGCAAACGCGGCACGTGGTCGAGCAGGCGCGACAGCGGTGCGCGCGACACGGGCGCATGCACGGCGACCGCGGCGATGCACGCGCCGTCGTCGCCGACGATCGGCGCCGCGATGCACACGATGCCCGCGACGAATTCCTCGTTGTCGATCGCGACGCCCTTGTGCGCGGTACGGTCGAGTTCGGCTTCGAGCAGTTCGGGGTCGGAGATCGTGTTCGGCGTGTAGCGCGGCAGCGCCAGTGCGCGCACCAGCGCGGCGCGTTCGTCGCGCGGCAACAGCGCGAGCAGCAGCTTGCCGCTGGCACTGCAGTGCGCGGGCACGCGCGAGCCGGGTTGCAGGTCGAGCCGCAGCGGCCAGTCGGCTTCGACGCGGTCGAGATAGACGACTTCCGTGTCGTGCAGCGCGGTGAGGTTGCAGGTTTCGCCGAGATCGGCGACGAGCCGTTCGAGGATCGCGTGGCGCAGCCGGCGCGCGCCCGCATGCAGCAGCACGCCGGTGCCGAGCCGCGCGAGGCGTGGGCCGATCGCATACGCGTTCTTGCGGCCCGGCTCGCGGATCACGAGGCCGCCGGCTTCGAGCGACGCGAGCATCCGGTGCAGCGACGCCTTCGGGAGATCGACTTCACGCACGAGATCGGCGAGCGACACGGCATCGCCGGCCTGGACGAGATGTTCGAGCAGCGCGAAGGCGCGCAGCGTGGGCGTATCCGCGGGCAGCATGGCAGGCATTCCGGAAACTGGATGGCGGCCATTGTACCGAACGGCCCGGCAGGCCGGCCGCGTCGGACGGTGGGCGCGGCAACCCGGCACGCATTTTCAGCGATGGAACGATTCGTTCAGTAAACAAGACCGGCGCCGGCGCGAAGATCGACGCCCGCGCGGACAGCAACGACAGCAACGACAGGAGCGCAACGCAATGGATGGGGTGGCGAACAAGCCGGACTGCATGGTGTCGGTCCGCGAACGGTTCGGGTTCGATTCGGACCTGATGGTGCCCGCGTTCAGCGCGCGCGACGATCACGTACCCGATATCGACGACGCATACCGCTTCAACTCGGACGTCACGCTCGCGATCCTCGCGGGCTTCGCGCGCAACCGCCGCGTGCTCGTGCAGGGGATGCACGGCACCGGCAAGTCGACGCATATCGAGCAGGTCGCGGCGCGGCTGAACTGGCCGTGCGTGCGCGTGAACCTCGACGGCCACATCAGCCGGCTCGATCTGGTGGGCAAGGATGCGATCGTCGTGCGCGACGACGTGCAGGTGACCGAATTCCAGGAAGGGATCGTGCCGTGGGCATTGCAGCGGCCGGTCGCGCTGATTTTCGATGAATACGACGCGGGGCGGCCCGACGTGATGTTCGTGATCCAGCGGATTCTGGAGCGCGACGGCAAGTTCACGCTGCTCGACCAGAACCGCGTGATTCATCCGCATCCGTCGTTCAGGCTGTTCGCGACCGCGAACACGGTCGGGCTCGGCAACCTGAACGGGCTCTACCACGGCACGCAGATGCTCAACCACGCGCAGATGGACCGCTGGAACGTGGTCGCGACGCTCGACTACCTGCCGCGCGACGAGGAGATCGGCATCGTGCGGGCGCGCGTGCCGGAACTCGCGGACGAAGCCGGCCGCCCGCTGCTCGAATCGATGGTGAGCCTCGCGGAGCTGACGCGCAACGGCTTCGCGACCGGCGACCTGTCGACGCTGATGTCGCCGCGCACGGTGATCAACTGGGCCGAGAACTGCCAGATCTTCCGCGATCCGGCGCTCGCGTTCCGGCTCACGTTCCTGAACAAGTGCGACGACGCGGAGCGGCCGGTCGTCGCCGAGTATTACCAGCGCTGTTTCGGCGAGGAACTGGCGGTTGCGTCGCGTGCCGGCGGCGGCGAGCCGGGAGCCGGGCGGTGAGCGCCGATCGCGATGCCGCGCGCCGCGCGTCGGCGCGCGAAGCGCTGGGTGCGTCGACGGTACGCGCGCTGACGCGTGACGCGGCGCTGCATTACCGGGCGGGCCGCGTGTGCCGCGACCTGCGGCCGTTGCCGATCCATGCGCCGCACCTGCGCGCGCAGGCCGCCGACGACGATCTCGCGTCATGGCGCGGCGCGGCCGACGGCGCCGCATTGCGCATCCTGCATTCCGATGCGGACCTGCATCGCGCGCTGTCCGGCGACGATCCGGTCGAACGCGTGCTGTTCGACATGCTCGAGCAACTGCGCTGCGAGTCGCTCGCGCCGCCTGCCATGCGGGGTGTCGTGCAGAACCTGCGTCATCGCTTCGAGACCTGGTCGCGTGCGTTTCACCGGTCGGGGCAGGCCGATACGCATGTCGGGATTCTCGTGTACACCGTCGCGCAGATCGCATGGTCGCGGCTGACGGGCTGGCCCGTGCTCGAAGAGACGGAAGACCTGATCGAAGCGTCGCGCGCGGCGATCGTGCCCGAGATCGGCGTGCAGCTTGCCGGGCTCAAGCGGTGCCGGCACGATCAGCGCGCCTTCGCGGAACACGCGCTGGCGCTCGCGAAATGCATTGCGGCGATGATCCGCGATGCGCGTGCAGCCGTCGTGGAAACGGAGACGGAAGACGCACGCGAGCAGGACGACGCACTGACGAATTTCTCGCTGTGGGTCGATTTCGACGAGACGGGCATCGATATGCCGGCGCTCGTGGAGACGGGCGACAGCGTCGTGCTGCAGGGCGGCGACGCCGTCTATCGTGCGTACACGACACGCTACGACCGCGAGCTTCGACCGGCCGCGCAGATCCGCACGGCACTGCTGCGCGAGTATCGCGACCGGCTCGACGGCCAGGTCGCCGCGCAGCGGATCAACGTCACGCGGCTCGCCCGCGTGCTGCGCGCGGCGCTCGTCGTGCCGCAGGCCGACGGCTGGTCGTTCGGCGAGGAGCACGGCCGGCTCGACGGCCGCCGGCTCGCGCAACTCGTCAGCTCGCCGGCCGAACGTCGGTTGTTCCGGCTCGAACGCGTGCGGCCGCATGCCGACTGCGCGCTCGCGTTCCTGATCGACTGCTCGGGGTCGATGAAGACGTGGATCGACGGCGTCGCGCTGATGGTCGACACGCTGGCCCGCGCGGGCGATGCCGCCGGTCTGGCAACCGAAGTGCTGGGCTTCACGACGCTCGCCTGGAACGGCGGGCGCGCGCGGCAGGACTGGCTCGCGCGCGGCAAGCCGCGTCATCCGGGCCGGCTCAACGAAACCGGCCACCTGGTGTTCAAGGACGCGGATACCCGCTGGCGGCATGCGCGCACGGGCATTGCCGCGTTGTTCAAGGCCGATCTGTTCCGCGAAGGTGTGGACGGCGAAGCGGTCGAATGGGCATGCGCGCGGCTCGCGGCGCGGCCGGAAGCACGCAAGATCCTCGTCGTGATCTCCGACGGCAGCCCGATGGACGGCGCAACGGCGCTCGCGAACGATCCGTTCTACCTCGACAACCATCTGAAGCAGGTCGTTGCGCGCCAGGAGTCGGCGGGCCGCGTCGAAGTGCTCGGATTGGGCGTCGGGCTCGATCTTGGCCCGTACTACCGGCACCGGCTGGCGATCGATCTTGCGTCGGCGCCCGACATGAAGCGGCTCGTCGAAATCGCCGGATGGATCGGCGCGCGGCGGTGACGCGGGTGACTGTATTCGATGCGGACGCGGCAACTGAGTACGCGTCGTGTCCGAATCGATCGCCGGGAACCGGGCGGTTCGACGTGGCACACGCCGCGCGACATCAAGCGCGATGCAGCAGCGGCGGCAGCGACGTCGCGATCAGCCCGATACCGATCGCCATCAGCACGCCGAACGCAAGGCGGCGCAGCGCGACCGGCGACAGCGGCGGCGGGTACTGGCGGGCGGCCACCGTCGTCAGCATCACGACCGGCGTCGCGATCGCGGCCAGCAGCCAGATGTCGCGATCGAGCTGGCCTTCGCATGCGCTGTACAGCACGCGCGTGGCCGAAGTCGTCGTGAACAGCACGATCAGCGCGCAGCGGATCTGCACGAGCGTCAGCGGCTGCCGGTAGAACTGGAAGATCAGCGGCGGCCCCGACACGCCGAACATCCCGCTCAGCAGCCCGCCGAACAGGCCGCTGACGAAGAAGCTGCGGTTGTCCGAGCGCTCGGTGAGCGGCGTCGGCCGCAGCGCGGCGCTCAGGCCGCCATACAGCACGACCGCGCCGAGGATCAGTTGCAGCAGGTCGGCCGCCGATCGGCTCAGGCATTCGAGCAGCAGCACGCCCGCGACGACCGACGGCAGGATGCCGAGCGTCGCCGCGCCGACCGCGCGCCAGTCGATGTGATGCAGCCGGCCGGGCAGCGCGGTCGCGCCGTTCGCGAGCGATACGACGCTCATCAGCGTCGCCACGGTTGCAAGCGGTGCGAGCCCGAAGCCGCTCGTCGCGCCCATCACGATCATCCCGAGCCCGAAGCCGGTGACGGTCTGGAAATAGCTGCCGGCGCCGATCACCGCGATCAGGATCGCCAGTTTGTCGGCGGTCATGCGTGCGCAGCCTCGCCGGTTGCGGCGCGCTGCGCGGCCGCCTGCGCCTGCACGGTGGTCGCCGCGATCACGTGGTACACGTCGTCGGCGCTGCAGCCGCGCGACAGGTCGTTCGCGGGCCGGCGCAGCCCCTGCAGCAGCGGGCCGACGGCCTTCGCGCGGCCGATCCGCTCGGCGAGCTTGTAGCCGATGTTGCCGGCTTCGAGGCTCGGGAACACGAGCACGTTCGCGTGGCCGCCCACCTGCGAATGCGCGATCTTGCGCTCGGCGATTTCCGCGACGATCGCCGCGTCGAGCTGCACGTCGCCGTCGATCGCGAGAGTGGGGCGCAGTGCGCGTACGTGCGCGGTCGCGGCCGTCACCTTGTCGACCGCCGCGTGATGCGCGCTGCCGCTCGTCGAGAACGACAGCATCGCCACGCGCGGCTCTTCGCCGAGCAGTGCGTGCGCGCTGTCGGCGGCGGCCATCGCGATCTCGGCGAGCTGACTGGCGTCCGGATCGACGACCAGCGCGCAGTCGGAGAAGATCAGCCCGCCCTTGATCGTGTGGAATGGTTCGCACAGCATCATCAGGAAGAAGCTCGACACGATCCGGAACGCCGGATCGACGCCGATCAGTTGGATTGCCGCGCGCACGACGTCGGCCGTCGCATGCACGGCGCCCGCGACCGAGCCGTCCGCGTCGCCGAGCCGCACCATCAGATTCGCGTGGCAGAGCGGGTCGAGCACCGCGTCGCGTGCGGCATCGGCCGTCATGCCCTTGCTCTTGCGCAGCGCGTGCAGCGTGTCGGCATAGGCATCGCGCTGCGTGACGGTGGCCGGATCGACGAGCGTCATGCCGTCGAGATCGATCGCGTCGCGTGCAGCCGCCGCGTGGATCGCCGCGCGGTTGCCGACGAGCACGATGCGGGCGATACCGTCGCGCGTCGCGCGCGCGGCGGCCTGCAGCACGCGCGGATCGTCGGCTTCGCACAGTGCGATGCGCATCGGCTGGCGGCGCGCGGCGTCGAGAATGCGGTCGAGAGCTTTCATCGTTCGCTCGGAGAAAAAGAAAAAACGGCCGGATGCGGCGGCCCGCACGGGGCACGGCGTCCGGCCGGAGGGCCGGCCGCGCGAGAGGGGCGCGCGGCCGGCAACGGGTTGCGTCGGCGACGCGGCGTTACACGTAGTCCTTGTACTTGTCGAGCATGCGCACCGGCTTCGACAGCGCGTCGCGACGGAACGGATCGCCGAGTTCGCGCGTGCACATGATCTCGATGATCGTCGTCTTGCCTTGGTTCATCTGCATGTCGATCGCGCGCTTGAGCGCCGGGCCGACATCCTCGAGGCGGTCGACCGTGATCCCTTCGGCGCCCATCGCCCGCGCGATCGCCGCGAAGCTCTGGTTGTCGAGTTCACCGGCGACGAAGCGGCGGTTGTAGAAGTCGACCTGGTTCTTCTTTTCCGCGCCCCACTGGCGGTTGTGGAACACGACGGCCGTCACCGGGATGTTGTGGCGCACGCAGGTCATCGTCTCCATCAGGCTCATGCCCCATGCGCCGTCGCCCGCATACGACACGGCCGGGCGGTGCGGCGCGGCGACCTTCGCGCCGATGATCGTCGGGAACGCATAGCCGCAGTTGCCCCAGCTCATCGCCGCGAAGAAGCTGCGCGGCTTGTTGAAGCGCAGGTAGCTGTTCGCGACCGAGTTGATGTTGCCGATGTCGGTCGACACCATCACGTCCTCGGGCATCGCCTTCTCGAGCTCGCGCAGCACCTGGCGCGGATGCAGGTACTGGCCGCCGCTGAACGGCTTCTCGTGCTTCTGCTCCTCGATCATGTCGAGGCTGTACGCGTCGCGCTCGTGCGTCCAGTCGTCGAGTTCCTTTTCCCACGCGGCCTTCTCGGTCGCGATCTGGTCGGCGCGATCGCCGCGCGAGCCGTCGCACGCGAGCGTGCGGCCTTCGAGGCGTTGCGTGAGCGCGACCGCCGCGGCTTTCGCGTCGCCGCAGATGCCGACCGAGATCTTCTTCACGAGGCCGAGCATCTTGTGATCGGCGTCGATCTGGATGATCTTCGCGTCCTTCGGCCAGTAGTCCATCCCGTGCTGCGGCAGCGTGCCGAACGGCCCGAGGCGCGAGCCGAGCGCGATCACGACGTCCGCGCGCGACAGCAGCTTCATCGCCGCCTTCGAGCCCTGGTAGCCGAGCGGGCCGCACCACAGCGGGTGGTTCGCCGGGAACGAGTCGTTGTGCAGGTAGCTGTTGACGACCGGTGCGCCGAGCCGTTCGGCGAGCGCCTTGCATTCCTCGATCGCATCGGCCATCACGACGCCGCCGCCCGAGATGATCACCGGGAACTTCGCCTGCGCGATCAGTGCCGCTGCGTCGTCCAGGCTCTGTTCGCCGCCGGCGCCGCGATCGAGCCGGCGCGGTTGCGGAATCTCGACCTTGACCTTGCCGTAGAAGTAGTCGCGCGGGATGTTCAGCTGGGTCGGGCCCATCTCGGCCTGCGCGCGGTCGAAGCAGCGCGCGGTGAATTCGGCCATCCGCGCCGGGTGCGTGACGTGGCCCTGGTATTTCGTGAACTCCTGGAACATCGGCAACTGGTTCGCTTCCTGGAAGCCGCCGAGGCCGATCCCCATCGTGCCGGCTTCCGGCGTGACGATCACGACCGGGCTATGCGCCCAGTACGCGGCCGCGATCGCCGTCACGCAGTTGCTGATGCCGGGGCCGTTCTGGCCGATCACGACGCCGTGGCGGCCCGATACGCGCGCATAGCCGTCGGCCATGTGGCCCGCGCCCTGTTCGTGCACGACCGGGATCAGGCGGATGCCGGCCGGCGCGAAGATGTCCATCGCATCCATGAACGCGGAGCCCATGATGCCGAACATGTCGGTCACGCCGTTGGCCGCGAGGGTCTCGACGAAGGCTTCGGACGGCGTCATGTCCTGCGGACCGTTCGCCGATGCACGCAGGGAAGTGGATTGTTCGCTCATGGGTTGTCTCCGATTGTTCAATTAACGGAACGTCTTGTTCCAGATGCTATTTGCCGGGGAAGGCCGGTCAAGTCATTCCGCCCGCTGCCGGGGAATGTGGAATGAAATGAATCGATTCGTTTCAAAATGCACGTGGGGCACGGTGGTCCGGCCGCTGCGCTCAGGCCGGCTGCTTCGGCCGTTCCTTGCGGAAGGCGCGCTTGACGGCGATCAGTCCGTCGCGGAATTCGAACAGGTCGCAGCCTTCGGCCTCGATACGCCAGCCTTCGGCGTGCGTGCCCGTGAACACCCATTCGGAGACGCCGCGCTCGCCGGCGACGGTGTGGCGGCCGTGACCCCAGTGCGCGTCGGGGAAGGTCTTGAACACGGCTTCGAACGCGGCGCGTACCGCGTCACGGCCGACGAAGCGCGTGCCGTGGATGTCGGGGCCGCCGGCCGCGTCGAACACGCAGTCCTCGGTCATGAAGCCCATCAACGCATTGGCGTCGTGCCGGTTGAAGGCGTCGGAAAATGCCGCGAGCGTGGCGGCCGTGACGGGGGCGGTGAGCGTATCTGCCATAACGTGTCTCCTGTCGAATGGTGAGCGGTGCGCAAGGCGCTGGCGCGCATGCGGCACGCGGTATCGACACGTTAGTGAGCGCTTGTTATTGGCGGTAGCGCCAGTGGGGGTGATTCGCTTGGGCCAGCGGGAGAAGCCGGGCCGGTGCGCCCGGCTACCGGCGCCCGGTGGCTGCCCGACGGCGGGTTCGTTGACGCGCATCGACAGAAATCACCGGTGCGGATCAATGGGCAAAAAGATCGGCCGCAGGGGAGTGTCACGAATCCGTCGCTGTTGCGCGATGAGTCACGGCGGGCGGGAACCGCACGGCAACAGCGCCGGCCGGCGAGGGATACATCGGAGGTCCGATGTATCCCCGTTGGTCAAGCGGGCATCAGGAAGCCGCCATCCCGATCCCGAACACATGCATCTTGCCGGCGCTCACCTGCCGCGGCAGCACGATGCTCGTCACCACCTTGCCAGGCGGTACCGGAATCTTCTGCGCGAAGATATAGGTCTTGACGTTGTCCTGCTGGCCGCTGCCCGAATTGCGGTAAGCCATCGTGACGGCGATCGCCGCGCTGGCGTGCGCGCTGCCGCCATTCAGCGTCCAGTCGTCGAACGCCAGCGTCACAGCCTGACTCGATCCATCCGCAAAATTCAGCTGCGCCGTGCCGCTGCTCGGGCCATTGTTGGCCGAGCCGAGCACCACCACGCCGGTGCCGGCCGATCCCGGGGGCAGCATCACGGTCTGGCCGACGGTCACAGTGTTGTCGAGCGAGAGCGGTCCGCCCGCCACCGCGACGCTCGCGCCGGCCACTGCGAACGGCTTGCCGGGCTGCACGCCCGCCGCTGCCAGCGCATTCAGCGAGTAGCTGAACAGGCTGCCGTCGAAGTCCGCGCCCTGGCCGTCGGCATTGGTCGCGCCGTCCGCGCTGAAGCCGCGATTGTTGTAGCTGTCGACCGCGTTGATCGCCACCGGCACGCCGAACGACGGCGGCTGCTTCCGGCTGCCCCATTGCGACGGCGCGCTGCCCATCGCGAAGTGCAGCGTCGCGCCGTTCGCGATGTCGTCGTAGGCGACCCACGGCACATCGTGCGCGCGACCGTTGATCGACAGCGACTGCACATAGCTGGACGCGGGCGCGCCCTCGGCGCGAATCCGCCACGTGCGGCCGTTGCCGAGCCGCACATCGATCTGCGGGAACTGCGGACTGCCGATCGCTAGGCCCGCGACGCCGGGGATCTGCGGATACAGGCCCAGCGCGCCCCACACATACCAGCCCGACACGGCGCCGAGGTCGTCGTTGCCCGGCAAGCCGTCGGGGCCGGTGCCGAACGCGCTGGCGAGGATCTGCTGCACCACGCGCTGCGTGCCCGACGGCTGTCCGGCCCAGTTGTAGAGCCACGGCACCTCGAAGGTCGGCTCGTTGCCCATGTAGAAGTTGGGCAGGCTCAGGCCCGCATTGAGCACCGTGAAGAACTGGTCGAGCCGCGACGTCACTGCCGCATTGCCGCCCAGCTGCGCGAACAGGCCGGCGCCGTTGTACGGCACCATCCACGTGTACTGCTCGGCATTGCCTTCCACATAGTTGTCGCCGCTGCTCGGCGTCTCGGGAATCCACGTGCCGTTCGACTGGCGCGCCGCGATCAGCGGCGGCGTCAGCGTGGTGTCGAGCAGGTTCTGCCAGTAAGCGGAGCGGCTCAGCAGCATGCGCTGCGTGGCGGTATCGCCGAGCGCGCCGGCGAAGCGCGAGATCGCGAAATCGCTGCTCGTGTATTCGAGCGTGGACGAAGCCTGTCCCCACTCGCCGCTGGTGATGTAGCCGGTCTGCAGGTAGCTCGCGCGACCGCCGTTGGTGGTCACGTTGTTGCAGGCCGTGCCGGGGATGTTCGCCATCTTCACCATGTGCTGCAGCGCGGACCGCGTATCGAAGCGCCGCGCGCCGAACGCATAGGCGTTCGAGACGATCAGCGAACCGGCGTCGCCCGGCATCACGCCGTCCTCGACGTTGTCGTTGACCCAGTGCGGAATCGCGCCGCATTGATCCGCGTCGTTGATCAGCGACTGGATCATGTCGCTGGTCTCGGACGGGTTGAGGATCGACTTCAGCTGGATCAGCGAGCGGTAGATGTCCCAACCCGAGAACGACGAATACTGGGCCTGCTGGCCCTTGGCGACCTGATGCACGGTGTTGTCGAAGCCGATGTACTGGCCGTTCACGTCACTGAAGATGCTCGGTGCCCAGAGCGCGTGATAGAGCGCCGTGTAGAACTTCTTCTTCGCGTCGAGCGTGCCGCCCGCCACGCGGATGCTATTGAGGCGGTCGTTCCAGATACGGTCGGCCTGTGTGCGGACACCCGCGAAGTCCCAGCCGCGATTTTCCGCGTCGAGGTTGGCTTTCGCGTTGGCGACGCTGACGTAGGACAGGCCGATCTTCATCCTGACCGTCTGGCCCGGGCGGAAACCCAGTTGGGCCACGCCGTGCGTAATCGACGCCGACGTAAAAGCCTGGTCGAAGGCGGCGTAGAAGTAGACGGGAACCGGCACCGAGTTGCCGCAGAAGCCACCGCCGATCGTGCTGCCGGAGATGGCGCTGTCGGAAACCTGCGTAACGGAGCCGGTGGTCGAGGTCTTGGTGTTGGTGCGGGTCGCGTCGAGTACCAGCAGCGCGGGTTTGCCGGCCGGGTACGCGAATTGGCCGAAGCCGGTGCGCAGCGTAGCGGTCAACTCCACCTTGATCTGCGAGTCGAGCAGCACGGAATAGTAGCCGGGCCTGGCCGTTTCGTTCGCATGACTGAAGGTTGGCGCGAGCTGCGTCGGGTCGGTGGTCGGCATGACCGGAAATTCGCCGTTGTTGCCGCTGCAGCCGGCGCCCGGCATGTGCGTCAGGCTGAAACCCTGGATCGAATGGATGTCGTAGTAGTAGCCGGCGGGCGAGTTCGGCTCCTGGCTGTTGCTCGGCGCCGGCGTGGTGTTGGTGTCGGGCGCCCACTGCACCATGCCCGACGGCAGGCCGGCGGCCGGTTCGACGCTGCCGGCCTGTCCCGCCGGCACCGGGTTCGGCGAATTGCTCGCGAGCGTGCCGATCAGCGGATCGACGTACTGCGTCAACGACAGGTTGCGGTTGTCATCGAGATTGGTCGTATCGGCCGCGGCATCCGACGGGCGTGCCGCCAATACCGACGCCGCGGTTCCGTCGCTGCCGTCACCGCCACCGCACCCGCTCAACGTGCACGCCGCGGCCAGGATTGCCGCGAGCGTCGTGAATCGAATCATGATCGCCCCTCCGGTTGTCCACGCACTTTTTTCTTTGGCAATCCAATCGATCGAACCGTTGCTGCGTCGTCGCTTGTTGCCGTCTTTCAGCGTCGTAACACTAGGATTTGGACGAATCCGTTGTCAATCGGATTTGGAGAGTTGTAATGTTTTTATTGGATTTACTAAACGAATCGAAACGCAATGAATTCAGGCGACGTCGTGTTGAAGTCGCACTGTATCGGCGTGTGGGAGCGAGTGGCGTAGGCGGAGTTCGATGAGGCAGCGGAACATCACCTGTTGGTCGACGCGATGCGTCTTGTGTTCACGTCTGCGGTTCATCGATACCCGACGAGGCGGTCAGCACGCATGTGGCCGTGAGTCACGCTGCAGGATGACTCACGGCCGACCGTTGAAGCGGTTTTTCGAGCTGCAGCGCGCGAAACATGCGGGCTTCGAGGTGACTCCGCCGCACCGGCGCACGACGCCTTTTCGCCGCCGGTCAGGCCCCCGGTCGTTGCGAACGCACGCATTGCGCGAGCGCCCGCACACCCGGCTCGATCCGCTCGAGCGGGATCGCGGAGAACCCCATCCGGAAGCAGCGCCGCGCGTCGCCTTCATCGTTCATGAAGAACACGCTGCCCGGCTCGATCAGGATGCGGGCTTCCTGTGCATCGGCGGCGAGGCGCGTCGCATCGAGCCACGGCGGCCCCTCGACCCAGCACGACGCGCCGCCCGTCACCGGCACGTAGCGCGCTTCCGGCAAGTGCGCATCGAGCGCGGCCATCAGCGCCTGCGAGCGCTCGCTGTACGCATGCGCGAGCCGGCGCAGCAGCGCGTCGTGATGGCCGAGCGCGAGAAAGGTCGCGAACGCGCGCTGGATATACGCAACCGGGTGGCGCACCATCAGCCGCCGCAGCGCGCGCAGTTCGCGGATCAGCTCGCGCGGCCCGACCACGTAGCCGAGCCGCAGCCCCGGCGCGAACGTCTTCGACAGGCTGCCGACGTAGATCACGCGGTCGGCCGTATCGAGGCTCTTCAGCGCCGGATGCGGCGTGCCGGAGAACGTGTTCTCGCTCTCGTAGTCGTCCTCGATGATCACGAAGTCATGCTGCTGCGCGCAATCGAGCAGTGCGCGGCGGCGTTCGACCGGCATCGTTGCAGTGGTCGGGCACTGGTGGCTCGGCGTCACGTACACGTAGTCGCAGCGCGAGAGCGTCGCGCCGAGCGCGTCGGGTGCGATCCCGTGGCCGTCGACGGGCAGCGGCAAGAGCCGTGCGTTGCGGTTCTCGAAGATGTTGCGCGCATCCGGATAGCCGGGGTTCTCGAAACCGACCGTCGTGTGCTTGCCGCACAGCAGGTCCGCGATCAGGTACAGCGCCTGCTGGCAGCCGTTCGTGACGACGATCTCGTCGGGCATCGCGAACACGCCGCGCCGCGGCAGCACGCGCGTGCGGATCTGCTGGATCAGCGATTCGTCGTCGCGTTCGATCAGGTCGGGCGCCCAGTTGCGGATCTCCATCACCGACAGCGCCTTCAGGCAGCATTCGCGCCAGTCGTTGGTCGGAAACAGCGACTGGTCGAACTGCCCGTAGATGAACGGATATTCGTAATGCTGCCAGTTCGCGGGTTTCACGATGTTGCGCTGCCTCGACGGCGGATACGCGATGCGCTTGTCCCATGCGGGGCGGCCGGTTGTTGCTTCGCTGCCGCCCGGCTGCTCAGTGGGCTTGGCGGCCGAGAAGCCGGGCACGCCCTCGAGCATCTTCGGGTTCACGAAGTGCCCGCTGCGTTCGCGCGAGATCAGGTAGCCCTCTTCGACGAGCATCTGGTACGCGAGCACGACGGTGTTGCGCGCGACGCCGAGCTGGTCGGCGAGCTCGCGGCTCGACGGCAGCGCGGCATCGGGCGCGAGCTGGCCGTCGAGGATCGCGGCCACGAGCATCCGCCGGATCTGGTCCTGCAGGCTCGACGCCGACGACCGCCGGAACTGCTGGGCCCATAAGGCGGTCGGGGTACGACTCGGCATGCTTCCTCCTGTGATCGGTACGGGAAACGCGAGGCGGTGCGCGTGGCGTGCGTGCGGCCCGCGAGGGGCGCGATGTCGCGAGAATACGCGCGCCGCGCCGCGGATGTGGACTCAATGAAAGGTGCCGTCTGGCACTACTGCGCGCCGACGTGGCAAGACGATACTCAAACCGTCGCCGCTGGACGATCCGGATTAGTCCCCGGTTCGCGGGCGCAGGGAGGCGTGCGCGCATCGCGTTCGCCTGCAACGTGATGCCAAGGAGAGGCGCGCCATGCACGTCGTCGTGTTCAGGGATCGCTGCGAGCGCGTGATCCGCATCGTGTTCGACGACGCACGCGCGACGGCGGTCGCGTATCGCGACGACGAGGCGATCGGCGAACTCGGCATCGACGACGACAGTGGCGGTGCGGTGCGATCGCCGTCGCTCACGCGGCTGTATGTCGAACCCGCGTATCGGCGCAGCGGCATCGCGCACACGCTGCTGGCGTGCGCGTCGCGCGAATTCGGGCGGCCGATCCGCATCGATGCCCACGCTCGGGAATGGCCCGGTACGCCGGCCTGGGCGACGCTGTGCCGCTGCCTCGAATACGAAGGGCTGGTGGTGGTGCGCTAACCGGAAGCGTGACCAAGATCACGCTTCACGAAGACGGAGACGACATGAGCACGGTCCTGAAGCCGATTCCCGCATCCGACGTGCGGCACGAAGCGCTGCGCATCGACGGGCAGCGCGTGTGGCGCGACGCGGTCATCGACGTGCGCAACCCGTACGACGGCGCGCTGGTCGGCACCGTGCCGAAGGCGACACTGGACGATGTGCGGCGCGCCTTCGCGGTCGCACACGCTTACCGGCCGACGCTCACACGTTACGATCGCGCGGCGATCCTGCGCCGCGCGGCCGACATCGTGCGTTCGCGCACCGCCGAGATTGCAGCGCTAATTACGGCCGAGTCCGGCTTGTGCATCAAGGATTCCACATACGAAGCCGGCCGCGTGGCCGACGTGCTGACGTTCGGCGCCGGTGAAGTGCTGAAGGACGACGGGCAGATCTTCTCGTGCGACCTGACTCCGCACGGCAAGAAGCGCCGCGTGTACACGCAGCGCGATCCGCTGCTCGGCGTGATCTCGGCGATCACGCCGTTCAATCATCCGATGAACCAGGTCGCGCACAAGATCGTGCCGTCGGTCGCGACCAACAACCGGATCGTGGTGAAGCCGTCGGAGAAGGTGCCGCTGTCGTGCTACCTGTTCGCGGACATCCTGTACGAAGCCGGTTTGCCGCCACAGATGCTGCAAGTGCTCACCGGCGACCCGGAGGAGATTGCCGACGAGCTGATCACGAACCCGGCGATCGATCTCATTACGTTCACGGGCGGTGTGTCGATCGGCAAGTCGATTGCGTCGCGCATGGGCTACCGACGTGCGGTGCTCGAACTCGGCGGCAACGATCCGATCATCGTGATGGAAGACGCCGATCTCGATGAAGCGAGCACGCTCGCGGTGTCGGGTTCGTATAAAAACTCGGGGCAGCGCTGTACCGCGATCAAGCGGATGCTCGTGCACGAGGCGGTGGCCGATCGCTTCACGGAACTGGTGGTCGAGAAAACGCGTGCGTGGTCGTACGGCAATCCGTCCGATCCGTCGGTCGACATGGGCACGGTGATCGACGAAGCGGCCGCGAAGTTCTGCGAGCAGCAGGTGAATGACGCAATCGCACGCGGGGCGCGGCTGCTGGTCGGCAACGTGCGGAGCGGCGCGCTGTATTCGCCGACGGTGATCGATCGCGTGACGCCCGACATGCCGCTCGTGAAGTACGAAACCTTCGGCCCCGTGTCGCCGATCATGCGCTTCCGCGACATCGACGACGCGATCCGGATGTCGAACAGCACCGACTATGCGCTGTCGTCGTCGGTCTGCACGAACCGCTTCGACTACATCACGCGCTTCATCACCGAGCTGGAAGTCGGCAGCGTGAACGTGCGCGAAGTGCCGGGCTATCGGCTCGAAGTGACGCCGTTCGGCGGCGTGAAGGATTCGGGGCTCGGTTACAAGGAAGGCGTGCAGGAAGCGATGAAGAGCTTCACGAACGTGAAGACGTATTCGCTGCCGTGGTGAGCGCGGCGGGGAAGGGTGCATCGCGCCCGCCCGCCGCCAACGGCGTTACTGATAGAAGTTGAGCGTGACCATCGCCGAACGGCCCGGCGCCCACGTCGCGTAGATCGGATACGCGCTCGAGTAATACTTTTTGTCGAACAGGTTCTGCACGTTGAGCTGCACGTCCATCGTCTTGTTCACGCGCCACGTCGCGGCCGCGTCGAAGCGTGCGTAGCCGGGCGTCCATTTCTTCGTCGTCGCCGATACCGACGCATAGGTCTGGCTCATCACCGTCGCACCCGCGCCGAGCGTGAGCTTCGGCATCACGTCGTAGCTCGTCCACAGCGTGAAGTTGTGCTTCGGCACCATCACCATCGGCAGGCCCGATGCGCCCGGGCTGCCGGGGCCGGCATCGGTCGTGATCGCGTTCAGGTACGAGTAGCCGCCGAACACGTGCCACTTCGGCGTCAAGTTGCCCGCGAAGCCGAATTCGACGCCGCGCACGCGCTGCTTGCCCGCGTTGACAGTGTGACCGAGGCCGTCGCTCACGCGCGCGTTGGTCTTCTCGGTCTGGAACAGCGCCGACGTCAGCGACAGCTGATCCTGCAGCACGTCCCACTTCGCGCCGATCTCGATGTTGCGCGAGCGTTCCGGCGCGAGATCCTGGTTCGTCGCGGTGATCTGGTCGGTGCCGCCGCCGAGGCCGCCGTTCGAACCCGGCGGGTTCGACGACGTGCCGTACGACGCATACAGGCTCACGTTGCTCACCGGCTTGAACACGAGGCCGAACTGGTAGCTGAACAGGTTCGACGTGTTCGACAGGTCGGCCACGCCGGCCTGCTTGCCGGTCGTGTCGTAGCGGTCGAAGCGAAGCCCCGTGTTGAACTGCCAGCGCTCGGACAGCTTCACGGTATCGAAGAGGTACGCGGAAACCGTGTCGGTGCGCGTGTTCGTCGTCGCGCCGGGGAAGCCCTTGTCGCCGTTCAGCACGATGCTGCCGGTCCACGGCATGTTCGGGTTCCAGCCGCCCGCGAGCGGCGTGCAGTTGCCGGCCACCGAGCAGGGGCCGCCCGAGCGGATGTTGTTGCCGGCCGCATCCGACACGAGGTAGCCCTCGTAGCGTGCCTGCTCATGGCTGAACTCGACGCCGGCCGTCATCGTGTGCTTCATGCCGAACAGGCTTGCGCTGCCGGTCACTTCGGTCTGGTTCGAGAAGCCGTTGAGCGCGTACTTGCCGCTCTTCGCCTGCAGGCTCAGCATGGTCGGATTCGACGCGAGGATCTGCGGGTTCGTCGCCACGTAATCGAGCGTCGAGCGGCCGAACATCGTCGTGTTCTTCAGTTTCCAGTCGTCGTTGAGCTTGTGCTCGACGCGCACCTGGGCGGTGTCGGTCTGCCCGTAGCGGTAGTCGCGCGTGTTCAGCCCGAAGAACTGGCCGCGATCGGTCGGCACCGGCGCACCGCCCGACGCGCGGAACGGCACGCTGAAGTCCGGCATGTCGTACGAGTTCATGTGGTAGTAGCTGACCGTGACCGTGGTCGGCGTATTCAGCCCGAACACGATCGACGGCGCGACGCCCCAGCGCTTGTTGTACACGTCGTTGCGGCCGGCCTGGTTCGCGTCGTGACCCATCACGTTCAGGCGCACGGCCGTCGTGTCGTTGATCTTGTGGTTCGCGTCGACCGTCGCGCGCTTGTAGCCGTCGGTGCCGAAGCCGATGCTGCTGTTGATGAAGTTGTCGTTCTTCGGCGTCTTCGTGACGATGTCGATGCTGCCGCCCACCGAGCCGCGGCCCGCGTAGACCGAATCGGGGCCCTTGATCACGCTGATCTGCTCGACCGCGAACGTTTCGCGGTTCTGCAGCCCCGAGTCGCGCATCCCGTCGACGAAGATCGAGTTGCGCGATTCGAAGCCGCGGATCACCGGGCGATCGGCCGACGGGTTCGCGGCCGCGTCGCCGCCGAGGAACGTGATGCCCGGCACCGAGCGCAGCGCGTCCGCGAACGACGTGACGTTCTTTTCCTTGATGAGTTGCTCGGGGATCACCGTGACCGAGCGCGGCGTGTCGAGCAGCGGTGCGGTGAACTTGTACGACGGCGAACGTTTCACCTGCATGTCCGACGGCGCGGTCGACTGGACGTGGATCGTCGGCAGCGTCGCCTGCACGTCGGCGGCCGGGGCGGGCTGGCCGGCGGCGGGTGCGGGAGCAGGGGCGGTTTCGGCGGAAGCGAGCAGCGGGGTCAGGAACACGGAGCAGGTCAGCGCCGACACGAGGGCGCGAGGCCTCGTCTTGAACTGGGCGGGCATATCGAGAGGCAGCAGAAGGTTCGGTGAGCAGGTGCGTCTTCTCGATGCCGGGCGGGCCGCACGGAACATCGGAAAACGTCAATGTAAATGCGTATGATTCGCGTTTGCGGTCGCAATTGTACGGATTGGTACTAATTCTGTAAACGATCGAATGGTTTTTGTACTAATTCGGTCAGGCTTTCGTGGGGGGCGGATTGCCTTTGCGTGGCGTGCAACACCACTTTCCATCACCCGGCCGTGCGCGGCGGCGACGACTCGATACACTGCCGTACCGGTTGGACGGGCCCCGGCGAGCAGGCCCCGAGCATGGAGACAACACAAGATGGACACCCAACGCGCAGCAGTCGTCACGTACCGAGGCGATGCGATCGAGAACACGCACGTCGCCCATGTGGCGGTGGTCGATGCACGCGGCCGGCTGCTGGCCCGGTTCGGCGATCCGTTCCGGATGACGCTCGCGCGCTCGGCGGCCAAGCCGGCGCAGGCGCTGTCGGTGCTCGAGACGGGCGCGCCCGAGCGTTTCGGCTTCGACGATGCGGATATCGCGCTGATGTGCGCGTCGCACAGCAGCGAGGACCGGCACATCGAACGCACGCGCGCGATGCTCGCCAAGGTCGCCGCGCACGAATCGGACTTGCGTTGCGGCGGCCATCCGCCGTTGTCGGACGCGGTGTACCGCGCGTGGATCAAGCGCGACTACACGCCAACCGGCGTGTGCAGCAACTGTTCGGGCAAGCACGTCGGGATGCTGGCCGGCGCGCAGGCGATCGGCGCCGCAATCGCCGATTACCATCTGCCCGAACATCCGATGCAGGTGCGCGTGAAGCACGTGGTGGCCGACGCGTGCGGGCTGCGCGACGACGAGGTCGAGTGGGGCATCGACGGGTGCAACCTGCCGACGCCGGCGTTTTCGCTGGACCGGCTCGCGCGGCTTTACGCATCGCTGGCCGACGGGGCGGATACGGTGGAAGCGGGCGGTGACGCAATCACCGATCGCGTCCGCGCGCTGGCGCGCATTCATCATGCGATGACCGCGTATCCGGAGCTGGTTGCCGGCGAAGGGCGCTACTGCACGGTGCTGATGAACGCGTTTGGCGGGCAGGTGGTCGGCAAGCTCGGCGCCGATGCGTGCTACGGGATCGGCGTGCGGGCGTCCGAGCGCACGCGGGCGCTGGGCGCCGATGGCGCGCTCGGCATCTCGGTGAAGATCGAGGACGGCAATCTCGACGTGCTCTACATGGTCGTCAGCGAGCTGCTCGAGCGGCTGCAGATCGGCACGGCCGAGCAGCGCGCGCCGCTGGCCGGCTTCCATCGGCCGCGGATGCTCAACACGCAGGGTGTCGAGATCGGGCACGCCACGTTCCCGTTCGAATTGCAGGCGGCTTGATCGGCCTGAACGGCGCGGATGCGCTGCTGCCGGTGGTCCGCGACGCGGGCCGTGCGCAGCGGCGCGAACCCGACCCAGGGCGCGTGCGCTACACGCTCGCGCCGCGAATCTTCGTCAGCTCCAGCGCCGACAACTCGCCGATATGCGCGAGGTGTTCCGCGAGAAAGTCCTTCAGCACGCGCAGCTTCGCCGAGCTGCGCCGGTTCGCCAGGTACGCGATGTAGATGTATTCGCCCGTCAGCCGGTTCTGCAGCCGGTAGCGCGGCAGCACGGCTTCGAGCCGGCCGCTCGCGAGCAGGTCGCGCACCAGCCAGATCTCGAACTCCGCGATGCCGAGCCCGGCGCAGGTCGCTTCGAGCAGCAGCTCCGAATGGTCGGTGACGAGGTTGCCGGCCGGCAGCACGCTGTGATGCGCGTCGCCGTTCACGAGATCCCAGCGCGGATCGCCTTCCGGATGCACGTAGCGCAGGCAGTTGTGTTGCTTGAGGTCGTCCGGCGTGACCGGGCGCCCGCAGCGGTCGAGATAGCCGGGCGTCGCGCACAGGATGCTGTCGTTGCGCGACAGACGGTGGACGACGAGATTGTCCAGGTAGTTCTCGCCTTCGTGAATGTCGAGATCGAAGCCGCCGGCCACGAGGTCGTTGTGGTTATCGGTGAGCCGCACGTCGAGCTGGATCGTCGGGTAGCGCGCGAGGAACGGCGCGACCAGCGGCGCGAGATGGCGGCGGCCGAACGCCACCGGCGCGGTGAGCTTCAGCGGGCCGCTCGGCTGCGCATTCAGCTCGGCGACCACGCGCAAGGTGTCGTCGAGATCGGCGATCAGCGTGACGGCGCGTTCCAGGTAGATATGGCCGGCTTCGGTGAGCGTCACGCTATGCGTGGAGCGGTGCAGCAGCGCGACGCCGAGCGCCTCCTCGATCGCGGTGACCTTGCGTGCGACGGTGGACGTCGACACGTGCATCTCCTTGGCGACCGCCGAAAAACTCCCCGTTTCGACCACCCTGACGAACGCGCGCATCGCGCCCATGTGATCGATACCGGTTTCCCTCGCGCCTTTTTTCATCCGATTCTCATTGTTGCGTGCCACGCAAAACCGCTTTCGATAATACAGAAGTGAGCTTGTTTTTGCAAAGGCATAGAATGCGAACCCGTCGCGTCGGGAAGCGGCGCACGACGAGCGGCACGAGACATCCAGGAGGGGCACGATGACAGAAAACGGCTTCCGCGTCGAAGCGGATCTTTTAGGTAAGCGAAGCATCCCGAATGAGGCCTACTACGGCGTCCATACGCTGCGCGCGAAGGAGAATTTCGACATTTCGGGCCGCACCATCGCGTCGCTGCCGTACTTCGTGATGGCGCTCGCTGCAGTGAAGGAGGCCGCGGCCGACGCGAACTGCGAACTCGGGCTGCTGCCGCGGCCGTACCGCGATGCGATCGCCGCCGCGTGCGTCGAGATCCGCGAAGGGCGCCTGCACGACCAGTTCGTCGTCGACATCATCCAGGGCGGGGCCGGCACGTCGACCAACATGAACGCGAACGAGGTGATCTGCAACCGCGCGCTCGAACTCATGGGGCACGCGCGCGGGCAGTACGAATACCTGCATCCGAACGAGCACGTGAACCTCGCGCAGAGCACCAACGACGTTTATCCGACCGCGATCCGCGTGGCGACCTGCTTCGCGGTCGAGCACCTGCTCGAGGCGATGGCGCGCCTGCGCGATGCGTTCGCGGAGCGCGCCGACGCGTTCGCCGGCTTGCTGAAGCTCGGCCGCACGCAGCTGCAGGACGCGGTGCCGATGACGCTCGGCCAGGAATTCTCGACCTACGCGGTGATGCTGACGGAAGACATCGCGCGCCTGCAGGAAGCCGGCTGGCTGATTCGCGAGATCAATCTCGGCGCGACCGCGATCGGCACGGGGATCACCGCGCATCCGCAGTACGCGGAGAAGGCGCTCGCGGCGCTGCGGCGCATTACCGGGCTCGACCTGAGCACCGCCCCGAACCTGATCGAAGCGACCCAGGATTGCGGCGCGTTCGTGCAGGTGTCGGGCGTGCTTAAGCGGATCGCGGTGAAGCTGTCGAAGATCTGCAACGACCTGCGGCTGCTGTCGAGCGGCCCGCGCGCGGGGTTCGGCGAGATCAACCTGCCGCCCGTGCAGGCCGGCTCGTCGATCATGCCCGGCAAGGTCAATCCGGTGATCCCGGAAGTCGTCAACCAGGTCGCCTTCGAGGTGTTCGGCAACGACCTGACCGTGACCTTCGCGGCCGAGGCCGGGCAGCTTCAGTTGAACGCGTTCGAGCCGGTGATCGCCAGCGCGCTGTTCCGCAGCTTCAGCCACCTGACGGCCGCCTGCACGACGCTCGCGCAGCGATGCGTGAGCGGGATCACCGCGAATCCCGAGCGGCTGCGCGAAACGATGGAGCGCTCGGTCGCGCTCGCGACCGCGCTGAACCCGTACATCGGCTACAAGCGCGCGACCGCCGTGGCAGCCGAAGCGCACGCGACCGGCAAGTCGATCCGCGAGGTCGTGCTGGAGCGCGAGTGGATGACCGCCGCGCAGGTCGAGGAAGCGCTGCAACCCGAAGCACTGATCCGGCCGCGCGTGCTTTGACGCCGGCTGCGCGGGCCGTCGGTGCGTGACGCCGGCGGCTTGCATGCGACTGCATCCGACGCGCCCCCGCGCGGGGCGCGACACATCAAGAAACAACGGAGACACACGATGACCCACAGCAGCGAGCGCCTGGCCGATTCGGCCGGTGGCGCGGATTCCCGACATGCCGACCCGGATGCGATGTTCGCGTCGCACGAAGCCGGCTATGCGAAGCAGTTGAAGCCCCGGCACGTGCAGATGATCGCGATGGGCGGCGCGATCGGCACGGGCCTCTTTCTCGGTGCGGGCGGGCGCCTGCAGCACGCTGGGCCGGCGCTCGCGCTCGTGTACCTCGTCTGCGGCGTGTTCGCGTTCCTGATCATGCGCGCGCTCGGCGAGCTCGTGATGCACCGGCCGACCAGCGGCAGCTTCGTGTCGTATGCACGGGAGTTCATGGGCGAACGCGCCTCGTTCGTCGCGGGCTGGATGTACTACCTGAACTGGGCGACCACCGGCATCGTCGACATCACCGCGGTCGCGATCTACATGAAGTACTGGGCCGTGTTCACGGACGTGCCGCAGTGGGTGTTCGCGCTCGGCGCGCTCGGGATCGTGTCGGTGATGAACATGATCGGCGTGAAGGTGTTCGGCGAGATGGAGTTCTGGTTCTCGCTCGTCAAGGTGGGGACGCTCGCGGTGTTCCTCGCGGTCGGCGCCGTGTTTCTCGCGAGCGGCCATCCGGTCGCCGGGCAGATGCCGGGGCTTCACCTGGTCGCGGATCACGGCGGGATCTTCCCGCACGGCATCCTGCCGGCCGTGCTGATCGTGCAGGGCGTCGTTTTTGCGTACGCGAGCATCGAGCTCGTCGGCGTCGCGGCGGGCGAGACGGCCGATGCGCGCAAGGTCTTGCCTAAAGCCATCAACAGCGTGATGTGGCGGATTGCGCTGTTCTACGTCGGCTCGGTCGTGCTGTTGACGATGCTGCTGCCGTGGACGGCGTATAGCGCGCACGAAAGCCCGTTCGTGACGTTCTTCAGCAAGCTCGGCGTGCCGTACGTCGGCACCGTGATGAACGTCGTGGTGCTGACCGCCGCGCTGTCGAGCCTGAACTCCGGCCTCTATTCGACCGGGCGCGTGCTGCGCTCGCTCGCGATGGGCGGATCGGCGCCGCGCTTCGTGTCGCGGATGAACGCACGCGGCGTGCCGTACGGCGGGATCCTGATCACGGTCGCGATCAATGCGATCGGCGTGCCGCTGAACTACATCGTGCCGGCGCAGGCGTTCGAGATCGTGCTGAACATGGCGTCGCTCGGGATCATCACGACGTGGGGCTTCATCGTCATGTGCCAGATCCTGTTCCGTCGTGCGGTCGATCGCGGCGAGCTGAAGGCCGTGTCGTTCCGGATGCCCGGCGCGCCGTTCACGTCGTGGCTCACGCTGGCCTTCCTCGTCGGCGTGCTGGTGCTGATGGCATTCGACTATCCGGGCGGCACGTGGACCATCGCGACGATTCCGGTTGTCGTGCTCGCGCTGGTGGTCGGCTGGAAGCTGGCGAAGCGTGGTGCGGCGCGCGAGCAGGCGGCGGATGCGCTTGCATCTTCGGCCACGCGCGCCGTTGCCGATCCGGTGCGGGGCGCCTGAAGACGGTATGCGCCGGGCGCGCCGGGTCGTTCGCGGCCGGCGCCCCGGCGTGCCGCCAAGGTCAGTTCAAACCGGCTCGTTCGCCGACCCATCGGGCGAACGAGCCGGCCATTTCCGCGGTCAGCTCGTGGCCGGCCGCATACAGCCGCGTTTCGTGCGCGACGCCGAGCGCGGTGAGCTTCGCGTCGGCAGTGTCGGCCCACGCGACGGGCAGCTTGTCGTCGGCGCGGCCGTGCACGATCAGCGCATGGAGCGGGCGAAGGGCATCGCGCGGCGCGATCAGCGGATCGATTTCGGGCAGGATGCGCCCGCACAGCACTGCGAATGCGGTGACGTCCTGCGGCGACGTGAGGCCGACGCTCGCGCTCATGATGCCGCCCTGGCTGAAGCCGGCAATCACCGTCGGCAACGCGGCGCCCGCGTCATCGTTGCCACGGAAGCTGCGGAGCAGCGTGATCAGCTTGAGTCGGCTCGCGTCCGCGCGGGCCGCGTCGATTTCGGGGCCGTTCGGGCCGAAGCGCACCGGAAACCACGCATGCTGGTCGGGCCCGAACGCGAGCGGCGCGCGCAGGAAGGCGATCTCGATGCGCGGATCGATGACGTCGGCCAGGTTCAGCAGGTTGGTTTCGTTGCCGCCGACGCCATGCAGCAGCAACAGGCGGGCTGCGGGGCGGCCAGTGGCCGGGCGCAGCCGGTACTGGAGGCCCGACTCGGGATCGGTGGTCAGCGGCAGGACGTCGGTCATTGCGTGGGGTCCGGGAAGGGGAGCGATGCGACAGTCTAGGGCGGGCGGCGACGTGAATCGCCGCCGTGCGATTGATTGTTTCCTTGCGGGAATGAATCGGGTGTCCCGCGATGCCCCGTTGCTCGTTGTTCATATACCGATCGGGTGACTCGTCATCAGCGCGCGGAATGGTTAAAATAGATACATTTCGTAGATACACGAGGGGCGAGGATGGAGACTGCCAAGATTTTCAAGCATGGCGGATCGCAGGCTGTCCGTCTGCCGAAGGATTTCCGCTTCGACACGACCGAGGTCCGGATTCGTCGCCACGGTTCATCCGTGATTCTCGAGCCGGTGCCGCAAGACTGGGCCTGGCTCACGCCGCTGATCGGCCCGGTGGACGCCGATTTCAAAGCCGCCGCCACGACCGAGCCTGGTGCTCAGGAGCGACCGGATCTGGACGTATTCGAATGAAATTTCTGCTGGATACCAACGCGGTAATCGCCATCCTGAAAGGCGAGCCGGCCATGCTGGCACGGCTGCGCACGTATCAGCCAGCCGATTTCGGCATGCCGGCGATCGTCGCGCATGAACTCTATTACGGTGCCTACAAGAGCCAGAGAGCGGCTGCGAACGTGGCACGTGTCGAGGCACTTCAGTTCGAGGGGGTGGCGTTCGATGTCGAAGATGCTCAGCACGCCGGCGAGATTCGTGCGCATCTGACCGCGGCGGGCACCCCGATCGGTCCGTACGATGCGTTGATCGCCGGGCAGGCACGCGCGCGGCGTCTGGTGCTCGTCACCCATAACGTGCGCGAGTTTGCGCGAGTTCCGGGGCTACAGGTCGAGGATTGGCTCGCCGACGCGCGTGAAAACTGATCGCATGGCGGTCAGGTTGCAACGGGAGTGGAATCGTCCGGCGCGCGGGTGCCCGTTTCGCGTCACCGCAACCGAATCACCGTCGACTTCAACTCCGTATTTTTCTCCAGCGCGTGCAGCGGGGGATGCGCTGGCGGCGCAGCGAATCCGCCATCTCGTGGAAACCCCTCGCAAGCAATTCGATTCGCGGACGACGAATAAGAGCATGAAGATCCGCGATTCGATCTTGTCGACCACTACGCAAGCGCGGCCGGCGGGGGCGGGATGTCAACGGGCCGACGGCAAAAAAAGGCTTCAGATTCTTCACGCCGCACGGACGGCATGCTCCGTCGACACTCCTGTCCCCACCGTCGCTCGATCGATGTGAGTGACGCCTGCCGCGCGCGAATATCCATTGATTGACGACTGTCGAGAAATTGCGTCTCGACCAACCCGCATCGCGACGCCGAAATGGCATCGCCATTGAGGCGTGCCCGATGTACGGTGGAGAACACGTGATAAGCAGCTCGCGTGCGACAGCGCCACAGCGCCCGTACCGCTAGGGAAAACCATAGTCCTCGCGGTGCCACTCGCGAAAGACCGAGTAAGCCCGCAGTCAGCTTCGCTCTTCAGAATCGCCACACTCATTCAAAAGGCAAACCAGGAGACAGGCGATGCATGATGGGTTGGTGAAAAAAATCGAAGCGCATCCGAAGTATGCGCAGCTCAAGCGGCGGCGCAACACGCTCGGCATCTGCCTGACCGTGCTGATGCTGATCGTGTACTACGGCTACATCGCACTGATCGCATTCGACAAGTCGTTCCTCGCGAAGCCGGTGAGCACCGGCGTGACGAGCGTCGGCGTACCGGTGGGCATGGCGGTGATCGTGTTCACCGTCGTCATCACCGGCATCTACGTGCGCCGCGCGAACAACGAATACGATCAACTGACGCAGGACATCCTGCAGGACGTCGCCCAATGAAGAAGACACTTTCGATGACGCTGGTCGCGCTGCTGGCTGCGGGCGTATGCGGCGCGGCTGTCGCCGGCGGCGGCGATGTCGGGCAGACCGCCAAGCAGGCCACCAACACCACGGCCATCGTCCTGTTCGCGCTGTTCGTGGCCGGGACGTTGTGGATCACCAAGTGGGCGGCGTCGCGCACGCGTTCCGCGGCGGATTTCTACACGGCCGGCGGCGGCATTACCGGGTTCCAGAACGGCCTGGCGATCTCGGGCGACTACATGTCGGCGGCATCCTTCCTCGGCATTTCCGCGGCGGTGATGACGTCGGGCTACGACGGCCTGATCTACTCGATCGGCTTCCTGGTCGGCTGGCCGATCATCACGTTCCTGATGGCCGAGCGGCTGCGCAACCTCGGCAAGTTCACCTTCGCCGACGTCGCGGGCTATCGCTTCGAGCAGGGGCCGATCCGCAGCTTCGCCGCGATCGGCACGCTGGTGGTGGTGGCGTTCTACCTGATCGCGCAGATGGTGGGCGCGGGGCAGCTCATCAAGCTGCTGTTCGGTCTCGACTACTGGGTGGCGGTCGTCATCGTCGGCGCGCTGATGATGGTCTACGTGCTGTTCGGCGGCATGACGGCCACCACCTGGGTGCAGATCATCAAGGCGTGCATGCTGCTCGCGGGCGTGACCTTCATGGCGATCATGGTGCTCGCGCAGTACGGCTTCAGCCCGGAGGCGCTGTTCGCCCATGCCGTCGAAGTCAAGACCGCGATCGCCGCGAATGCCGGCAAGTCGCCGGACGACGCGACCCGCATCGGGCTGTCGGTGATGTCGCCGGGCGGGTTCATCAAGGATCCGATCTCGGCCATCTCGTTCGGCATGGCGCTGATGTTCGGCACCGCCGGCCTGCCGCACATCCTGATGCGCTTCTTCACGGTGCCGGATGCGAAGGAAGCGCGTAAATCCGTGTTCTGGGCCACCACGTGGATCGGCTACTTCTACGTGCTGATCTTCATCATCGGTTTCGGTGCGATCACGCTGGTGCTGACCAATCCGGAACTGGCCGACGTGGCCAAGGGCGCGATCAAGGGCGGCGCGGGCACGGCCAACATGGCCGCGGTGCTGGTGGCCAAGACGGTGGGCGGCGACGTGTTCTACGGCTTCATCTCGGCCGTGGCGTTCGCGACGATCCTGGCGGTGGTGGCCGGGCTCACGCTGTCGGGTGCGTCCGCGGTGTCGCACGATCTCTACGCCACCGTCTTCAAGAACGGCAAGGCCAACAGTGCCGACGAGCTGAAGGTGTCGCGCATCACGACGCTGGTGCTCGGCGTGATCGCCGTGCTGCTGGGCATCGCGTTCGAGAAGCAGAACGTCGCGTTCATGGTGTCGCTGGCGTTCGCCGTGGCGGCATCGGCCAATTTCCCGGTGCTGTTCCTGTCGATGATGTGGAAGGGCTGCACCACGCGTGGCGCGGTCATCGGCGGCTTCCTCGGGCTGGTCTCGTCGGTGGGGCTGACGATCGTGTCGCCGTCGGTGTGGGAGGCGACGCTCGGTTATCCGAAGGGTTCGGCATGGTTCCCGTACACGTCGCCCGCGTTGTTCTCGATGACGATCGGCTTCGTCGGCGTGTGGCTGTTCTCGGTGCTCGACACGAGCCTGCGCGCGAAGGCGGAGAAGGGCGCGTTCGCCGCGCAGCAGGTGCGTTCGGAAACGGGGCTGGGGGCGACGCGCGCCAGCAGCCACTGACCGGTCGTTAGCCGCTCAAGCCCGCACCGGGGCCGACGATGCAGTCCATGTATCGTCGCTCCGGGGCGGGCGGAATCGTTTTCATCCGTCCGTAGAATCACGCCCGGCAATAAAAAATCGCGAACTCGACTGAATTCGCCGATAATGCGCAAACGTTTTACGAAAGCCCGATTGCGGCTAATTCGCGGATTAAATAAATAAAAATAAAATATCCGAACCTGGAATTCAAAGGCCGCGCAGGATCGCCGATCGAAGCCTTGTGGCATGAGGTTAACGGCAGATCCCGGCAAACCTTTAGGGCGCTTTCGTCGCAATTATTCATTTCATTTTTATCAATGAATGAATGATTTTCGGTCATCGGAGCGTCATACACCATCCCCGATAATTCGGCGCTCACATTCTTTCAATAGACCAAACGGCGGTCGAAGCCGGATCGCTGCGGGGAGCTGTACTCATGACCATCCGTCATCGCATTACGCTGCTAGTCGTCCTGACGTTCTTCGCGCTGTCCGCGATCGGCATCTATGCCGTGTACCAGACCCGCAAGAGCGCGTCCGAGGTACGCCAGGTCACCCAGGGAATCGTGCCGAGCGCGCTCGCGTCGGCGGATCTCGTCGCCGATGTGAAGAACATCCAGATCGCGACGATGACGCTCGTCTATGCGCCCGACGCGAACACCGCCGCGCAGGCGCGCGACGAGCTGAAGGCGAAGCAGGGCGCGCTGCGCGCCGCGCTCGACGTGCAGGCGAAGTCGGCGGTCGGCCAGGCGCAGGTCGGGCTCGTCTCGCAGGCGAAGGAGAGCGCGACGAACTACTTCGCGGCGATCGACGACACCGTGAAGATGAAGGCCGACGGCAAGCCCGAGATGGCGCAGGCGTACCTGTTCGCGAACGTCGCGCAGTATCGCGACGAACTCGAAAGCATCGTCGACACGCTGCGCGTCGAGAAGAACCGCCAGAAGGACGACGCGATCAGCGCGCTGAACGGGATGCTGTCGACCACGGCGACGGCGATCGCGGGCGTCGCCGGCACGGTGATCGTGCTGCTGACCGCACTCGGCCTGCTGCTGTATCGCCAGATCACGCGCCCGCTGATCGGGATGCAGACGGCGATGAGCGAGATCGCGACGAGCCAGGATTTCACGCGCCGCGTGCCGGTGGGCCGGATGGACGAAATCGGCCATTCGATCGTCGCGTTCAACGGGATGATCGAGAAGATCCAGGAGAACTCGGCGCAGCTCAAGCAGAAGACGGCCGACATCCAGGCGATGCTGCAGAACATGCAGCAGGGGATCCTGACCGTCGTCGAAGGCGGCGTCGTGCATGCGGAGTATTCGGCGTACCTCGAAACCATCTTCGAGACGAACGATATCGCCGGCCGCGATCTGATGGCGCTCGTGTTCGACGATTCGAACATCGGTTCCGACGCGCGCTCGCAGGTCGATGCGGCCGTGCACGCATGCCTCGGCGAGGACAGCATGAACTTCGCGTTCAACGAGCACCTGCTCGTGAACGAAGTCGCGAAGCGGATGCCGGACGGCCGCGACAAGTGGCTCGACCTGAGCTGGTCGGCGATCACCGACGAGACCGACACGGTCGTGCGCCTGATGCTGTGCGTGCGCGACGTGACCGAGATTCGCGAGCTGACCGCGCAGGCCGGCGAGCAGCAGCGCCGCCTCGAAATGATCGGCGAGATTTTGTCGATCAGCCAGGACAAGTTCCACGACTTCGTGCACAGCGCGAAGGGCTTCCTCAGCGAGAACGAGCGGATGATCCGCCAGCACGAGCGCGCCGATCACTCGATCGTCGCGGCGCTGTTCCGCAACATGCACACGATCAAGGGCAATGCGCGCACGTACAGCCTCCAGCACCTGACCAACATCGTCCATGAAGCGGAGCAGGCGTACGACTCGCTGCGCCGCGCGGACGGCGGCCCGGAGTGGAACCGCGACGCGCTGATGGACGACCTGGCCCGCGTGCGCGACGCGGTCGAGCACTACGCGACGATCAACGCGGTCACGCTCGGCCGCAGCGGCGAAGCGGTCCAGGGCGCCGACTTCCTGATGGTCGAACGCGCGCACATCAGCGAGAGCCTGCGCGTGCTCGACGGCGCCGATCCGGCGAACGCGTCCGACTGGCACGCGGCGCGCGACGCCGTGCGCCGCATGCTGAGCCAGCTCGGCACGCAGGGCATCGGTGATGCGCTCGGCGGCGTGATCGAGTCGCTGCCGTCGCTCGCGGCCGAACTCGGCAAGCCGGCACCGGTCGTGCATATCGACAGCCACGGCCACCGCGTGCGCAGCGAAATCGCCGCGACGCTGAAGAACGTGTTCATGCACCTGCTGCGCAATTCGATGGACCACGGGATCGAATCGTCCGACGAGCGGCGCGCGGCCGGCAAGGCGGCGTCCGGCACGATCGACATCGCGGTCGGCGTGGGCGGCGGCGAGCTGTGGTTCGTGCTGAGCGACGACGGCCGCGGCCTCGCGCTCGACCGGATTCGTAGCATCGCGCGCGAGCGCGGCTGGATCGATGCCGACCACGACGCGGGGCTGTCCGACGAGGATGTGGCCGAGCTGATCTTCCGGCCGGGTTTCTCGACCGCGAGCACGGTGACCGAAGTGTCGGGGCGCGGCGTCGGCATGGACGCGGTGCGCAACTTCCTGAAGCGCGACGGCGGCGATATCGCGCTGCGCTTCACCGACGATCGCGTCGGCGCGCCGTATCGCGCGTTCGAGACGATCGTGACGCTGCCGGCCCGCTTCGCGGCCGACGGCGCCGCCCAGGGCGTCGCGCACGAGCGTGCACGCAGCGCGGACATCGACGCGGCGGAGTGACGACGTGATCGGGCAGGCGTGGATGATCCAGATGGCCGCCGCACTGGCGGGCGGTGCCGTCGTCGCCATCGTGGCGGCGGTGGTGTTTCGCGTGACGCGCATGCGGCTCGTCGCGGCGCTCGAGCGCGATGCGGCGCAGTTGCGCGGCGCGCTCGACGCAGCCGACGCGCGCGTCGCCGACGCCGCGTCGGCGCATGCGGAGGCGGCCGACGCATGGGCGCAGCGCGAGGCGCAGCTCGAGGATGCGCTGGCGCGCGAGACGTCCGCCGCCGGCTCGCAGCGCGACGCGATGCAGGCGCTGTCGGCCGATCGCGCGGCGCTCGCGCAGCACGCGATGAAGATCGCCGACGAAGCGGCGCGCCTGCGCGGGCTCGCCGGCACCTTCGAGCGCTGGCACGAGCAGATGATCTCGCTGACCACGCAGAACCAGGACATGCGCACGAAGAACCAGGAGCTGTCGGCCATCGTCGCGCACGTGTCGATCGTGTCGCTGAACGCGTCGATCGAGGCCGCGCGCGCCGGCACGGCCGGGCGCGGCTTCTCGATCGTCGCGAGCGAGGTGCGCGGGCTGGCCGCGCGCTCGCAGCAGCTGTCGAACAGCTATCGCGACAGCCTGAACCGCAACGATCTCGTGACGGCCGCGACGTTCCAGGACATCCAGGCCGGCGGCAAGATGATCACGGCCGCGCTCGCGACCGTCGAGACGCTGGCCGGGCAGTTGCACGCGCGGATCGAGGGAGAAGCCGCGTGATCAGTGCGCAGGCGAGGGCCGGGTTCGAACGGATCTTTTTCGATGCCGCGCGCACGCGGCTCGCGGCAGGCGGCGCGTGCGACATCCGGCCGCGAGCCGGGCACGAACACGACGCGCCGGATCGCGCGCACGTGAAGTCGCGATCGAAGCAGCAGGCGCCCGAACATGTGGTCGTACTGACGATCTCCGCACTGCATTTCCGCCTGCTGCTCGCGCTGCGCTTCAGCGACGACGACGCGACGCGCCGCCATTTCGCCGGCGCGACAGCGGGCACGAACAGCCAGCGACCATTGACCGACGCGTTCATGGAAGTCGCGAACCTGTGTTGCGGCGCGATCAACCAGGCGCTGACCGCGTCGTTTCCCGACCTCGGGATGTCGACGCCTTACCTGCTGAGCGGCGCGAGCATCGACTTCATGCACGCGCTCTCGCCCGATTACGTGGCCGCCTACGACCTGACGCTCGATGGCGACGTGCGGGTCGGCGCGACGTTGTGCGTGTGCGCGAACGCGCCGGTCGATTTCCATGTGCCGGCAACGGCCACGGTGGATACCGGCGGCGAGCTCGAACTGTTCTGACCGACCCTGACCGACCATGAGGAAACCTTGAGATGACCCTGGACAAACCCGTCAGCAAGGTGCTCGTACTCGACGACAGTCGCGCGCACGCCGACGCGATCAAGCGCTTCTGCGACGAGCACAACCTGGTCGGCCTGACCGTGCGGCGCAGCCGGTTGCTGAAGGTGCTGCGCTCGAACATCGACCTGGGCGCGATCCTGCTGGCCGAGGATTACGGCGGTTCGCCGGCCGAGAGCGCGATTATCGCGACGCAGATCGATGCGCTGCGCCCCGAGCTGCCGATCATCCTGCGCCGCGAATCGCTCGCGTCGCGCGACGGGTTGCCGGAGGCGCTCGCGCGCGTCGCGTGCGCGGCCTACGTCGCGGACGACATGACGCCGCTCAAGCGCGCGATCGACGAATACCTGTTCGGCCGCGACTACCCGAACGCGCTCGTGCGCGGCATCTCGGAGATCACCGAGGCGCGCATCGACAGCCTGTTCCCGGGCATGACGATCGAGCACGAAACGCCGTGCATCGTGCGCGACCAGATCATCTTCGGCGAAGTGTTCAGCCTGATCGCGCTCGAAAGCGCGTGGTGCCGCGGCTACATGCTGCTGCAGACGAGCGAGCAGCCGCTGCTCGACATGATTGGCGGCACGCGCGAAGACGGCCGCGCGCCGGATTTCCGCGACGTGAACAGCGTGCTCGGCGAGCTGACCAACCTCGTATGGGGCGCGTTCAAGAACCGCTATCTCGGCGACGCCGAGGCGCTGGCGCGCCATCCGGTGCAGGTGCCGCTCGTCGTCAATCACAAGCAGAAGTTCATCTCGTTCGGCGGCGATTGCCCGCAGCTCTGCTTCAAGTACCGGATGACCGATCCGGCCTCGGGGCGCTCCGTGTGCCTCGACCAGCGCTTCGTGTTCAGCCTGAGCTGGTCGCCGGAGGATTTCCGCGAATCGGTGCAGGACGTGGGGCCGATGGTCGAATCGGGCGAACTCGAACTGTTTTGAAGACTGAAGTCAGCAACAAGGAAAGGGGAAGACGACATGGCAAAGATTCTGGTGGTCGACGATTCGGGCACGGTGCGCGACGAAGTCGCGGGCTTCCTGCGCAATCACGGGCTCGACGTCGCGACGGCCGTCGACGGCAAGGACGGGCTCGCGAAGCTCAAGGCGACGCCCGGCGTGCGCCTCGTGATCAGCGACGTGAACATGCCGAACATGGACGGCCTGACGATGGTCGAGAAGATCCGTGGCGAACTGGCGAACGCGACGGTCAACGTCGTGATGCTGACGACCGAAAGCAGCCCGGCGATGAAGGAGCGCGGCAAGGCCGCCGGCGTGAAGGGCTGGATCGTGAAGCCGTTCAAGGGCGATGCGGTGCTCGACGCGCTGAAGAAGCTCGCGGGCTGACGCACTCCGGGCTTTAGCGCGGCCGCTGCCGCCCGCGCATTCAGCGCTGCGGTTCCGGTTGCGCGGCCGCCGCGTCGCCGGTCGCGGCCGGCACGTGTGGCGCGGGCATCTGCCATTGCACGACGATCATCCCCGCGAAGATCAGCGCGACGCCCGCGATGCGGCCGGGGGGCGCGAGCCGCTGCGCGAGCCCCATCAGCCCGTAGTGGTCGATCAGCAGCGACGCGAGCGTTTGCCCGGCGACGACGCAGACGATCGCGCGCGCAATTTACAGCGCACCGCGATCTCCGTATCCTGCCGGATGCCGAGGGCGGCGTGTCTGCGCGACCTGCGCAGCACGCACGGCATCCACGACAATCAGGAACGGGACACCTTCCCATGACAATCAGGATCGATCGGGCGGCGCACGTGCGCGGCGCATGCAACGGCCCGTATGAACGCATGACCGACGAAACGGGGCGCGGCGTGATGTGCCGCCGCAACACGCAGTCGAAGATCGACGTGTCGTTCCATCAGTCGCGATCTTGAGGTGAGCGCAATGGTGTCCGGATCCGGCCGCACCGACGCGCAGCAGACGGAAACGCTGATCGCGAAGGGCATCGTCTTTACCATCGTCGGTACGTGCCTGCTGATCGGCACTGCCCTGTACGCGCAGTCGACGCGCGAATTCCTGCGGACATCGGTCGTCGTGCCGGGGCGCGTCATCAAGCTGAACGCGGGCCCGCATCATCCGGAGATCGCGTTCACGACGCTCGCGGGCGAGCACGTCGAATACCCGCAGGGCGGCGACGTCAGCGTGGAGGAGGGCGCGACGGTCGAGGTGCGCTACGCACCCGACGCGCCCCATATGACGGCGCGGATGAATACGTTCGGTGCGATCTGGGGTGGCGTACTGACCTTCGGCGGGATGGGCGCGGTCTTTTTCCTCGCTGGCGTCAGTCAACTACGCTCGGGCGTGCGCGCATGGCGCCGCGGACGCAAGCGGTCGTAACCATGTGAGCCTGCTGCGCCACGACTGGACGTCGCACGGAATGTGGAGGAGCATTTCATCATCACGGCGCCGTGAACGTGCACGCATCATCGCCACGTATTCGCGCCGCATCGAATCCTGCCGAACCCCATCGAGCGGAACATCATGAAACCCGATCAAGACACGGCCGAGCCGATCCTGTTGCGCGACGCGCACGACGGCGTCGTCACGCTGCGGCTGAACCGTCCGCAGCAATTCAATGCACTGTCCGAGGCGATGCTCGCGAGCCTGCACGACGCGTTCGAGTCGCTGGCGGCCGATCCGCACGTGCGCTGCGTCGTGCTGGCCGCGGAAGGCAAGGCGTTCTGCGCGGGCCACGACCTGCGGCAGATGCGCGGCCAGCCCGAACTCGATTACTACCGCACGCTGTTCGCGCAGTGCAGCCGCGTGATGCTCGCGATGCGCGCGTTACCAGTGCCGGTGATCGCGCGCGTGCAGGGCATCGCGACGGCCGCCGGCTGCCAGCTCGTCGCCGCGTGCGACCTGGCGATCGCGGCCGACACGGCGCGCTTCGCGGTATCGGGCATCAACGTCGGGCTGTTCTGTTCGACGCCGGCCGTTGCGTTGAGCCGCAACGTCACGGCGAAGCGCGCGTTCGACATGCTCGTGACCGGGCGCTTCGTCGATGCGGCAACGGCCGCCGCATGGGGCCTCGTCAACGAGGCCGTGCCCGAGGATGCGCTCGACGCGGCCCTCGCGCGCAAGGTCGCGGAGATCGTCGCGAAGAGCCCGGCCGCGGTGCGGTATGGCAAGCAGATGTTCTATCGCCAGCGCGAGTTGCCGCTCGACGAAGCCTATGCGTATGCGGGCGACGTGATGGCGCGCAACATGATGGAGGAGGATGCCGGCGAAGGGATCGACGCGTTCCTCGAGAAGCGCAAACCGACGTGGCGTTCGTAGTGCGTTACTAGCGGAGCGCGGCGAGCGAAGCGGAAGGGCCGTCACCCACGCCTTGCGCTCGCACGGAAAAGCAAACGGGCCGCCCGAGGCGACCCGCAACCGAAGCGCACGTCAGGCGACGCAACGGCGCGTGCGCCGCATCCAAGCCGGTCAGCGCCCGTAGCTTCCGGTCCGCAGCGTCGGCTGTCCGCTCGACGCGCCCGGCGGCACGATCACGACCGGCACGCGGCGCGCGAGCGCGCACATCAGCTCGTAGCCGATCGTGCCGCTGGCTTCCGCCACGTCATCCACCTTCACCTGGTCGCCCCACAGCTCGACGCTCGACCCGATGCCCGCGTTCGGGCACGGCGTCAGGTCGACGGTCAGCATGTCCATCGATACGCGCCCGACGACGCGCGTCATCACGCCGTCCACCGCGATCGGCGTGCCGGTCGGTGCGTGGCGCGGATAGCCGTCCGCATAGCCGCACGCGACGACGCCGATCCGCATCGGCCGGTCGGCCGTGAAGCGGCGGCCGTAGCCGACGGTCTCTTCCGGCGACAGCGTCTGCACACCGATGAGCTTGCTCGTCAGCGTCATCGCGGGCATCAGCGGCGTGTCGGCGATACCCCGCGCCGCACCCGTCGGCGAGGCACCGTACAGGATCGTGCCGGGCCGCACCCAGTCGCGGTGCGCGCGCGGATGCCACAGCACGGCGGCCGAATTCGACGTCGAGCGCTCGCCCGGAATCCCCGCGGTGGTCGCATCGAACTGGTCGAGCTGCCAGTCGACTTCGCCTTCGTCGGCGTTCGCGAAATGCATCATCAGCGTGATCTTGCCGATCGACGGCGCGCTCGCCGCGCGCTCCCACGCGGCGCGGAACACGGCGGGGCGGTAGCCGAGCCGGTTCATCCCGGAGTTCATCTTGAGCTGGATGTCGATCGGCTGCTGCGGCTTCGCCGCGATCAGCAGGTCGAGCTGCTCGTCGCAGTGCACGGCCACCGTCAGGCGGTGGCGATCGGCCAGCTCGACGTCGGCCGGCTCGAAGATCCCTTCGAGCAGCAGCACCGGCTTGTCCCAGCCGAGTTCGCGCACGCGCACGGCTTCGTCGAGATCGAGCAGTGCGATGCCGTCGGCGGCGGCGAGGCCCGGGTAGATCCGCTCGATGCCGTGACCGTACGCATTGGCCTTGATCACGGCCCACACGCGCGATTGCGCGGCGGTGCGGCGGATGAAGTCGAGGTTGTGGCGGACGGCGTCAGGGCGGATATGGGCGACGATGGGACGGGGCATGGCGATGTCTCGGATCGGATGTCGTTCGGCGCGCGCGGCGGCGCGGGTTCGGCGGCCTGGCGCGACAATGCGTCGGGCCAGTGTTGAACGCTATCTTATTGGTGTTCGACCAGTTTTAATTAACGTTTTTGGCGACGATTTGGTGGAAATTTTGGTGTCGAACCAGGCGCGTCGCGGCTGCTGGCGGGCCGCGCAGCCGAGTCTCCCGTCTAGAAAACCGGTGCGCGAACAGCACGACGCAATGCTAAGCTCTCGGCGATCTTGTCATTGATCAATGTAATCATAAAGGAGGAGACTTTTGATGACGCCGTCCCAGCTGTGCCTGTTCATCGTGGCGCTGTTGCCGTTCTCGATGACGTTTCTCGCGAAGGCCCGCAAGGGCTACGACAACCGCACGCCGCGCGACTACCTGGCGAAACTCGAAGGCTGGCGCGCCCGCGCGCAGGCCGCGCACCAGAACGGGTGGGAAGCGCTTGCGCTGTTCACCGCCGCGCTGGTGGTGGCATGGCACAACGGCGCGAACGTGCATCGCGTCGACCAGCTTGCGATGGCGTTCGTCGCGATCCGCGTCGTCTACATGCTGATGTACCTGCTGAACTGGGCGTCGCTGCGTTCGCTCGTGTGGTTCGGCGGGATGGCGTGCGTGGTCGCGTTGTTCTTCGCTGCGCCGTAAGCGGCGCATGCGGGCGAGGCCGGCGCGTTATTTGCCGGTCGCGCCGCCGGTGCCGCGCACGCGGCTGTCGTTGGATGCGGGCGCAACGATCGGGCCCGCGATCGGCGGGGCTTCCGCTTCCGCGTCGGCTTCCGCTTCGCGGCGCAGGAACGCGATCAGGGGATCGAGCAGCCGGTGCCGCGTCGACGGGTTGCGGCGCAGCACGAAGCGCCACGACGCGGCGCGTTCGAGGCCCGGCCGCAGTGGCACGAGGCGCCCGCTGCGCAGCTCGGGCTCGATCAGCGGCGCGCGGCCGAGCGCGATGCCCGCGCCGCCGACCGCCGCGCCAATGACCTGGCTGAAACTGCTGTAGCGGACGATCTTCGTCTCGAAGTCGCCCGGCAGGCCGAACTCCGTGGACCAGTTGCGCCAGTCGATCTCGGGGCTGTGCTCGTGCATCTCCTGCAGCAGCCGCGAGCGGCACACGTTCACGGAGGCAAACGGATGCAGTTCGGGGCTGCATACCGGGAACACCGTTTCCTGCAGCAGGATGTCGTCGTCGGCCTGCAGCCGGTGCGCGGGCACGTGCACGATCGCCAGATCGACGCCGCTGCGCGCGAAATCCGGTTCGTCGTCGAGCACGACGGCATGCAGCGGCGTGTCGGGATGAAGCGACGAGAATTCCGCGAGGCGGCGGGCGAGCCACATCGCCGAAAACGGCGCATTGGCGGATACGGTGAGCCGTTGCGCGGTGCCGCGAATGTCGGCACAGGCGTCGGTGAGTCGCGACAGCGCATCGCTGACGGCCGGCAGCAGGCGTGCGCCGGCCGGCGTGAGGCTGATGCCGCCGAGCCCCGTGCTGCGTTCGAGCAGCCGCGCGCCGAGCGATTCCTCGAGCGCGCGAATCTGGTGACTGACCGCACTCGTCGACACGTTCAGCTCCGCCGCCGCGCGCGCGAATCCGCCGAGGCGGACGGCCGCCTCGAAAGCTCGCAATGCACTGAGGGGAGGGAGGTGCGACATGCGGGGTATTGTAGTTGACTCAACACCCGTTGAAAAATCATCTTTTGCCGCGCGCGGGCCGCGCGGGTAGCCTCGATCCGGTCAAGAAAAAACATCATCGGATACCACCGGAGGGCTTCATGTATTTCGACCGACGACTATGGGCAATGATGGCGGGGCTGCGCTGGCGGGTGGCCGCGGCCGTCGCGCTCGGCCTGCTCGCGATGGGTGTCGGGATCCTGCGTTTCGTCTTTCTCGGCCGCGTGCTGGCGCTAGTCTTTGCCGGTGCGCCGGCACGCAGCATCGGCGAAGCCGTCGTTGCAACGGCGGGCTGCGTGCTGCTGCGCGCGTGGCTCGACCATCGCCGCACGGTGCTCGCGCAGCACACGGCCGGGCGCGTGCAGGCCACGCTGCGCGCGCGGCTGTTCGACCGGATCGCCGCACTCGGCCCCGCGTGGTTCAGCGGCGAACGCACGGGCGGCGTGATGCTGGCCGTCGTCGACGGCGTCGAGCAACTGCAGACCTTTTTCGGCACCTATTTGCCGCAGCTCGTGATCGCCGCGTGCGCGCCGGTGATGATCTTCGCGGTGCTCGCGTGGTGGGACGTGCCGACGGCCGCGATCCTGCTGGTCGCGGCACTCGTCACGCTCGCGCTGCCGCAACTCGTGCATCGCGCCGACAAGCGTGCGGCGCTCGCGCGCTCGGCCGCCTTCAAGGCGTTCGGCGAGGAGTTCCTCGACGCGGTGCAAGGCCTGCCGACGCTGAAGGCGTTCGGGCAAAGCACGGCATTCGGCGCGAAGCTGGCCGCGAAGGCGCGCGCACTGTCCGACAGCACGTTCTGGGTGCTCGCGCTCGGCCTGCTGACGCGGCTCTTCACCGATCTCGGCACGGGCCTCGGCGCGGCCGCCGCGATCGCGGTCGGCGCGTGGCGCGTGCGGCACGGCGACATGAGCCTCGAGGCGCTGCTGATCGTGCTGATGGCCGGCAGCGAGATCTTCCGGCCGCTACGCGACCTGCGTTCCGTGCTGCACCAGGGGATGATCGGCCAGTCGGCGGCGAATGCGATCCACGCGCTGCTCGACGCGCAGCGTCATGCACCGGCCACCGACGCGCCGCGCGTCGCGGGCCTGCGGCCCGAGATCGCGTTCGACGCCGTCAGCTTCGCGTATCCGGGGCGCCGCGCGGACGCGCATGCGGCGCTGAGCTTCTCGGTGCGCGAAGGCGAGACGGTGGCGATCGTCGGGCCGAGCGGCGCGGGCAAGTCGACCATCGTGCGCCTGCTGTTGCGCCAGCACGATGCGCAGGGCGGCGCGATCCGCATCGGCGGCCACGACGTGCGCACGCTCGATGCCGGCCAGGTGCGCGAGATGATCGCGGTCGTCGCGCAGGATGCGATGCTGTTCGACGGCAGCGTGGCCGACAACCTGCGGCTCGGCCGCCCCGACGCGAGCGACGCGGACATGATCGCCGCCGCGCGCGCGGCCAACGCGCACGATTTCATCTCGGCGCTGCCCGACGGCTATGCGACGCGCATCGGTGAACGCGGGCTGATGTTGTCGGGCGGCCAGCGCCAGCGTCTAGCGATTGCCCGCGCGCTGCTGCGCGATGCGCCGATCCTGCTGCTCGACGAGGCGCTGTCGTCGGTCGATGCGGAGAACGAAGCGCTGATCCAGCAGGCGCTCGACCGGCTCACGCGCGGGCGGACCACGCTCGTGCTCGCGCACCGGCTGTCGAGCGTGATCGGCGCCGACCGCATCCTGGTGCTCGACCAGGGGCAGGTGGTCGACGAAGGGACGCACGCGGCGCTGATCGCGCGTGACGGACCGTATCGCCGGCTGATGGGGCCGCAACTGGAAGCGGTGGCCGAATCGGTCGGCGTGGCAGCAACGGCCGGCGCGACCGCGCGCGCGTCATCGGGCCCGCAGGTGCGGCCGTTGAACGACGATGCGGCCGAGATCGGCTGGCCGGAAACCCTGCGGACGCTGCTGCGCTTCGTGCGCCCGTGGACGGGCAAGGTCGTGCTGACGGTGCTGTTCGGGATCGGCCGCGTGCTCGCCTTTATCGGCGTCGGCGTGATCGGCGCGCTGGTGGTCGGTGCGGTACCGAGTGGCCACGTGAGCCCGGCGCTCGTCACCGCGCTGCTCGTGATCGCGCCCGTGGCGGCCGTGCTGCACTGGCTCGAATCGTGGCTCGCGCACGACATGGCGTACCGGCTGCTCGCGGAAATGCGCATCGCGCTGTTCGCGACGCTCGAACGTCTCGCGCCGGCCGGGCTGCTGCGTCGCCGTTCGGGCGATCTCGTGTCGCTCGCGACGCAGGACGTCGAGACCGTCGAGTATTTCTATGCGCACACGCTGGCGCCCGCGTTCGTCGCGGTGCTCGTGCCGGCCGCCGTGCTGGTGCTGCTCGCGTCGGTCGCGTGGCCGCTCGCGCTCGTGCTGCTGCCGTTCCTGTTGTGGGCCGGGCTCGCGCCGGTGCTGGCGCGGCGCGACGTCGACCGGCTCGGCACCGGCGCGCGCGAAGCGCTCGGCCAGCTCGGCGCGCACCTGACCGAAACGATCCAGGGGCTCGCGGAACTCACCGCGTTCCAGGCCGTCGCGCGCCGGCGCGCGGCGTTCGTGGCCGAAGTCGATGCGTACCGCAAGCAGCGCGCGAAGCTGCTCGACGATCTGTCGGCGCAAAGTGCCGCGCTGGAAATCGCGAGCGGGCTCGGCGGGCTGGTCGTCGCGGCGCTCGGCGCGCTGCTGTGCGCACGCGGCTGGTTTCCGCGCGAGTCGTTGCCGCTGCTGGTGCTGGTGGCCGTGGCCGCTTTCATGCCGGTGGCCGAAATCGGCCAGGTCGCGCGCCAGCTCGCCGACACGATCGCGTCGACGCGACGCTTGCGCGCACTGGAGAAGGAGCCGGTGCCGGTGACGGACGGCACGCATGCGATGCCGGCCGATCCGGCGGTGCGGTTCGAGGCCGCGTCCTTCACGTACCCAGGCCGCAGCGTGCCCGCGATCGACCGCGTGAGCTTCGACGTGCCGCCCGGCAGCACGGTCGCGCTGGTCGGGGCGTCGGGCGCCGGCAAGTCGACGGTCGCGAGCCTGCTGCTGCGCTTCTGGGATCCGCAGCAGGGCCGCGTGACGCTCGGCGGCGTCGACCTGCGCGACTTGCGGCTCGACGACCTGCGGCAGCACATCGCGCTGGTTGCGCAGGATACCTATCTGTTCAACGACACGCTCGAGGCGAACATCCGGCTCGCCGCGAGCGATGCGTCCGACGCGGACGTGCAGCGCGCGATCGACCATGCGGCGCTCGGCGACTTCGTCGCGCGGCTGCCGGACGGGCTCGCGACGCGCGTCGGCGAGCGCGGCGTGCAGCTGTCGGGCGGCCAGCGCCAGCGTGTCGCGATTGCGCGCGCGTTCCTCAAGGATGCGCCGGTGCTGATCCTCGACGAAGCGACGTCCCATCTGGACACGATCAGCGAGCAGCAGATCCGCGCGGCGCTGGAAGACCTGATGACGCAGCGCACGTCGATCATCATCGCGCACCGGCTGTCGACCGTGCGCAACGCCGACCTGATCCTCGTGATGGAGCACGGCAGCGTGATCGAGGCCGGACGGCATGCGGACCTGATGGCGCGGCAGGGCGCGTATGCGCGGCTCGTGTCGCATCAGGCGAGCGGGGTGGCGGCGTAAGCGACGCGGCATCGGCGCGCGGCCGGCCGGCGGGCCGCGCGCTTTCCGCAACATGCGTTGAACCGCGCCGGCGATTGCCGGCGTCGCGGGGGCGGCCCCGGCGGCGCGCCGCGCGTCGAAGCGCCGATGATCCGCACTGACAAACGGGCTGGCCAATGGGCTGACAAGCGCACGGGCGGCAGCGGTCGGCGCCGATCGGCTGCACCACCATCTTCCTCTCGCGCGTGATGCCCGGGACGGCAAACCCTCCCGGCCAGTCCACCGCCACCGCCCACTGCGCGTCAGACGCCGCCTTCGGCCGGCGCACCACGATCCGGCCCGACCGCTTCCCCCGCCGGGCCACACCCCTTTTCCTCCGAATTTATCCGCCCCGCGCGCCGCGGGTTTGTCTCGATGCATTTCCCCGTTGCGGTTTTTTTTGTTGTCGTAGTATCGCCATTGACAACACTTGTTGCACTAAGGTCTAATTCGACATCGCATGTTGCGGTGCGGCTTGATGTCGTCGTTCCGCCGGCCCGCTGGCCGGTCACATCGCTCAATCATGCGGAGAGAAACCATGAGTCGCCGTTCCTTCCTGAAAGCCGTCGCGGTCGTTGCCGCGCTCGGCGCCAGCCTCGCGCACGCGGATACCAAGACGCTCGTCGTCGGCACCGATACGTCGTTCATGCCGTTCGAGTTCAAGCAGGGCGACAAGTACGTCGGCTTCGATCTCGACCTGTGGGCGGAGATCGCGAAGGACCAGGGCTGGAAATACACGATCCAGCCGATGGATTTCGCGGGCCTGATCCCGGCGCTGCAGACGCAGAACATCGACGTCGCGCTGTCGGGGATGACGATCAAGGAGGAGCGCAAGAAGGCGATCGACTTCTCCGCGCCGTACTACGACAGCGGCCTCGCGGCGATGGTGCAGACGGGCAACACGACGATCAAGTCGATCGACGACCTGAACGGCAAGGTGATCGCCGCGAAAACGGGTACCGCCACGATCGACTGGATCAAGGCGCACCTGAAGCCGAAGGAGATCCGCCAGTTCCCGAACATCGACCAGGCGTACCTCGCGCTCGAAGCCGGCCGCGTCGACGCGGCGATGCACGACACGCCGAACGTGCTGTTCTTCGTGAACAACGAAGGCAAGGGCAAGGTGAAGGTCGCGGGCCAGCCGGTCAGCGGCGACAAGTACGGCATGGGTTTCCCGAAGGGCAGCCCGCTCGTGCCGAAGGTCAACGCATCGCTCGTGAAGATCCGGGCCGATGGCCGCTACGCGCAGATCTACAAGAAGTGGTTCGGGGCCGAACCGCCGAAGATGTGAGCGTGACGCCGCAACGGTGCGCGGCCGGATGGCCGCGCCGGTCTTGAATCGAACGGGGAGCGACAAGTGAATTTCGATTGGTCGGCGATCTGGGCGGCGTTGCCGGACCTGATGGACGGGGTCCGGTTGACGGTGTTCATCGCATTTTTCGGGCTGGTGGGCGGCTTCGTCGTCGGGATGGTCGCGGGCATGTTCCGCGCATACGGGCCGAAGGCGATGAACGTGCTCGCCCAGGTTTATATTGAATTGATCCGCGGCACGCCGATCGTCGTGCAGGTGATGTTCCTGTATTTCGCGCTGCCGCTGCTCGCGCATATCCGCATCGACGGCCTGACGGCCGCGATCATCGCGATCACGGTGAATTCCGGCGCGTATCTCGCGGAAGTGGTGCGCGGCGCGCTGCTGTCGATCCCGAAGGGGCTGACGGAAGCGGGGCTCGCGATGGGCCTGTCGATGCCGCGCGTGCTGTTGAAGGTGGTCGGGCCGCTCGCGTTCCGGCGGCTGATTCCGCCGCTCGGCAACCAGTGCATCGTGAGCCTGAAGGACACGTCGCTGTTCATCGTGATCGGCGTCGGCGAGCTGACGCGCAAGGGGCAGGAAATCATCGCGGGCAATTTCCAGGCGGTCGAGATCTGGAGTGCGGTGGCCGTCATCTACCTGTTGCTGACCGGCGCCATGACGTTGACGCTGCGGCTCGTCGAAAAGCGCATGAGGATTCTATGAGCATGATCGAATTCCAGAACGTGTCGAAGAGCTTCGGCCACGTGCCGGTGCTGAAGAACATCGACCTGAAGATCGACGCGGGCGAGGTGGTCGTCGTGGTCGGCCCGTCCGGCTCGGGCAAGTCGACGATGTTGCGCTGTATCAACGCGCTCGAGAAAATCACCGGCGGCGAGCTACTGGTCGACGGCCAGAGCGTGCGCGGCAACGCGACGACGATCCGCAACATCCGGCTCGAAGCCGGCATGGTGTTCCAGCAGTTCAACCTGTTCCCGCAAATGACCGCGCTCGAGAACGTGATGTTCGGGCCGATGCAGGTGCGCGGCGCGTCACGCGCCGACGCGCGCGACCAGGCGATGGCGCTGCTCGACAAGGTCGGCCTCGAATCGCGCGCGAATCATTACCCGTCGGAGCTGTCGGGCGGCCAGCAGCAGCGCGTCGCGATTGCGCGTGCGCTCGCGATCCGGCCGCGGCTGATGCTGTTCGACGAGCCGACGTCGGCGCTCGATCCGGAATTGCGCCACGAAGTGCTGAAAGTGATGCAGGATCTCGCGACCGAAGGAATGACGATGATCGTCGTCACGCACGAGATCGGCTTCGCGAAACGGGTCGGCACGCGGCTGTTGTTCATGGATCAGGGCGGGATCGCGGAAGACGGCCATCCGGTCGAGCTGATCGACCGGCCGCCGACCCCGCGCCTGAAGGAATTCCTGAAACACGTGTCCTGAACGAAACCGAACCCTCCGACATGCCGCTTTCCCTTTCCCCCGTCATCGCCGGCGCGCCGTTCGACATCGGCGTGCGCCTCGGCGAGCTTGCCCGCCCCGTATTCGATGAATACATGCAGCAGAGCAGCGCGTGGCAGGCCGTGCGCCGCTGGCGCGGCCATCCGTACGTTGCCGCGCTGCGGCAGGCTGCGCTGGCCGCGTATCCGGAGCTCGTCGCGGAGCTGGACGGGATCGCGGCGGGTGTCGGCTGGCCGGCCGAGGACATCTTCTTGTGGAACTGCCGCGGCGAGCTGATCCACAACGCGCCGGACGGCTGCACGACGCTTGCCGCGCGCGACGCGGCCGGCACGCGCTGGATCGCGCACAACGAGGACGGCGACCCGTACCTGCGCGAGCGCTGCCTGCTCGTCGACGTGCAGCCGGCGGGCAAGCCCGGCTTCATCAGCTTCTATTACCCGGGTTCGCTGCCCGGCCATACCTTTGCGGCGAACCGCGCGGGCATCGCGCAGGCGATCAACAACCTGCGGATCCGCGCGCCGGCAGCGGGCGTGCCGCGCATGATCCTCGCGCGTGCCGTGCTCGATGCGACATCGCTCGACGCGGCGGCCGACGTGCTGCGTAGCCATGCGCGTGCAAGCGGCTTTCATCACACGCTGGGCGCGACCGGCGATGCGCGGCTGCTGAGCATCGAGGCAAGCGTCGCGCGCTGTTCGGTGATCGACGTCACGCGGCTCGCGGGGCATGCGAACCATCTCGTGCATCCCGGCTGCGACGCGGAAGCGCAGATCGTCACGCAATCGTCGGCCGACCGCCAGCGCCGTGTCGACGCGTTGACGCCCGCCATCGACGCGATCGACGAAGTCGCGCTGCGGCGCGTGCTCGGCGATCGCGCGCCGCAAGGGCTGCCGATCTACCGCGACGATCCGGCCGACCCCGACGACGAGAACACGCTGGCCACCGCCGTGTTCGCGATCGGCGCGGCATCGATCGATTTCACTCTTCACCAACACGGCACGCAGCGTTTCGCGACGCGCATCGTGCCGTCCGGGCGCGCGCACGACGCGCCCTGATCCATGAGGCAACGCATGACGACCGTTTTCCATCGCGCTCCGCGCGCCACCTTGCCCGTTGCCGTCGCAGGCGACGGCATCGAGATCATCGATTCGACCGGCAAACGCTATATCGACGCGTGCGGCGGCGCGGCCGTTTCGTGTCTCGGCCACAGCAACCCGCGCGTGATCGACGCGATCAAGCGGCAGGCGCAGCAACTGGCGTACGCGCATACGTCGTTCTTCACGACCGACGTGGCCGAGGAACTGGCCGACCGGCTCGTCGACGCCGCGCCGGCCGGCCTCGAACACGTGTATTTCGTGTCGGGCGGTTCCGAGGCGGTCGAGGCCGCGCTGAAGCTTGCGCGCCAGTATTTCGTCGAGAAGGGCGAGCCGCAGCGCCGCCATTTCATCGCGCGACGCCAGAGCTATCACGGCAATACGCTCGGCGCGCTCGCGATCGGCGGCAATGCGTGGCGGCGCGAGCCGTTCCTGCCGCTGCTGATCGAGGCGCACCACGTGAGCCCGTGTTATGCGTATCGCGACCAGCAGGCGGGTGAAACCGACGACGCGTATGCGCAACGCCTCGCGGACGAACTCGAACGGAAGATCGTCGAACTCGGCGCGGACAACGTCGCGGCGTTCGTCGCGGAAACGGTGGTGGGCGCAACGGCCGGCGCGGTGCCGCCGGTACGCACGTACCTGAAGAAGATTCGCGCGGTGTGCGACAAGTACGGCGTGCTGCTGATCCTCGACGAGATCATGTCGGGGATGGGCCGCACCGGCTACCTGTACGCGTGCGACGAAGACGGCGTCGCGCCCGATCTGCTGACGATCGCGAAAGGGCTCGGCGCGGGCTACCAGCCGATCGGCGCGACGCTCGTCAGTGATCGCATCTACCGGACGATCGTCGACGGCTCGGGTTTCTTCCAGCACGGCCACACGTACCTCGGCCACGCAACCGCATGCGCGGCCGCGCTCGAAGTGCAGCGCGTGATCGCCGAGGAGAAGCTGCTCGACAACGTGAAGGCACGCGGCGAGCAACTGCGCGCATCGTTGCGCGAGCATTACGGCCCGCATCCGCATATCGGCGACGTGCGCGGCCGCGGGCTGTTCGTCGGCGTCGAGCTCGTGCGCGATCGCGACAGCAAGGCGACGTTCGATCCGGCGCTGAAGCTGCATGCGGCGGTCAAGCGCGAGGCGATGCAGCGCGGCCTGATGGTGTATCCGATGGGCGGGACGATCGACGGCGTGCGCGGCGATCACATCCTGGTCGCGCCGCCGTTCATTTGCACCGCGCAGCAGATCGATACGATCGTCGAGCGGCTGTCGGGCGCGATCGGCGCGGCGCTCGCGTCGGCCGGCGCGTGACCGTATTCGTCGAACCTTGTCAGGACTTCGCCATGACCAACAGATTGCCTCCGTTCGATCCCGCATCGGCCACCGATGAACAGAAGGCCGTGCTGGCCGACATTCTCAGCGGCCCGCGCGGCAACCTGAACGGGCCGTTTCTCGGCTGGATCGCGAGCCCCGAGCTGGCGCAGCACGCACAGAAACTCGGCGCGTTCTGCCGCTATCGCACGGGCCTGCCGCTGCGCCTGTCGGAACTCGCGATTCTCGTGACGGCCGCGCGCTGGCGCTCGCAGGCCGAGTGGCACATCCACCATCCGATCGCACTGGAGGCGGGCGTGCCGGCCGCGACGGCCGACGCGATCCGGCGCGGCGTCGCGCCCGCATTCGAGTCGGACGACGATGCGCTGATTCATGCATTCGCGAGCGAGCTGTACGACACGCGGCGCGTGAGCGACGCGACGTTCGCACGGGCGCAAGCGCGCTTCGGCCACGAAACCGTCGTCAATCTCGTTGCATTGCTCGGCTACTACGCGCTCGTCGCGATGACGCTGAACACGTTCGGCATGCGCGCGCAAGGGCAGACCGAATTGCCGTTTCCGGAGTGATGCCCGTGCGTTGATCGTGCCGGAACAACGGAAGCGATACGTCTGACGAACGTGTTGCCGACCTGTTCCGGCACAATGCAACCAAATGTATTCGTGCGGGATCGACGGCCCATCGCCGCGTATGATGGCTTGTTCACGTCGATATGAGCGGTGAGCAAGCATGACGAGTACCCGCAAGACCTTGATGATCGCCGGTGGGCTCCTGGTAGCCGCCGCCGGCACTGCCTACGTGATGCTCCTGCGTGCGGATCACCGCGCGATCGAGGATGCCGGCATCGGCGATTCGGCCGCGCCCGTTGCCGCGGCGCCGGCGGGCAACGATCACGCGGTGCAGGGCACCATCGCGCCGCCGGCCCCGGCCGCCGCGATGGCATCGAAACAGGCGGCTGTCGCGCCGCCGCCCCCCGCACCGGCGCCTGCTGCGCCGGCCGAAACCGCGCGCGTCAGCGCAGCGCCGGCCGTGCCGGTTGTCAGCGACAAACCGCAGCCGGTGACGAAGCCGAACGCGCCGCCGCCGAAGGTCAACGTCGTGACCGTCGATGCGCAGGATTCGACCCCATCGGCACCGCCGCCATCCGCCAAACCTATGCAGCAGGCCGCACCGGCACCGGCGCCCGCGCAGGTCACGCAGCGCGCGCCGCGCAAGCGCGACGGCCTCGAACGCCACGCGGGCGCAGCACCCTCCGCAACGAAATCCGAAACGCCGGAGACGGCCGCGCTCGTCAGGGAATCGGCGAAGCTCGACCCGTCGTTGCCGCCGCCGTCGATGTCATCGGTGTCGTCGATGCCGGCGAACACCGGTTCGACCCGGCAGGGCGGTTCGTCGTCCGGCGCGAATCCGGTGGCGGCCGCGATGACCGAGCAACTGGTCAGGCAGTCGAGCAGCTTCAAGTCGACGGCGCCTGCGCCCGCGGACGGTGGCCCGACCGCGACCAAGTGACCGCGAACGGCTTCGGCATAAAAAGGACCCCGCATGCCGACCAAAGCATGCGGGGCCAAGAGAGACAAACTGTTGTGCCGACGGGCTGACGCGCGTTACGCGGCGACCGCTTCCTCGGCTTGCGGCTGCGCGGCGGCCACCGGTGCCACGTCCTGGCGGATCAGGTGGTCGAACGCGCCGAGCGATGCCTTCGCGCCTTCACCCACGGCGATCACGATCTGCTTGAACGGCACCGTCGTCACGTCGCCGGCCGCGAACACGCCCGGAACCGACGTCGCGCCGCGCGCATCGACGACGATCTCGCCGTGCTTCGACAGTTCGACCGTACCCTTCAGCCATTCGGTGTTCGGCACGAGGCCGATCTGCACGAACACGCCTTCCAGGTCGATGCGCTGCGTATCACCCGAACGCAGATCCTTGTAGACGAGCCCGTTCAGCTTGCTGCCGTCGCCGGTCAGCTCGGTCGTTTGCGCCTGCGTGACGATCGTCACGTTCGGCAGGCTGCGCAGCTTGCGCTGCAGCACTTCGTCCGCGCGCAGTTGCGCGCCGTATTCGATCAGCGTGACTTCCTTCACGATGCCGGCGAGGTCGATCGCGGCCTCGACACCCGAGTTGCCGCCGCCGACCACCGCGACACGCTTGCCCTTGAACAGCGGGCCGTCGCAGTGCGGGCAGTACGCGACACCGCGGTTGCGGTATTCGCGCTCGCCCGGCACGTTGATTTCGCGCCAGCGCGCGCCGGTCGCGAGGACGATCGTCTTCGCCTTCAGCACCACGCCGTTCGCGAGGCGAATCTGGTGCACGTCGCCCGGAATCAGCGCATCGGCGCGCTGCACGTCCATGATGTCGACGTCGTACTGCTTCACGTGCTGTTCGAGCGCGGTGGCGAACTTCGGCCCTTCGGTTTCCTGCACCGACACGAAATTCTCGATCGCCATCGTGTCGAGCACCTGGCCGCCGAAACGCTCGGCCACGACGCCCGTCGCGATGCCCTTGCGCGCCGAGTAGATCGCAGCCGCCGCGCCTGCCGGGCCGCCGCCGACGATCAGCGTATCGAACACCGGCTTGGTCTCGAGCGACTTCGCGGCACGTGCGCTGGCGCCCGTATCGAGCTTCGCGAGGATTTCCTTCACGCTGCTGCGGCCCTGGCCGAACGAGGCGCCGTTCAGGAACATCGTCGGCACGGCCATGATCTGGCGCGACTCGACTTCGCCCTGGAACAGCGCGCCGTCGATCGCGACGTGACGGATGCGCGGGTTGATCAGCGACATCACGTTCAGCGCCTGCACGACTTCCGGGCAGTTCTGGCACGACAGCGAGAAATACGTCTCGAACGCGTAGTCGCCGTCGAGCGCGCGGATCTGTTCGATCACGTCGTCGTCGAGCTTGATCGGATGGCCGCCCGTCTGCAGCAGCGCGAGCACGAGCGACGTGAATTCATGGCCCATCGGGATGCCGGCGAAGCGGATGCCGGACGGCTTGCCGGGCTCGCCGATCGAGAACGACGGCTTGCGCTCGGCGTCGTCGCGGCGTTCGGTTACGGTCACGCGATCCGTCAGCGACGCAATCTCGCTCAGCAGCGCCAGCAGTTCCTGCGATTTCGCGCTGTCGTCGAGCGAGGCGACGAGTTCGATCGGGCGCGTGATCTTTTCGAGGTACGCTTTGAGATGGTTCTTGAGATTGGCGTCGAGCATGGCGTTTCGGATTCCGTATTAATGATTCTGGTCGGGCACGTCGTGCCGGAGGAGGGCGCGGGCCGCATGCCGCGGCGGCCCGTCATCGGGAGGCTCGCGCGCCTCGTGCGAGGCGCGCGGCGCGATCGTCAGATCTTGCCGATCAGGTCGAGCGACGGGGTCAGCGTTTCCGCACCCGGCGTCCACTTGGCCGGGCACACTTCACCCGGGTGCGCCGCGATGTATTGCGCCGCCTGCACCTTGCGCAGCAGTTCGCCTGCGTCGCGGCCGATGCCGTTGTCGTGGATTTCGCACAGCTTGATCTCGCCTTCCGGGTTGATCACGAACGTGCCGCGCAGGGCCATCCCTTCTTCCTCGATCAGCACGTCGAAGTTGCGCGACAGCGTGAGCGTCGGGTCGCCGATCATCGGGTACTTGATCTTGCCGATCGTGTCCGACGTGTCGTGCCAGGCCTTGTGCGTGAAGTGCGTGTCGGTCGACACGCCGTAGATTTCGACACCCAGCTTCTGGAATTCCGCGTAACGGTCGGCGAGGTCGCCCAGCTCGGTCGGGCAGACGAACGTGAAGTCGGCCGGGTAGAACACGACGACGGACCACTTGCCCTTGAAGTTCTCTTCCGAGACGGGCACGAAATCGCCATTGTGGTAAGCGGTTGCCTTGAACGGCTTGATTTGGGTGTTGATGATCGGCATCTTGCGAGTTCCTTTGCGGTGGTGTTGATGAAGTGTTCCCAGTATCCGGGTTCACCCTGAGCTTGTGAAATTGCTTGTTTCAATCCGGGGCATCGGGAATTTCTATCTGCTTCCGGCCCTTGATTGGGTGGGGTGGGCGGGGAGGTCATCGACGCGCGGGTGCGTGGACGAGCGGCAGCCGGGCGGAAATGCGGCGAGCGGGAATGCGCAGAAAGTCAAAAGCCGCGGTGGATCGACTCCAGGCGGCAGCGATGGGCGTTCGGGGGCGCGTTCACCACTCCGAGCGCAAGTCTTCCTGGGCGACGGCATTGCACCCCTTCCAGAGGCCGAACACATTGTCAGCAAGTGTCCGGTTCCGTAGCGCGATGTAGGCGTCGATCGCGTCCCGGACGACCTCGGCCGAGGATCTGTTCTGGTGCGTGGCGATGCGGGTCAACGCGGCATGCTGGTCATCCGATAGATCGACTGGAATTCTGCTCATCTCAACCTCCGTGACGGGACACGACCATCGTGGCGATCCGGTCGGCCAAGTGCAAGTGCGCGGCACGTCCCATGCGAATGCGGCTTCCCGATTCGCCGGTTGTCGGAGCGGCGTCTTCGCGCTCCGCTCAAATCCCCGCCATCTTCCTCAACCACGCCGCCAGCCGCCTGGCGCCGTCCGGCATGTCCGCGTCCTCGCGGGTGCACAGGTAGTAATCGCGGCCGTCGTCGAGCACGTGATCGAACAGCTTCACGAGCTCGCCATTCGCCAGTTCACGCTCGACCAGCGGCGCGCGCAGCAACGCCGCGCCGAGATCCGCGCGCGCGGCGCTCAGCGTGAGCTGGCCGTCCTCGAACATCGGCCCGACCGCATGCGACACATGCTTGACGCCCGCGCCCTGCAGCCAGTTGACCCACGTGCTGCGATCCTCGTCGTGCACGAGCGGGGCGCGCGCGAGATCGGCCGGCGTGCGGAACGGCCCGTGGCGCTTCAGGAAAGACGGGCTGCACATCGGCACCATCGCGCCCGGCAGCAGCCGTTCGCAGCGGTAGCCGGGCCAGTCGCCGGTGCCGAAGCGGATCGACAGGTCCGATGCATCGCTGCGGTAGTTGCGGTGATGCGCGTACAGCACGGTCACGTCGACGTCCGTGTTGTCGGCCAGGAACGCGTGCAGCCGCGGAATGAACCAGCCGATGCCGAGCAGCGGAATCAGGCTGACGGTGATCTGCCGCAGCGACGAGCGGTCGCGCACGAAGCGCGTCGCGCTGCGCAGCACCGAGAACGCGGCGCTGATCGAGCGGTAGTAGTCGCGACCTTCGTCCGTGAGCGCGAGCAGCCGGCCCTCGCGCACCGTCAGCGGCGTCTGGATGAACGCTTCGAGCAGTTGCAGCTGATGGCTGACCGCCGACGGCGTGATGTCGAGCTCGCCCGCCGCCGCGGTGACCGACCCGAGACGCGCGAAAGCTTCGAACGCACGCACCGCGCGCAGCGGCGGATCGTGCGGCAATTGTTCGATATTTTTCATGTATCGAATTTTATCGAAAAGTCAGGGTAAGCGACAACACAAAAATATCCCGTGTTTACAGTGGTGTGCGTTAATGTGGCGGGAACGGCATAAGCATCCAACAATTGGATATTTGGGGTTTGGGTGCTGAATATTTAATATTTTTCATGTTTTGATTCAATTCACCGATCCCCCCGCACATGAAAATCGCCTTTCTCCCCGCCAGCCTCGCATTCTCGGCGGCCGCCCTGGTCGCCTCCGTTCCCGCGTTCGCGCAATCCGCGCCGCAGACCGTCCTGATTGGTCTCGCCGCGCCGCTCACCGGCCCGTCCGCGCGGATCGGCAAGGATCTGCAGAACGGCGCGCAACTCGCGATCGACGACGCGAACGCGAAGCATCCGACCATCGGCGGCAAGCCGGTCGTCTACAAGCTCGTCGCGGCTGATGATCAATCCGATCCGCGCACGGCCGTCGCGGTTGCGCAGCAGCTCGTCGACCAGCACGTGATCGGCGTCGTCGGCCACTGGAACACGGGCTGCAGCGTGCCGGCGTCGCGCGTCTACCGCGATGCGGGCATCCCGGAGATCGCGCCGGCGTCCACCGGCCATCAATACACGCAGCAGGGCTACGCGACGGCCTTCCGCATCATGGGGCACGACGATGCGGGCGGCAATTTCACCGGCGCGTATGCGGTGAAGACACTGAAGGCGAAGCGCATCGCGGTGATCGACGATCGCACGTCGTTCGGCTCGGGCCTGGCCGACCAGTTCATCAAGGGCGTGCAGGCGAACGGCGGCACGATCGTCGATCGCCAGTACGTGAACGACAAGACGACCGACTTCAGCGGCGTGCTGACCGCGATCAAGGGCAAGCGCGCGGATCTCGTGTTCTTCGGCGGCCTCGATGCGCAGGCCGCGCCGATCTCGCGCCGGATGCGTCAGCTCGGCGTGAACGCGCCGCTGCTCGGCGCGGGCGGCTTCGTGAGCCAGACCTTCCTGTCGCTGGCCGGCAAGGACGGCGACGGCGTGACGGCGCTCGAACCGGGCCTGCCGCTCGACCGGATGCCGGGCGGCAAGGCGTTCGACACACAATACCAGGCGCGCTTCCGCGCCCCGATCGAGCTGCATGCGCCGTTCGCGTACGACGCGGCCGCCACGCTGATCGCGGCCGCGCAGAAGGCCGGCACGACGCAGCCGGCGAAACTGGTCGCGGCGGTGCGTGCGATCGACCGGCCCGGCGTGACGGGGCGGATCGCGTTCGACAACGCAGGCAACCTGAAGGATCCGGCCTTCACGATCTACCAGGTGCGCGGCGGCAAGTGGACCGTCGTCGACGTGCTCGGCGGCTCGCGCACCGCGACCAAGTAAACGACCCAGCACGACTCAGTGATAAAACAACCAAGACGATCCCCATGACCGAAGCCACCCAGACATCCGCCGCCGCACCCGAGGACACGCGCCTCGGGATCCTCGCGCGGCGCCGCATCGAAGCGGAAATCATCAAGCCGATCTACGAGATCATGAAGCGCGAGTTCGGCGCCGAGCGCGCGCAGGCCGTGATCGCGGAAGCCGTGCGCGGCGCGGCAGTGGACGCCGGCCGCACGTTCGCCGCGCAGGAACCGGGTGGCACGAGCGTGAAGTCGTTCATCGCGCTGCAGGTGCTGTGGGAGAAGGACGACGCGCTCGACGTCGAGGTGCGGCGCGCGGACGACGCGCATTACGACTACGACGTGCACCGCTGCAGCTACGCGGAGATGTATCACGCGATGGGGCTCGGCGAGATCGGCCACCTGCTGAGCTGCGCGCGCGACAGCTATTTCATCCAGGGCTATGCGCCGGACATCGCGCTCACGCGGACGAGCACGATCATGCAGGGCGGCAAGCGCTGCGATTTCCGTTACGCGCTGCGGGCCGCGCCGGAGAACGGCGATGCGTGACGACAACACGATTGCCGAAAGCGTGAGCGCGCCGCGCGTCGACGGCGACCGCCTGTGGGCGTCGCTCGACCGGATGGCGCAGATCGGTGCAACGCCGAAGGGCGGCGTCTGCCGCCTCGCGCTGACCGATCTCGATCGCGAGTCGCGCGACCTGTTCGTGCAATGGGCGCAAGACGCCGGCTGCACGGTGCGCGTGGACCGGATGGGCAACGTGTTCGCGCGCCGCGCGGGGCGCAACCCCGACGCCGCGCCCGTCATGACCGGCTCGCACGCCGATTCGCAGCCGACGGGCGGCCGCTACGACGGCATCTACGGCGTGCTCGGCGGGCTCGAGGTCGTGCGCGCGCTGAACGATGCGGGCATCGAGACCGAGCGCCCGATCGACGTCGTGATCTGGACCAACGAGGAAGGCTCGCGCTTCGCGCCGGCGATGGTGTCGGCCGGCGTGTTCTCGGGCGTCTATACGCTCGAATACGGGCTGTCGCGCACCGATGGCGCAGGCAGGACGATCGGCGAGGAACTGGCGCGGATCGGCTACGCGGGCGCCGAGCCCGTCGGCGGCTATCCGGTGCATGCGGCGTACGAGCTGCATATCGAACAGGGCGCGATTCTCGAACGGGCCGGCAAGACGATCGGCGTCGTGACGGCCGGGCAGGGGCAGCGCTGGTACGAGGTGACGCTCACCGGTGTCGACGCGCATGCGGGCACGACGCCGATGGAATTCCGCCGCGATGCGCTGGTAGGCGCCGCACGGATGATCTCGTTCGTCGAAGTGCTCGGCCGCCGTTACGCGCCGTACGCGCGGGCGACCGTCGGGATGATCGAGGCGCGGCCGAACTCGCGGAATACCGTGCCGGGCGGCTGCTTCTTCACGATCGAATTCCGTCATCCCGATGACGCGGTGCTCGACGAGCTCGACGCGACGCTGCGCGCGGAACTCGCACGGGTGGCCGACGAAACGGGCCTCGGTGCGCAGATCGAGCAGATCTTCACGTATGCGCCGATTCCGTTCGCGCCGCGTTGCATCGATACGGTGCGTGAGGCGGCGCAGGCGCTCGGGTTGTCGCACATGGATATCGTGTCCGGCGCGGGGCATGACGCGTGCTATGTGGCGCGCGTCGCGCCGACGGGGATGATCTTCGTCCCGTGCGTCGATGGGCTGAGCCACAACGAAGCCGAAGCGATTACGCCCGAGTGGGCGGCGGCGGGTGCCGACGTGCTGTTGCGGGCGGTGCTGCGGAGCGCGCAGGAAAGCTGAACCGGAGTGTGACGGTAGTGGTCCGGCGGGAGAATCTGCGCCAGGCTACGCGGGTCAATGCCTGACGATGCGAACGCGTGGGTTGCGTCGTCAGGCGCCCGGCGAATGCCGATCGATGTACCGCCGCATCACATGGAACGCGAGATCGGTGCGCTCCGGAATCGTGATCGTCGCGTCATCGGCTGCGAAGCCGAGTTTTTCATAGAACCGGTACGCGGATTCGCGTGCCGTACACCACACGAGTGCGGCCCCGTGTGCTTCCGCGTGCCGTACGCAGACCTGCACCAGCACACGCCCGAAGCCCATGCCACGGACGGCAGGGTGGACGGCCATCCCGCGAAGCCGCCACGCCGGTCGCGCGGGATCGTCTTCGCGCACCTCCTCGCAGATTGACGCAACCGCGACGATGCCCGACGAATCACGTACGCCGACGTGCAGCGTCGTCGGCGCAAGGTCGCCGGCCAGCGCGCTCGCATCCAGATCGCCATTCAGCAGGATCATCGCGCGGAGCGGGCGCGTCTGCGCGGCATCGATCGGCGCGATGGTGAACAGCGTGTCGCCTGACGTCATCAACGTTCCTCGAGTCATTCGATTCAGCCGCGCGTTACTGAGCGGCCTTGCGCCGCGCCATATAAGCGAGATACGCGACGATCTGGTCGAGTTCGCGGTCGCTCAGCTGGTCGGGCGGAAACGCCGGCATGCTGCGGCCCGGCCAGTCGCGCACCGACGCCGGGTTGCGGATATAGCGGCGCAGCGCGGCGGGCTGGAAGTAGTCGACCGGGTTCATCGGCGTGTTCAGGTCGGGGCCGGCATGGCTGCTGCCCGCGCCGTCGAGGCGGTGGCACGCGAGGCATTGCGTGACGAACAGGTGCTGGCCCGCGCGAGCCGGGTCGTTTGCAGGCAGCGCGGCATCGACGGCGAGCGACGGCCAGCGCGCGAGCGGCGACGATTCGATCGTGACGCGCACGATCTGGTACGGCCACTGCTCGCCGCGCACCGACGACGCGTCAGGCCCGAGCCAGACCAGGTAGAACGGCCCGGCGCTGACCTGTTTGCCGGGCAGCGTCGGCCACGGATGCGCCGGATCCTCGATCGCGAGCCACGGGATGGCGCCCGCCTGCGGGCGGCGGCGCACGAGGTCCAGCGGCAGTTGCGCGGCGAAGCCGTCGGCGGCACGGGTTTCGAGCACACCGTCGGCCGGCAGCCTGTCGCCGAGCAGCGCGGCGAACGGCACCGCGCGGAACGTCATCGGCCGGCCGTACGCGATGTCGCGCGGCACGTGGATGTCGGCGGCATCGGGGCGCGCGAGCAGCGTCTGCCGGGTGAGGGCGCGGGCCGTGCCGTCGGTCTCGAGTTCGAGCGCGGACTGGGCCCACGCGCGTTGTCCGATCAGGCAAACCGTCAGCAGCAAAAGCGAAAACCACCGGCGCTTCAGCATTCGTTCTCCGGGAAAGGGCATTCCGGCGGCGACCGGAGTGGCTGGCCGCGGCCGATGGAAGGAATCGGGCGACAGTCTATCCGGTACGCGCGGCGCTGGCGACTGCGGCGCGGGGATGGGGCGGCCAGTCATGATCGGGCCGGCCGGCGGCAGCGCGGCTGGCGGCCGGCCCGCGAGAGGGAGGCGGCATTGCGGGGCGAGGTTTGAGCACGAAGAAGCGGAAGAAGCGGAAGGAGCGGAAGGAGCGGAAGGAGCGGAAGAGGCGGAAGAGGCGGAAGAGGCGGAAGAGGCGGAAGAGGCGGGGCGACGGCCCGGCCCGGGGTGAGAGCAGCCGGCCCGCCGCCTCGACGGCGATCGCGCTACAGAGCCACTGTCAATGACTCGAACAAGGCACTGCGCTCTTCGGCATCGGCGTTTCCCGGGCCGGTTCGAAATCGGCTTCGCGCGTGCCCGACGGCGTCAGCGACACGAAATGCATCGCGGTGCCGCTCCCCGGGAAGCCGGCGATACCGGTCAAACCCCACGGAATCGGCGACCGCTGCACGCCGCTCGCTGAAATGTCCGACGGCCCGAGCGCGAGCGTCAGCAGCCGCCCGTCGCGGATCGGTACGTACGCATGCGAGCCGGACACCCCGATACCGGATTCGCGCACCGACGCCGGCAGGCAGTCGAGCGTCGCCGTGCGGCGGCCGTCCGGCGCGATCAGCATCGCGACGCCGCGATCGTCCGCCGTCGTCGTGACGACGATGAAGCGGTCGATCTCCGGCACGTAAGCCGACGAATACACGTAGTACTGGATCGCGTCGTTCAGCGTCCCCAGCTTGTCCAGCTTCGCCGTGACCGGGTCGAACATCGCGTATTCGAGCGTCGCGTCCGTGCTGCCCTCGATGTATTTCTGCCACACGAGCAGCGCCGTATGCGGCGAGCCCGCGACGACGGGCCACCACTCGCGGCGGTGCGGCACGACCGCGACATGGTTCAGCACGCGCCCGGCCGCGTCGTAGGTTTTCACGTACACGCCGTTGCCGGTGCCGAGGTTGTCGACGCCGCCGCCGTCGATCCAGTCGGCCGAATAGAACACGACGAAGCGGTCGGCCGCCGTGGCGACATGCCCCGAGTGGCCGCCCGATTCGACGTCGTTCGGGTAGGGCTTGATCGGCTTCAGGTCGCGGCGGTAGACGCCGTAGCGCTGGCTGACTTCCTGCGGCGCGTTCCAGCCGTCCTCGAACGTGACGAAGATGTCGCCGCGCGCGTTCTGCGCGATCGACACGGGCTCCTGCGCCTCGGGGCGGCTGATGAACGGGCGGACGTGCAGCAGGTTCGGCTTGCCGGGCAGCCATTCGCCGACGTACACGTCATGCGGCCAGCTGCCGCCGCGCATCGCGCCGCGCGGCACGACACCCGAGCTGCTGAAGAACACCCAGCGCTTGCCGTTGCCGGCGTCGGCCACGCCGATGCCGTGCATGAAGCTACGCGGATCGACGGCCGGGCGAGATGAAGGGCCGCCCTGCACGGTGACCGTATGCACGACCGGTGTGGCGGCGAAGGCGGGCGGCATCGCCGTGACGATGCCGCATGCGCCGCACAGCGCGGCCGCGACGCGCTGCGCGACCGCCTGTGCCGGGCGCGTTCGCCCCTTCATTCGACGGTCACCGATTTCGCGAGGTTGCGCGGCTTGTCGACGTCGGCGCCGCGCGCGCAGCCGACGTGATAGGCGAGCAGTTGCAGCGGAATCACGTTGACGATCGGCGACAGCACGTCGCCCGATTCGCGCACGCGGATCAGATGCGTGTCGCGGTCGGCGTCGATCCCGAGCTGGTCGCCGGCCAGCACGTAGAGCCGTCCGCCGCGCGCGCGTACCTCGGCCATGTTGGATTTCAGCTTCTGGAACAGGCGGTCGTCCGGCGCGATCGTGACGACCGGCATCGCGCTCGTGACGAGCGCGAGCGGGCCGTGCTTCAGTTCGCCGGCCGCATAGCCTTCCGCGTGGATGTACGACACCTCCTTGAGCTTCAGCGCGCCTTCCATCGCGATCGGGAAATGAATGCCGCGCCCGAGGAACAGCGCGTTCTCGGTGCGTGCGAACTTCGTGGCCCAGCCCATGATCTGCGTTTCGAGCGCGAGTGCGTGGCCGATGCGCTCGGGCAGCGCATGCAGCTGCTTCAGGTGCAGCGCGACCTGCTTCGCGTCGAGCCGGCCGCGCAGCTGCGCGAGCGTCAGCGTCAGCACGAACAGCGCGACGAGCTGCGTCGTGAACGCCTTGGTCGACGCGACGCCGAGCTCGATGCCGGCCCGCGTCAGGAACCGCAGCGGCGCGTTGCGCGCGATCGTGCTGGTCGCCACGTTGCAGATCGCCATCGACAGTGCCTGGCCCATGTCGCGCGCCTGCTCGATCGCGCCGATCGTGTCGGCCGTCTCGCCCGATTGCGAAATGCCGACGACGAGCGTGCGCGGATCGGGCACCGTCTCGCGGTAGCGGAATTCGCTGGCGATCTCGACCTGGGCGGGCACGCCCGCGATGGCCTCCAGCCAGTACTTCGCGGTCAGCCCCGCGTAGTAGCTGGTGCCGCAGCCGAGCAGCAGCACGTTCTTCACTCGCGACAGCAGCGCGCGCGTGTCGTCGGTCGCGTCGAACAACGCCGGCGAAATCGTGTCGATGCCGTCGAGCGTGCTGGCGATCGCCTTCGGCTGCTCGAAGATCTCCTTCTGCATGAAATGCTGGTACGGGCCGAGCGCGGCGTCGCCTTCGCGCGCCTTCACATGGCACAGCGGGCGCTGGGCCTCGTGCCCGCCCGAGTCGACCACGGCGATCCGGTCCGGCGTGATCAGCGCGACGTCGCCGTCTTCCAGGTAGACGAAGCGGTCGGTCAGGTCGCCGAGCGCCGCGCAGTCCGACGCGAGGTAGTTCTGTTCGGCGCCGATGCCGATCACGAGCGGCGAGCCGGCGCGCGCGGCGACGAGGCGCTGCGGCTCCTTCGCGCTCAGCACCGCGATCGCGTACGCGCCGTGCAGCCGCTTGACGGCGCGCACGACGGCGTCGAACAGGTCGTCGCGATAGAGGCTGTGGATCAGGTGCGCGATCACCTCGGTGTCGGTCTGGCCGCGAAACGTATAGCCGCGCTCCCGCAGCTCCACGCGCAGCGTGTCGTGGTTCTCGATGATGCCGTTGTGCACGACCGCGATCGTGTCGCCGGACATGATCGGATGCGCGTTCATTTCGGACGGTGCGCCGTGGGTCGCCCAGCGCGTATGCGCGATGCAGGTCTGCGCTTCGAGACCCAGCGTCAGCACGCGGGCCTGCAGGTCGGTCACGCGCCGCAACGTGCGTTCGCTGCGCAGGCGGCCGTCGTCCTGTACGGCAATGCCGCACGAATCGTAGCCGCGATACTCGAGCCTGCTCAGCGCATTGACCAGTTGCGGGACCTGGTTGTTCAGTCCGCTTGCTCCGACGATTCCGCACATGATTCACCTCGTCCACAAAAGGTTGCCGGGCTGCCGGCGAAGTGCGGCAGCGCGGTATCTGGAGTAGCGCCGCGTCGTACGAATGACGTCCCGTGCGCAACGGCGCGTCTCCGCTGACCTACTCGCGGGGCTGCGGCCCCGCGTGGGCTACCCATTCGATGTCGGAAATCGAGCCGTTCGCGTCGTGCGACGCGACGAGAATGCGCGTCGTGCGCCGCGCGCCGCGCCGGCGGGCGCTTGCCAGCACGGTCGGCGGCACCGAGCGCACCTTCGCGCTGGCCGAGCGCCGCAGCATCTTCGACACGCGCAGCCGGTAGGCCAGCGGATGCACGACGCGCCCGGCGATCAGCCACATGACGATGGTGCCCGCGATGAGCGCGATGCTGGTCGCGTAGAACACCATCTGTTCGATCGGCATCTCGGCCGGATTGAACGGCAGCAGGTAGCGGTACGTGTAGATGCAGATCGATGCCCACACGGCGCCCACCAGCGCCGGCCGCAGGAGCCGGAACCAGATGGTCAGCACGGACCCGATGATGCGGCCGCGCTCGGCGATCAGTTCGCGCGGTGTGCGCAGGGAAAGGTCAATAATCGGTGCGTTCTTCATGTTGAATGCCTCGGTCGGGGCTGACCCATACGGCCCGCTTGCCGCGGCCCCGCAGCACGATGGCTGGCAGGGCGACGACGGTGGTGATCATGCTGATCAGCCAGAAGGCGACGGGATACCAGATGGTGTCCAGGAAATACATCAGGAGTTTTTCGTCGTAACGACGATCGATCATGCTGCCGATGATCAGTTGCAGGATGCAGGTGGCGACCAGCAGCATGCCGTGCCAGTGCGGCACGACCGATACGTGCCAGTCTTGCGGCAGCGGGTACACGACATTGATGAGCGCGAGCAGCAGGATGAACGTCATCGAGTACGCCCATGCGATGCCGATCAGGTACTCGGCGAACAGCGGCCACATCATCATCTGCGTCGGCCGCGCGAGCGTGCCCGCGTACTTCATCAGCACCTGGATGCCGCCCTTCGACCAGCGCAAGCGCTGCCGGTACAGGCCCTTCACCGTCTCGGGCATCAGGATCCAGCTCAGCGCGTGCGGCTCGTACACGACGCGCCAGTCGCGGCACTGCAGCTTCCAGCTGATGTCGATGTCCTCGGTCAGCATGTCCGAGCTCCAGTAGCCGACGTCGGCGAGCGCGGTCTTGCGGAACATCGTGATCACGCCGGATACCGTGAAGATGCGGCCGTACACCTGCTGCGTGCGCTTGATCAGCCCGACGATCGACGAGAATTCGCCGACCTGCATGCGGCCGAGCAGCGACGTGCGCGTGCGGATGCGCGGGTTGCCGGTCACGGCGCCGACGCCCGGATCGGTCAGGAAATGCTCGAGCATCCAGCCGATCGCGTCGTGCGCGAGCAGCGCATCGCCGTCGATGCAGAGCAGGTATTCCGCGTTCGACACGGCCGCCGCGGTCGTGAGCCCGACCGCCTTGCCTTCGTTGCGCGCGTGATGGATCACGAGCAACCGCGGGATCTCGACGGCCAGCTCGTTGAGGATCTCGCCGGTGCGATCCTGGCTGCCGTCGTTGACCGCGATGATGTCGTAGTTCGGATACTGCATCCGGTCCAGGTGGCTGATCACGCTGCGCGCGTTCGCGGCTTCGTTGAAGCAGGGCACGACGATCGAGATCTTCGGAATGCCGCTCGACGCGATCGTCCGCGTGGACAGCTCGCGGCCTTCCTCGAGCAGGAAGTAGTGCACGACGCCGCCGATCATCCACAGGTACGACATGAAGAACGGGTAGTAGAAGACGAAATCCTGCAGGCGCTGGATGATGCTGTGGGTGGTCATGGCGTCTTCGTCCCCTGCGTATGTTGTTGCATCAGCGCGTTGATCGAGGTCGGGTCGAGGCGGGACTTCAGCGACATCACGTCGCGCATCGCGTCGAGTTCCGGCTGTCCGTTCAGGAAGTTGTCCGGGTAGTAGCCGAAATTCACCGCGCCTTCGCTGCGCAGCCGCCGCATCTGCGCGAGCAGCGTGCTGGCCGGCACCGGCTTCTGGGCGTGCCAGTCGTACGACTGCAGTTCGAACACGGTGCGCTGCAGGCCGCGCTGCTTCGCGTGCACGGCTTTCACGAGCTGGTCCAGCCAGCCGTCGGGATCCTTCGCCTGCTCCATGTACGGCATCGCCATCAGCGCGACGTAGTCGTAGGTCGCGAGGAAATCGTCGTAGTTCTGCGCGTACCACGCTTCCGATTCGGGCTTGAGCACCGGCATCGCGAAGATGTTGCGCGCGGTCAGCACGTCGCCCACGTTCTGGTGGGCCAGCACGACCTGTTCCAGCTGCCTGGTCAGGTCGATCAGGTAGCGCGACTTCTGGCGGGTCCAGCGCTTCAGCAGGTCGGGGTTCTCGCGGATCTTGCCGACGTCGGCCGGCAGCCCCCACTGCGAATAGATGCGCAGCGCGTGCCGGCCCGCATCCTCGTAGTCGTCGAGCACCGCGTCGTCGCTGAACAGGATGCCGCTGAACGAGGCGTGCTTGCTGAGATCCTCGTAGACCTGCTGGATCATCAGCCGCGCATCCGGGTCGAACGGGCTCAGCCGGAACGTGCGCGTGCCGTTCTCGCGGGCCGGCGCGCCGCCGTAGGCGCTCACGGCCTCGAGCCCGCGCAGCTTGTCGGCCGGCGGCCGGAACGCGAGCACCGGCATCCAGGCATACACCTGCACGTTGGCGCGCGTGTTGAGCTGCCACGCGGCGCGCGAGAACAGGTCGGCGCGCATCGGCAGGTGCCGGTTCGGGAAATACACGGATTCGGCCACGCCCGTGCCTTTCGGGTCCGCATACGCCTGCAGGTACACCGATTTCGGCTGCATCCGGTAGATGCGTTCGATCAGCTTGCCGAGATTCGCTTCCTGCCGCGCGGGGTCCGGATCGTAGACCTGGTCGAGATCGACCTGCACGGTGCGCTCGGGCACGTCGACGTCGCCGCGGTTCGATGCCGGCTCGCGCATCGAGCGCTCGAACCCGCCGATGTCGACGTCGTACATCATCAGGATCCGCCGCAACCGATCCAGCGGCACGTCCGGCGTATTCGGGCCGGCATCGAGACTGAACTGGATGTCCATCCCGAGCGATGTCGAGATCTGGCGCACCGGCTGGTTTTCCGCGCCGTATGGCCACACCATCGACCGTGCGACGATGCCCGTGCGTTCGCGGATCTGCCGCACACAAGTCTGCAGGTCGTCGTGCACGCGTGCGTGGAATTCGGCGTCGGTTTCGTAGCGCTTCTGGTCTTGCAGGTAGAGATGCGACGTGGTCGCCGGCAATTCGTTGCCCTGCGGATTCGCGACCGCGCCGTGATGGAGATTGTGGGTGTGGCAACCGAGCTCGACGAACGGCGACTGGCCGAGCTTCTTCACCTCGTCCCACGACAGGAAATAGTCGCGCGGCACCTGAACCTTGTCGCTGATGCGGATCGGCGTATCCGGCGGGGTGTCGATCCACGCGGTGACGAGGCCCATCACCGCCGGATACTTGAAGCGCTCGAGCAGCGGCAGCACTTTCGTGTAGTGGCTGCGAAAGCCGTCGTCGAACGTGAGCAGCACCGAGCGCGGCGGCAGCGGCTTGCCGCCGTGCCGCGACTCCTCGATCTGCTTGACCGTGATGGTGTGGTAGTTGTTAGTCTGCAGCCACGAGAAGATGGCGGTCAGCGTGCCGGTATCGACCGCGAACGCGTCGACCATCGCCGTACCGGAGTTGAACGTCGCCATCAGGTTGTCACGCACGTCATGCATGCAGATCACGCGAAACGTCTTGCCGTCGGCCGGATCGGACGGCGGAAGCAGGTCGATCATCCTGGCATTGGTCACGCCCGGAAACAGCGAACAGGCGGCAAATGCGCCCATGCATCCGCACATGAAGGTCCGTCTGGATTGCAGCATGGCTCGATCTCCTTGCTAGAACGGCAGGTTGACCGACATGAAGCCGGTTTCGGAGCGTTCGCGCTGGCCGTCGTACGCGTGGCTGCTGACCTCCACGCCATAGCTCAGCGTGATGTCGTGCTTGAAGGTCCATGCGTGCTCGAGGCGCGCGCTCCACAGGGCGCTGGTGCCGAAGCCGCGCTCGTTGTACATGCCGCCGGACACCGAGACGCGCTGCTGCAGCCCCATGTCGCCCTTCTTCCACAGCGTCAGCTGGTGCATGACGGTGGCCGCGGCTGCGTAGTCGCGGCCCGGGCTGAAGTAGGGCGCGTTCGTGCGCGTGTTGCTGTCGGTGCCGAGATCCAGCGAGACGTTGACCTGCTGGGTGGCGGTCGTGTACACGCGCTGCGTGGCGGTCGCCGAGATCTCCTGGTGGAAGTTCGAATCGCTGTAGCGGCTCACGCCGTAGCTCAGCTTGACCTCGCGACGGTCGTTCTGGCGATACACCACCGACACGTTCGCCGAGCGGCCCCAGATGTGCGCGGCGTACGCCTTCCACGGCAGCGAGTTGTCGTTGGAATCGAGTCCGCCGCTGACGGTCCAGTAGTCGTTCAGCGCGTACGCGATCGATCCGCGGCCGCCCGTGCGTCCGTCCCCGCCGAGCGAGCGCGTGACTTCGCCCTGCACGGTAAGCGGCCCGTGCCGGTAGTCGCCGCCGATGCCCGTGCGCGTGCGGCTGACGCTGCCGCTGTCGGTTTGCGCATGGCCGTAGAACGTGTGCGCGAAGACCCGCCAGTTGTCGCCGAACGGTTGCGAATAGAGGTAGCTGTCCGACGTGAAGCTGTTGTCGGCGAGGGCGCTGTTGCCGTGCTCGAAGCTCAGGTCGGTCGTGAAGACCGGGCTGCGGTACGCGTTGTAGTCGCGCTTGAAGCCCCGCACGGCGCCGCTGTCGGGGAACGTGTTGTCCAGCGTCTGGTCGACGTACTTCGCGGTCGCGTAGTCGTCTGCCGTGAGCGATGCGCGACCGAGGCCCGCGAGCATCTCGACGCTGTCGGGGTGGTCGGTCAGCGACGCGCGATACATCGCGATCGCCTGGCGCGGATGCGCCTGGCCTGACACAGCGTCGGCGTGCGCGGCGCGAACCTCCGCGTTGAACGGCACCTCTTTCTCGAGCTCTTCGAGTGCGGCGATCCCTTCATCGGGGTGACCCGTGAAGATCAGGTATTGCGCACGCAGCCGGTAGTAGCGCAGATAGTCGCTTTCTCCCGGACCGACGTTGGTCACCTGCTTGGCCGGCGGCAGCGACGCGCCCATGTCGTCGAGCGCCTGCTTTGCGTCCGCCGCGCGTCCCTGGTCGATGTACGACCAGAACAGCCCTTCGCGCAGTTCGATCGGACGCGTGCGTTCGCCGTACTGGAAGCCGCGGGTCGCGCGATCCGTCGGCGACGCGGTCGCCTGCTTCAGCGCGCGCTGGTACACGGCATTCGCCTTGCCCGGTTCGCTCAGGTACAGGTAGGCGTCGCCCACGGCCGCCAGCGCGTCGATCGAGATTTCCGCGTTGGACGGAATCGTCTCGAACGTCGCGACGGCCTGCTTCATGTCGCCGCGCGCCGCAAGGGCGACCGTCCGGTCGCCCGCGAGCGCAGTCCTGACCGGCGTGTACTCGGGCGTGGCCGGCATCCGCTTGTCGAGATCGTCTGCCGCGCGCAGCGCGGTGTCGATCCCGTCGAAGCGGTCGGCGCTCGTCATCGAGCGCGACTTGTCGCGGCCGCCGCGCACCTGCTGGCGAATCGACAGTTCTTCCAGTTGCGCGATGTCGACGGCGGAGAACGCATCGGGGCGGGCCTTCGCTTCATCGAGCGCCTTGACCGCGCCGCCGCTCGCCGCGAGGCCGAACACGTCGTTGCGCACGGTCTCGACGTCGGCGGTACGCAGATTCGGTGCCTGGGCATTCGGCGTTTCGACGTCGGGCCCCTGCGATCGCTGGGTCGGCTCGCCGGGCAACTGGGCGCCGGGCGTCTGCGCGTTCGGCGCCGGGGACGACGGCGGCGGCGCGCCAGGCATCTGGGGAACGGGCGCGGGCGAGTTCGGCATCGGCGTGCCGGATACCTGCGCGGTTTGCGTCGGCGCAAGCGGCGGCGTGGCGGGTGCCGCTTGTTCGATCTTCGGCGGGGTGTCCGAAGGCGGCGCGAGCGGCGCCGGCGAAGGGGAGGCGGACGTGTCGGACCCCGTCGCGGCGGCGGGCGTCGGCGCTTCGGGCTGGCGGGCGTTCTCGGCCTGCGCAAGCAGCATCGGCGCTGTCGATGTCTGCGCGACCGGTGCCGGCGTATTCGCCGTATCCGGCGAACGCGCACCCGGCACCGCGGCGCTCGATGGCGGCGCCTCCGGTTCCACCACGACCGTGGTCGGCAGGGGCTGCTGCTGCGGGTTCGACGCCTGCGCGATCTGCATCGACGCATCCGAAGCCTGCGCGATCGGCGTCGGCGCATGTGGGGGCGGGGGGACCTCGGCCTGGGCAATCTGGATCGATACGACCGTCGGCTGCGCACCGCGCGGCACCGCATCCGGGGCACCGCGGGTCCCGGCGAATTCGTTGACGCGGCCGGCTTCCGGATCGCCGTCGGCGGAGAAGCAGGGGCCAGACGCGACGAGCAGCAACACCAGCGGCGCATGCAGGAGGAGCCGTCGGCTGGACGGAGCGACGGTGGTGCATTGTTGTTTCCGATTGTTGTCCACGAGGTGTCCTCCTTTTGACACGATCACATCGGTTGCCCGCCTGACGACGCACGTCGTCGCACGTCGCGCGGCCGGGCTGCGAGTGCCCGGCGATGCGGACCCGACTTACAGCCGGTTGCGGATCGCCTGACCGAGCAAGGCGCGCGATTCGCTGTTCTTGGGGTCGATCGCGAGCGCCCGGCTCGCGTTGTGTTCCACACAGTCCCATTCGTCGATCACCGCGCACGAGCGCGCCTTCGCCAGCGCACGCGCGCTTTCCAGCTCCGCGTGCGTGATGCTGGCCGTCTGCATGCGCAGGGTGTCGGTGCCATCCGGCCGGGGCTTGGGGGCGAAGTCCAGGCGCCTGCTCGCGCCGGCCAGCGCTTCGGCACGTTGCGCACGGTGCGCGGCGCCGTGCCGCGTGGCGGCGCGACCGTAGGCCGATGCCGCATGCGTACCGGCCGCGAGCGTCACGGGCGGCGCATGCGCCGACTGCCGCTGTTTCGCGACGGCTTGGGGGGCGGGCTGCCGCGCGGCTTTCGGTTCGACCGCGAGCGAGACGGGCGGCGCGGTGGATACCTCGGGCGCGGCCGAAGCCGACGCGACCTGCGACGGCGGCGCGGGCGGCGAGGCCGGCGTGCGTGTCGAGGCTGCCCCGGGCTCGGCCGAGGTTCCGGACGGTCCCGTTGCGGTTGCGTGCGAGGCAAGGGTCATGATCGCGTTGCGGGTTTTCCCGACGGCGGTGCCGATCGCGCCGGAGAGGTCGTGCGTCACGCTCGCATGGCCGACCGTCGTGTCCCGTTCGGCGTACGCGAAGATGCCGAAGATCGCGGCGAATGCGGCGACGCTGAGCGCCGCGTTCTTTCCGGGACCCCAGGAGGGTTTCGGCGGGTGGGCGGGCGAGCCGTCCTGTCGTTCTGCACGAGTCATTCATGTCTCCTCGATTCGATACGTTCTGGTGTAAGACGTGATTGGGGTGCGCTCAGGTGGCGGTCACCATTTCAACTGCGTGGTCAGCGCACCGGTTTCGACGATCGCGAACTGGGTCGCGCCCTGATAGGTTCCTTCGACCCGGTAGCTCGCATCGGGCACGCTGAACAGGCAACGCGACCCTGCCGCATTGAATTCGACGAGGACGCGGCCATGTCGCCGCAGGCGCACCTGGACGTTGGCGAGCGGCTGCCCTGTCTTGGCCGAAGCAAACGACACGCCCAGGTTGTACGGCCGGCCGTCGGGCGGCAGCGGGGCGGTACCGTCGATCCGCGCATCGCCGCAGATATACGAGATGACGTAGCGATCCGCACCCGGGGCGGATGCAGGGGCGGGTGCGGACGCGGGTGGCTGGGACGCGAGCGTCTGGGCCATCGCATTCATGCTGAGCGTGCAGAGGAAGACGCTCAGGAAAGGGCGAGCATGCTGTCGAAACGAGGAAGACATTGCAACCTCCCGTCCGGAATCAATGGCGAGCATTTATTCCGAGTCAGATTTGCCAGCGTTCTTTTTGCGACACGCTATTGATACACGATGGACTTTGAACCAACAACCGCGTGTGGCCTGAATGGAACGGCTTTAAATATCCTATTTAAATAGGATTGCGACGTATTCGTATGAATCTCTTAGCTATGAAGAAAGTCGATATTGCCGAATATGAATATTGCTATTCGGTAGCGATGATCGAGCACGCATTGAATCACGTCGGACGTATGGCCATTCGTGCCGAAAAATAACGACTGATAAAAGGAATTTTTGCGACTGTGTTCCAGGGGAATTGAAATCGATCCAGATACAAGTCGCGCGATATGAAATGCGGAGGAGGCGTTGTGGGTAGTTTAGATTGTTACAGGTAAATCGAAACTTTTAATTTGTTCTGTAACAGGGTATTGCTGTCCTGATAATCAGACGGAAAATACCGGCGTGCTATGTCGGACGTAAAAAGTTCATCGCCGGAATGCAAACGATTGCGATTCGTCTGATATCGATTACGCGTCCGGCGCGGTCATTTTTCAGGCTAAAGCGGGATCGTTGATTGCTACCGGCGAGCGGGGTGCGAATTCGGGCAGCGGCGCGACGCGAATGGATGCGCGCACCGGATTGCCGCCAACCGGACTGGTGTTCGCGTCGTCCGCGGGAGCGACGCGAACGCGACGATCAGCGGCTGCCGCCCGCGCTGCGCCGGGCGATCCGCATCGCCGGTGCGGCCGCGGGTTCGGCCGCGCCGGCTGCATCTTCGACCGCCGTGCGCGGCCGGTTCATGATGTAGGTCCACAGTTGCTCGGCCGCGAGCCCGCGCTTGCGGGCCGACCGGTACAGGCGGATTTCGAGCTCGGTGATCCAGTCGCCGGAACCCGCGCATACGAGCGTGCCTTCCGCGAGTTCCTTCGCGACGCAGCTTTCCGGCAGCCAGCCGATCCCGTGCCCGGCCACGACCATGCCCTTCAACGCCTCGGACATATGCGTCTCGAAGCAGCGGTGCAGCACGTACGGCTCGGTGGCATTCAGCAGCAGCATCTCGACGATGTTGCCGAGAAACGCACCCGACGAATACGCGAGCAGCGGCAGCGGTGCATCGGGGGTGCCCGGCAGCTGGAACACGGGCTTGCCGCGCGCATCGGGTGTCGACACGGGCAGGATCCGTTCGACGCCGAGGCTGACGAACGGGAAGTGGTTCGGGTCGAGCACGATCGGCAACTGCGGATGGTGGTAGCCGAGCAGCAGGTCGCATTCGCCTTCGACGAGCTGCTGCACGCCTTCCGGCACGTTCACCGCGTTGACGCGCGCGGTGACGTGGCCGACCTCGCCGTTGAGCTGCTTGAGCCATTCGGGAAACAGCGTGAAGACGAGCGTATGGGCCACCGCGAAACGCACGACCTGGTCGCTGGCCGCGAACTGGTCGTAGCCGTTCACGAGATTGCGCGCCGCATACATGCTGCGCAGGATGTCCGCGGCGAGCCCGCGGAACATCTGGCCGGCTGGCGTGAGCGTGATCGGGTTGATGCTCCGGTCCACCAGCTTCGCGTCCATCCAGGTTTCGAGTGCCGCTATTCGTCTGCTGAATGCCGATTGCGTGAGGTGCCGGTTACGCGCGGCCCGGGAAAAGCTCTTGGTATCCGCAAGGCTCAGGAAATCTTCCAGCCACTTTGCTTCCATTTCGATCTTCGCTTTTTATAGTCGGGCGCCTGAAAGGCGGCGGCACCGTGTGCTGCACGAACGTTCTAGCGTACCGCGCCTCGCGCCGCTCGACCCGATGTTTTTTTTCGATGGGTGTCAGTCGAAATATGCATGGGCGTTGTCGGCGGGATTACGGCTGCATAGCGTTGAGGTGCCGGACCCGGCTTAACCGGACAGTTCATCGCGTCGAACTGCCGGTGCGGCCGCAGACGGTACTTCCCCAGGGCCGGTTGCGCCGTGCGCGTGCCGGCCCGCCTTCCCATTCTTTCGTTCCGGTGGCCCGATGCCGGGGCGAGCCGTTTTTTGTGCAGTGCAGATTGCACATTCGTGACACGCGGGGGAACTATGTTCGAAAGACGCGGCGCAGCATGAACCGTGCGCGCCGGCGACGCACCGTCGTCGCCCGTCGCGTCGGACGCTGCACCGTGATGGTGCGCAATGCCGCGCGGGCGTGCCCGGCGCGGCGCAAAAACGGGGGGATATCGAGGGGATCGCGCAAGGCACGTTCCTTGCAAAGCATTCATTACGCCGGTCCGGCATGCGCAATGCCGGGGAAAACGATCGATGGAGAAAAGATCGATGAAGCCATTCGATGAAATGCTGCAATCCGGCGACATGGTAAGGGCGCCCTACGCGCGCCTGAAGCAGTGGCTCGACACGCAGAATCCCGCGAGCCTCGCCCAGAAGGCCTACGACGCGGAAGGCGTGTTCCGCAAGACGGGCATCACGTTCGCCGTCTACGGCGACGCGGAGGCCGCCGAGCGGCTGATTCCGTTCGACATCGTCCCGCGCATCATCTCGGGCGCCGAATGGAGCCGGCTGTCGCTCGGCATCGAGCAGCGCGTGATGGCGCTCAACGCGTTCCTCGACGACATCTACCACCGCCAGGAAATCGTGCGCGCGGGCATCGTGCCGAAGCACCTGATCGCGCACAACGAAGCGTTCATCCCGGAGATGATCGATTTCCGGCCGCCCGGAAACGTTTACACGCACATCATCGGCGTGGACATCGTGCGCACCGGCGAGAACGAATTCTACGTGCTGGAAGACAACGCGCGCACGCCGTCCGGCGTGTCGTACATGCTGGAAAACCGCGAGACGATGATGCAGCTCTTCCCGGAGCTGTTCCAGCAGGTGAAGGTGCGCCCGGTCGAGACCTATCCGCAGATGCTGCGCCAGTCGCTCGCGGCCGTGTGCCCGCCGGGCGGCAATGCCGACAACCCGACCGTCGCCGTGCTCACGCCCGGCATCCACAATTCCGCGTACTACGAACATTCGTTCCTCGCCGACCAGATGGGCGTGCATCTCGTCGAGGGCAGCGACCTGCAGGTGATCGACGGCCGCGTCGCGATGCGCACGACCGAAGGCTTCCAGCCGATCGACGTGCTGTACCGCCGCGTCGACGACGCGTTCCTCGATCCGCTCACGTTCCGCCCCGATTCGGTGCTCGGCGTCGCCGGGATCATGGACGTGTACCGCGCGGGCAACATCACGATCGCGAACGCGCCCGGCACCGGCATCGCCGACGACAAGGCGATCTACTCGTACATGCCGGAGATCGTCGAGTTCTACACGGGGCGCAAGGCGCTGCTGGAGAACGTGCCGACTTGGCGCTGCGGCGAAGCCGACAGCCTGAAATACGTGCTCGACCATCTCGACGAACTGGTCGTGAAGGAAGTGCACGGCTCGGGCGGCTACGGGATGCTGGTCGGGCCGTGCGCGTCGAAAGCCGAGCTCGAAGCGTTTGCCGCGAAGCTGCGCGCGCGCCCCGCGAACTACATCGCGCAGCCGACGCTCGCGCTGTCCACGACGCCGATCCTGACCGAAGCCGGCCTCGCGCCGCGCCACGTCGACCTGCGGCCGTTCGTGCTGGTGTCTGACCGGATCCGCATCACGCCGGGCGGGCTGACGCGCGTCGCGCTGAAGGAGGGATCGCTCGTCGTCAACTCGAGCCAGGGCGGCGGCACCAAGGACACCTGGGTGCTGGCCGACTGAGCCGGACGCGACCGCGCGCCCCGCGACCGGGGCGCCAACCGAACGAAGACGGAGTGGACACGAGATGCTTCTGGGACGTACTGCAAGCGGCCTCTACTGGATGTACCGCTATATCGAGCGCGCGGAGAACATCGCGCGCATCGTCGATGCCGGGCTGCGGATGGCGCTCACGCGCACGTCCGACGCGCCGGCCGAATGGTCGTCGGTGCTCGTCAGCTCGGGCACGGACGACGGCTACCGGCAGAAATACGACGCGTATGCGGCCGATACCGTGACCGACTACCTGCTGCGCGACCGCGACAACCCTTCCAGCGTGCTGTCGTGCATCGACGCCGCGCGCTCGAACGCGCGGATGGTGCGTACGGCGCTCACGCGCGAGGCCTGGGAGAGTGTGAACGGCGCGTGGCTCGCGTTGCGCCGCGCGCTCGCGCAGCCGGTGCCGGAGAGCGAACTGCCGGCCGTGCTCGACCAGGTGAAGCGCGAAACCGCGCTGATCCTCGGCAGCTTCTACAGCACGATGCTGCGCAACGAGATCTTCGATTTCGCGCAGATCGGCGCGTTCGTCGAGCGCGCCGACAACACCGCGCGGATCATCGACGTGAAATACCACCTGCTGCTGCCGTCGGTGTCGCACGTCGGCACGATCCTCGACAACTACCAGTGGGAGACGATCCTGCGCTGCGTCGCCGCGCACCGTTCGTACCGCTGGGTGTACGACGTGCAGTACAAGCCGATGAACATCGCCGACTACCTGATCCTGAACGGCCGCATGCCGCGTTCGCTGCGTTATTGCTACGGGCGCGTCGTGTCGAGCCTGAACCTGCTCGCAAAGGATTACGGTGTGACACACCCGTGTCACGACACGGCCACGAAGATCCTGCAAATGCTGTCCGACACCTCGGTCGAGCGGATCTTCAAGAGCGGCCTGCACGAGTTCCTGACCGACTTCATCGGCCGCAACAACAGCCTCGGGCTCGAAATCGCCCAGGCTTACAACTTCGACTGAGACTTGCCATGCGACTCGCCATCCGACACATCTCGCGTTATCAGTTCGACGATCAAGCCACCCATGCACTGCAACGGCTGCGGCTGCGCCCGCAGTCGGGCCCCGGGCAGACGGTGCGCGCGTGGCAGGTCACGATCGACGGCGTCGAGCCGTCGCTGTCCTATGCCGACGGGCTCGGCAACCGGATCGACCTCGTGCGGCACGACCGCGGCGCGAAGGCCGAGATCGTCGTCGTCGCGGCCGGCGTCGTCGAGACGCAGGACCGCGCGGGCATACTCGGTCATCCTGAAGGCTATGCGCCGCCGTGGATCTTCGAGCGCGAAACCGCACTGACGAAGGCGGGCGACACCGTGCGTGCGCTCGCGCAAGCGCTGCCGATCGCGCCGCACAGCCTCGACGCGCTGCACTGGCTGATGACGGAAGTGCACGACCGCATCGCGTATGCGCCGAACCTGGCCGCCGACGCCCCGGTCGACGCGGAAACCGCGCTGCAAAGCGGCGAGGGCACGAGCCGCGACCATGCGCATGCGTTCATCGCGGCCGCGCGCGTGCTGAAGATTCCCGCGCGCTATATCTCGGGTTACGTGCTGGCGGACAGCGCGATGCAGCGCATCGCCGACGCGAAGCAGAACGCGGGCGACGTCGAGGAGGAAGAAGCGCTCGCGCTGCAGAGCGGCGAGGGCATGCAGCAGGTGCTCGGTGCATCGCATGCCGCGCAGTCGCAGTCCCAGTCCCAGTCCCAGTCCCAGTCCCAGTCCCAGTCCCAGTCCCAGGGGATGCCGCAGCCGGCGCACGGCGCGCAGTCGCAGGCGGCCGGGCTGACGCAGCAGCCGTCCGGCCATGCGTGGGCCGAGGCGTATGTGGAAGGGCTCGGCTGGGTCGGGTTCGATCCGTTCATGAATCGCTGCCCGGACGAGCGCTACGTGCGCATCGCGGTCGGCCTCGACTATCGCGACGCGCAGCCGGTGACGGGGCTCGGCGCGACGGCCGTCGGTGTCGAGATCAGCGTCGTGCAGACGCCCGAGCTCGTCTGACCTCGCGCACGTTTTCGCCGAATCCGCCAGGCCGGGGTGCCGCGTCGCATCGAGCGCGACGCGGCGCGCGGCCGGCCCAACCCGAACCGAGCTCCCATGTCCATCCACGTCGCGCTGCATCACACCACCCGCTATCGCTACGACCGGCTCGTCAACCTCGGCCCGCAGGTCGTGCGCCTGCGGCCCGCGCCGCACTGCCGGACGCCGATCCTCGCGTATTCGATGACGGTCGAGCCCGCGCAGCACTTCATCAACTGGCAGCAGGACCCGTTCTCGAACTATCTCGCGCGGCTCGTGTTTCCGGAGCGTACCGAGCACTTCGAGATCACGATCGATCTCGTCGCCGAGATGTCGGTGTACAACCCGTTCGACTTCTTTCTCGAAGCCAGCGCGGAGCAATACCCGTTCAGCTATGACGACGCGCTGAAGACCGAACTCGCGCCGTATCTCGTGTGCGATCCGCGGACGAGCGCGTCGCCACTGTTCCGCGCGTATCTCGACGGCGTCGACCGCACGCCGGCCGGCACCGTGAACTTCCTCGTCGCGCTGAACCAGCAACTGCAGCACGACATCGGCTATCTCGTGCGGATGGAGCCGGGCGTGCAGACGCCCGAGCAGACGCTCGAACTGGCCTCGGGCTCGTGCCGCGACAGCGCATGGCTGCTCGTGCAGCTGTGCCGCCATCTCGGCATCGCCGCGCGGTTCGTGTCGGGCTACCTGATCCAGCTCACGCCCGACGTGAAGTCGCTCGACGGCCCGAGCGGCACGTCGGTCGACTTCACCGACCTGCACGCATGGTGCGAGGTGTACCTGCCGGGTGCCGGCTGGATCGGCTTCGACCCGACCTCCGGCCTGCTCGCCGGCGAAGGCCACATTCCGCTGGCCTGCACGCCGCAGCCGACCAGCGCCGCGCCGGTCGAGGGGCTGATCGACGAGTGCGAGGTGTCGTTCGAGCACGAGATGACCGTGACGCGCGTGTACGAATCGCCGCGCGTGACGAAGCCGTACACGGAATCGCAGTGGGACAGCGTGCTGGCGCTCGGCACGCAGGTCGACGGCGCGCTGGCGGCCGGCGACGTGCGGCTCACGCAGGGCGGCGAGCCGACCTTCGTGTCGATCGACGATCGCGACGGCGCCGAGTGGAACACCGACGCGCTCGGCCCGACCAAGCGCGGCTACGCGACCGAACTCGTGCAGCGGCTGCGCGCGGAATACGGCGACGGCGGCTTCCTGCATTTCGGGCAGGGCAAGTGGTATCCGGGCGAGCAACTACCGCGCTGGGCGCTGTCGATCTTCTGGCGCGCGGACGGCCAGCCCGTATGGCACGATCCGTCGCTGTTCGCCGACGAACGCGAGCCGTCCGCGTATACGACCGACGACGCGAAGCGCTTCATCGATGCGCTCGCCGCGCGGCTGAACCTGACCGGCGAATTCATCCGGCCCGGCTACGAGGACGTCTGGTACTACCTGTGGCGCGAGCGCCGGCTGCCGGTCAACGTCGACCCGTTCGACTCGCGTCTCGACGACGAGCTCGAACGCGCGCGGCTGCGCAAGGTGTTCGAGCAGCAGCTCGACAGCGTGGTCGGCTACGTGCTGCCGGTCAAGCGTGCGGAAAACGCGCCGGGTCTCGACGGCCCGCGCTGGCAGACGGGCCCGTGGTTCTTCCGCGACGAGCGGATGTACCTCATGCCCGGCGATTCGCCGATGGGCTATCGGCTGCCGCTCGATTCGCTGCCGTGGGCGAGCCGCGCCGACTATCCGTATCTCGTCGAGCGCGACCCGTTCGCGCCGCGTGACGCGCTGCCGGATGCCGCCGCGATCCGCGCGCGCTATGCGGGGCCGGCCGATGCGCCGCGCTACCTGTCCGGCGTGCATCGCGAGGCATCCGCGCAGACCGTGATGCAGTGGCGCGACGACGGCACGGCCGGCAACGGCCGGCCGGCCGCGCGCGACCCGGGTCGCCAGCCCGAGCGCTTCGAATCGGCCGCGTGGATCACGCGCACCGCGCTGTGCGTCGAAGTGCGCAACGGCATCCTGTACCTGTTCATGCCGCCGCTTGCCGCGCTCGAGGATTATCTCGAGCTGCTCGGCGCGATCGAGCTGACCGCGCACGCGCTGGGCGTGAAGCTCGTGCTGGAAGGCTATCCGCCGCCGCGCGACGCGCGGCTGAAGCTGCTGCAGGTGACGCCCGATCCCGGCGTGATCGAGGTGAACATCCATCCGGCCAGCAACTTCGACGAGCTCGTCGATCACACCGAATTCCTGTACGACGCCGCCTGGCAGTCGCGGCTGTGCAGCGAGAAGTTCATGGTCGACGGCCGCCACGTCGGCACGGGCGGCGGCAACCACTTCGTGCTCGGCGGCGCGACGCCGGCCGACAGCCCGTTCCTGCGCCGCCCGGACCTGCTCGCGAGCCTGATCGCGTACTGGCACAACCATCCGTCGCTGTCGTACCTGTTCTCCGGCCTCTTCATCGGGCCGACGAGCCAGGCGCCGCGCGTCGACGAGGCGCGCAACGACCAGCTCTACGAACTCGACATCGCGTTCGCGGAGATCCAGCGCAACAAGCTGCTGTTCGGGCAGGACATGCCGCCGTGGCTCGTCGACCGCGTGCTGCGCAACCTGCTGATCGACGTGACCGGCAACACGCACCGCAGCGAGTTCTGCATCGACAAGCTGTATTCGCCGGATTCGTCGACCGGCCGGCTCGGCCTGCTCGAACTGCGCGCGTTCGAGATGCCGCCGCATGCGCGGATGAGCATCGTGCAGCAATTGCTGCTGCGTGCGCTGGTCGCGCGTTTCTGGGCTGCGCCGTACACGACGCCGCTCACGCGCTGGGGCACCGCGCTGCATGACCGCTTCATGTTGCCCGCGTTTCTTCAGATGGATTTCGACGACGTGCTGACCGAACTGCGCGACGCCGGCTTCGCGTTCGATCCGGCATGGTTTGCGCCGCACTTCGAATTCCGCTTCCCGCTGTTCGGCCAGATCGCGGTGAACGGCATGGAGCTGTCGCTGCGCGGCGCGCTGGAGCCGTGGCACGTGATGGGCGAGGAGGGCGCACCCGGCGGCACGGTGCGCTACGTCGATTCGTCGGTCGAACGGCTCGAAGTGCGCGTGACGGGGCTGAACGACAACCGGCACGTCGTGACGGTCAACGGCCGCGCGCTGCCGCTGCAGCCGACCGGCACCGTCGGCGAATACGTCGCCGGCGTGCGCTACAAGGCGTGGTCGCCGCCGTCCGCGCTGCATCCGACCCTCGGCGTGCACGCGCCGCTCACGTTCGACATCGTCGATACGTGGCTGCAGCGCTCGCTCGGCGGTTGCCGCTACCACGTCGCGCATCCGGGCGGGCGCAACTACGCGACGTTCCCGGTCAATGCGTACGAGGCCGAGAGCCGCCGGCTCGCGCGCTTCGTCGAGATGGGGCATACGCCGGGGCGGATGGATGTCGCGGCTGCTGCGCCGAGCCGCGAATTCCCGTTCACGCTCGACCTGCGGCGGCCGTGACCGGACGATGACGACGCGGATGACGATGCGCGGTTCGCGATACCCGGCGGTTTCGGTCGCTGGCGGCCCCGCCGGAATGCTAGGATGCGGGCAGATTGCGGCCGCGCGCCGCAGCCCGCTGCCCGGGTGGCGGCGCGCGTGCGCGGCCGCGCCCTGACGACGGAACGACATCGTGCCGCCCATTGACACCGATCATCTCGCCGCCCTCGACGCGATGCCCACGCTTTTCGATACCGGCGCGCAGCCGGATGCCGCGGAACTGGCCGCCGCGCTCGCGGCGCCGGCTGCTGCCGGCCGCTACGACGAACTGCGCGGTAGCGCGGCCGGCCTGAACGCGCCCGCGCTTGCGCCCGCGTGGCGCAGTTTCTTCACGTCGATCGGCAGCGACGGCGTGGCCGACCTCGATCGCCGCGCCGACGCACTGCACCGGCGCATGCGCGAGAACGGCCTGTTCTATCAACTGCACGAGCAGCGCGCGGGCGACGGCGCGGCCGGCCCGTGGTCGCTCGACCTGCTGCCGCTGATCGTCACGCCCGAGGACTGGGTCGCGATCGAGCGCGGCGTGCTGCAGCGCGTGCGGCTGCTGAATGCGACGCTGGCCGACCTCTACGGGCCGCAGACGATCCTCGAGCGCGGGATGTTGCCGCCCGCGCTCGTCACCGGGCATCCCGGCTACCTGCGCGCGATGCGCGGCGCGCGCGTGCCGGGCGATACCTGGCTGCACGTCGTCGCGTTCGACCTTGCGCGCGGCCCGGACGGGCAATGGCGGATCGTCGCGCAGCACACGCAGGGCGCGGCCGGCCTCGGCTACCTGCTCGAAAACCGGCTGATCGTGTCGCGGCTCTTTCCGCGCGGGTTTCGCGGGCTGCGCGTGCAGCGGCTCGCGTCCGCGTATCGCGCGCTGCTGCAGAGCATGCAGGCGCTCAGCCCGACCCGAAAGAATTCGCGGATCGTGCTGCTCACACCGGGCCCGCACAGCGCGACCTATTTCGAGCACGCGTATCTCGCGCGCTACCTCGGCCTCACGCTCGTCGAAGGCGGCGACCTGACCGCGCGCGACAACCGCGTGTTCCTGAAGACGCTGAGCGGGCTCGAGCCGGTGCACGGCATCCTGCGGCGCGTCGACGATGCATGGCTCGATCCGCTCGAACTGCGAACCGATTCGATGCTCGGCGTGCCGGGGTTGCTGCAGGCGGTGCGCGCGGGCAACGTGCTGCTCGCGAACGCGCCGGGTTCGGGCTTCCTCGAATCGCCGGCGATGCTCGGCTTCATGCCGCGCCTGGCGGAAGGGCTGCTCGGCGAAACGCTGACGCTGCCGGCCGTGCATTCATGGTGGTGCGGCGAGGCCGCCGCGTGCGACGACGCGCTGCCGCAGCTCGCGCGCGGCATCGTCAAGGCATCCTATCCACCCGACGTGCAGGAAGGCGGCGCATTCGAGCCGGTGATCGGCGCGCGGCTCACGCAGGCGCAACTGGCCGAGTGGCGCGCGCGGATTCTCGCGCGGCCCGAGCACTACACGGTGCAGGCCGACCTGCCGCTGTCGCAGGCGCCGACCTGGCCGGGCCACGACGCACCCGACAGCAACGGCGGTGCACGCATCGTGCCGAAGCCGGTGCTGCTGCGCGTGTTTGCACTCGCCGACGGCGCGCAGCGCTGGCGGCTCCTGCCCGGCGGGCTGTCGCGGGTCGGCACGCGCGACACGCTGTTCAACGCGCCGATGCCGCGCGGCGGCAGCACCGTCGATACGTGGGTGATGACCGAAGGCATCGTCGATTCGACGACGCTGCTCCAGACGCACCTCGGCCCCGACGATCTCGTCGAACGCCCGCGCGCGATCGCGAGCCGTGCGGCCGAGAACCTGTTCTGGCTCGGCCGTTACACCGAGCGTGCGACCAACCTGATGCGCCTCGCGCGTGCCGCGCTCGAACGGCTGCGCGGCGAAGACGACGTCGACAGCCCCGCGCACCTGGAACTGCTCGACACGCTGTGCCGCGACACGGGCCTGATCGCGGCCGACGCGCCGAACGCCGTCGATGCGCCGCGTGCGTTCCAGCACACGCTCGCGACGTCGCTGACGCGCGGCGCGGATCGCACGTCGGGCATTGCGTCGTGCCTGTTCGGGATGCGGGGCGCGGCCGCCGCGATCCGCGAGCGACTGTCGAGCGATCAGTGGCGGCTGATCGACGACGCGACCCAGCTGTTCGCGGACAGCGCCGGCCAGCCGGAAGCCGAGGAGCAGATCGGCAACGAGGCGCTGCAGTTGCTGGAGCGCCTCGGCCTGCTGCTCGGCGCGATCACGGGCGCGCAGACCGACAACATGACGCGCGACGACGGCTGGCGATTGCTGTCGATCGGCCGGCAGATCGACCGGCTGGACTTCCTGTGCAGCGTGCTGAAGGCGGCCTTCGACGAAGGCGCGGTGCACCGGCAGGACGGCTTCGAACTCGTGCTGGAGCTGTTCGACAGCACGATCACGTTCCGTTCGCGGTTCCAGCGCGGCTTCGACGTCGCGCCGCTGCTGTCGCTCGTCGTGCTCGATACCGACAATCCGCGCTCGCTCGGCTGGGTCGTGCAGGCGCTGCGCGGCCGGCTGACGAAGGTCGAGCGCAGCGAAGGTTATGCGCTGTCCGAGCTGGCCGAGACGATTCCCGACGTCCCCGCGTGGTCGCTGCACGAGCTGTGCGAGACCGCCGACGGCGGCCGGCACGACAAGCTGCTCGAGGCGCTCGACACGACGGTGAAGGCAGTATGGGAACTGTCGAACCGGATCGGCGAGCGCTATTTCAGCCACGTGCGCGAGGCGGGCAGGACGTTATGGTGACGACGAAGGGCGCGGCGAAAGCGCCGCACGGTTCCGGCACGGCGCGGAACGCATCGGCACCGCCATCGGCGCCGGCCGCAAAGGCCGACGTTGCGCCCGGCCGGTTGCTGCGCGTCACGCACGACACCGAATACCGTTACGCGGCGCGCGTCGAATCGGCGCAGCACCAGGCACGCCTGCAGCCGCTCGTCACGCCGCGCCAGCAGGTGCTGTCGTTCGCGCTCGACATCGACCCCGCGCCGGAATCGGTCGGGACCGAGATCGACGCATTCGGCAACGCGCGCGCGTCATTTGCGTTGAACCAGCCGCACGATGCGCTGCTCGTGCGCAGCCGCAGCACGGTACGCGTGACGCCGCCGGTGTGGTCGCGCGGGGCGCGCGGCGAGCCGCCGCCCGCCATCGCGAAACCCGATGCGAAACAGGCGATGGCGTGGGAAGCGGTGCGCGACCGCTTGCGGTTCCGCGCGGGGCAGCCCTACGACGCGGCGAGCGAATTCGTGTTCACGTCGCCGCATGTCATGTGCGATCCCGAACTCGCCGCGTATGCGGCCGCGAGCTTCACGCCGCAACGGCCGCTCGTGCAGGCCGCGTGGGAGCTGATGCGGCGCGTGCATGCCGATTTTGCGTATACGCCGAACAGCACCGACATCACGACGTCGGCGCTCGACGCGCTGCGCTTGCGCAAGGGCGTGTGCCAGGATTTCGCGCACGTGATGATCGGCGCGCTGCGCTCGCTCGGCCTGGCCGCGCGTTACGTGAGCGGCTACCTGCTCACGCAGCCGCCGCCCGGGCAGCCGAGGCTGATCGGCGCCGACGCGTCGCATGCATGGGTCGAGGTGTACGACCCGGCATGGCCCGAGGACAACGGCTGGCTGCAGCTCGATCCGACCAACGATCGTGCGCCGGGCGACGACTACGTGATGCTGTCGATCGGCCGAGACTATGCGGACGTGACGCCGCTGCGCGGCGTGATCCGCGGCGGCGGCGCGGATCAGGAGCTGAAGGTCGGCGTGACGGTGGAGCCGCTCGACGCGCCCTGACGTGTGCCGCATGCCGTGTGCCCGCGCGAATGCCGTTTAAGTCTTCGTTAATACTGCGCGCCTAGCATGGTCATGCCGGCGAGCGGATCGGACTCGATCCGGGGCACCGGCGGCACGCGCGGGTGCGTCGACGTCACGGCGCCGCACCGTCGCGCATCGCCATTCCCTTGCAACGGCGGCGGATCATGATCAAGAACTTCGACTACACGCTCGGCAGCGACACGATTGCGCTCTGCGCGAGCTTCGGCGCGGGGCCGGCGTGGCGCCGCGTGCTCGTGAGCCGGGCGGATTCGATGGAGACGCTGGTGGTGCTCGACGCGCGCGGCCTGTCGGGCTTGCTGAAGGTGGCGACCGAAGCGCCGGAAGGATTGCTCGACGATGCGATCCGTAAGGTCGGCGACGAACAGCTCGTCGAGCGGGCGATCAGCGGCAGGGCGATCGTCGAAGCGGCGCTTTGACAGGGCGGTGCGTGAGCGTGCCGGCAGGCACGGCCGCACGCACCGCGTTGCATCACGTTGATTGCGCTTACGCGGCGAACCGGTCCGTCGCCGCGACCAGCGCTTCCAGAATCCCCGGCTCGTTGTACGCATGCCCCGCGCCGGGCACGATCTCGAACGTCGCATCGGGCCACGCTTTCGACAACTCCCATGCGGTGCGCGCGGGTGTCGCGACGTCATAGCGACCCTGCACGATCACGCCCGGGATGCCCGCGAGGCGATGCGCGTCACGCAGCAACTGGCCTTCCTCGACGAAGCCCTGGTTCACGAAGTAGTGGTTCTCGATCCGAGCGAACGCGAGCGCGTAGTGACCGTCCGCGAAGTGCGCGGCGAGTTTGGGGTCGGGCAGCAGCGCGATCGTGCGGCCTTCCCAGATGCTCCATGCACGCGCGGCTTCGAGCTTCGCGACTTCGTCGGTGCCGGTCAGCCGGCGATGGTAGGCGGCCATCAGGTCGCCGCGCTCGGCTTCCGGAATCGGCGCAACGAAGTCTTCCCACAGGTCGGGGAACAGCCACGACGCGCCTTCCTGGTAGTACCACAGCAATTCCGCGCGACGCATCGTGAAGATGCCGCGCACGACCAGTGCGCTCACGCGCTCGGGATGCGTTTCCGCGTACGCGATCGACAACGCGCTGCCCCACGAGCCGCCGAACACGAGCCACTTGTCCGCGCCGACCATCTCGCGCAGGCGCTCGATATCGGCGACCAGATCCCACGTCGTGTTGTTCTCGAGGCTGGCATGCGGTGTCGAGCGCCCGCAGCCGCGCTGGTCGAACAGCAGGATGTTGTAGCGCTCCGGATCGAACAGGCGGCGATGGTCGGGGCTGCAGCCGGCGCCGGGGCCGCCGTGCAGGAACACGGCGGGCTTGCCGGCCGGGTTGCCGCAGCGTTCCCAGTAGATGCGATGGCCGTCTCCGGTGTCGAGGTGGCCGTGGGCGTAGGGTTCGATCGGTGGGTACACAGGCAGGCTCCGGGTAAGGGGCGGCAGGAAGTGGACGACGCGCGGGCCGGTGTGCGGGCGGGGGCTACCGATATTGCGCCGCCGCAAAAATCGTTGTGTCGGCATCGACCCGGCCGCCGCCGGACAAGGCTTGTCATTATGCCCATTCGCCGCCCCGGGCGTCGGCTCGTGGTGGTGTGCTTGCCTGCCGGTGCCGGCCTGGGGATTTTTGAAGCAATTTCATTCCGATATTTTTCATACAAAATCCCGGCGGCATATCGGCGTGCCGAAGCGGGGGCGCCGGCGTGCTGCCCATCCACCGTGCCAACGGAAACCAGCCGATGAACCATCGCGTCACGCAGTTGACCGGGTTGCGCGCCGTCGCGGTCGCGATGGTGGTGGTCGGACACGCCGAGCACGTGCTGCCCGGCGGCTACACGGGCTGGTACGCGCCGTTGCGGCTGATCGCCGACGGCCGGCTTGGCGTGCTGATCTTCTTCGTCCTCAGCGGTTTCCTGATCACCAACGTGCTGCGCGCCGAGTTCGCGCGCACGGGTGGCATCGCGTTGACGTCGTTCTACGTGCGCCGCGCGCTGCGGATCTGGCCGGCGTGCTATGTCTATCTCGCGGCGGTGGCGATCGTGGCCTTCACCGGCTGGTTCGACGTCGATCGACGGCAGTGGCTGTATGCGGCGCTGCACCTGTGGAATTACTCGGCGTGGTTCGGGCTGACCGGCGACAACGCGCTGCATCCGGACGGCGCGTGGTATCTCGGCCATTTCTGGTCGCTCGCGCTCGAGGAACAGTTCTACTGGTTCTGGCCGCTGCTGTTCGTGTATGGGATGCGGCGTGGCGGCACGCGCTGGCTGGCTGCGTTGATCCTGGTCGTGCCGCTGGTGCGCGCCGTGACATATTTCATTGCGCCTGCGCTGCGCGGGCAGCTCGGGATGATGCTGCACACCGGCGTCGATCCGATCCTGATCGGCTGTTATGTGTCGCTCAATCGCGAGCGGCTTGAGGCCTGGATTCGTACGTGGCGCAACGAGACGCGCATCGTGACCGCGATCATCGTCATCGTACTGATCGGCATGCCGCTCGCCGAACATCGGCTCGGCGGGTTCTGGAATGCGACCTATGGCGTGACGGTCGAAGCCGCGCTGATCGCGATCGTGATCGTCGTGTTGAATTTCCGGAGCGAGTTCTGGTGTGCGCGGTGGTTGCGTGCGCGGCCGGTCGTGTTCGTCGGCACGATCTCGTTCAGTCTTTATCTGTGGCAGCAGCCGTTCGCGAATCCGGATCTGCAGGTTCCGCATGCGTTTCCGCTTGGGATCGTGTGGGCGCTGATGGCCGCGACTGCCAGCTATTTCCTCGTCGAGAAACCGTTCCTGCGGTTGAAGGATCGCTATTCGGCGCGCGAGGCGCGACGCGTTCGGGACGACGCGCTGCGGATGCCGACGTCGGGCGAGGCGATCGGAGCGAAGGTGGCGGAGTAGGCGGGCGGGGCGGCGTTACTGCGGCCCCGCTTACCGTCATTTGAATCGCTTCTTCGAGGCAGGCGAATACCAGAAGTCCCGGTACATATCGCTCCCGTATGATTTGCCGTCGTATTTGACGATCGTGCGCACGGTGCGTTTTCCCGCGTCCGGTTGTTTGTCGTCGTTGCTTTCCGCGTTCATGACGTGTGCCGTAATCGACAGGTCCGCAAAGCCGTTGTGCGACGTCTTCTCGACCGCAATCGTCATGCGGGCGGACTCGCTGCGCAGGTCGCTGGTATCGGGGCCGCACGCGGTGCCTGTGGTGGCGACCCAGCCATTGAGATTGGTACCAAACACGGGGCGGATGCGAGCGCCTTCGCGAATCCACAGTGTCAGTTCGTTCTCCATGTAGGCATCCGGGCAGCTCGGTCCGTGCGCGGTGCTGCTGAACACGACGCCGAATGCCCGTACATCCGGCGACAGTCGGTACGGCGCCGTATCGATGCGATAACTGTTCTCGCCGATCTGTATCGCCGCGTCCTCCTGGATCACCGAACGCTCGGCCGCCACGACCTTGCCACCTTCGACGAGGGCGACGACCTGCAGCTTGCTGCTTTCGTCCGGGTTCTTGCTTTTGGGAAGCGAATCGAACGCAACGGCCGCGATCGTCGTTTCGGGTGCATTCGGCATGACCTTGCACGCCGACACGACGACGAGCCGGTTCGTGTCGCGCGTTGCGATGCGTGCGCTTGCGATGCCGGCCCAGCGGGCGATGGCCGTGATGGTTTCGTCGTTGCAGGACTGGCTATCGCCAGCATGAGCGAACGGTGCCGCGGCGAGCGCCAGCAGCGGAACAAAACGAGCGATTCTCGGGGTCATGAGGGAGGTTTTTTACGGATTGACGTGGAAATCGCTCAACGGGCGGAAACGAACGTCTTCCGAACTACCCCGCGTCGTCATGGGCGTGGCCACGGTGCCTATAATCGATTCTCGACAAACACCAAGGAAAGTGGCACGGATGAGCATTCGAGGGAAAGACCGGCAGATTGACAACATCGAATTCAATGTTAACAGCATTGCACGAAGCAAGGCCTTCTATGGCAGCGTGTTCGGCTGGACCTTCACGGATTATGGTCCCACCTATACCGAGTTTCGCGACGGCCGGCTCACGGGCGGGTTGACGACCGGCGAGCCCGTCCGGCCCGGCGGCCCGTTAGTCATCCTCTACGCTGACGATCTGGTTGAAACCCGTCGAAGGATCGAGGCGGCGGGAGCCACCATCACCCGTCAGATTTTCTCGTTCCCTGGCGGTCGGCGCTTCCAGTTCCTTGATCCCGATGGCTATGAACTGGCCGTATGGTCAGCAGACGAATCGGGCCAGTAATCAAGACAAGAACCACGAACCGGCCGTTGCTTCCGACCATGTTCAGGATTTTAATCTAGACGAATTGTTTTGAATTTGACAAATCGTCTTGGTGTGACCAAACTGCCCGGCATGCCAAGGAAAATCACTGGACCCGACATGCCGAAGAAGACTCCCGAACAGCAGCTACTGCTGGGGCAGCTCAAACAGGTCGCCGAAGGGCTGGCCAAGACCTTCGCCCCGTTTACCGAGGTCGTGGTCCATGATCTCCTCGACGCGGAGCACGCGGTGCTCGCGATCCACAACAACCTGTCAGGTCGAGAAGTCGGTCAGCCTGCCACTGAATTGGGGCTTGCACGGATCATGGACGCCGCCTACGAGCAGATCATCGCCAACTATCCGAATCAGTTCTCGGACGGACGTCAGGTGAAGAGCACTTCCATCGGTATCAAGGACTCCAAAGGCGACTACATCGCCGCGTTGTGCCTGAATATCGACCTCACGTTGTTCCGGGGATTTCAGAACATGCTGAGCAGCTTCATGGCGGTCGAGGGCACCACGCCTGCCAGGGAATCGCTGGACCCCGCTGGCGCGGATCTCATTCGCGCCCGTATCGACGAGTTCGCCGCACGCATGGCGTCGACACCGCGCTCGCTCAAGCCGGAGGACCGCCGCTCGCTCCTGAAGGAGCTCAAGGCGGCCGGCCTGCTCGAGGTCCGTCGGGCGATGGACACCATTGCCGTCTACCTGGGCGTCTCGCGCGCAACGGTGTACAGCGATGTCAAATGACGCCACGCGACTTCTCGTCGACCAGCATGTCGTCGCTCAATTGCTCGTGCCGGACGCCGTGATCGCGGCGGTGCGCGTGGCCTTCGAACTGCATGGGCAGCGCGCGGGCCGCGTGTTTCACCCCCAACGTCCCAGCCGTCAACGTCTTGCTCTTGCAGCGATCCGGTATGTGCCAAAGCGGAGTCGGAAAACTTGAAACCGCACTATGTCGAGCCGCTCAGCGGCACTACTTATCCTCTCGACACGCCTCGGTGGTGTTCGGACGACCGCAGGCCGCTCCTGATCTCGCCGCAGGCTGGCATTTCCCGGGACGACATCGATCGACACATTCGCTCACAATGGCGCTATCGCGCGTCGCTTCCAGTCGAGATCGTCTCCCCCATCTCCATGGGGGAAGGGTGCACCCCGTTGATCCAGAAGACGTGGGGCGACCACCGGCCGCATTTCAAGCTGGAGTGGTTCAGCCCCACAAGCAGCTTCAAGGATCGCGGTACGACGGTGATGCTCTCGATGTTGCGGCAGCAAGGCATCGCGTCCGTTCTGGAGGACAGTTCGGGAAACGGCGGCGCGTCGGTGGCGGCGTATGGCGCTGCAGGCGCCGTGCGCGTGAAGATTCTGGCGCCCGCATACGCGTCGCCCGCGAAGATTGCCCAGATGCGAGCCTACGGGGCGGAGGTACAACTGGTCGACGGGCCTCGACAGGCGTGTGAGGACGAGGCCGTCCTGCAGTCCGCGAGCATCTTCTACGCCAGCCACAATTGGCAGCCATTTTTCCTCGAAGGGACCAAGTCGGTCGGCTACGAGATCTGGGAGGACCTCAACTTCCAGGCGCCGGACAACATCGTCATGCCTGCAGGCGCGGGCAGCAATGTGCTCGGCTGTTATTTGGCGTTCTCGGAACTGATGCGCGCGGGCCAGATTCACAAAATGCCCAAGCTCTTCGTATGCCAGCCATTGAACTGTTCTCCTATCGATGCCAGCTTTCAGGCGGGCGTCACGACGCCCATTCCACGCGAGGTCCGAAAGACGGTTTCCGAGGGGACGGCCATCGCCCATCCTCTACGGCTGGCGCAAGTGATCAACGCTGTCAGAGAGACGGGCGGTACGACGGTGGCCGTGGAGGAAGAGGCAATCGTCGACGCGCTCAGGCGGATTGCACGACTGGGCCTTCTGCCGGAGCTGACTTCGGCGACCGCGGTTGCAGGATTTGATCGGCTCACGCAACTGGGGGCGATTGAGGCGCGAGAGGAAACGGTGGTCCTGCTGACGGGCACGGGTATCAAGAATGCCGAAGCCATCGCGGATATGTACGCGGAAATTCCAGATACGCTTGCCTAAAGGCTCCCTCCATGAAAATCGGACTCCTGAATTGCGGCGGCACCATCACGGAAAGCTATCAGAGTGATGGGACGATCAAGCGTCTACTGGCGCGCGATCTGATCGTATCGAGCGGTCAAGCAGACTGGATTGGACGTGATATCGATCCTGTCGATAGCTGCGATCTGACTTTTGCCTCACTTTGCCGGGCTCGTGACGTCATGCGGCAGGATCGCGAGAGCGAAGCTTTCGTCATGTGCTGCGGCACCGACGCAATGGAAGATGTCGCCTATGCGGCCGCTCTGCTTTTTGATCGCGATCGGCCCGTCGTTTTGACCGGTGCGGCGATCCCCGGCGGCAATGCCAATGCCGACGGTCCGCGCAATCTGGCGGATTCCGGGCTTCTGGCACAGGCCATGCAGAAGGGTGCGAGCGCTCTCGTGGCCTTCGCGGGACGGATTTTCGATCCGGTTTCGATCGTCAAGGTATGGCCGCAGGCCATTCAGCCCTTCGGACCGGAAACAGCGATCCGCGGCTCCATCGAGGCCGGCATTGTGACGCTCACCGGTTCGGGAACCGTTGACGAGAGTTACGCGGATCTCGATGTATCCGACCTCGGCGCCCGCGTTGCGATCGTCATGGAGACCTTCGGGCCACTCGTGGGCTTGCCGGCGATCTCCGAACTCGACGGTATCGTCGTGGCAGGCAAGGGGGCAGGGGGTTTCTCGGCGCAGTCGGAGAGATTCCTGAGCGAAGCCGCGCGGCATATCCCCGTCGTGCTATCGACACGCTGTGCCCAGGGTTTCCGGGTCAATTCAGCCGTACCCAAATATGCCTATGCGCGCGCCCACAACCTCGGCCTGACCACGGCAGGTTATGACGGCCTGGACGCATCAAAGGCACGAATCCGGCTCATCGCGGAGCTTGGTCGTGCAACTCGCAGCGGAAAGGCCGGGCGCTGATCCGCGGACGGCGGCTACTCAACGATCTCGGCAAAGATGCGCCCGTTGCGGGGCCGGCGTGGGGGCTTGGAGGCCCCCGCGTCGGCCCCGCCTCGTTCACATCTTCTCGACTTCCAGCAGGGTTCGCTTGCCTTTCACGTACTTGTAAAGGGAGATGGTGCTGTCCTTCAGGTCGCCGTGCTCGTCGAACCGGATATTGCCAATCAGCGTGTTCAGATTGGTCGCGGGCATGGCGGACAGGATGCCGGCGCGCGTGATCGAGTTGGCGCGTTTCATCGCATCGGCGATCACGTAAACGGCGCTGTACGCAACCGGCGAGTAGACCACTGGATCGTGGCCGTACACGGCCTTCAGTTCCTTGCTGAACGCAGCGCTGCCCGCCATCGCGGACAGATCGCCGCCCGCGACGGAACAGACCAGATTGTCGGCGGCGTCGCCGGCCAATCGGGCCAAATCGGTCGTGCAGACACCGTCGCCCGCCAGGATCCTGGCGCGCAGGGCCAGTTGCATGGCCTGTTTGGCGAAGGGGCCGCCGGTGGCGTCCTCTCCGCCATACATGATGGCGTCGGGGCGTTCGGCCTTGATCTTGGTCAGGATGGCCTTGAAGTCAGTGGCCTTGTCGTTGGTCGCATCGCGCGATAGCACCTGGATGCCTTCGGCCTTGGCGGTCTTCTCGAACTGGTCCGCAAGACCCTGGCCGTAGGCCGTGGCGTCGTCGACGATCGCGACCGTCTTGACTTTCTGGTTTTTGGCGTATTTCGCGAGGGCGGGGCCCTGCTGGGCATCGGTGCCGATCACGCGGAAGGCGGTCTTGTAGCCTTGCAGTGTGTACTGCGGGTTGGTGGAGCCCGGCGTGATCTGCGTGACGCCGTTGTCGCGGTAGATTTTGGACGCGGGGATGGACACGCCGGAGTTCAGGTGGCCGATCACGGCCACGACGCCATCGTCGACCAGCTTCTGCGCGACGTTCGTACCGATCCTGGGATCGGCCTGGTCATCCAGCGACTCGACCTCCAGGATGACCTTTTGACCGCCGATGACCAGATTGCCGGCCTTGTTGATCTGCTGGACGGCGAGCTTGGCGCCATCGGCCGCATCCTGGCCCATGTGAGCAATGTTGCCGGTCAGCGGTTCGGCGCTGCCGATCTTCACGATCACGTCCGCGAGAGCCGCTTGACCGTAGACCATGGCAACGCAGGCGAGTGTCAGCGCGGCGTTGCCGGGTTTGAGTTGAGATTTCATTTGCTTAGCCTCTTGTTGAACTGGGTTGCTGTTGAAAATGCATGCGGCGTCTCCTGTCGAAGTCGCGACGTTGGCGACGTTTCCGAATGTGAGTATTCGTCAGAGCAGCCCATCACCCGAGGAAAGACTGATTAGCATTCCGTAGCGTTATGGTCGGGAGCCTGGCCGCTGGTTAGCGGCCCGTCTGCTCCTTGGGGCTCCTGTTTCTAGAAAGATTATCTAGAATTAAATAAAATGTATCGTAGGGGTAAACGCTTGGTGTTGTCCGGCATCGACCAGAGGCCGAACGACTGACTGATGGACGGGAGGTAGGTCCAGATTGGAAGAAGCGCCGCGTCTCGGTCCACGCAGTTGACTTGAACGCAACGTTGATCGCTGGATCGACCGGTGATATTGGGCATTGCCGCGCCAGCAGGTACGTGCTGCTGGCGGCACCTCAGGCCTGAATGCGATCGGGATGACGCGAAGTCTCGAAGACCTCCAAAGCAGCCGCCATTCCGTTAAATACACGCGGCCGATGTGGGCCACAACAGGCCAGCCACCGCTGCCAGCCAAACGTTGTCAATAAGTTCAGCCTTTGCCGGAGCATCGCGAACAATGAAAAAGGCCCGGGAGCATTGCCCGGGCCTTTCGTAGATGAGGTGCGGACAACGCTTACCGCGTCAGCGCCGTAAACCCTTCCAGCAACCGCTCGACATCAGCCGCCTGAATCGCGCCCATCGTCGAAATCCGGAACAGTTCCTTCGACAGCCCGCCTTGCCCCGCGTAAATCACGAAGCCACGTGCCTTCAACCCGTCGTGCAGCGTTTCGTACGTCACACCTTGCGGCAACCGATAAGCACGCAGCACAACCGACGATTCACCTTCCGGCAGCACCAACGGCATCCCGCGCGCCGCAAGCCCGGCTTGCGCCTGATCGGCGAGCGCCTTGTAATGCGCATGCCGCGCACGCCAGCCGCCAGCCTCGTCAAACTCGCGCAGCGCCTCGACGAGCGCGTAATAGGCATGCACGGAAGGCGTGAACGGCGTATTGCGCTGATCCTGCAGCTTCGCGAGACGACCGAGATCGAGGTAATAAGTGCGGCTTGCGGCCTTGGCGAGCGCACTACGGCGCACGATTACGAACGCTGCGCCCGGCACACCATGCAGGCATTTGTTCGCGGTGGCAGCCACAGCATCGATATCGCCGCCGGCAAAATCGATCGCTTCCGCCCCAAAGCTGCTGACGCCGTCGACGAGCATCTTCACGCCACGCGAACGGCAGACTTCCGCGATCGCGCCGAGATCGTTCAGGCGACCCGTCGTCGTTTCGTGATGGATCACAGCGACGTGCGAGTAACCACCCGCGTCGAGTCGCGCACCAATCTGCGCAAGATCAGGCGCCTGCATCCACTCGTGCTTGAGCACATCATGCGCGATCCCATACTGCGTCGCGATCTGCGTGATCCGCTCACCATAGACACCGTTCTCGATCACGAGCAGCTTGCCGTCCTTCGGCACGAGCGCGGCGATCATGCTTTCAACGGCAGCGGTACCCGAGCCCGTCATCAGCACGGCCGTCCACTCAGCCGGATCAAGCTCATACGCAGCAACAAGCCGCGCACGCGCCTCATCCTGCAGATCGAAGAATTCGCTTTCGCGATGGCACAGGTCGGGTTGCAGCAGGCTGCGGCGCACGCGTTCGGTGAGCGTGACCGGGCCGGGGTTCAGCAGCAGCATCAATGGGCTCCTTCAACGTGGGCTTCGGTCTGCGCGGCGCCGATGTGCCGCATCAGACGGGTCTTGACCTCGACCGGCGTGACGGTCGGGCGGGGCAGGCCGTCGGGCACGCCGGTGCGGATTGCCAGTCGCACGAACTGCGCACCGTCGGCCGACGAAGCAAGCGCCGTATCGAGCACGTCCAGCGTGTCGCCTTCGACCGCCGACGCATACCCGCACGCGGCAGCCACACCCGCGAACGAAACATGTTGCGACACGGTGGCCTGGCCACCCGTCGATTCGTGCGCGCCGTTGTCGAGCAGCACGTGCGTGAGGTTGGCCGGGCCGTAGGTGCCGAGCGTCGCGAACACGCCCATGCGCATCAGCGCGGCGCCGTCGCCGTCGACCGCGACGACACGCAGGTCGGGGCGCGCAAGCGCGAGACCGAGCGCCATCGGCGTCACGCAACCCATCGAGCCGACCATGTACAGCTGGTTCGGGCGATCGTCGATGGCGTAGAGTTCGCGGCCGCAGAAGCCGGTCGACGCGAGCACGACGGTCGATTCGACCGGCGTGTGCGCGATCACGCGCTGCAGCGCGTCCTGGCGGGTCGGCCACGCATCGGTCGACGCGGCGCGCGACGACGACTGCGCAGCGACATGCACGCGCGGCTTCGCCGCCGGGTTGGCCTTCAGTTCATACGGCGCGACGCTGCCTTTCTGCATCACGAGCGCGTACGGGCGGCCCGTCGCGTCCATGTGCGCGATCGCGCGGTCGAGTGCCGGGCCGACCTGATCGGGGTCGGTCGGGAACGTCTCCCACGGGATCTCCATCGTGTCGAGCATCGCGGGCGTGATCGGGCCCATCAGCGCGTGCTGCGGCTCGTCGGCCACGCCCGGCTGGCCGCGCCACGTGACGATCAGCAGCTGCGGCAGCCGGAACGTCCACGTGAGCGACGTGAGCGGGCTCACCGCGTTGCCGAGCCCCGAGTTCTGCATCATCGCGATCCCGCGCTTGCCGCCGAGCGTCGCGCCCGCGATCAGCGCGACCGCGTCGCCTTCGTTCGCGGCCGACACGTAATTCAGCGTCGGGTCCTGCAGCACGTAATTGATGAACGGCGTCAGGTACGAGCAGGGCACGCCCGCGTACCAGTCGAAACCGCGCGCGCGCGCGGCCTCGACGAACTGGGCCGCTTCGATCATTGCGCGCCCCCGTTGCCGGCACCCGGTTCGGACAGCGGCGTCTGGCCGTGCGCGAAGTCGCCCGCGCGGCGGAAGTCCTCGAGATCGTTGACGCCGCGCCAGTGGCCGTGCACGTACTGCACCTCGATCTTCTCGCCGGCGGCGATCAGTTCGTTGAGCAGCGACGGGATATCGAGCGTGTCGAAATCAGGGCGCGCCTGCAGCGTCGCGAGCATGGCCTTCAGGCGGTCGACACCGGCGCCGCGCACGTTCAGCAGGCCGATCCAGCGGCCGTGCGGCGTGCCTGCGGCGACGTCGCTCGATACGCGTTGCAGGTACGTCTTCTGGCCGAACAGGCCGCGATCGTCTGCGGCGGAGCAGAGCGCGAAATCGCGCACGCTCTGGTTGGTCTCGGTGAGCGACGAATCGACCACCACGCTGAACTCGGCCTCGCTCTCCGCGAGGTCGCGCACGATGTAGCTGCGGAACAGCAGGTCGCCGTACGAGATCACGGTGTCGCCGGTCAGGCGGTCGGCCGCGCAAGCGAGCGATGCGAGTTCGCCCGTCTGTGCATGGCGTTCGTTGACGACGAGCTTGATGCCCGACGTGTCGATCGCGTCGGCGCGATAGCCGCCGACCACGGTGATGTCGTTCACGCCGTGCGTCTTGAAGCCGTCGACGAGCCAGCGCAGCAGCGGCTTGCCGGCGACCGGCAGCATGACCTTCGGCTTGTCTTCGGTCACGGCTTCGAGGCCCTTGCCGCGGCTCGCGGCGAGCACGATCGCCGCGTTCGACGCGCGCGACGACGACGACAGGTAGATACGCTCGGCCGCCGAGTATTCGTCGGCGTCCTGCAGGCGGAAGATCTCGTTGACCGAGGCAACGCGGTCTTCGACGTTGATCAGCGTTTCGCTCTCGTGGATCTCGCGCGCGGTCGCCTGCATCGCGGAGGCCGACGCGCGGATCAGGTGGTTCGCCCAGATCACGGTGCTGATGCCGGCCTGGCGGAACACGTCGGTCGGCGTGCTGTAGTACTTGGTCGGCACGATCACGAGCGGCGCCTTGCCGCTCCATTCGCGCGCGAACTGCAGGATCTCGTCCGGGCGCGACAGCTTGCTGTGGATCAGGATCGCGTCGGCGCCGGCTTCCGCGTACGCGTTCGCGCGGCGCAGCGCCTCGTCCATGCCCCAGCCCGCGATCAGCGCTTCGACACGCGCGACGATCGAGAAGTCGGGATCGGTCTGCGAATCCTTGCCGGCCTTGATCTTGCCGCAGAACTCGTCGATTTCCGCGAGCGGCTGGCGCTCGCCGCCGATGAAGCTGTTGGTCTTCGGGAACTGCTTGTCCTCGATACAGACGCCCGCGATGCCGCGCTGCTCGAGCTTCTTCACGAGGCGGCGCACGTTGTTGAAGTTGCCGTAGCCGGTGTCGCCGTCGAGCAGGATCGGCAGGTCGCTCGCGTCGGCCATGAATTCGAGCACGTCGACGACCTGGGTCCAGCTCGCCTCGTTGTTGTCACGCACGCCGAACTGCGCGGAGATCGCGAGGCCCGATGCCCAGATGCCCTTGAAGCCGGCTTCGCGGACGATCCTTGCGGACAGGCCGTTGTGCGCTTCCATCAGGAATTCGAGGTCGCTGCTGACGAGCATGCGGCGCAGGCGTGCGCTGCGCGATTCGGTGAAGTTGGGTTCGCGTGCGTTCATCGTGCGACTCCTGCGGTGGTGCGTTGAATCAGGGGGAGGATTTCTTGCGTGGCGCGAGCGACGTCGTTCGGGAAGTCGATCTCGATCCACGGCGAGCCGGTGACGTCGGCGACGTCGAACGAGTGACCGCCTTCGAGCAGCAGGTCGCGCACGGCTTCTTCGTGCGGCATGTTCGCGCGGCCGCTGTCGACGTAGCCCGCGACGATCGTCGCGAGGCGGCGTGCGGTGCCTTCGGTGAAGCGGAAGAAGCCGACCGATTCGCCGATCGTGTCGTAGTCGAGGTCGACTGCAAGCTGCTTGCGCAGCTCGACCGGCACGCCGTTCTTCAGGCACAGCTTGACGGGCTCGTCGCCGGCTTCGAAGTCGCGATCGATCAGCAGGCGGTCGACCGCCTTGTCGGAGTCGGCCACCAGCGCGTGCAGGATGTTCTCGTCATACAGTACGTCGGCGTCCATCAGCAGCACGTCGCCGCCGCGCGTCATCGCATCGGCGATGGTATGCACGGTCAGCACGCTGCCGAGGTCGTAGCGGTCGTTGATCACGATCTCGGCCTGGCGGCCGAGACGCTTCAATTCCTGCTCGACCTTCTCGTGCTGGAAGCCCAGCCCAAGCACGATCTCGTCGACGCCCGCGGCATCGAGTACGCGCAGATGGCGCTCGAGCAGCGACACGTCGTCGAAGCGCAGCAGGCACTTCGGGAACTGCGCCTCGGGCGGTTGTTGCAGGCGCAAGCCGAGGCCTGCCGCAAGAATGATGGCTCGCATGGGTTCTCCAACCAAAAAGCCGGCGGATCTGAACGATCAGTCGGCGAGCGGCTGCGGCGCACGGCGTCGCTGCCAGTTTCTTTCACTGAAATGCAGATAGAGCAGGCCGGGCAGGCCGAGCGCGAGTTCGCGCGCGCGTTTCGCAAGCGACAGCGCGAGCGCCGCGTCGGGCGGCAGTCCGACCAGCGGCGCGAGCAGCAGGTAACCGCCTTCCTGCGCGCCGAGCGAGCCCGGGATCGCGAAGGCCGCGCCACGAATGGCCTGGCCGACACTCTCGAGCAGCAGCGCGTCGAGCCAGCTCACCGGGTGCCCGAGGAAGTGCAGCGCGAGCCACACTTCGGCGGTGCCGACGATCCAGCCGACGAGACTCAGTGCGAACGTCTTCGCGACTTTCGCACGATCGCGGTACAGCGCGCCCACTGCGTCGTCGATCGCATCCGCGCGGGTGGCCAGCGACGACCAGTCGCGCGGGCCGAGCAGCTTCGACGCGAGGCGCAGGCCGCGGCCGAACAGCCCGCGCCGCTGCGCCGCATAAAACGCGATGGCGAGGGCGCCGAGCACGCCGGTGGCGATCAGCGCGGGCGTGCGCAGATGCGCGACCGATTCGTGCGTCGCATACAGGCTGAACGCGGCGATGCCGATCAGCGCGAACGCCATCTGCGCGAGCGCCTGCATCGTCGTGCTGACCGTGACGGCTGCCGCCGCGTCGGCCATCCGCGTGCCGCGCTGCGCGAGGTGGCGCACCATCAGCACGGGGCCGCCGATCTGCCCGGCGGGCAGCAGGCTGTTCACCGATTCGCCGACCCAGCGCGCGCGCAGCGCGTTGCCGAGTTCGGCGCCCGGCTGCCCGGGGCGGAACATCACGGAGATTGCGACCGCGTCGATCGCGAGCGGCACGACGTGGAACGCCGCGACGAGCGCGAGCCCCCAGCCGGCCGCGAGGAACGTGGACGCCACGGCGCCGACGCCCTGCCAGGCCAGCAGTGCGACGAAGAGTGCGGTCCCGAGGGACAGCAGGATCAGGCCGGCGCGTGTCATGACCCGGTCGTGCGTCGCGTTGCCAGTTGCTTGAACACCTGGCGGAAACCGAAATACGCGATCGCGTCCTTCATGTTCGAGATGAAGCGCTTCCACGGCCGCATGCCGGGGTTCGTCACGTATTCGAACGTGAGCGACACGCGCATCTCGTTCTGGCCGAGCGGCGTGATGCGGTGGCGCAGCTTGTCGCCGTCGAACAGCACGATGCCGCCGTCGGCGATCTGCACGGAGCCTGGTTCGTCGGCGACGTCCGGATTGCGCGTGTGCAACTCGTAGTCGAGCCGGCACGACGATTCGTCGATCACGCCGATCAGCAGCGTGTAGCGGCGGCCGTCGTAGTACGAGGTGTCGTAGTGCCAGCCGATGTGGTCGCCGGGCTTCGTGTAGTAATACAGCGCGTACGCGTGCGGATCGTCGTCCGGCGACAGCATCAGCTTGTCGCCCGTGACTTTCTCGAGGAACGAGATCAGGGCCTTCGAGCGATACAGTTCGGCGATGTACGGCGCCTGCTCGTCGATCGTATGACGGCTCACGCTGCCGCCTTGTTTGTGACCGGGCAGGTAATTGCGGTTCAGGCCGGCCTGCATCGCGCGGGCGGCGTCGGCCAGCTTCGCGTGCGCGTCGGCCGGCAGGAAGGTGTCGAGATAAAGGAACGAGCCCTGGCGCGTGTAGTCGCCGCGCAGGCGGTCGAGGTCGAGCTGGCCGACACGGTCGGCCACGGTGCGTGCCGGGCTCAGCACGGAGTCGTCGCGCGTGCTAGGAGTCATTTGGAAGCCTGGATTTCGGTTGGGTTCTGCGTGGCGGCCGGGTTCTTCGGGAGGTTGCCGCGCCGCACGATGCGCCACCAATCGAACACGACCCACGCGGCGAACAGCGGGGCGCCGATCGACGCCGCGAGCAGGAACGGCTCGACGCCGTCGAACAGCGTCACGAGCGGCAGCAGGTACAGCACGTCTTCGGTCTCGAAGCCGCCGGCGAATGCCTGCTTGGTGCCGGCCTTGCCGGCGAACGATTCGATCCGCATGCGCAGGAAGAAGATCAGTGCGACGGCCGCGCCGGCCACCGCGCCGAGCAGCACCGGCGACGCGGCCATCTGGCCGCCCTGGGCGACGATCCCGACGCCCATGCTGACGAACAGCGCGACCGTGACGAGCGCGTCTGCCGCGAGGTCGTAAAAATGACCGATCTTGCTGGATTTCCCGCTGATGCGCGCGAGCTCGCCATCGGTGTGGTCGACGAAGTTCGACAGCACGATCAGGAACGCGCCTGCATTGCTCCAGCCGAAGCCGCCGTGCGCGAGGCACCAGGCGCCGGCGAGGCCGATCAGCAGGCGAACGGTAGTGAGGTGATTCGGGGTGACGGGCGTGTCGACGAGCGGTCGGACAAGCGAGCGCGCCAGCCGCGCATCCCAGGTGCGTGGCAGGGGCGGTTCGGAACGTGTGGCGGTTTTTCTTTGGTCCATCGGCGAAATATATACGGAATTGTAATTTGGTGCTTTTTATTCGATCAATGTCCTGACATGAAGGAGTGTTACCGCGTCTTGTCGCGATCGGCCGGCCGAAAAACGCGTGCGCGAAAGGGCGGCCAAACGGGGCGGCGGCATCCGTATTCCAGTGTGGTTCGCCTCGCGCGACTGTCAAGGGCGGACGGGCCTCACAGGCCGGTGCGGCGGTGCGTTTCGCGCTTCCCGCAGCGCGTCGCGCGGCGCGTGCGAACTTGACGTGCGTCAGGTCGGAACGCGCCGCATCGGGTGACAATTGGCCGCGCCGGACGGGCGTCGGTCATTCCCGATCCGCAGGCGATAAAGCGCAGTGGAAATTCATCGATTGATGCGCGTGAGTTGTCGATCGATAACCGTCTTTCTGTCCGATGCTTTCGCGCACCTTTCGTGTGCATTCGATTTAAACGGGCCGCCTGTCACAGAACGGTCGTTCGATACCCGGCAAATCCGGCAAGGATCTTTTTCATTTGGCGGACATTTCGCGGCGATGGCCTCTGCGATACTCCGACCGTGCCTGTGGTGCCGGCCGCCCCTCGCGGCCCCAAGGGCTTCATGTCGCTCAGGAGACACCCCCCGCGACGTCAACGACAGACCCCAAGCGTCAGAATCCAGCCATGTCTTCATCACGCATCCTCGCTCCCGCCCTGCGTTCGCTCGTCCGCACCGCCGACGAAGCCGCCGCGCTGATCCGTCCCGGCATGACCGTCGCCATGAGCGGCTTCACGGGCTCCGGCTATCCGAAGGCCGTCCCGGCCGCGCTTGCCGCCCACATCGACGCGGCACACACGCGCGGCGAGGACTTCCGGATCAACGTGCTGACGGGCGCGTCGACCGCGCCGGAACTCGACGGCGCGCTCGCCCGCACCAACGGCATCTCGATGCGCCTGCCGTACCAGTCCGACCCGACGTTGCGCGACAAGATCAACGGCGGCGAAGTCGACTACCAGGACGTCCACCTGAGCCACGTCGCGCAGTACGCCTGGTTCGGGCTGTACGGCGATCTCGATGTCGCGATCGTCGAAGTCGCGGGCATCCGCGAGGACGGGCTGCTGATTCCGTCCGCGTCGATCGGCAACAACAAGACCTGGCTCGAACGCGCGAAGCACGTGATCCTCGAGGTCAACTCGCGCCAGCCGCTCGGCCTCGACGGGATGCACGACGTCTATTACGGCACCGCGCTGCCGCCGCACCGCAAGCCGATTCCGCTGACGAAGAGCGACGACCGGATCGGCGAGCCGTACCTGCGCTGCCCGGCCGACAAGATCGTCGCGATCGTCGAGACCGACGCGCCGGATCGCAGCAACGCGTTCTCCGCGCCGGACGCGACGTCGAAGCAGATCGCGCTGCAACTGATCGACTTCCTGCGTCACGAAGTGAAGCGCGGCCGCCTGCCGGAAAACCTGCTGCCGCTGCAGTCGGGTGTCGGCAACATCACGAACGCGGTGCTCGCGGAGCTCAGCTCGGCCGGCTTCTCGAACCTGACCGCGTACACCGAAGTGATCCAGGACGGCATGCTCGACCTGCTGCAGGACGGCACGTTGAGCTTCGCGTCGGCCACCGCGCTGTCGCTGAGCCCGGCCGCCGTGCAGCGCTTCGCCGACGAAATCGCGACGTTCCGCGAGAAGATCGTGCTGCGCCCGCAGGAGATCAGCAACCATCCGGAGCTCGTGCGCCGGCTCGGCTGCATCGCGATGAACGGGATGATCGAGGCCGACATCTACGGCAACGTGAACTCGACGCACGTGATGGGCACGAAGATCCAGAACGGCATCGGCGGCTCGGGCGACTTCGCGCGCAACGGCTACCTGTCGTGCTTCATGTCGGCGAGTACCGCGAAGGGCGGTGCGATCTCGCGGATCGTGCCGATGGCGAGCCACGTCGACCACACCGAGCACGACGTCGCGGTGGTCGTCACCGAGCAGGGCCTCGCGGATTTGCGCGGCCTGTCGCCGAAGCAGCGCGCACGCAAGGTCATCGCGACCTGCGCGCATCCCGACTACCGGCCGATGCTCGAGGATTACTTCGAGCGTGCGTCGCGCGACAGCTTCGGCAAGCACACGCCGCACCTGCTCGCCGAGGCGCTGTCGTGGCACGAGCGCTACGTGCGCACGGGCACGATGAAGGCCTGACGCGAAGCGAGGCGGGCGCGCGCCGCGCGTGCGCCCGTCAATCCATCGCCGCGTGCGCGATCTCTACGCTTGCCGCTTTCTGCGGCGGGCGGATCAGCAGCAACAGCGGAATCATCAGCAGCGTCGCGACGAACATCAGCTTGAAGTCGTTCAGGTACGCGATCATCGACGCCTGCTGGTTGATCGTGCGGTCGAGCAGCGCGATGTCGACGCGGCTGCCGGCCATCGCCTGCACGGCCGGGTTGAACGGCGTGATGTGGGTCGCGAGGTCGGCATGCGCGACCTGCGTGTTGCGCGTCATCAGCGTCTGCACGATCGAGATGCCGATACTGCTGCCGATGTTGCGCATCAGGCTGTAGGTGGCCGTGCCGTCCGCACGCAGCTCGGGCGGCAGCGTCGAGAACGACAGCGCGCTCAGCGGCACGAACACGAGCCCCAGCCCGAAGCCCTGCACCACGCCGGGCCACACGATGTCCGCTTCGGACAGCACGACCGTGTACTGCATCATCTGCCAGAGCGCGAGCGCGGAAATCGATAGCCCCGCGAGCAGCAGCATCCGCGCATCCACGTATTTCAGCAGCCTGCCGACGAACAGCATCGCGATCATCGTGCCGGCGCCGCTTGGCGCGGTGACGAGGCCCGTGGTCGCGACCGGGTAGCCCATCAGGTTCTGCAGCATCGGCGGCAGCAGCGCGCGGGTCGCGTACAGCACCGCGCCGACCACGAAGATGAACAGCGTGCCGGTGGCGAAGTTCGGGTCGCGCAGCAGTTCCGACTTGAAGAACGACGCCTTGCCGACGGTCGCCGTATGCACGAGGAAGAACGCGAAGCTGAGCGCCGCGACGATCGCCTCGATGCGGATCTCATACGAGCCGAACCAGTCGAGCTGTTCGCCGCGGTCGAGCATCGCCTGGAACGCGCCGATCGCGAGCGCCAGCGTCGCGAAGCCGAACGCGTCGAACTTCACGTGCGGGCGCGGCGCGCGCGCGGGCAGGAAGGTCATCACGCCGGCGAGCGCGAACGCGCCGATCGGCACGTTGATGAAGAACACCCAGCGCCAGTTGTAGCTGTCGGTGAGCCAGCCGCCGAGCGTCGGGCCGAGGATCGGGCCGACCATCACGCCCATCCCCCAGATCGCCATCGCCTGGCCTTGTTTCTCGCGCGGGTTGATGTCGAGCAGGATCGACTGCGACAACGGCACCAGCGCGGCGCCGAACACGCCCTGCAGCAGGCGCGCGCCGACGATCTGCACGAGCGTCTCGGACAGCCCGCACAGCGCCGACGCAACCGTGAAGCCCGCGATCGACACGATCAGCAGCCGTTTCACGCTGAGCCGGTCGGACAGCCAGCCGGTGAGCGGCGTCGCGATCGCCGCGGCGACGATATACGAGGTCAGCACCCACGTGATCTCGTCCTGCGACGCGGACAGCGTGCCCTGCATGTGCGGCAGCGCGACGTTCGCGATCGTGCTGTCGAGGGTCTGGATCAGCGTGGCGAGCATGATCGACAAGGTCAGCATCGGCCGGTTCAGGGCGGGCGAGGCGGGGGCGTCGGCGGCGGGGTTCAAGCGGGTGTCTCCACGGGGCGGTCGCCGTGGGCGGCGATCCGGTATGGCTGGAATTATAAGCACGCTTATTATATACCCGCTTATCGCCGAGGCATGGCCGGCTTGACCCCTATAATCGCCGCATGGACAAGACTTACGAGAACCGGATCGGCTATCTGATCGCCGACGTCGCGCGCCTGAACGGACGCCTGTTCGACCGGCGCGCGAAGCGCATCGGGCTGACACGGGCGCAAAGCCGCGTGCTCGCGTACCTGACGTGGAAGGGCGAGATGAATCAGGCGCGCCTCGCCGAATGGCTCGAGATCGCGCCGATCTCGCTCACGCGGTTGCTCGACCGGATGGAAAGCTATGGCTGGATCGAGCGCATCGCGAACGACGACGACCGCCGCGCATTCGTGATCCGGCTGACCGACAAGTCGCGCGAGATCTTTCCGCAGATGCTCGAGGTGGGTGACACCGTCGCCGACGACGGGCTGCGCGGCTTCACGCCCGACGAGCGCGATACGCTGGTGCGGCTGCTCGGGCGCGTGCGCCACAACCTGATCGACTGCGGCGGGGAATGACGTGGCCCGCCGGTCGGGCGGGCCGGATGAATGACTTGAAAACACCGGGTGGCAGCGCGCGAGCACGCCGCGTATGCCCCCATGCCGACATGCGGCGTTGTCATCGCCGTTGCGCGGGCGCCGATGCCTGGCGTGGCCTTCGTCGGGCTGGCACGGGACGATGCGCCCGCCGTGCTCGACGAAGCGCTTGCGTGGGTCTCGATGTCGGCTCGGTTGAGCCGACGCTGGCTGTTACGGCCTTGGGGCGTCCATGTGCTCAACGGGCCAGCGCCGCGAGCGTGAGCGCCGCCAGATAAAGCCCCACCCCGTACGACAGATGCGTGATGAGACTGCGCCGCCGCGCGACGCCCGGGTTCGGCGTGCGCGACGCCGCGATGCCGAAACCGAACGCCGGCTGCATCACGAAGAACGGGGCGACGACGCTAGCGAGGCCGGCGACGAGTGCGGGGAGCGGCGTCGGCGCGTCGATCCACGCCGGGCCGGCGATCAGGAGAGGCAGCGCCGCAAACACGATGCCGATCGCGTAATGCGCGATCCAGCCGAGCGCGCGTTCGCCCGGCACGGGCGCCGCGGCGCCAATCGACGCATGCCGGAACCGGCCGTGCATCATGTGACCGATCCAGCGACCGACCAGCGCATAGTCGAGCGACGGCACGCCGAATGCACGCCGCCGGAACAGTGTCCACAGATCCATCACGAGCGTGGCGCCCGTGCCGATCAGCAGCAGGTCGGGCAGGACGTGGGGCAGGACGTCGGTCAGGCTCATCGCGTCCCTCCGCAAAGCAGGGAACAGGCTGCGCGGTGCAGCGGAATACGGCATCGTTTCAGCGGTTTCATGGCAGTCCGGGCTTGTCTTCATCGAGTCGAGCGACTATCTTGCAACTTCAAGTTCACTTGAGGTCAAGCATGAGCCGGCTCGACATTGCAGAGGTGGCGCGACGCTCGGGATTGCCCGCGTCGACGCTGCGCTACTACGAGGAAAAGGGGCTGATCGTGCCGATCGGCCGCCACGGGCTGCGGCGGCAATACGACGAGTCGGTGCTGGAGCGCCTGGCGCTGGTCGCACTGGGCCGCGAGGCCGGCTTTTCGCTCGACGACATCCTCGCGATGGTCGGCACGGACGGCCTGCCTGCGATCGATCGCGCGAAGCTCGACGGCAAGGCCGACGAACTCGACCGCACGATCCGCCGTCTCGGCGCCGTGCGCGATGCGTTGCGGCATGCGGCCGTGTGCCCGGCATCGAACCATCTCGAATGCCCGTCGTTCCAGAAGCTGCTGCGCATCGCCGCGCATCGTCATCCGGCCCGCCGCACGAAGATGGAAGGCGCGTAGGCGGCGAGCATGCATCGGCGGGTTGGCGCGTTGGCTGATGGCAGGGTGATGCGCAGAGTCATGTGGTGCCCGACATCGCAAACTGGAACAACGGGGTTGCAGCGTGTGGATTTTGCTTGTGTTTCCTGCCGCGTATGCGGCATCGCGGGTCGCGCCGCATTACGGGGTGCTCGCCGGGCTCGCGACGGTGGCCGTCGTGATGGTGACGCCGCAAGTGCTGCTGGCGTTGGGAATCGATTGGGTGACACGGCGGCGCGGAGGCATTGAACCGCCTGTCACGACCGCTCCGCCTGTACAGACCGATAGTCTGGAGGACGAACTGGCTGACGAGCCCGGCGACGCACCCGATGTGCCGTTTCGATACGGCGAGCGTGCACGATTCAAGCAACTGGTGCTGATCGCCGACGCCGTGCGGTCCGACGTCACGCGGAGTTTCTACGATAAGGCGAAGCGGACGATCGAAGCGTACGTGGATGTCGAGACGGGGCGCGACGGTTCGGGGGCGGCGATGGTGTCGGCGGCCGAGCTGGCCCAGGAAGACGCCCCGACCGTCGTGCTGCCGGACGAAATGCTGACCGTGTTCGTGTCGAACGACGGCGCGTGGTCGGGGTTCCGCGTCGGCGACGACAGCTTCCGGTTCCGCCACGGTGCAATCACGAGAATGCAGCTCACGCAGGTGATTCCGGTTCGCTGGAAGGGCGGCTACATGGTGAAGTTCTGGTTCGACGTACCGAAACGGAACAGTCAAGACGATTGCGGGCCGCATTCGACCTGGTTCTATCTCGCGGCAGACTATTCCGGCCGCCGATCGCGCGCGCTCACCCATGCATGTCGCGAGACCGCGTCGGTGCTCGACGTCCCGTTCGACATCGACGAAACCGGCGACGACTGATTCAGCCCGCGTAGTACACGCGGCATTCCTGCTCGCGCCCGCGCACGATCCGCTTGCCGACGAGCGAGCCGTACGTTTCGGTGAAGACGGTGCGCTGGTTTTCGCGCTGCAAGGCGTCGTAGAAATACAGCGAGACCCAGTCCGTCGGGCGGGACGCCTCCGGCGTGCGCATCGCGGCATGCAGGCACAGCGCGGTGAAATGCCAGCCGCCCTTGGTCATGTGCATCACGGGCCGCGGCACGGAGTCGTCCGCATTCGGGCGCCGATGCGCGGTGACGCGTTGCACGAAGCCAGGCGTCGGCAACACGCCGGCGGCGGCCTTGTTGCGGTACAGGCGGTCGATGTAGAGCAGCAGTTCGACGGGCGGCTCCGTGCCGGGGCCGGCGTCCTGCACGTGGCCCTGCCAGCGCCGCCGGCGGCTCAGTACGTCGTCGAGCGCGGCGCGGATGCCGGCCGCGCGCCGCGGGCCGACGCCCGAGATCGTTTCGAGCTGGCCGTTGCGGGCCGCGCGTTCGAGTTCCTCGAGCGTATCGATGTGCAGCAGGTCGTGAATGCGCAACGCGAGCGCGTGGCCGATGCCCGGCACCGCTTCGAACGCGGAGGTGCGTTCGGCGTCGCCGCACAGCCGGTCGAGCTGGCGCCAGCGCCCCGTCACCAGCAGCTCGGCCATCGCCTGGGCGACGCCCGTGCCGACCTCGGGCAGCATCCCGAGCGCATCGACGCCACCGGATTCGAACAGGGTGCGGATGTCGAGGTCGAGTGCGTCGACCGTCTCGGCCGACGCGCGGTACGCGGCGACCCGGTACGGATTCGCGCCCTGGTCAGCCAGCCGCTGCGCCGCCTCGCGCAGGCAGGCCGCGATATGCCGGTTTTCCTCGAACGTTTGGCTGACGGTCGTCTGCATGGCGAGGGACCCGGGGAAGCACAAACGGAACGGACACGGTGAACGATGCGCCGGTCGCCTTTTCATCATTGTCGCGATACGCGACGAAGAAAACTTGACGCACGTCAATGGCAAACGTAGCACAGGTTCGACGCGCACGGTCGTGCCGGAAAGCGGCACGACCGTGCGTCGCGTGATGCGGTCACGCGTCGAGGAACGACTGCGCGTTTTCGGCCTCGGCTGCCGTGCGCAACGCGGCGAGCGCCCGCTTCTCGATCTGCCGCACGCGTTCGCGCGACATGCCCGCGTCCTGCGCGATCGCGTCGTAGGTGTCGGGCTCGGCGCCCCCGAGCCCGAACCGCCGGCGCAGCACGTCGGCCTCGGCCGGCGTGACCGACCGGAGCAGCGACCTCACGCATTCGCGCATCCGCGTGTCGGCCAGTTGCTCGAACGGGCTGGCCGACGCCTGGTCCTCGATCAGCTCGACGAGACCGGTGTCCGCGTCGGGCAGCGGCGCGTCGAGCGACACGGGTTCGGCGGGCAGCGCGAGCACCGCGCGCAGCTTGTCCTCGTCGAGGCCGGTTTCGGCCGCGAGGTCGGCCGGCGTCGCCCGGCGGCCCGTGCGCTGCCGAAAACGCAGCGCATGCCGCTGCACCCGCTGGTACTGGTCGCCGACGTGCACGGGCACGCGGATCGTGCGGGCTCGATCCGCAACCGCGCGCGCGATCGCCTGGCGGATCCACCAGGTCGCATAGGTCGAGAACTTGAACCCGCGCCGGTATTCGAATTTCTCGATCGCACGCATCAGGCCGAGACTGCCGTCCTGCACGAGATCGGGCAGGTCGACGCCGCGGTTCATGTACTTGCGCGCGATCGACAGCACGAGCCGCAGGTTCGCCTCGAGCATCGCGCGCGTGGCGTCGCGCACTTTCTGCTGGCCGTCTGCCAGCGCCGCGGCAAGTGCCCGCCGCGCGACCGTGTCGAAGCAGGCGGCTTCGCCCGCCGCGTCGCGATGCGGCGCGGACACGAGCGTGCGCACGACGCCGCTCGCGTCGTCGACGGCCGGTGCGACCCACGCGATCGAGCCAAGCAGGGCGGCGACGTGGTTGCGGGCGTCACGGTATTCGTCTGAACGGTAGCCATGCGCGTGCAATGCGCCGCGCACGGCCGCGACGGCCGCCTGCAGCGCGTCGTAGCTGGCGGGCGCAGGCGTGTCGCCGGCGTCGTCGTCGGACGACCCGGCTGCGCGGGTCGAAGCCGTGGCGCGATGACGCGCGAGCAGCGCGTCCACCGCCGCCGGATAGCCGGCGAGCGCGTGGAGGATCTGGTGGCGGCCCGTCTCGATCTCGCGCGCCAGCACGATTTCGCCTTCGCGCGTGAGCAGCGGCACCGCCTGCATGCGGCGCATGTAGAGGGCGAGCGGATCGGTCGATGCGCTCGTGCCGCGCGCGAGGTCGCCAAGCATCGCGCGGCCTTCGTCGAGCGCATCGCGATCGACGTCGACAGGCGCCGAACCGGCGAACGGCGCAGGCGCTGGCGGCTCGTCGAGCACGGCGATGCCGATGTCGGCGAGCGCGGCGCGCACGACGTCGAGCGCCTCGGGGCTGTCGCTTTCGGGCGGCAGCGCGTCGACGAGGTCGGCGTGCGTCAGATAACCCTGTTCGCCGGCGAGCGCCAGCAACTGGATGATCGGATCGAGCGGCGTGTCCGCCCGGGGAGTGGGGCGTGGCGTAGTCATGTCGATGGCGGCGCGAGCCGCGTTCCTGTCTGGGCGGGCCGAAGTCCGCGGGTTTCGGGCAGCCGGTTGCTCGCGAACCCCGTCCGCGCCGGCCAGCCTGACATCGTTCAAGTTGAGGGCATTTGCGCGAACTTCAACGCGAGCGTGGCAGACGGGCCAGCACGCGGCGTGCCCGCGCGGCCGTCCGGTGCAGGAAACAAAAAGTAACCGATCATACCGAGCGGAAATCTGCAGGGGACGTAAGCTAGAGTCAGGCGCGCGCCTGGCGGCGACGCGCGGATTCTGCCGGAGCAACACATGACCCCGATTCCTGCCGCGAGGTGTGCGGTATTCGCATTGACGACGCTGACCCTCGGCGGTTGTTATTACACGAGTCCGTATGGCTATGCTCCGTATTACGCGCCGGCGCCGGCCACGCTGACGCAGCGCGAGATTCCCGTCACGCCGGCTGCGCCGGCCACCACTGCGCCGGGCCCGGCTGCGACGGCGGTCGCGCCGCCGGTGGTCGATCCGGCGCCCGTCTACGTCGCGCCGGCCTATCCGCCACCGTATCCCTATCCGTATCCGTACTATGCCCCCGCGTATTACCCGGGCTGGTACGGCTGGGGCGCACCGGCGATCTCGGTCGGCTTCTGGGGCGGATGGGGCGGCGGCTGGCGTGGACGCGGCGGGTACGGGCATCGTCCGTGGGGCGGCGGCCACTGGGGCGGCGGCTGGGGCGGGCATCGGCACTGACCGGCGCGCGGCGGCACCGCGCGGGAGAGCATCATGAGGAACACGATTGTCCGAAGCCTGTGCGTCGTTCTGCTCGGCCTGGCGGCCGTGCCGGGTATGACACAGGCACAAAGCACCGGCTACACGAATTCCCCGGCCGAACTGTTCGCCGGGCCCGCGCCCGACTACCCGGTCGTCGCGCAGATTCCGCCGGGCACCGCTCTGGACGTGTTCGGCTGCCTGAGCGACTACACGTGGTGCGACGTCGCGCTGCCGGGCGCGCGCGGCTGGATCGACGCGCAACTGATCGACTATCCGTACCAGGGCGGTTACGCGCCGCTGGTCGAATACGGTGCGATCATCGGCGTGCCGATCACGGGGTTCGCCATCGGTGCGTACTGGGATCGCTACTACCGTCACCGGCCGTGGTTCCATGACCGCGATCGGTGGGAACACCGCGCGGAACCGCGGCTCGGCCCGGGCGGCATGCCGCCGGGACAGGGGCGCGTGCCGCCGGGACAGGGGCGCCCGCAACCGGGCGGGCTGCCGCAGGCCGCACCGGGCGGACCGCCGCCCGTGCATGACACGCGGCCGTCCGCTGCTCGCGGCGGCTGGAACGGCGCGATTCGCACGCCGCCGCCGGCTGCGCCTGCACCCGCGCCTGCGCCGATGCCGGGTGCAGCCGGCAATCCGCGTCCGGCAGCGCCGCCGCCGGCCGTCATGCGTCCGCCACCGGCCGCCGTCATGCGTCCGCCTCCCGCGCCGGGCGGTGACGGCCGCGCGATGCCGGTACCGGTGCACCCGGGCGGTGGTGGCGGTGGTGGCGGCGGTTACGGCGGTTACGGCGGCGGGCGACCGCAGGGTGGCGGGAACGGCGGCGGAAGCCACGGTGGTGGCGGAGGCGGCGGCCCGGAAGAATTCCGTCACTGACGATGCCGATGCATTCGGTCGGCGCAGGACGAAAAAAAGCCGCTCCGGAGAGCGGCTTCTGGATCGGGCGAGCGGGCTTCGGCCCGCAGCCTGACCGGCTACGTGTTACAAGCAGCCGGCCTTGCTGTTGCTACCCCAATCAGTCGTCGAGCAGCGACAGGTCGCGCACCGCGCCCTTGTCGGCGGACATGACCAGCTTCGCGTAGGCCTTCAGCGCAGCGGACACCTTGCGCGGACGCGGCTGCGCCGGCTTCCAGCCCTTGGCGTTCTGCGCTTCGCGGCGGCGCGCCAGTTCCTCGTCCGACACCAGCACGTCGATCGTGCGGTTCGGGATGTCGATGCGGATCTTGTCGCCGTCGCGCACGAGGCCGATCGCACCGCCCGCTGCCGCTTCCGGCGAGCAATGGCCGATCGACAGGCCCGACGTACCGCCCGAGAAGCGGCCGTCCGTCAGCAGCGCGCATGCCTTGCCGAGGCCCTTCGACTTGATGTAGCTGGTCGGGTAGAGCATTTCCTGCATGCCGGGGCCGCCTTTCGGGCCTTCGTAGCGCACGATCACCACGTCGCCGGCCTTGACCTTGTCGTTCAGGATGTTGTCGACTGCCTCATCCTGCGATTCGGTCACGTGAGCCGTGCCTTCGAACACGAGGATGCTCTCGTCGACGCCGGCCGTCTTCACCACGCAGCCGTCGAGCGCGATGTTGCCCGTCAGCACGGCGAGGCCGCCTTCCTTCGAGAACGCATGCTCGTACGAGCGGATGCAGCCTTCGGCGCGATCGAGGTCGAGGCTCGGCCAGCGCGTGTTCTGGCTGAACGCGACCTGCGTCGGGATGCCGGCCGGGCCGGCCTGGTAGAACGTGCGGACCGCGTCGTCCTGCGTGCGGACGATGTCCCATTGGTCGAGGGCGTCCTTCAGCGACGGCGCGTGCACGGTCGGCACGTCGGTGTGCAGCTTGCCGGCGCGGTCGAGCTCGCCGAGGATCGCCATGATGCCGCCTGCGCGGTGCACGTCCTCGATGTGGTACTTGTTCGTGTTCGGCGCGACCTTGCACAGCTGCGGCACGACGCGCGACAGGCGGTCGATGTCCTTCATCGTGAAGTCGATGCCGGCTTCCTGCGCGATCGCCAGCAGGTGCAGGATCGTGTTGGTCGAACCGCCCATCGCGATGTCGAGCGTCATCGCGTTCTCGAACGCCTTGAAGCCCACCGAGCGCGGCAGCACGCGTTCGTCGTCCTGCTCGTAGTGCTGGCGGGTGAGTTCGACGATGCGACGGCCGGCGCGCTTGAACAGTTGCTCGCGATCGGCGTGCGTGGCCACGACCGTGCCGTTGCCGGGCAGCGACAGGCCGAGCGCTTCGGTCAGGCAGTTCATCGAGTTCGCGGTGAACATGCCCGAGCACGAACCGCAGGTCGGGCAGGCCGAGCGTTCGACTTCGGCGACTTCGGCGTCGGAATACGACGGGTCGACCGCGATCACCATCGCGTCGACGAGGTCGAGCTTCTTCACCTCGATGGCCTTGGTGACCGGGTTCGCGAGGCGCGTCTTGCCCGCTTCCATCGGGCCGCCCGACACGAAGATCACCGGGATGTTGAGGCGCATCGCGGCCATCAGCATCCCCGGCGTGATCTTGTCGCAGTTCGAGATGCAGACCATCGCGTCCGCGCAGTGCGCGTTCACCATGTATTCGACCGAGTCGGCGATGATGTCGCGGCTCGGCAGCGAATACAGCATGCCGTCGTGGCCCATCGCGATGCCGTCGTCGACCGCGATCGTGTTGAATTCCTTCGCGACGCCGCCGGCCGCCTCGATCTCGCGCGCGACGAGCTGGCCGAGATCCTTCAGGTGCACGTGCCCCGGCACGAACTGCGTGAACGAGTTGACGACCGCGATGATCGGCTTCGAGAAATCGTCGTCTTTCATGCCGGTGGCGCGCCAGAGCGAGCGCGCCCCTGCCATGTTGCGGCCAGCGGTGGAGGTTTTGGAACGGTAGGTGGGCATGGTCGTTGCTGAAGAAATATCGCGGGAAAAGGGTGGAGGCACGGGGAATAAAGGCCTCTCTCGCGCCCGTGCGAACAACCTCTTGAGCTGCGCCCTGGGCAAACTCCGTGATTATCCCACAGCCGCCGGGCGCGCGGCGCCGGCGGGCAAGGCCGACCGGCGCGGGTGGGGCGCGGCGGGCAGCGCGCGGGCGCACAAGCCGAAAGAACCGAACAAAGCGCGGCGCGAAGACGGAATGGCGGGAACACGCGAAGCCGGAAGCCGGTCATCGCCAGCGGAGCCCGGCAGCGGCTTCATCGCCCGTCTTGCCGACGACGAAGCCGCGCCGCTCGATCGCGCGTCAGTCGAGCAGCGTCAGGATCTCGTCGTACAGCGCCTTCGGAATCCGCACGCCGTTCGCGATGCTGCGCGCGCGGGCGTCGAAGCGGCGTTGCGACGGCAGCCGCGCACCCTGCGCGACGATCGATTCGAACATCTGTTCGCCGCGCGCGAGCCCCGTGTCGAGATCGTCGCCGAGGAACACCTTCGGGTCGAACGCGATCACGAGTTCGCCGTGGCACGGCGTCGCGCCGACGCCTTCGTCGAAGTCCATCGACTCGCGGCTCGTCATGTCGCCGATCAGCGCGCCGCCGAGCAGTTCGACCATCGCCGCGAGCGCCGAACCCTTGTGGCCGCCGAACGTGCGCATCGCGCCCTGCAGCGCGGCTTTCGGATCGGTGGTCGGCCGGCCGTCGGCGTCGATCGCCCATTCCGGCGGGATCGCCTTGCCTTGCTTCGCATGCAGCTCGATGTCGCCGCGCGCGATCGCGCTCGTGGCGAAATCGAACACGAACGGCACGCCGCCCGGGCGCGGCCATGCGAACGCGATCGGGTTCGTGCCGAACACCGGCTCCTTGCCGCCTTCCGGTGCAACCCAGCTATGGCTCGGGTTCATCGCGATGCCGACCAGCCCCTCGGCCGCGACGGCCTCGACCTCGGGCCACAGCGCGGAGAAGTGGTAGCAGTGGTTGATCGTCATCGCGGCGATGCCGTGCTGCTTCGCCATCTCGACGAGCACCGGCAGGCCGGTCTCGAAGCTCAGCAGCGAAAAGCCGCGATGTGCGTCGACCGAGACGATCGACGACGACAGCCGGCGCAGCGTCGGCACGGCTTGCGGATCGACCTTGCCCTTCTTCAGCGACCGCACGCAGACGAGCAGCCGGTACACGCCATGCGAATGGCATTCGTCGCGCTGGCCCTGCGTGATCACGTTGGCGATGGCACGCGCATGCGCGTCGGACATGCCGTTGTGCGTCAGCACGCGCAGCGCGAGCGCGTGGACTTCATCGAGCGACAGGACGATTTCGTCGGTGGATGCGGTCATCTCACGCCTCCCGCGGCGCGGGCACGCCGTCGATACGTTGCGGCACGTTCAGCGGATTGCCGTTGCGGATCGCGTCCGGCAGCAGCGCATCAGGCAGGTCCTGATACGACACCGGGCGCAGGAAGCGCTCGATCGCGCGCGCGCCGACGGACGTCGTGCGCGTGTCGGACGTGGCCGGGAACGGGCCGCCGTGCACCATCGCATGGCCGACCTCGACACCCGTGCCGAAGCCGTTGACGAGAATGCGGCCGGCCTTGCGCTCGAGCAGCGGGCGCAGCGCGGCGAACAGCGGCGCGTCGCCATCGGCGAGATGCGCGGCGATCGTCAACTGGCCTTCGAGCGACTTCAGCACGCGATGCAGCGTGTCGGCGTCCGGGCAACGCACGATCAGCGAAGCGGGGCCGAACACCTCGTCGCGCAATTCGGGATGCGCGATGAAAGCGTCGGCCGAGGTCGCGAGCAGCGCCGCGCTGGCCTGCAGGCGGTTGCCTTCGATGCCTTGTGCGAGCAGCTCGACGGCCGCGTGATCGCGCAGCGCCGCGACGCCCTGTTCGTAGCTGGCGTGGATGGGCGGCGTCAGCATCGTTTGCGCGGGCGCGGCACGCACCGCGGCGGCGGCCGTTTCCTCGAACGCGCGCAGTGCGGGCCCGTCGACGGCGAGCACGAGGCCCGGGTTCGTGCAGAACTGTCCTGCGCCGAGCGTGAGCGACGCGACGAACTGCGGCGCGATCGCATCGTGGCGCGCGTCGAGCGCGGCGGGAAACAGCAGCACGGGATTGATCGAGCTCATTTCCGCATAGACGGGAATCGGCTCGGGGCGCGCGGCCGCGATGTGCATCAGCGCGACGCCGCCGCGGCGCGAGCCGGTGAAGCCGACGGCCTTGATGCGCGGATCGGCGACGAGCGCCTGGCCGATTTCTCGCGACGCGTCGAACAGCAGCGAGAACACACCGGCCGGCATCCCGCATTCACGCGCGGCTTGCTGGATCGCGCGGCCGACGAGTTCCGAGGTGCCCGGATGCGCCGAATGCGCCTTGACGATCACCGGGCAGCCGGCCGCGAGCGCCGACGCGGTATCGCCGCCGGCGACCGAGAACGCGAGCGGGAAGTTCGACGCACCGAACACGGCGACGGGCCCGACCGCGACGTTGCGCAGGCGCAGGTCGACGCGCGGCAGCGGCTTGCGCTCGGGGCGCGCCGGATCGATCCGCGCGTCGAGAAAGCCGCCGTCGCGCACGAGCGACGCGAACAGCGCGAGCTGGCCGACCGTGCGGCCGCGCTCGCCTTCGATGCGCGCGCGCGGCAGGCCCGTTTCGATGACGCAGCGCTCGATCAGGTCGTCGCCGAGCGCCATGATGTGGCGGCCGATCGCGTCGAGAAACGCGGCGCGGGCTTCGAGCGACGTTTCGCGATAGGTGTCGAAGGCGTCGTCGGCGAGCGCGCAGGCCGTCTCCAGGTCGTGCAGGCTCGCGCCGCCGAAGGCGGGTTCGAGCCGTTCGCCGGTGGCGGCGGCGATCGCGTGGAGGGTGCCGTTCTGTCCGGCGACGGCGGACGGGCCGATCAGGAGCTGACCTGTGAGTTGCATGGTTTTCCTCGGGAAAAAACAGGAGCCGGGCGTGGAGCGCCCGGCCGAAGGGATCATGGGAAAAGGAGCGAATGCGTCAGTCCTCGTCGTCGTCGAGTTGCAGCTTCTCCGAGCGCACGCCGGTGTTCGCCCCCCAGTAATAGATGACGAGCGCGACGGCCGCGACGACGACCGTGTCGTACGGATGGGCAAGCTGGCCCGTGCCGCCGAAGCCGCCGAGATACGACAGGACGATCATCGCGGCATAGAACGCGATCAGCCACGCGGACGAGCGCACCTGCTCGGCGAGGCTCAGGTGCGCGGTCGGCACCCAGCGGCGGCACGCGAGATAGATCACGAACATCACGATCTGCAGGCCGAGCAGCCAGGACACCGTGCTCCAGCCCGACCAGTAGACGATCAGCGCGGCGATCACGAACGACGCGGGGCCGGTGATGCCGAACGCGCTGGCGCGGAACGGCCGGGGCAGGTCGGGCGCGGTGCGGCGGAGGGCGGCGACCGACACCGGTGCGACCGCATAGCTCAGCACCAGCGCGGCCGACACGATGTTGATCAGCGCTTCCCACGACGGGAACGGCAGCGTCCAGAAGATCGCGAGGCCGAACGTGAGCCACAGGCCCGCGCGCGGAATGCCCGACGCTTCGTCGACGCGCGTGAACACCTTGAAGAACGTGCCCGTCTTCGCCCAGCCGTAGACCACGCGCGGCGTCGCGTTCATGTAGATGTTGCCGCAGCCGCTCGGCGAGATCATCGCGTCGGCGACGACCATCACCGCGAGCCAGCCGACGCCCAGCGCCAGCGCGATGTCGCGGTACGGCAGCGAGAACGCCTTGCTCACGTCGTGCCAGCCGGCGGCGAGCATGTCGGTGGGGAGGCTGCCGATGAACGCGAGCTGCAGCAGCACGTAGATCAGCGTCGACAGCAGGATCGACAGGATCAGCGCGATCGGGATCGTGCGCTGCGGATTGCGCACCTCGCTCGCGACCGACACGATCGGCGTGAGCCCGAGGTACGCGAAGATGATGCCGCCCGCGGACACGGCCATCTCGATGCCCGGCATGCCGAACGGCGCGAAGCCCTGGATCGTCAGGTTCGCGGGCTTGAAGAACGTGAACAGCACCGCGATCACCGCCAGCGGCACGATGAACTTGAAGAGGCTGATGATGTTGTTCGCCTTCGCGAACGTCTTCACGCTCGAATAGTTCAGGTAAAAGAAGAAGCCCAGCAGCGCGGCCTGCACGAGCCAGCCGAGCGTGGTCGGGTCGCTCGATCCTGCGACGGTCAGGCCCGGAAACCACGCGGCCGCATACTGGCGCGCGGCGACGACTTCGATCGCGATCAGGCTCGAAAAGGCGATCAGCGTGATGAAGCCCATCAGGTAGCCGAGCAGCGGGCCGTGCGAGAACACCGGGTAGCGCACGACGCCGCCCGCGCGCGGCAGCGCGGCGCCGAGTTCGCAGTAGACGATGCCGAGCAGCAGCACCGCGAAGCCGCCGAGCAGCCACGAGAAGATGCCGGCCGGGCCCGCGATCGTCGACACGTGACTCGCGGCGAACAGCCACCCCGAACCGAAAATGGCGCCGAGACCGATGAACGTGAGATCGGTCAGCGACAGCTGTTTCTTGAACTTGCCGTGACCCGCGTCGGGGTGCGCGGAACGGGAAAGCGGGACAGACGGGTGAGCGTTGCCTTGGCCTGGCATGGGCGTGTCTCCTGGAGGAATATCGGCACAGGCTCGAGGTGCGCCGCGCTCCGACGGAGCAGCGGCGCCAGCCTGCCGGCCGGCGTCGCCCGGTTCGAACGACCGGGGCGGGCTGCGGGGCGTTCACGCGCGGCGCGCTCGGGCGCCGGTATGAACGGGCCCGCGGGCCATGCCGGACCGAAGACGGCGGCGCGCAGGGGGAAAGCCCGCACGCCGCCGCAGAGGGAGTCGATCAGAGACCGACGTCGGGCAGCGCCGGGCGCGTTTCGAGCGCCTTCGCGACGATGGCCTTCACTTCCGCGAGCGTGTCGCCCTGCAGCGCGAGGCGCGGCGGGCGCGTGATCGCGCTGCCGCGGCCGACCAGCTCTTCGCACAGCTTGATGCACTGCACGAGGTCGGGGCGTGCGTCGAGGTGCAGCAGCGGCATGAACCAGCGATACAGCGCGAGCGCTTCGTCGAAACGCTTCTGCTTCGCGAGGCGGAACAGCGTCTCGCCTTCCTTCGGGAACGCGTTCGACATGCCCGACACCCAGCCTTCGGCGCCGACGGCGATGCTCTCGACCACGACGTCGTCGAGGCCCGCGAACAGCACGAAGCGATCGCCGACCGCGTTGCGCAGGTCGATGAAACGGCGCGTATCGCCCGACGAATCCTTGAAGCAGACGATGTTCTCGCAATCCTGCAGCGCGATCAGCACGTCGGGCGTCACGTCGTTCTTGTAGATCGGCGGGTTGTTGTAGACCATCACCGGCAGGTCGGTGCTGGTTGCGACCGCGCGGAAGTGCGCGGCGGTTTCGTGCGGCTTCGCCGAGTAGACGAGGGCGGGCATCACCATCACGCCGTCGACACCGACGCGCTGCGCCTCACGCACCGTGTTGCGCGCGAATTCGGTCGTGAATTCGGCGATGCCGGCGATCACCGGAATCTTGCCGCCGGCCGCGTCGCGTGCGGCTTCGATCACCTGGAGCTTCTCGCTCGTCGACAGCGACGTGTTCTCGCCGACCGTGCCGCAGACCACGAGGCCCGATACGCCGTCGTTCACCAGGTTCTTCACCACGCGGTGCGTGGCATCGATGTCGAGGGAAAAGTCCGGCTTGAACTGGGTGCTGACGGCCGGGAAAACCCCGGTCCACTGAATGGCGTTTCGGCTCACTTCAATCTCCTACGTGTTTGTATCGGTCGGCCGACAGGTGTCGGTGTGGCAACCAGTATCGCCGCGCAAATGCCCATCACGCTTGAGTCGTATCGCGGAGCAAAATGACGAAATCGGCACAGCGGCCGGACGGCGCGGGAAGGGCGCTTCGCACTATGCCGATTTCGTCGTCGTCCTCATCGAAAAGCCACAAGCGGGCGGACGCGCGACGGAGGAAGCTGTGCTCCTTTCCCCACTTCGGACGGCTCATGATGAAGCGCATCCAGATCATCGATTCGCACACGGGCGGCGAACCCACTCGGCTCGTCGTGTCCGGTTTCCCCGCGCTCGGCAGCGGCACGATGGCCGAGCGCCGCGACGTGCTCGCGCGCGAGCACGACCGCTATCGCACCGCATGCATTCTCGAACCGCGCGGCAGCGACGTGCTGGTCGGCGCATTGCTGTGCGAACCCGTGTCGCCCGATGCGGCGGCCGGTGTGATCTTCTTCAACAATAGCGGCTATCTCGGGATGTGCGGGCACGGCACGATCGGCGTCGTGCGCACGCTGCACCATATGGGGCGCATCGCGCCCGGCGTGCACCGGATCGAGACGCCCGTCGGCACCGTCGAGGCGACGCTGCACGACGATCTGTCGGTCAGCGTGCGCAACGTGCCTGCGTATCGCCATGCGAAGGGCGTCGCGCTCGACGTGCCGGGTTACGGCCCCGTGAAGGGCGACGTCGCGTGGGGCGGCAACTGGTTCTTCCTGATCAGCGACCATGGGCAGCGCGTTGCCGGCGACAACGTCGCGGCGCTCACCGCGTATGCGTCGGCCGTGCGCGAAGGGCTCGAACGCGCGGGCATCACCGGCGCGAACGGCGGCGAGATCGACCATATCGAACTGTTCGCCGACGATCCCGAACACGACAGCCGCAGCTTCGTGCTGTGCCCGGGCCTCGCGTACGACCGCTCACCGTGCGGCACCGGCACGAGCGCGAAGCTTGCGTGCCTCGCGGCCGACGGCAAGCTCGCGCCGGGCGCCGTATGGCGGCAGGCGAGCGTGATCGGCAGCGTGTTCCAGGCGAGCTACGAGCAGGCCGACGGCGGCATCGTGCCGACGATTCGCGGCAGCGCGCACTTGAGCGCGGAAGCGACGCTGCTGATCGAGGAAGACGATCCATTCGGCTGGGGTATTGCGCCGTGAGCGACACGAAGACGGATGTCGTCGTGATCGGCGCCGGCATCGTCGGCGCGGCGTGCGCGCACGAACTCGCGCAGCGCGGGCTGCGCGTGCTCGTCGTCGACGACGCGAGCGGCGGGGCAACCGGCGCGGGCATGGGGCACCTCGTCGCGATGGACGACAACGCGGCCGAACTCGCGCTCAGCCATTACTCGATCGAACTGTGGCGCGCGCTGAGCGGCGAGATGCCGGAAGGGTGCGCGTACCGCAACTGCGGCACGTTGTGGCTCGCCGCCGATGCGCACGAAATGGATCTGGCGCGCGCGAAGCAGGCGACGCTGGCCGCGCATGGCGTGGCGGGCGAACTGATCGACGCGGCGACGCTCGCGCGACTGGAGCCGATGCTGCGCGCGGGCCTCGGCGGTGCGCTGAAGATTCCCGGCGACGCGATTCTCTATGCGCCCGTCGCCGCAAACTGGCTGCTGCAGCGCGCGCCGCGCATCACGTTGCGGCGCGACCGGGCCGTCGCGGTCGACGGCCCGAGCGTGACGCTCGCGAGCGGCGACACGCTGCGCGCGGAGCGGGTGGTCGTCGCGAACGGCGTGGCCGCGCGCACGCTGCTGCCCGAGTTGCCGCTGCGCCCGAAAAAGGGCCATCTGCTGATCACCGACCGCTATCCGGGCCAGGTGTCGCACCAGCTCGTCGAGCTGGGCTATGCGGCGAGCGCGCATGCGAGCGACGGCACGTCGGTCGCGTTCAACGTGCAGCCGCGGCCGACCGGCCAGTTGCTGATCGGTTCGTCGCGCCAGTTCGACACCGAGGACGCGCAAGTCGACCCGCCCGTGCTCGCGCGCATGCTGCGCCGCGCGGTGGGTTATCTGCCGGACCTGGCCGACCTGAACGGGATCCGCGCATGGACGGGCTTCCGTTCCGCGAGCCCCGACGGGCTGCCGCTGCTCGGCGAGCATCCGGCGCGGCCGGGCGTGTGGCTCGCGGTCGGGCATGAAGGGCTCGGCGTGACGACCGCGCCGGGCAGCGCGCGGCTCGTCGCAGCGCTGATGGCCGGCGAACGGCCGCCCATCGATATCGAACCGTATTTGCCGGGACGCTTTCTGAGCGCGTCCCTCGTAGCCGGAGCGCTGACATGAAACGATCCCCACGCTCACTTCGTTCGCTGTCGACCGGTGTTGGCGCTTCAGCGCTTACTCCGGTCCCATGCACGGCGCCCCCCGCGGGGGCGGTCAACCTCCTTGGGGCGGCCCGGCGGAGGCTGACATGATCATTCATCTGGACGGCCGCACGCTGACGGTGGCCGACGGCGCGACCGTCGCGGCCGCCGTCGCGGCGAGCGGCGACGACACGACGCGCGTGTCGTGCACGGGTGCGGCGCGTGCGCCGTTTTGCGGGATGGGCATCTGCCAGGAGTGCAGGATGACGATCGATGGCCGTCGCCGGCTGGCTTGCCAGACGCTGTGCCGCGACGGGATGCAGGTGGAGCGCACGCGATGAAACAGGAACGACTGAGCGTCGACGTCGCGATCGTCGGTGCGGGGCCGGCCGGGCTGTCGGCCGCGCGGGCCGCCGCGCGCAGCGGTGCGACGGTTGCGATCGTCGACGACAATCCGCGCGCGGGCGGGCAGATCTGGCGGCAAGGCGCGGCGACTACGCCGACGCCGGCCGCCGCCGAGCGGCTCGCCGTGTTGCGGCAGCCGAACGTCACGCATCTCGCGGCGACGCGCATCGTCGCTGAGACGCAGCCGGGCACGCTGCTGCTCGAAGACGACGAGCGCGGGCTGTTGCTCGACTTCCGCACGCTGATTCTCTGTTGCGGCGCACGCGAGTTGCTGTTGCCGTTTCCGGGCTGGACGCTGCCGGGCGTTACCGGCGCAGGCGGCTTGCAGGCGTTGATCAAGTACGGCCTCGACGTGCGCGGGCAGCGCACGGTGATCGCGGGCAGCGGGCCGCTGCTGCTGGCGAGCGCGGCGACGGCCCGGCAGGCCGGCGCGCGCGTGTCGCACGTGCTCGAACAGGCCGCATGGGGCGACGTGGCCGGGTTCGGGGCGGGGCTGTGGCGCTGGCCGTCGAAGCTTGCGCAGGCCGCGAAGCTCGTCACCGCCGCCTATCGGCCTGATGCGCATGTCGTCGAGGCGTTCGGCGACAAGCGGCTCGAACGCGTGCGGATTCGTCAGGGCGATCGTGAGTTCGACGTCGACTGCGACCGGCTCGCGTGCGGCTTCGGCCTCGTGCCGAATACCGCGCTGCCGAGTCATCTCGGCTGCCGGATCGACGATGGCGCGGTGGCGGTCGATGTGCACCAGCGTACGAGCCGCGATGGTGTTTTTGCGGCGGGCGAGTGCACGGGCGTCGGCGGTAGCGAACTGGCGATGGTCGAAGGCGAAATCGCCGGTTTGGCGGCGACCGGGCAGACGGCGCAGTTGGCCGCGCTGGTTACGCAGCGGGCGCACTGGCAGGTGTTTGCCGATGCCGTACGCGAGCGTTTCGCGATCCGCGAACCGATCCGCCGGCTCGCGCGGGCCGACACGTTGCTGTGCCGTTGCGAGGACGTGCGTTTCGACGCCGTCGCGCAAGCACCGGGCTGGACGGCCGCGAAGCTGCAATCACGCTGTGGGATGGGCGCGTGTCAGGGCCGCGTGTGCGGCGCCGCCGCGCAGGCGCTGTTCGGCTGGACACCGCCAGCGCCGCGCACGCCGCTCGTGCCCGCGCGGGTCGGCACGCTGATGCTGGACGGTACGGCATCCTGCGACGGCGCGTGACGCGTCGCCGCAACACGGCAACACGGCAACACGGCAACACGGCAACACGGCAACACGGCAACACGGCAACACGGCAACACGGCAACACGGCAACACGGCAACACGGCAACACGGCAACACGGCCCGGTTGACACCGGGCCGCGCCATTCATTCCGCCTTCACTTTCTCCCATCCGCCGACCTGCAGCGCCGCGCAGGCGCGCAGGCACTCGATCGTCGCGGCCACGGCCGCGCGATTCGCGCTGTCGGGATGCCAGTACATCGACACCGCACCCTGGCCCTCGAGCTGCATCGGCAGGATCCGGATCGCGTTCAGTTGCGCGAAGCGCTGCGCAGCGCGGTGCGATGCCACGCCGAGCAGGTCGGTGTTGTTCAGCAGCGTGAGGTTGAGGATCGACGAATTCGATTCGACGCAGTGTGGCGGCCGTGCGCGGCCGGCGGCCGACAGCGCGGCCTCCAGCGCGTTGTGCACGGGCGTGCCCGACGGCCATACGATCCACGAGTAGGCGAGCACGTCGTCCCAGTCGACCGACGTCGCACCGGCGAGCGCGTGGCCGGGCCGCGCGACGAACACGACCGGATCGACATACAGCGCTTCGGCATGCAGCAGCGGATCGACGGATGTCGACCCCGAGCGGCCCACGACGATATCCAGTTCGCTGCGTGCGAGCTGAGGCATCAGCTGGTTCATCGTGCTTTCGGTCATCCGGACCTGCGCGCGCGGCATCCGTTTCAGCAACTGCGATACCGCGAGCGGCACGGTATCGGCCGCCGCCACGCCGGACGTACCGATCGTCACGAGGCCGCTGCCGCCTTCCCGCAGCGCGGCCATGTCGTCGCGTGCGATGTCGAGCTGCGCTTCGACGCGGCGCGCATGCTCGATCAATGCTTCGCCGTACGGCGTCGGCCGCAGGCCGCGCGCATGCCGCTCGAACAGCGGCAGCCCGACATCCTCTTCCAGTTCCTTCAGCCATTTCGACAGCGCGGGCTGCGTGGTGGCGAGCGCGACCGCCGACTGGCTCAGATTGCCGGTGCCGGCAAGGCTCAACAGTACCTGCAGATGCCGCAGTCGCAGCCGGTGGGTCCAGTCCATCGCATGCCTCGTCGCGAGTAGGTATATCCAGAAACATATGGATCAGATGATTTGACCATTTTACCGGGTATGTCTGGGTCGAATATAAATCCACTAACGGACTGCAGCACGGTCCCGCCCCGACATAGCGCCGACGCCGATCGGCCGACTCCAAGGAGACATCATGACGACCCACCCGGACGCGTCACGCGCCGCCTACTACGCACGGATCGCCGAGCAACGCCTGGCGCCGCTGTGGGAATCGCTGCACAACCTCGTGCCGACATCCCCGCAGCCGGCCGCGCAGGCCGTGATCTGGAAATACGCGCAGGTGCGCGACCTCGTGATGCAGGCCGGCAGCGTGATCAGCGCGGAAGAAGCCGTGCGTCGGGTGCTGGTGCTGGAGAACCCGGGGCTGCCCGGCAAGTCGAGCATGACACCGACCCTGTACGCGGGCCTGCAGTTGATCCTGCCGGGCGAGATCGCGCCGAGCCACCGGCACACGCAGTCGGCGCTGCGCTTCATCGTCGAAGGGCGTGGCGCGTGGACGGCCGTGAACGGCGAGCGCACGACGATGCATCCGGGCGACTTCATCATCACGCCGTCGTGGGCATGGCACGACCACGGCAACCCGCCGGAAGAAGCGGGCGGCGAGCCGGTCGTGTGGCTCGACGGGCTCGACATCCCGCTGCTCGCGAACCTCGACGCAGGCTTCGCGGAGAACTACCCGGAAGCCGTGCAGCCGGTGAATCGCCCGGAAGGCGACAGCTTCGCGCGCTTCGGTCACAACATGGTACCGGTGCGGCATCGCGCGAGCGATCCGACGTCGCCGGTATTCAGCTACCCGTATGCCCGCACCCGCGAGGCGCTCGACGCGCTGTACCGGAACGGCGAGCTCGATGCGTGGGACGGCGTGAAGCTGCGCTATGTGAACCCCGCGACGGGCGGCTGGCCGATGCCGACGATCGCCACCTTCATGCAGTTCCTGCCGGCCGGTTTCGACGGCCGCACGTACCGCAGCACCGACGCGACGATCTACTGCGTCGTCGAAGGCCGCGGCACCGCGCACATCGGCGGCAACGCCTTCGAATTCGAGGCGCACGACATCTTCGTCGCGCCGTCGTGGGTGCCGGTGCGGCTGTCTGCGTCGTCCGACAGCGTGCTGTTCAGCTATTCCGACCGGCCCGTGCTCTCCGCGCTGAACCTGCTGCGCGAAGCGCGCGACTGACGCCGGCCGGTTTCGACGATCCGTTTTCCGTTTCCCGTTTCCCGTGCGTCGCTGCGGCGGCGCGCCCCCTTCATTCGTATTGATGCTGGAGCCATTCATGACTTTCGTTTTCCCGCCCGAAGCGCCCGTGGCGCTCCCCGTCGTCGGCAGTGACGCGCAGTTCGCGGTGCGCCGCGTGTATTGCGTCGGTCGCAACTACGCGGCCCATGCACGTGAAATGGGCTTCGATCCCGATCGCGAGCCGCCGTTCTTCTTCTGCAAGCCGGCCGATTCGATCGTGCCGGTCGCGTACGGCGACACGCTCGATCTCGCCTATCCGTCGCAGACGCAGAACTATCACTACGAAGCCGAGCTCGTCGCGGTGATCGGCAAGGGCGGTTCGGACATCCCGCTCGAGCGCGCGCTCGAACACGTGTGGGGCTACGCGGTCGGCCTCGACATGACGCGCCGCGACCTGCAGATGAAGATGCGCGAGATGGGCCGGCCATGGGAAATCGGCAAGGCATTCGACCGCTCGGCGCCGATCGGGCCCGTGCATCCGGCGAGCGAGGTCGGTCACTTCGAACAGGGTGGCCTGTGGCTGACCGTCAACGATGCGACGAAGCAGAAGAGCGACGTGTCGCACCTGATCTGGTCGGTCGCGGAAACGGTGGCCGACCTGTCGAAGTTCTTCCGCCTCGAACCGGGCGACGTGATCTTCACGGGCACGCCCGAAGGCGTCGGCGCGGTGGTCGCGGGCGACGTGATGAAGGTCGGCGTCGAACGGCTCGGCGAACTGACCGTGCGCGTGGTCTGACGCATCTTGATCAAAAGGCGACATCGTGCAACTGCATAGCTTCTTCAACAGTTCGACGTCCTACCGGGTGCGTATCGCGCTCGCGCTGAAAGGGCTGCCGTACGACACGCTGCCGGTGAACATCCGCACCGGCGAGCATCGCGAGGCGGCGTACGTCGCGAACGTGAATCCGTCGGCCGCGGTGCCGGCGCTGGTCGATGGGGATTTTCGTCTCGGGCAGTCGCTCGCGATCCTCGATTACCTCGACCAGATCCAGCCGACGCCTCGACTGATTCCGCTCGAACTGCACCATCGTGCGCGCGTGCTGGAACTCGCGACGCTGATCGCATGCGACATCCATCCGGTCAACAACCTGCGCGTGCTGCGCTATCTCGACACCGAGTTGAAGGTCACGCCGCAGCAGAAGACCGCGTGGTACCGCCACTGGATCGCGGAAGGGATGGCCGCCGTCGAGCGGCTGCTCGTGCGCGCGGACGAGGGCCCGTGGTGCTTCGGCAACACGCCGACGCTCGCGGACGTATGCCTCGTGCCGCAGGTCGCGAACGCGTTGCGGATGGATTGCGACCTGAGCGCGTATCCGCGCAGCCTCGCGGTTTATGAACACGCGCGGCACGAGCCGGCGTTCGACGCGGCACAGCCGCAGCGGCAACCGGATTACGTCGCGTAACACGAAGCAGGAGACAGACATGGGCGAGACAAAACACAACGGCCGGCGCGTGCTGGTGATCGGCGGCGGCATCGGCGGGCTCGCGACGGCGCTCGCGCTTGCGCGCCAGGGCATCCGCGTGAAGCTGCTCGAACAGGCCGACCGGATCGGCGAGATCGGCGCGGGGATCCAGCTCGCGGCGAACGCATTCAACGCGCTTGACGCGCTGGGTGTCGGCGAGGCCGCGCGCGGCCGGGCGGTGTTCACCGACTGGCTGCAACTGATGGACGCGGTCGATGCGCGCGAGGTGGCGCGCGTCGATACGGGCGCCGCGTACCGCGAGCGCTTCGGCAATCCGTATGCGGTGATTCATCGCGCGGACATTCACCTGTCGATCTACGAGGCGGTCAAGGATCATCCGCTGATCGAATTCCGGACGAGCACGCAGGTGTGCGGCTTCGAGCAGGACGGCAACGGCGTGACCGTGACCGACCAGCACGGCGAGCGTTATCGCGCCGATGCAGTGATCGGCTGTGACGGCGTGAAATCTGCGATCCGTCAAGCGCTGATCGGCGACGCGCATCGCGTGACGGGCCACGTCGTGTATCGCGCGGTGGTCGACGTCGACAACATGCCGCAGGACCTGCAGATCAATGCGCCGGTGGTATGGGCCGGCCCGCATTGCCATCTCGTCCACTACCCGCTACGCGGTGGACGGCAGTACAACCTCGTCGTCACGTTCCACAGCCGCGAGCAGGAAACCTGGGGCGTGCGCGAGGGCAGCAAGGAAGAAGTGCTGTCGTACTTCGACGGCGTCCATCCGCTGCCGAAGCAGATGCTCGACCAGCCGACGTCGTGGAAGCGCTGGGCGACCGCCGATCGCGATCCGGTCGAACGCTGGAGCGAGGGCCGCGCGACGGTGCTCGGCGACGCCGCGCATCCGATGACGCAATACATCGCGCAGGGCGCGTGCCAGGCGCTCGAGGACGCGGTGACGCTCGGTGCGGCCGTGGCCCGCACCGATGGCGATTTCGAGGCCGCGTTCGCGCTGTATGAACGTGTGCGGATTCCGCGCACCGCGCGCGTGCTGTATTCGGCGCGCGAGATGGGGCGGATCTATCACGCGAAGGGCGTCGAGCGGCAGGTGCGCAACGGGCTCTGGGTCGGCCGCACGCAGGCGCAGTTCTACGACGCGCTCGACTGGCTGCACGGCTGGCGCGCGGAGGATTGCCTGAAGACGGTCGCGTAACGCGGCGCGATTGCCCCGATTCCGGCGGTGCGCAATTCAACGACACGACGCGCGACCGCCTTCCTGGAGGAGACACCATCATGACCGATACGCTGTCCATCGACGTCAGCGAATGGATCGACCGGCATCGCGTGGCGCCGTTTCAGGCCGCGATCGTCGTCCTGTGCTTTCTGATCGTCGCGATCGACGGTTTCGATACCGCATCGATCGGGTTCATCGCCCCCGTCATCCGTGCGGAATGGGGGCTGTCGCCCGCGCAGCTCGCACCGGTGTTCGGTGCGGGGCTCGCGGGGCTGATGGCCGGCGCGCTCGTGTTCGGGCCGTTCGGCGACCGGTTCGGCCGCAAGCGGCTGCTGCTCGCCTGCGTGGCATGCTTCGGCATTGCGAGCGCCGCGTCGGCGAGCGCGGGCGGCCTGACCGAGCTGATCGCGTGGCGCTTCGTGACCGGGCTCGGGCTCGGCGGCGCGATGCCCAATGCGATCACGCTGACGTCCGAATACTGCCCGGCGCGACGCCGCTCGCTGCTGGTGACGACGATGTTCTGCGGCTTCACGATCGGTTCCGCACTCGGTGGGCTTGCGGCTGCGTCGTTGATCGAACACCACGGCTGGCGGGCGGTGCTCGTCGTCGGCGGCGCCGCGCCGTTGTTGCTGCTGCCCGTGCTTGCGTGGCGGCTGCCGGAATCGGTGCGCTATCTCGTCAATACAGGCGCGGCGCGCGAACGGATCGCGGCGATGCTCGGTCGTATCGCGCCGGATCCGCATCTTCTGAACGCGTCGTTCATCGCGCCCGCCAGCAAGCCGGCCGGGTCGCCGCTCGGCCGCCTGTTCGGCGCCGACCTGCTGCGCGGCACGCTGCTGCTGTGGCTCACGTTCTTCATGAGCCTGCTCGTGATCTACCTGCTGTCGAGCTGGCTGCCGACGCTGCTGCGCACGACCGGCGCGACGCTGCAGACGGCCGCGCGCGTGACCGCGATGTTCCAGGTCGGCGGCACGCTCGGCGCGATCGTCCTCGGCGGGCTGATGGACCGTTTCGATCCGCATCGCGTACTGGCCTGCAGCTATGCGGCGGCCGGTGTGTTCGTCGCCGCGATCGGCGTGTTTGCCGCATCGCCCTGGGGCGCCGCGCTCGCGGTGTTCGCGGCCGGCTTCTGCGTGTCGGGTTCTCAGGTCGGCGCGAACGCGCTGTCGGCTGCGTTTTATCCGACCGAGTGTCGCACCACCGGCGTGAGCTGGGCGAACGGGATCGGCCGTGGCGGCTCGGTCGTCGGATCGATGACGGGCGGCGCGATGCTCGCGATGGGCGTGCCGTTGTCGACTGCGTTTGCCGTCGTCGCGGCGCCGTGCGTGATCGCGGGGATGGCGGTGCTGGCGCTCGGTGTGGTGCGTGCCGATGCGGCGCGCATGCCGGCCGCGAAGGCGATGGCGGGCGAGCAGACCACTTGAGCGAAGGAGGCGGTGCAAGGCCGCCTGCCGGCAAACAGCGGGGAGCGACATTATATAAATTAATATAATATTGATTCTTTAATTGTCTCCCTGCGCCAATGAACGACGATCTTTCCGCCGGGTTGCCGGAACCCGACTCGATGCGCGCGGCTGCCGAATCGGCCTGCGCGCTGCTCAAGGTGCTGTCGAATCCCGACCGGCTGCTGCTGCTCTGCGAACTGTCGCAAGGCGAGCGCTGCGTCAGCGATCTCGAGACAGCGCTGGATATCCGCCAGCCGACGCTGTCGCAGCAGCTCGGCGTGTTGCGGGACAACGCGCTGGTTCGCACACGCCGCGACGGCAAGAACATCCACTATTCGCTCGACAGCCCGGCCGCGATCGCGGTGATGGGCGTGTTGTACGAACAGTTCTGCGGCCCGGCCGCGAAGGGGCGGCGCGATGCAGCTTGATGCGCTTCATTTCACGCCGTGGCTGTCGCTGGCCGGCGGCGTGCTGATCGGGCTCGCGGCCGCGTGGCTCGTCGCGTTCAACGGCCGGATTGCCGGCATCAGCGGTATCGTCGGTGGTCTGTTCACGGCACGCGCGGGCGAGCGCGACTGGCGCGCCGCGTTCATCGCCGGGCTGATCGCCGCACCGCTTGTGATGTACGTCGCAGGGAATCGTATGACGCCGCAGGTCGATGCAGGCTGGGTCGAACTGGTGGCGGCCGGGCTGCTGGTCGGCGTCGGCACGCGGTACGCGGGCGGTTGCACGAGCGGCCACGGCGTGTGCGGGATGTCGCGCGGTGCGCTGCGCTCGGTGGTCGCGACGGTGGTCTTCATGGTCGCGGGCTTCGTGACCGTCTTCGTGCGACGGCACGTGCTGGGAGCCTGACATGCAGGCAGGATTCGCGTTTCTGGCGGGGCTGCTGTTCGGCGTCGGCCTCATCGTGTCGGGCATGGCCAATCCGCAGAAGGTGCTCGGTTTTCTCGACCTGGCGGGGCGCTGGGATCCGTCGCTCGCGTTCGTGATGGCCGGTGCGATGGGCGTGGCCGTGTTCGCGTTCGCGTGGGCGAAGCGCCGGACGCGGACGTGGCTCGGCTTGCCGATGCAGTTGCCGGCCGCGCGGGCGATCACCATGCGGCTGGTTGCCGGAAGTGCGGTGTTCGGCATCGGCTGGGGGATCGCCGGGTTCTGCCCGGGGCCCGCGATCGTGTCGATCGGCTTCGGGTCGGCGAAGGGGATCGTGTTCGTCGTCGCGATGCTGGCCGGGATGGCGGTATTCGAATGGGTCGAGCGGCGCAGGAGCGTGCGGTGATGTCGGGGCCGCCGCGTGCCAGGCAGGGTGCGGCGGTCGCGCGTGCAGCGTGACGCGACGATCGATGCAATTGCGCGGCATTTCCCGGCCGGAACGCGGATGAACCAGCCGCCGGGCGGGATGCTGCCGTGGATCGCGCTGCCGGACGGCGTGCGCTCGGAGCCGCTGTTCGACGCCGCGCTCGCGCACGGAGTCAGGATCGCGCCCGGTTCGATCTTCTCGAATTCCGACCGCTTCGACGGCTATATCCGGCTCGCTTGCACGTGCGTGTCCGATGCGGCGCACGAAGCGGCATTTGAAACGCTCGGCCGCCTCGTACGGGAAGCCACCGCGGCCACGTAAGCACGGTGTCGGCCGGCCGGGCTAGCGAATGCGCAGGCCCTCCGTCATTCCGGGCCACCGATACGGCGAGCCGCCGCCATTTCATCGGCTGGCCGAGTGCGTGGCGAGGTGCTGGCGGATCAGCGACAGGTAACGATCACCGACCGAGAAATCGCGCGCGGCGCGCGGCCGTTCGGCTTGGCGCAGCGTGGCCGGTGCGCTCATGCCCAGATACCGGCATACCGCCGATGGGAACGGCTTGCGCGTATGCCCGAGCTGGCGAGCCGCGCGCTCGACGCGGGCATCACCGACCTGAGCGCGGAGCCACGCCAGCACTTGGCGATCGGCTTCGTTGACGATACGGACCAGATGTTCCATCGCGCACCTCACTGTTCATAAATACAGTACTGTAAATATAACCAGTGTTTGCGGTGACCGCAAGTGGGTATGCGTGCGGCTGGCCGTTCGGCCAGGGTCAGCGGGCCGGCACGGCGGTTCGCGTGATCCGGCCAGCAGGGGCCGCGGGCGCCACAGAAGCAGCAACCTTCGTATAGCGCGCGTCAGTCAGCGTGCCGAGGAACGCGACGATATCGTCGATTTCCGCGTCGCTCAGCGCAGGCGGCGTGCCGGGCCGGCGGTTCATCGGCGTCGAGTTGACGTTGATGTTGCCGCGGTAGGCGGCCGGCACGTCGTCGAACGTTCTGGCCCCGTGATACCAGAAGTCCGGGTCGGTCGAGCGTGTGTTGTAGAACGCGACCGCGTCGCGCAGGGTCGTGAACACGCCGTTGTGCATGAACGTCTGCTTGACCGCGACGTTGCGCAGCCCCGGCGTGCGCAGGTAGCCGCACCATTGCGTCGGCTCGGGCCAGCGCAGCCGCCTTGCGGTGTCGCACAGCCCGTTGTCGAAATGGCGCGGATCGCGGTTCGCCGGCAGCGCGCGGTTACGCGGCACCGCGATCGCGTCGTAGCCGAAATCGGTGAAGAGCGAACGCTCCGGGCGGCTCGATGTTTCCGACAGCGTATGGCAGCTCATGCAGTTGCCCTTGTCGGGATTCCGGAACAGCGCGAGGCCGCGCATTTCGGCCGGTGCCAGCGGCTTGCGCGTGCGCAGGAACACATCGAAACGCGACGTGAACGGCGCCATCTCGTCGCTCTGCAGATAGGCTTCGACGGCCAGGCCCAGCGCACGCACCAGTTGCTCGGGATCACGCCGCACCGGCGCACCGAAGCGCGCGGCGAGATCGGGCGCGAGTTCGGTCGTGTCGACCTTGCGCAGCAGCGCGGCCGGCGACCGGTTGTTCATTTCGTTCGGATCGAACAGCGGCCCGCGGATCTGCTCGGCGAGCGTATCCGCGCGGCCATCGCTGAACAGGCCGCCGAACGGCGACGGCGCGGGTGCGTCGTCATCCTGATAAAAGTGGCGGCGCGGCACGTAACGCACATAGAGCAGCGACGGCGCGTTGCGCTGGCTGAAATGCCCGGGCCGGCTGCCTTCCGGCACGCCGGGCCCCGCGAGCGAGGCGGCCGACAGCGTCGGCGCGAACGCGCGGCCCGGATCGTGGCAGCCCGCGCACGACATACCGCGCGGCTCGGACAGTCGCGGATCGAAGAAGATCCGGCGGCCGAGTGCGACGAGCGTCGGGTCGGGCGCGAAGCGCGCGGTCGCCGCATCGATCTTGCTCGTCACCTGCGGCGTGCCGTTGCCGATCGTATCGACGATTCGCGAAGGCGGCGCACCGGGAAGCAGGACCGTTTCGGCCGGCGCGGCGTGAGCCGCGAGCGCCAGGCCGGAGAATACGGCCGCCGCGGCCAGCGTGCGCAGCGTTTGCAGGCCGCCCGCACGGCGGCCGTCACATCGAACCCCTTCACTCACGGCGCAATGAACCCCGTCTTGTCGCAGGCGAGCGTCGTGCCGGACTGGTTGCACGACGCGAGCAGCTTGCCGGCCGCCGAATACGCGTGGAACACCCAGCCGGTCGCCGGGGAGGCGCGGCGTTCCATGATCAGGAAGCCGAAGCTGTTGTTGTGCGACAGCCGTTCGATCACGGCGCCCGGTGCGGGCGTCAGGCCGGCCGGGAACGGGTCGGGCAGCGCGACGTCGAGATTGTCGCCGCCGTTGCCGGACACGATCGTCGCCGGATGCCCGGACGAGAAGTTGATTGCCTGGAAGTCGTGCACGTGCCCGTGCAGCGCGACGTGCACGCCGGGCGGGTAGTACGCCTGCGCGTTGAGGCTCGACATCACCGACTGCAGCGCGAGGTTGCCCGGCGCGGGCGTGCTGCCGGCGATCGGCGCGAATGCGAGGATCGGATGATGGTTCGTGAAGATCGTCGTGGTCATGCCGGCCTTCGACGCGAGCGCGGCGACCGTCTGGAACTGCTTCTGATAGATGCCGAATTGCGCGTCGGTCGTCTTGAGCGGCGTGCGGCCGACCTTCGCGGTGTCGAACACGATCACCTGCGAGCCGCCGCCGAGCGACACCGCATAGGGTTCCGAATAGTTCGCGTTGTTGTCGTTGGCCGGATCGTCGCACGAGCGCGCGGCCGAATACGGGCGCGGATCGAGGAAGCGGAACCAGCCCTGGCCTGCACGCGCGCACTCCTCGTGGTTGCCGCGCACGACGACCCATGGCGCCTTCGCGAGCAGCGGCGCGGCCGGGCGGAACAGGTCGGCCTGCCACGTATCCCAGCCATAGCCCCACGGGCTGTCCTTGCAGCCGGCGATGTCCGGCGGGCACGCGTTCTCGCGATAGTGGTAGTCGCCGATGTGCATCACGAGGTCGGGCGACAGCTTCGCGACGCTGGCCGCGATCGTGTCGAACGGCCACACCGTCGCGTCGTTGCACGCCTGCCACGCGTTGTCGGCTTTCTTCATGCGGCAGCCGGTGTCGGCGATGATCGCGATGCGTTGCGGCTGCGCCTTCGGCAGCGGCAGCGTGCGGCCCGCGACGCTTGCCGCCTGCGCGCCGGCCGGCAGCGTCATCTCGCAGACGGACACCGGGAAGCTCGACGGCTTCGAATCGGCCGGATCGCTGGCGGTCGGCCGTTGGGCGAGGGTCGCTGCGCCCGCGCGCACGGACATGCGCGACAGCTTGCCGTCGACGGTCAGTTGCGGGCACAGCGGATCGCCGGCCGACGCGGGCGTGTAGTTCGTGATGACGCGCGCGATCGCCTGGTTCGACTCGCCGATCTCGACCCATGCGGCCTGGACGTTGGCCGACGCGCTGGCCGGATCGGCCGGCGAATCGATGTGGTTCGAGCACGCGAACAGCGCGGCGAGGGCAGCAAGGGGAGCGCAGCGCACGAGCAGCGCGCGCGTGAGGAGTCGTCGCATGGGAGGCACCGTAGGAAAGTCGTCAACGATACGCAGCGCGAATGTAAGAAATGTGAAATGACGGGGGGCGCTTGCATACAGGCCGGGCATCGACATCGCGATGGCAGGTCGCGGCCGGAGGGCCTTGACTTCAAGCCGGCTTGAAGCAGCAAAGTGCGATGTACGATCAATGAGCCAGAAGGGGAATCGACGATGGAAACCAGCCAGCCCAACGACGAACAATCCGCGCTGTGGAACGGCCCGTCGGGGCGCGCGTGGGTCGACACGCAGGCGCCGATCGACCGGATGTTCGAACCGCTGGCGCAGTTGCTCGTGGATGCGGGGGCCACGTCGTCCGCGCGCCGCGTGCTCGACGTCGGCTGCGGCACGGGCGCGGTCACGCTCGCGATCGCGCAGCGGCTCGGCGCAGACGCGCAATGCACGGGCATCGATATCTCGGCCCGGATGATCGACGCCGCACGGGCGCGCGCCGAACGCAGCGGCGTTCACGCCCGTTTCGTGTGCGCGGATGTGCAGACCCACGCGTTCGAGCCCGCGAGCGTCGACCTGATCGTGTCGCGCCTGGGTGTGATGTTCTTCGACGATCCGGTTCGTGCTTTTCAGAATCTGCGGCATGCGGCGCGGCCGAATGCGCAGATGCGGTTCATCGCATGGCGCAGCGCGGCCGACAATCCGTTCATGACGATCGCCGAGCGGGCCGCCGCGCCGTTGCTGCCGAACCTGCCCGCCCGGCGGCCCGGCGCGCCCGGGCAATTCGCGTTCGGCGACCGGCAGCGCGTTGCGTCGGTGCTGTCGGACAGCGGCTGGGCGGACATCGTGATCGAGCCGGTCGATCTGGCGTGCGCGCTGCCTGCTTCCGCGCTGGACGACTACATCTCGCGGCTGGGCCCGGTCGGGCTGGCATTGCTGGAGGTGGACGAGGCAACGAGGCGGCGCGTGGTCGACACGATGCGTGCCGCGTTCGCGCGTTACGTGGAGGGTGCCGATGTGCGCTTCGACGCGGCATGCTGGCTCGTGACGGCGCGGGCACCGTCCGTGTAACGCGTCGCGGTAACGAGGCAGGTCAAGGAAGGGGCCGGCCGGTTCGCCCCGCGCGTGGCCGTTCGCGCGGGACGAAGCCGGGCCGCGTGACGCACGCGCGTCAGTGTCGCCGCGCGCGCAACATCAACCACGCGCATCCGCCGGCGACCAGGGCGAGACCGAGCAGCACGGCTTCGACGCCAAGCGCAAATCCGGGCGGCATGTTCCCGGTGTCCGGCACCGGCGACAGGTTGATGCCCATCGCGATGGCGCCGCCGGCGAGCAGCGCCGCGCAGACGATCCAGTAGACCTTGCCGCGCGGCGCCGCGGCCCGGATTCGCCACAGCGCGATGCCGGCGCCGCCGAGGTAGAGCACGGCGAGCGTGCCGAGCGCGATGACGTCGGAGGCGCGGCTTTGCAGGAGTCCGGTCATCGTGCCGCTCCGTCGTGGATGGCGAACCGCCACGGCGTGGCAAGGACGGCGTTCATTCGGCCTCCGTCGCATGCCCCGGCGCGCGGCTCAGCAGATGCGTGCGCTTGTCGGCCGCGAGCGACACGTAGCGTTCGTACTGGCGCAGCACATCGGCAATCACTTCGTCGCCGCGCAGATATTCGACGTCGTAGCCGAGCCGCCCGTCCTCGAAGAACGTGACGATCCCGTACACGTGGGCCCGTTCCGCTTCCGGCTCGGCCGCCTCGCGCACCAGGAACGCGGCGGCGGATTTCACCGTCACGCGCACGCCGTACACGAAATCGCGGTGGTCGGCGGTCGGCACGGTGAGCCGCACGGCGTCGTCGCTGTCGCGCTGCACGTTCGCATCGACACCGCTCGCGCGCAACTCATCGGCGACTTTGCGCAACGCGGGCTCGACCGTCTCGGCGACGAACTGGCGCGCTTCGGCTTCGGTCGTCTGCCGCAGGATGTGCGTCAGGCGGTGGCGCCAGTGCTGGCCGGTCCAGAAGCTCGTCGCGGGCGCGATGTCCTGAGAATAGTGCACGCGGTCGGCCGCGAGCCCGCGCCACAGCCCGTAGCAGAGCGCGATCATGATGATCGCCACGGGAAGTGCGGCGATCAGCGTCATCGCCTGCAACGCGCCGAGCCCGCCGGCGACGAGCAGCACCGCGGCGGTCACGCCGAGCAGCGCGGCCCAGAACAGCCGTTGCCAGACGGGCGAGTGTGCGTTGCCGCGCGTCGCGATCTGGTCGAGCACGAACGCGCCCGAATCGGCGGACGTGACGAAGAACACCGCGATCAGCACGATCGCGACGATCGACAGCCCTTGCGATAGCGGCAGGAAGTCGAAGAAGCGGAACAGCAGCGCGTCGACGTTGGTGGCCGTCTGCGCGAGCGCGCCGGCCGCGCCGTGCGTATCGAGCCAGATCGCGCTGTTGCCGAACACGGTCATCCACACGAGATTGAACGCGGTCGGCACGAGCAGCACGCCGATCACGAACTGGCGGATCGTGCGGCCGCGCGAGATGCGCGCGATGAACATGCCGACGAACGGCGACCACGACACCCACCACGCCCAGTAGAGGATCGTCCAGCCGCCGAACCAGCCTTCCTCGCGCGGCGACGCGTACGCATAGGTGCGGAACGACAGGTCGACGAGGCTCGACAGGTACTGGCCGATGTTGTCGCCGAGCGCGCGCAGCAGGAACGACGTCGGTCCCGCGACGACCACGAACGCGAGCAACAGGAACGCGAGCAGCAGGTTCAGCTCGGACAGCCGCCGCACGCCCTTGTCGAGGCCACTCGCGGCCGAAGCACCCGCGAGCATCACGACCAGCACGACGAGCCCGATGCGGAACGTGTTGCCGCTGGTGTCCCAGCCCACGACCGTGTGCAGGCCGGCGCTGATCTGCATCACGCCGTAGCCGAGCGTCGTCGCGATGCCGGCGACCGTGCCGACCAGCGCGAACGCGTCGACCGTATGGCCGATCCAGCCGTTGATGCGCTCGCGCAGCACCGGATACAGCCCCGAGCGCAGCGTCAGCGGCAGGTTGTAGCGGAAGCCGAAGTACGCGAGCACGAGCCCCATCAGCCCGTAGATCGCCCACGCATGGAAGCCCCAGTGGAAGAACGTCATCAGCATCGCCTCGCGCGCGGCGGCGGGCGTGCCGGGGTCGACGGTCGGCGGTTTCAGGAAGTGCTGCATCGGCTCGCCGACGCCGAAGTACATGAGGCCGATGCCCATGCCGGCCGCGAACAGCATCGCCGTCCACGACACGAAGCTGAATTCGGGTTCGGCGTCGTCGGGGCCGAGCCGGATGTTGCCGAAGTCGCTGGCGGCGATCAGCACGAGAAACACGAGGAAGCCGGTCACGGCGAGCACGTAGAACCAGTCGAAGCGTGCGATGACCCATTGCTGGCCGGCGGAGAACAGCGCGCCGGCTTCGCTCGGGCGCAGCGCGCACACGACGAGCAGCGCGCCGATGACCGCGAGCGCGGGCAGGACGACCTGCGGCTTGAACGTCGTGCGGGGCGAGGGACGGGAATCTGGCATGGCTGGCATCCAGTTGTGGGCGCAACGAGGCGCGACGCCGCCCGGCGCGCGTGTCGCGCGTCGGACCCTGATACGGCGTGCGTCGAGTGTACCGCGGTGTCAGGACTGCAAGAAGGGGCATGCAGAAGGGATAAACCTGACGAATTGTAAGGTATTGAGAAGATCGAGAAAACCCGGGAGATTCGCCCGGCGGGCGGACGGGGCGCTGCAAACGCCGTGGCGGATGTGTATCGGGCGCCCGGACGGCGCGCGTGGAATGCGGGAAATGCGCGTGTCGTCCGGGGCAGGGGCAGCGCGCCGAAAGCGCTGCCGCGAGGGTTCAGAACGTGACGGCGATGCCCGCCATGCCGACGAACTGGCCGTGCGTCGTCGATGGCGTGAGCTGCTGCGAATCGCCGACGATCGGCGCCGCATCGATCACGTGGCCGGCGCCTTGCGCACCGAGCGTCTGCCCGCTCGAATGCGTGTACGCCTGCAGCGCATAGAGCGTCGTGCGCTTCGACAGGCTGTACGACTCCTTCAGCGAAACCTGCTGGTAGCGGGCCGCACTGTTGATGCCGTTCGCCTTCGACGCGAGCGTGTATGCGAACGCGCCGGCCACCGAGAACACCGGCGTGAAGCGGTACGCGGCGAGCGCGCCGTAGGTGTTGAACACGGCCGTGTCCGCGAACGCGGAGCCGTTGCCGGGCAGGTACTTCACGTTGGAATAGTTGAGACCCATCGTCAGGTCGCCGAGCGTGTAGTTGCCGGCCGCCGCGACCTGCTCGACGGCCTTCGCGGTCAGGTAGCCCTGGTTCAGCACGGACACCGCGAAGCTGCCCGACGCGGCGGTCGCCGGATTCAGGAAGCCCGCCGACGAGCCCGAGCTGTTGATGCGCAGGTAGCCGGCCGCGACGCCGATCGGCCCGTTCGCATAACGCAGCGCGGCGCTGAACGTGTTGCCCTTGCCGGTCGCGCCTGCAATGCCGCCGAACGCATACATCGCGCTCGCGGCCAGCCCGGCGAAGGTCGGCGACGTATAGGTAATCGAATTGTTCACGCGGATCGTCGTGTCGAGGCCGTCGATGTCACCCGGATGCGCGCCCGTCGCGCCGGTCAGCCAGCTGCTCGATGCGTACGGCCCGACGAACAGGAAGTAGGGCGTGTACTGGCGGCCGGCCGTCATCGTGCCGTAGCGATCGTTGCGCAGGCCGACGAACGCCTGGCGATTGAAGATCAGGCCGGCGGCGGATTGCGCGCCGTTGTTCAGGTTGAAGCCGGACTGCAGGTCGAAGATCGCATGCGTGCCGCCGCCGAGCTCCTCGTCGCCGCGCAGCCCGAACTTCGATGCATACAGGTTGCCGTCGCGCATGTAGACGTTCGAGTGGCCCTGCTGGTTGTTCACGTACGCGAGCGAATCGTCGACGACGCCGTACAGCGTCACGCTGCTCTGCGCGTGGGCGGCGGTCGTGCCGAGCGAGGCGGCCGATAAAATCAGGATTGCATAGCGGTTGACGGGTGCTTTCATTGACGATCTCCAGATCTCTTCATCTTTTCAAGGTGAGCGGGAGGCTCGGTCGCCTCCTCTGTGGCGAGCGGCGGGCCGTGTGAACGGCCCGTCTTGCGTGGGTGACGCGGTTCAGCTGTCGAATGCGACGACGAGGCGGCGCCATGCGCCGTCCTGCGCGTCCTGCTCGACATGCGCGCCGCGCACGGCGACCGCGCCGTGCAGCGACGCGGGCAACAGGATTTCGACGCGGTCGGCCGGGCGTGCCGGGCGGCCGTCCCAGCGCACCGATACGCCGAGCGCGCCCGACGCTTCGCGGCCGGTCTCGATGCGCCACAGTCCGTATTCGCCGTCGCGCCATGCTTCCGTCTCGCCATCGTCCTCGACGCATTCGCCGTAGGCGACGCCGTCCTCGATGCGCGGCGCGACGAGGAAGCCGCGCGTGTCGGCACGCGCGCCGAAATGTTGCTCGGCGACGTTCAGCGGCAGCACGCGGCCCTCGCGCAGCAGCCTCACCGGCGAGTCGAGCGGCGCGGGCAGCGTCACGCTCGCGCCGCCGTCGAACGCTTGCGCGCTCGCGCAGCACAACCAGCGCGCGCCCGACGGCAGATAGACGGTGCGCGCCGTCAGGCCGGGATCGACGACCGGCGCGACGAGCAGCGCGTCGCCGAGCATCATGTCGTCGCATTCGTCGTAGCAGCGCGCATCGCCGGGGAAATCGGCGAAGGTCGGCCGCAGCACGGGCTCGTAGCGCGTCGTCGACAGCCATAGCAGGTGATAGAGGTAGGGCAGCAGCCGGTAACGCTGCTTGATCAGCGACGCGATCTGCGCGGTGATCTCCGGGTACATCCACGGTTCGTTGACGGTGCCGTCGTCGTTCCACGAGTGGATGCTGAAGCGCGGCATGAAGAGGCCGAACTGCACCCAGCGCAGCAGCAACTCCGGCGACGGTGCGGGCCCGGAGAAGCCGCCGATGTCGTGACCGATGTTCGACACGCCCGACAGCGCGAGCCCGAGGCCCATCTTCAGGTTGTAGCGCAGGGTTTCCCACGACGTATAGTTGTCGCCGGACCAGGTCTGCACGTAGCGCTGCATGCCGGCGCCGCCGGAGCGCGACACGAGGAACGGCCGCCGCGCCGGCGCATGCGCGCGCTGCGCGTCGCGCGACGCGCGCATCATCAGCATCGTCTGCAGCACCTTCGCTTCACGCACGGGATACGGCTGGCCGAAGCCGTGCGCGATCGCGTCGGGCGACCAGATCTCGTACTCGTTGTTGTCGTTCCAGGTCGACTCGATCCCGTATTCGAGCAGCGCCGACGTGACCTGCTCGCGCCACCAGCGGTACGCGTCGGGCTGCGTGAAGTCGAGATACGCGCCGACCTCGTCCCAGAACTGCACCCATGCGGGCTCGCCGGACGCCGAGCGGATCAGCAGCCCGCGCGTGGCCGCGTCTTCGAATGCGGGATGGTCGCGCAGCAGGCACGGCTTGATGTTCGCGCACAGGCGGATGCCGTGGTCGCGGTAATGCTTCACGAAGCCCTTTGCGTCGGGAAACTTGTCGCGGTTCCAGTTGAATACGTAGCGCTTCGCGCCGATCGACGTATAGCCCGACGACAGGTGGAACGAATCGCACAGGATGTCGTGCGTGTCGCATTGCTCGACGAACTGGTTCATCTGCTGCTGCGCATCCGGCGCATCGGTGTAGCGCATCGTCGATCCCGAGTAGCCGAGCCCCCATTTCGGCGTGCGCGCGGGGCGCCCGGTGAGCCACGTGAAGCGCCGCGCGGCCGCGAGCGGCGTGTCGGGCGACGCGATGAAGTAGTAGTCGAGATCGCCATGCTCGGCGACGAAATAGCGGTACGGGCCGTGATAGTTGTCGAGCTCGCGGCCCATGTCGAACGCGCAGTCCGACAGCGTGTCGTAGAACAGCCCGAACCCCTGGCACGCAGCGGGCGACCACGTGATGTAGAACGGAATGTGCTTGTACAGCGGGTCGGTGTGCTTCGCGCTGTAGCCCATCGCGTCGATGTTGCGCATCTCGAAGCGCGCGCCGGTGCGATCGAGGTCGCCCGCGCGTTCGCCGAGGCCGAACACCTTGTCGCCGCGCCCGCGGGCGACGTAGTGATACGCGCGATCGTCCCACCAGCCGAAGTTGTACGCCTGCGTCGCACGGTCGGCGAGTGCGACGCGCCACGTGCCGTCCGCGCCGCGCATCGACCACGTGCAATGGCCGCTTTGCCGGCGGACCGCGAGCCGGATCTGTACGGTCTCGATGCACACGCTGTCATCGTCTTCGACGAGGGTAAAGGAGGGCAGCGCGAAGCCGCTCAAGTCGAGGCGGTCGCGCCCGTCGAGCGGCACGTCCTCGAGGCCAGGCGCGATCGACCACGTGCGCGGGTTGCGCGCCGTCGCATCGGGCAGCACGCGCACCCGCACGATGTCATCCTCGAGCACGAAGATTTCAAGGGTTGCGCCCGCCTCGGACGCGAGCAGCACACGGTTCGCGTGCTGGCCGGCGACGCGGAACACGGGCGGATGAAGAAGCGAAGTCATGAATGCGATTCCTGGTAAGGGCGAAGGTCAGGCGTGCCGGGCGAGCAGGCGTTCCTGCTTCGACTGCCCGCGGATCAGCATCGCGAGCAGCGTGACGCCGATGATGTCGAACAGGCCGAGGCACGCGAACAGCGGCGCATAGCCGATCTTGTCGGCGAGCGCGCCGACCAGCAGCGAGAAGCCGAGCCCGCCGATCCACGCGGCCATTCCGGCGAAGCCGCTCGCGGTGCCGACTTCCTCGGGATCGAACACGTCGGCCGACAGCGTGTTGACGAGTGCGGAGATCATCTGGTGCGCGAAGCCGCCTACGCAGAACAGCGCGATGGCCATGTACGGCGACGCGACGAGCCCGATCATCGCGGGGCCGAGCATCAGCACCGCGCCGAGCGCGACGCCGGCAACGCGCGACCACACGAGCGGCAGCTCGAACCGCTTCGCGAGATACGGCGACAGGTAGCCGCCCGCGATGCCGCCGAGGTCGGCCGCGAGAAACGGCATCCACGCGAAGATCGCGATCTGCTTGAGCTCCATGTGGCGCTCGGTCGCGAGATACAGCGGAATCCAGAAGCTGAAGGTCTGCCACGCGGGCTCGGCGAAGAAGCGCGGCAGCGCGATGGCCCAGAAGCGCCGCGCGGTGACGACGTCGCGAATGCGGCGCTTCGACACGGGCGGCATCGTCGCCTGGCCGTCGCGGATCAGCGCGCGCTCCTGCGGCGTGATGCGCGGATGATCGGCCGGCGACCGGTACTGCGCGTACCAGAGCGCGGCCCACACGAAGCCGAGCGCGCCGGTGGCCATGAACGCGGCCTGCCAGCCGAACCGCATCGACAGGAACACGACGAGCGGCGGCGCGATCGCGGCGCCGAGCGACGTGCCCGCATTGAAATAGCCGACCGCGACGGATTTCTCGCGATCGGGAAACCATTCGGCGACCGCCTTCATCCCGGACGGAATCGCGGCGGCTTCGAACAGCCCGAGAAAGCCGCGCAGGATGCCGAGCGACAGCCAGCCCGACGCGAAGCCGTGCGCGACGCCGACGATCGACCACAGCATCGCGAACAGCGCGAACCCGAGCCGCAGCCCGATCAGGTCGACGACGAAGCCGCACACGGGCTGCATGATCGTGTAGCCGATCTGGAACGCGCCGACGATGTACGAATACTGCTGCGTCGAGATCGAAAAGACCTGCTTCAGCTCGGGGGCGAGCACCGCGAGGGAGTTCCGTGCGAGGTAGTTGAGGATCGTGCCGAGACATACGAGCACGATGATCCACCAGCGCAACGCCTTGACTGTCTTCACTGCTGTCTCCTGTCAGAGGGGCGGGCGCACAGCGCCCGCCGATCCGTAAGGGCCATCCGCCCGGGATGGCTTATTCGTTTTATTCGTACGATGTCCGATCTTGATGGGCGCGGGTCATGCCGTCTTATATCGAAAATACGGTATTCGAACGAACATTTTGTCGTCGTCGATCTGCGATGTTATCTGACGACTGATCATTTTCGAGCATCCTATGTTCGAATTCGAATCCGGTCAACGTGAAAATGCATTCGAACGAACTTGCTCGGGGTTTTCCCGAGGAGCGCGGCCACGCGGCGTGCGTGGCAACGCACGGTGATCGCGCGCGAAGGCCCGTGCGGCGGGGCTGTGCGCGCATCGGGTGATCGAACGGCATGGGGGCGGGACGTGACAACCCTGATGAAAATTTATTTCTTTTCGAGACGGGAGTTGTGTAAATTCATTTTCATCATCCTTGCAACAACCCTTCGCATGACGCCTCTCGTTCCGCCCGACGCCAGTCACGACGAACCCGCCATCGCCGAGCGGATCGCGTCGGCAATGCCGTTGATGACGCCGATCCACCGCCGCATGGGCGAGTTCGTGCTCGCGAATCCGTTCCGCGCGGCGACGATGCGCATCGACGAACTCGCGCAGGCCGTGAATGCGTCGATCGCGACCGCGAACCGCTTCGCGAAGGCGCTCGGTTTCGATGGCTATCCGGCGATGCGCGCGGCGCTCGTGCGTGGCTTCGAGGCGACGCTCGGGCCGGTCGAGCGGCTGCGTTCCGCGCAGGAGCAGGAGCCGGGCGTGCGCGGCGCCGCGTGGATCGACGCGGTATTCGACCAGGCCGTCGCGAACATCGAGAACACGCGTGCGCAACTGGACGCAGCCGATGTCGAGGCCGCGGTCGAGGCGATCGTCGGCGCGCGGCGCGTGCTGATTCTCGGCGCGGGGTCGAGCGCGTTTCTCACCGGGCTGATGGAGCACGGGCTGTCCGTGTGCCATGACAACGTGCAGTCGCTCGCGCTGCTCGGCGGTCCGTCGCACGCGGCGCGGCGGCTGTATACGGCCGACTCGCGCGATCTCGTGATCGCGCTCGCGTTTCCGCGCTACGTGAAGGACACGATCGAACTCGCCCGTCGCGCGGCGGCGCGCGGGGCACGCGTGCTGGGTATCTCCGACGGCCCGCAATCGCCGCTTGCGCCGATCGCGTCGCTGAACCTGTACGTCAAGGCCGAGCGGCGATTCGCGGCGACGTCGGAAGCGGCCGTGCTCGCGATGATCGAGGCGCTGATCGACGCGGTCGCGCTGCGCACGCACCGGTCCGCGAAATCCGCGGCCGAGATGACCGAATTCCTGCTGCCGTGGCTCATCCAGCCGCAAGCGACGCCACCGGCCGCCAACCCTTCTACTCACCGTCCGAAAAAAACATGACTTCACCCGCGATCGTGGCGATTCACGGCGGCGCAGGCACGATCCTGCGCGAGGCGATGGATTCCGACACCGAACGTCAGTACCGTGCCGAACTGACCGCCATCCTGACGGCCGCGCAGCAAGTGCTGGCCGATGGCGGCAGCGCGCTCGACGCCGTCACCGTCGCGGTGCGGATGCTCGAGGATTGTCCGCTGTTCAACGCCGGGCGCGGCGCCGTCTATACGGCCGAGGGCAAGCATGAACTCGACGCGGCGGTGATGGATGGCGCGACGCTCGGCGCCGGCGCGATCTGCTGCGCGACGCGTGTGCGCAATCCGGTGCTGGCCGCGCGGCGCGTGATGGAAGCCAGCGAGCACGTGCTGTTCGCCGGTGACGGCGCCGATGCGTTCGCGGCCGCGCAGGGGCTCGAACTCGCGGAACCGGGTTACTTCCACACCGAGGCGCGTCACGCGCAGTGGGTCAAGGCGCGCGCAGCGGCGGGCGCCATGCTCGACCACGACGCGGCGACGTTCACGTTCGGCGCATCACAGCAGCTGCAGCAACCGGCCGAACCGCTCGACCCGGACCGCAAGCACGGCACGGTCGGCGCGGTCGCATGCGACCAGCACGGCCACATCGCGGCGGCGACGTCGACGGGCGGCATCACGAACAAGCAGCCGGGGCGTGTCGGCGATTCGCCGATCATCGGCGCGGGCTGCTATGCGGACGACGCGACCTGCGCCGTATCCGCGACGGGCACCGGCGAGATGTTCATCCGGCTCGCGACCGCGCATGACGTGGCCGCGCAGATCGCGTATCGCGGCGCATCGCTCGCCGAGGCCGCGCACGACGTCGTGATGAACAAGCTGCCGCGCCTCGCGGGCCGCGGGGGGATCATCGCGGTCGATGCGCAGGGCAACGTCGCGATGCCGTTCAACACCGAAGGGATGTACCGCGGCTATGCGCGCGTCGGCGAAGCGCCGGTGGTCGGCATCTATCGCGACGACGACACGGCCTGATCCCGGACCGCACGAGGAGGAGACCCACGATGACTTCGAGCCGTAACCCGTCCGGCCTGGTGCTGCCCGAGCAGCGCGTGGTGGCCGTCGACGACCTGTCGGTCACGTTCCGCCGCGAAGGCGCGACGTTCGACGCGGTGCGCAACGTGTCGTTTCACGTCGATCGCGGCGAGACGCTCGCGATCGTCGGCGAATCGGGCTCGGGCAAGTCGGTCACGTCGCTCGCGCTGATGCGGCTCGTCGAGCACGGCGGCGGCGCGATCACGAACGGCCGGATCGCGTTCCGCCGGCGCGGCGGTGCGATCGTCGATCTCGCGCAGGCCAGCGGCGCGACGATGCGCGGCATTCGCGGCGCGGACATCGCGATGATCTTCCAGGAGCCGATGACGTCGCTGAACCCGGTGTTCACGGTCGGCGACCAGATCAGCGAGGCGATCGCGCTGCACCAGTCGAAAAGCCTGTCGGAAGCGCGCGCGGAAACGCTGCGGCTGCTCGAACTCGTGCGCATTCCGGAGGCGCGCCGCGTGTTCGCGCGCTATCCGCACCAGTTGTCGGGCGGGATGCGGCAGCGGGTGATGATCGCGATGGCGCTGTCGTGCCGGCCGTCGCTGCTGATCGCCGACGAGCCGACGACCGCGCTCGACGTGACGATCCAGGCGCAGATCCTGCAACTGGTGCGCGGGCTGCAGGACGAGATGAACATGGGCGTGATCTTCATCACGCACGACATGGGCGTGGTGGCCGAAGTGGCCGACCGCGTGCTCGTGATGTATCGCGGCGAGAAGGTCGAGGAGGGCGAATCGGATCGCATCTTCGCGGCGCCTGAGCATCGCTACACGCGTGCGCTGCTCGCGGCCGTGCCGAAACTCGGCTCGATGCAGGGCACCGATGCACCCGAGAAATTCCCGCTGCTGAAGGTGGAGGGCGCGAGTGCGGCAGCACCGGCTGCGTCGCCCGCCCCCGCGGCGAACGACGATGTGCAGCCGCCCGTCGACCCGTCCGCGTCGCCGATCCTGCGCGTGCGCGATCTCGTGACGCGCTTCCCGGTGAAGAGCGGCGTGTTCGGCCGCGTGTCGCAATACGTGCACGCGGTGGAACGGGTGAGCTTCGAACTGCGCGCGGGCGAGACGCTCGCGCTGGTCGGCGAATCGGGCTGCGGCAAGTCGACCACCGGCCGCTCGCTGCTGCGCCTCGTCGAATCGCAGAGCGGCTCGATCGAATTCGACGGCCGCGACATCAGTGCGCTGAAGGGCCCAGACCTGCAGGCGCTGCGCCGGAACATCCAGTTCATCTTCCAGGATCCGTTCGCGTCGCTGAACCCGCGCCTGACCGTCGGCTTCTCGATCATGGAGCCGCTGCTCGTGCACGGCGTCGCGAGCGGCCGCGAAGCGCAGGCGCGCGTCGACTGGTTGCTCGACAAGGTCGGCCTGCCGCCCGAGGCCGCGCGCCGCTATCCGCACGAATTCTCGGGCGGCCAGCGCCAGCGGATCGCGATCGCGCGCGCGCTCGCGCTGAACCCGAAGGTCGTGATCGCCGACGAATCGGTGTCGGCGCTCGACGTGTCGGTGCAGGCGCAGATCGTCAACCTGATGCTCGACCTGCAGCGCGAGCTCGGCGTCGCGTACCTGTTCATCTCGCACGACATGGCGGTGGTCGAGCGCATCAGCCATCGCGTCGCGGTGATGTATCTCGGCCAGATCGTCGAGATCGGCCCGCGCCGCGCGGTGTTCGAGGCGCCGCAGCACCCGTACACGAAGAAGCTGATGAGCGCGGTGCCGGTGGCCGATCCGGCGCGTCGGCATGCGCCGCGCCAGCTGGCGGCCGACGAAATCCCGAGCCCGATCCGCGCGGTCGGTGACGACCCGGTCGTCGCACCGCTCGTCGCGGTCGGCCCCGATCATTACGTCGCGACGCATCGCGTCGGCGGCGCGTACTGAAGCAATGCGTCGCCATGGCGATGCGCGAGCGTGCAGGAAGTCGAAACCGAAACGCCCGTGAGGCGTCACCGATTCACCGATAGGAGCCCAGCAACATGACCAAGCAGCATCCGTTCCCGATGTTTCGTCCGCGCGCGTGTTTCGTCGCGCTTGCCGGCGCGTTCGCGCTGTCGGCCGCGGTGCCCGCGTTCGCACAGCAGACCGCGGTGATGGCGGTGGATTCGACGTTCACGACGATGGACCCGTACGACGCGAACGACACGGTGTCGCAGGCCGTCGTCAAGTCGTTCTACCAGGGCCTGTTCGGCTTCGACAAGGACATGAAGCTCGTCAACGTGCTGGCGACGAGTTACGACGCGAGCCCCGATGCGAAGGTCTACACGATCAAGCTGCGCCAGGGCGTGAAGTTCCACGACGGCACCGATTTCAACGCGGCGGCCGTGAAGGCGAACTTCGACCGCGTGACCGATCCGGCGAACCACCTGAAGCGCTACAACATGTTCCGCGTGATCGAGAAGACCGAAGTGGTCGATCCATACACGGTGAAGATCACGCTGCGCGAGCCGTTCTCGGCGCTGATCAACACGTTCGCGCACCCGTCGGCCGTGATGATCTCGCCGGCCGCGCTGAAGAAGTGGGGCCGCGACATCGCGCTGCATCCGGTCGGCACCGGCCCGTTCGAGTTCGTCGAATGGAAGCAGACCGACGACCTGAAGGTGAAGAAGTTCGCCGGCTACTGGAAGAAGGGCTATCCGAAGATCGACGCGATCGACTGGAAGCCGGTGGTCGACAACAACACGCGTGCCGCGCTGATCAAGACAGGCGAAGCCGATTTCGCGTTCCGCATCCCGTTCGAGCAGGCGGTCGACCTGAAGGGCAACCCGAAGGTCGACATCGTGGAGCGGCCGTCGATCGTGCAGCGCTACGTGTCGCTGAACATGCTGCAGAAGCCGTTCGACAACCCGAAGGTGCGCCAGGCGCTGAACTACGCGGTGAACAAGGAAGCGCTCGCGAAGGTCGCGTTCTCCGGCTTCGCGACGCCGTCCACCGGCGTGGTGCCGCAGGGTGTCGACTACGCGACGAAGCTGGGCCCGTGGCCGTACGACCCGGCGAAGGCGCGCGCGCTGCTGAAGGAGGCCGGCTATCCGAACGGCTTCGAGACGACGCTGTGGTCCGCGTATAACAACTCGACATCGCAGAAGGCGATCCAGTTCGTGCAGCAGCAGCTCGCGCAGGTCGGCGTGAAGGTGCAGGTGCAGGCGCTGGAGGCCGGCGAGCGCGTCGCGAAGGTCGAGAGCGCGCCGGATCCGGCGAAGGCGCCGGTGCGGATGTACTACATCGGCTGGTCGTCGTCGACGGGTGAAGCGAACTGGGCGATCACGCCGCTGCTCGCCGGCGCGTCGGCGCCGCCGAAGCTCGTCAACACCGCGTACTACAAGAACGACACGGTCGACGGCGATCTGACGAAGGCGCTCGAGACGGTCGATCGCGCGAAGAAGACCGACCTCTACGCCGATGCGCAGAAGCAGATCTGGACCGATGCGCCGTGGATCTTCCTCGTCCAGGAGAAGATCGTGTATGCGCGCAGCAAGCGGCTGCAGGGTGCGTACGTGATGCCGGACGGCTCGTTCAACTTCGACGAAATCTCGCTGAAGTGACAGTGGTGATGACGGCGGTTCGTCCGCCATGCGGTGCCGGCGGCGCGAGCCGCCGGCACGCTGATTCGATCGGTGCCCCATGCTGAATTTTCTCGTCAAACGCCTGTTCGGCCTGCTGCCCACGCTCGCGATCGTCGCGGTGCTGGTGTTCCTGTTCGTCCACCTGCTGCCGGGCGACCCGGCGCGGCTCGCGGCCGGCCCCGAAGCCGACGACGCGACGGTCGCGCTCGTGCGTGCCGATCTCGGGCTCGACCGGCCGCTGCCCGCGCAGTTCGTGAACTTCTTCACGAAGATCGCGCACGGCGACTTCGGCATGTCGACGCGCAGCAAGCGGCCGGTCTCGACCGAGATCGGCGAGCGCTTCATGCCGACGCTGATGCTGACGCTCGTCAGCATGGTGTGGGCGACGGCCTTCGGGATGGCGATCGGCATCGCGTCGGCGGTATGGCGCAACCGCTGGCCGGATCGCCTCGGCATGACGCTCGCGGTGTCGGGCATCTCGTTTCCCGCGTTCGCGCTCGGCATGCTGCTGATGGAAGTCTTCTCGGTGAAGCTCGGCTGGCTGCCGGTCGTGCCGGACGGTTCGTGGAAAAGCTACGTGCTGCCGTCGCTGACGCTCGGCGCCGCGGTCGCGGCCGTGATGGCGCGCTTCACGCGCGCGTCGTTCGTCGAGGTGCTGAACGAGGATTTCGTGCGCACCGCGCGTGCGAAAGGCGTGCACGAGCCGATGGTGGTGCTCAAGCACTGCCTGCGCAACGCGATGATTCCGGTCGTCACGATGATGGGGCTGCAGTTCGGCTTCCTGCTCGGCGGCTCGATCGTCGTCGAGGTCGTGTTCAACTGGCCGGGGCTCGGCCGCCTGCTCGTCGACGCGGTGACGATGCGCGACTACCCGGTGATCCAGGCGATCGTGCTGCTGTTTTCGCTCGAGTTCATCCTGATCAACCTGACCGTCGACGTGCTGTACGCGGTCATCAACCCGACCATCCGGTTCAAGTGAGGCGCGCATGAACGCGACAGTCCAGACCGCGGCGCCGGCCGCACCCGCCGCGATCCGCACGCCATGGCGCGAATTCTGGCGCAAGTTCCGCAAGCAGACCGTCGCGCTCGTCGCGGGCGGCTTCGTGCTGGCGCTCGTCGTGCTGGCGTTCGTCGGCCCGCACGTCGTGCCGTTCGATCCGGAGAACTATTTCGACTACGACGCGCTGAACGCGGGGCCGTCGGCCGTGCACTGGTTCGGCGTCGATTCGCTCGGCCGCGACATCTTCAGCCGGATCATCGCGGGCACGCGTATCTCGCTCGCGGCCGGCTTCTTCTCGGTCGCGCTCGGCGCGGTGATCGGCACGATCTTCGGGCTGCTCGCCGGCTACTACGAAGGCTGGTGGGACCGCATCACGATGCGCGTGGCCGACGTGCTGTTCGCGTTCCCGGGCATCCTGCTCGCGATCGGCGTGGTCGCGATCCTCGGCAACGGGATGGTCAACGTGATCTGCGCGGTCGCGATCTTCAGCATCCCGGCGTTCGCGCGGCTCGTGCGCGGCAACACGCTGATGCTCAAGCACATGACCTACGTCGAGGCCGCGCGCAGCATCGGCGCGTCGGACTGGACGATCATCATGCGGCACATCCTGCCGGGCACCGTATCGTCGGTCGTCGTCTACTTCACGATGCGGATCGGCACGTCGATCATCACGGCCGCGAGCCTGTCGTTCCTCGGGCTCGGCGCGCAACCGCCCACACCGGAGTGGGGCGCGATGCTCAACGAGGCGCGCGCGGACATGGTGACGGCGCCGCACATCGCGATCTTCCCGAGCCTGGCGATCTTCCTGACCGTGCTCGCGTTCAACCTGCTCGGCGACGGGCTGCGCGACGCGCTCGATCCGAAGCTGGAGCGCCGCTGATGCGCCATGCACCGATGTGGACGGCGACGCTGCCGTCCGGGCCGCGCGGCACGATCGCTGACGTGCCGGGCGTGACGGTCGGCCATTGCACGCTCGATGCAGGCAACGTGCAGACGGGCGTGACCGTCGTGAAGCCGCATCCGGGCGACGTGTACCGCAGCAAGGTGCCGGCGGGGGCGGCGGTGATCAACGGCTTCGGCAAGAGTGTCGGGCTCGTGCAGGTCGACGAGCTCGGCACGCTCGAGACGCCGATCGCGCTCACCAATACGTTCGGCGTCGGCGCGCTCGCGCAGGCGCAGATTCGTGCGGCGATCGCGGCGAATCCGCAGGTCGGCCGCGACTGGTCGACCGTCAACCCGCTCGTGTTCGAGTGCAACGACGGCTATCTGAACGATATCCAGGCGTTCGCGGTCACGCCCGCGCATTACGACGACGCGTGCCGCGCGGCATCGCGTGACGTCGCACGCGGCGCGGTGGGCGCGGGGCGCGGGATGTCGAGCTTCGACCTGAAGGGCGGGATCGGTTCTGCATCGCGCGTCGCCGTCGCGGCGGGGCGGCCCTATACGGTCGGCGCGCTCGTGCTCGCGAATTTCGGCCGGCTGCCGATGCTGACGCTCGGCGGCGTCCCGGTCGGACGCATCGTCGCGCAACGGCGTGCGGCCGAGGCCGCGCATGCGGCGCCGCCGGAGCAAGGATCGATCATCCTGCTGCTGGCGACCGACGCGCCGCTCGATGCGCGGCAACTGTCGCGGCTCGCGCGCCGCGCCGGGGCGGGGCTGGCCCGCACCGGCTCGGTCTACGGGCACGGCAGCGGCGACATCGCGCTCGCCTTCTCCACCGCCTACACGATCGCGCACGACGCATCGACCCTCGCGCTGCCGGCCCTCGTCGCCGATGCGGCGCTCGATCCGTTGTTCATGGCCGCGGCCGAAAGCGTCGAGCATGCGATCGCCGACGCGCTGCTGCAGGCCGTGACGGTGGCCGGGCGCGACGGCCACGTGCGGCAATCGCTGCGCGATGCGGTGCCCGATCTCGATCGCCTGTTCAACGAAGGCCACGAAGGACGTCTTACCCAGTCATGAAGATCCTGATTTCGACCGACATCGAAGGCGTCGCCGGCGTATTCGCCATCGAGCAGACGCGCGCCGGCAATCCGGAATACGAGCGCGCGCGCCGCTGGATGACCGCCGAGGCGAACGCGGCGATCGAAGGCGCGTTCATGGGCGGCGCGCAGGCGGTGTGGGTCAACGATTCGCACGGCGGTTTCCGCAACCTGCTGCCCGATGGGCTCGATGCGCGTGCGCGTGTCGTCCTCGGCAAGCCGCGCACGCTCGGGATGATGACGGGCCTCGAGCAGCAGCCCGATCTCGTGTTCATGATCGGCTATCACTCGAAATCGCAGACGCGCGGCGTGCTCGCGCACACGATCAACAGCTTTGCGTTCACGCAGGTCTGGCTGAACGGCGTCGAACTCGGTGAAGCCGGGCTGTACGGTGCGCTGGCGCGCGAATACGGCGCGCACGTCGCGCTGGCCACGGGCGACGACGTGTTCGCGGCGGAAACGCAGCCGCTGTTTCCGGAAGCGCATTTCGAGACGGTCAAGACGGCCGGCGGCGCGTCGAGCGGCGATACGCTCACGCCCGCCGCGTCATGTGCGCGGATCGCCGCGGCTGCGCGCGAAGCGGTTGCGCACGCACTGTCGGCTGGCGTGCGCGCCGGCGCCCATCGGCCCGCGCCGGCCGCGTGCACGCTGCGCGTGCAGACGGCGGCGCTGGCCGACCTGTTCTGCGTGCTGCCGTCGCTGGAGCGCGTCGATGCGGTGACGCTGCGCTTCGACGGGCCTTCGGTCGAGCATGTGGTGCGCACGCTGAACAGCTTGTCGGCGATGTCGTTCATGCTGCGGTGATGCGCATGACCGCCATGCTCGTTGCGCGCCGCGCGTCGTCAGGAGTTGCCGACGGGGTTCGCCGTCACGGCGAGCAGGAACGCTTCCATCGCCGCGACGAGCGCGAGCGGCGTCTCGTTCATCGGGTAGTGGCCCGCATTGCGCAGCACGTCGACGGTGGCGAGCGGATAGCGCCGCAGGTAGGTGCGGGCCATCAGTGCCGCGTCGAACGCCGGATCGTGCTCGCCGATCAGCACTTTCACCGGATGGATGCCGGCGATCTCGTCGCCGAAATCCGTATCGGCCCACGCGCGGAAGTACGCGCCGAACGCCGACGACGAAGAACGGGCTGCCGAATACGCCGCTTTCCACTCGACCCAGGCGGCGGGCAGGCGGCCGCCGGTGCTGCGATCGATGATGGTCCGGCGATCGGCGACGTGGTTGGCGGCGCGTTCGAATAGCGCACGTTTTTCGGCATCGAACGGCAGGCCGCCGCACGGCACGGGCGTGACTGGCACCAGCGCGCGCACGCGTTCGGACGCCATGACGGCGATTTTCTCGGCCGCCATCGCGCCCATCGAATGGCCGACGATGCTGAAGGTCGCGAAATCGAGCGTATCGGCCAGCGCGAGCGCGTCGGCGGCGATCTCGTCGATCGTGAAGTGGCCCACCGCGTCGCGCATGCGGCCGTAGCCTCGGTAGTCCATGAATACATAGCTGAAGTGCTGGCGTGACAGCCACGCTTCGACGGGTTCGAACGCGTGGGCGTCGCCGAACCAGCCGGGCAGTACAAGAACAGGGTGGGGGCCGTCCCCCACGCGATGAAACGTATTCGGCATGTCCGCTCCGATGCAGTGGTAATCCGGCCGATCAGGCCGACGGGTCTTGCGGCCGTCAGGTCGCGCAAGGGTGGAGCGGATCGTAGATCGCGCGAAGGAGACCCGCCTTCGATATCGGGTCATTGATGATGGAATTCGGGCCGTGAGAAATACGCTGCTAGATCCCTACGAAAACATTCCGCGAAGCGTGGTCGTGACCGCGAACGACTATGCGGCGGGCACGACGTTTCCGGAACACGCGCACGGGCGCGGGCAATTCGCGTTCGCGTCGCGCGGCACGATCAGCGTATCGACGCCGCACGGGCGCTGGCTGGTGCCGCCGCAGCGCGCATGCTGGGTGCCGGCCGGCGTGCGGCACGAAATGACGATGACCGGACCGGTCACGATGCTCAACACGTTCGTGTCCGGCGCCGCCGCGCAGGAGGCGGGCCTGCCCGAACAGTGCGGTGTGTATGGCGTTTCGGCGCTGCTGCGGCAACTGATCGACGATGCGATCGACTTGCCGGCCCTGTACGACGTCGACGGGCGCGCGGGCAAGCTGATGGCGCTGCTGGTCGCGGAAATCGCGACGATGCCGCGCCTGTCGCTGCATGCGCCGCTGCCGGCCGACGCGCGGCTGGCGAAGGTGTGCCGGCACCTGCTTGCTTCGCCGTCGATCGCGGCCGATCTCGACCAGGTCGCCGCGGACGCGGGCTTGAGCCGCCGCACGTTCACGCGGCAGTTCCGGGCGCAGACGGGCGTGAGTTTTGCTGTATGGCGCCAGCAGGTGTGCATGCTTGCGGCGATCGCGCGCCTGAGCGACGGGCAGCCGGTGACGCGGGTCGCGCTCGATCTCGGGTATGCGAGCGCCAGCGCGTTCACGTCGGCGTTTCGCCGCATTCTGGGCGATACGCCGAGCCGCTATCTGGAGATTCGGCGCTGACCGGAACGAAGTGGCGCATGCCACGTCGGCGTGCCGGTTGCCGCAAAAAAAACGCGCCTGCCAACTTCGGTCAGACGCGTTTCAAGGCACTCGGTCAGAAAAAATGCGCGCACGGCCTGCCGGGCGGTGTCGCGCATGACATGCGTAATTGTTTCCTGTTCCGATTCAATCTCATTGAAGCGTTGCGGATAGCGAAGAATACGCTACGTAACGCGCAAACGATATCGTGTCGGACGAACGACTTGTGTGCTCTCGCAGCATGCGCTTCAACCGTGCGTTCGATGCGGGGGCGGAAGTCCCGTGGCAAGGCCGTCGGCACCCGTGACGCGGCGCGATGCACTGCAGCATCGAATGATGACGACGGACCAGGAAAAACGCCGCGTGGCGCGATGCCTGTCGGTATCGCGCCACGCGGCGGTGCGGTAGCGGGCGAAGCCGGCGTGCACCGGCCCGCGCGTCACACGTCGAAGAACACGGTTTCGTCCGGCCCCTGCATGCGGATGTCGAAGCGGTAGACGACCGGGCGGCCCGGCTGCGCATCGCGTTTCGCGACGAGCGTCGCGCGGCGTTCGGCCGGCACGGCGTTCAGCACGGGGTCGGCTGCGTTCGCGGCGGCTTCGTCGTCGAAATACACGCGCGTGAATGCGTGGGTGAGGATCCCGCGCATCATCACGGTCACGTTGATGTGCGGCGCTTCGCCGGCGGCGACGCGGCCCGGCTTCACCGTCTCGACGACGAAGCGCTGCTGCGCATCGGTGCCGGTGCCGACCCGCGCGAAGCCCGTGAAGCCGGATTTCGCGATGTCGTCGCGCGACGCGGGGTAGCGGCCCGCGCTGTCCACCTGCGTGAATTCGAGCACCGCGTCGCCGACGACGTTGCCGTCACCGTCGAACACCTGGCCGACCAGCAGCACGTGCTCGCCTTCGGCGTGTGCCGCGGCGATCGTCGGCGTGAACAGGCTCTTCAGGTCGTAGTCGTATTGCTGCGGGCACAGGCCGTACGCGAAGTACGGGCCGACCGTCTGCGAAGGGGTTTGCTTCAGCGTCGTCATGGTTCAGCGCTCCATCGGGGTAGCGTCGCGGCCGCGCAGCACGATGTCGAATTCGTAGCCGAGCGCATAGCCTTCTTCGGTGATGTCCATCGAGAAGCGCGAGATCAGGCGATCGCGCGCGGCCTCGGGCGTGCCCTGGAAGATCGGGTCGTACGCGAGCAGCGGGTCGCCGGGGAAGTACATCTGCGTGACGAGACGCGAGCCGAAATAATCGCCGAACAGCGAGAAGTGGATGTGATTCGGGCGCCACGCGTTCGGATGGTTGCCCCACGGGTATGCGCCGGGCTTGATCGTCCGGAAGCGGTAGCGGCCTTCGTCGTCGGTCAGGCAGCGACCGGCGCCGAGGAAGTTCGGGTCGAGCGGCGCGTCGTGCTGGTCGACCTTGTGCACGTAGCGGCCGGCGGCGTTTGCCTGCCACACCTCGACGAGCGTGTTGCGCACGGGCTTGCCGCCTTCGTCGAGCACGCGGCCCGTCACGACCATGCGCTCGCCGAGCGGCTCGCCGTTCTTCACGGCGTTCTTCGTCAGGTCATGGTCGAGTGCGCCGAGATCTTCGGCGCCGTAGACGGGCGCGTACTGGTCGCGGAGCTTCTCCTTCAGCGGGATCAGCGGGCGCGTCGGGCCGCGCTTCACGGACGAACGGTACTCGGGGTGGATATAGGCCGGATGCGACGGCCAGTCGCGCGGCGTGAGGATCGTGGGGGAATCCATCGGGGCGTCTCCTGATAGGTCTTTCGCGAAGTGGATGGCACGACTGTAGCCAATCCGGAAAGTTATGCAAAATGACCTTTTTTAGCGAATCGCATAACCGTTCGTTATGTCCGATGCGCCAATGAAAATTCCGCCGGACAGGATGCCTGTCCGGCGGAAAAAGCGATCGGGCTTCGCGTCGTCGGTGACGACCCCGTGCACGGCCCTCCAGCCAGCCCGTCGCCGCTTTTTTGTGTTGTCGTTCTTGTTGTTATCCGGTCTCCCTGAGCGCCTGTTATGACGGGCGGCCGGGATCGAACACGATCCCGTCGAATTCGAGTGACAGCGCGCCGCTGCGCAGCAGTGCGGCCGGCGTCGCATCCCGGTCGGCACCGAGCACGTCGCTCACGTAGCGCGCGCAGAACCCGCGCCGCGTCCGCAGGTTGAAGCGGTTGCCGAGCAGGGCGTCGATCCGTTGTTCGGCCGTTGCGTGCACCTGGCGCTGCGCATCGGTGCTCGGCGCCGCGACGCGACGGGCCAGCGCGATGCGTCCGCCGTCGGTGCGGGCGACGAAGCGCGACAGCGGCGTGAGCTTCGTCCACGCCCACGCGGATTCGGCGATCACGGGCTCGTCGCCCGACGTGTCGACAACGATGCCGAAGCGATTGGCCCACGCGCCCGTCGCGCCTGCCGCGTCGCGCGGCGCGTTCGCCGGCACGCGGATGAACACGAGATCCCCGACGTGCGCGCTGGCGGCCAGCGTGCGGACCGTGGCGAGCGGCATCGTGCGATCCGTGTCGCGGGCATCGCGCGGGGCGGGGTGATGCGATTCGTAGGCAGCGGTGTCGGTTCGGGTGGTCATGTCGGCTCCGTCGTTCAGTGACAGCACGGAGCGGATTATGCAGACAAGTATCCGAATGTGTTCATTGTCGCGCGCAGGTACCCTAATATCTGACCTCGAGCATCACTTTTCGATACCAAAATGACCGAAACCGCCCAACTCATCGACATGCTGAAGCGCCAGCTGAAGGCGCAGGGCATGACCTACCGCGACGTCGCGCGTGCGCTCGACGTTTCCGAGACCAGCGTGAAGCGGCTGTTCGCCAGCGGCCGCTTCACGCTGGAGCGCGTCGTGGAGATCTCCCAGCTGCTCGGCTATACGCTGGCCGAGCTCGTGCAGGAGGCGTCCGTGTCGGCGCCGAGGCTGCACGTGCTGACCGAGCAGCAGGAGGCGCTGCTCGTGTCGGACGACAAGCTGTTGCTGGTCGCCGTCTGCGCGATCAACTACTGGAACGTGCAGGACATCGTGTCGGCCTATCAGGTGACGAAGGCCGAGTGCGTGAAATACCTGTTGATGCTCGACCGGATGAACGTCGTCGCGCTGTTGCCGGGCGACCGGATTCGCGTGCGCGTCGCGCGCGATTTCGACTGGCTGCCGGGCGGGCCGATCCGCCGTTACTTCCATGCGCACGCGCTCGGCGATTTCCTCGACAGCCGCTTTGACGGCGAAGGCGAGACGATGACGTTCTCGCAGGGGATGCTGACGGAGGCCGCTTCCGCCGAGCTCGAACTGGAATTGCGCCGGCTGCGCAGCAAGGCGGCCGCGCTGCATGCGGAATCGTCGTCGGCCCCGCTCGCGCAGAAGCGCGGCACCAGCTTGCTGATCGCGAAGCGGATGTGGGAGCCGGCCGGCTTCCAGACACTGCGGCGCAACGCGTGACGCGTGACGTATCGTCGAGTGCTTGGGGCTATCCGGAAAGTTATGCAAAATGGCATTTCATCGTCAATCGCATAACCACCCGTTATGAATAACCGTATCGCCGACGGCCGCGTCAAGTTTCGGCACCTGCAGTGCTTTCTCGCGGTCGCCCAGCTGGGCGGCGTGCAGAAGGCAGCCGAAAGCCTGTCGATCACACAGCCGGCCGTGTCGAAAACGATCGCCGAGCTGGAGGCGATCCTCGGCGTGAAGCTGTTCGAGCGCGGCCGGCAGGGCGCGCAGCCGACCCGTGAGGCGCAACTGTTCATGCCGCATGCGAACGCGTGCGTGCTGGCGTTGCGGCAAGGTGTCGGGCTGCTCGCGCGCGAAGGCGGGGCCGCCGCGGCGACGCTGGAAATCGGCATGCTGCCGACCGTCGCGGCATCGCTCGCGCCCGCGTTGATGAAGGCGCTCGCGGCACGCTGGCCGCGCGTCGTCGTGCGGATCGCGACGGCCGCGAACGCCGATCTGCTCGAGCGCCTGAAGTCCGGCGCGATCGAGTGCGCGATCGGGCGGCTGTCGGAGCCGGAGCGGATGATCGGGCTTGCGTTCGAGCAGTTGTACAACGAGCCGCTCGTCGCCGTCGTGCGCGCCGGGCATCCGCTGCTCTCGAATGCGGCGCCGGCGGCCGAGCTTGCGCGCTATCCGGTCGTGCTGCCGCCGTTCGGCACGCTGATCCGCCAGTCGGCCGAGCAGCTGCTTGGTGCGTGCGGCGTGCCGCCGCTGGATGCGTTCATCGAGGTGTTGTCGGTATCGGTCGCGCGTGCGCTGACGCTCGAAAACGACGCGGTCTGGTTCGTGCCGCTCTATGCGGCCGAATACGACCTGTCGGCCGGGGCGCTGGCACGCTTGCCGCTGCCTTCGGCAGGTACCGACGAGCCGGTCGGGCTGGTGCTGCGCACCGATGCGCAGCCGTCGCCGGTCGCGCGGACGCTGATCGATGCCGTGCGCGACATCGCGCGGTCGCGGTTCGGCGAGACGCGTGAACGCAGGGCGTCACGCGCGGCGCGCAAGCCGGCTCGTCGCGACGATTGAGCCGGCGGACCGCCCGCCGTTCCCGGCTGCCGGATTGGCCATCCGGTCAGTAGCCGGCTGCGGGGTGCTTGGCATATCGTACCGATTTTGGTACGATTGGTGTCAAGACGATGACGAGACAGCAGATCCAGGTCACGCTCGGCGTGCGGTTCTTCCAGACGGCCCGTGGCAACGAGCCGGTGCGCGAATGGCTGAAGGCGCTCGGGCAAGCGGAGCGAAGGGCGATCGGCGAAGAGATCAAGACCGTTCAACTCGGCTGGCCGCTCGGCATGCCGCTGGTTCGGAAGATGGCGCAGGATCTGTGGGAGATCCGCGTGATGTTGCCGGGGCGAAACGCCCGCGTGCTGTTTACGGTCGTCGGCGACACGATGGTCCTGCTGCACGGCTTCTTCAAGCAGTCGCGGGCCACGCCGTCGGACGATCTCGATGTCACCGTCGCGCGCCTGAAAGCGCTGAGGCGCGCCATCTGAATTCCCCGGTTGCGCCGGAACGCGCCGTCTTCGACGGTCAGGCCGCCGGCAACGCCATGTACTGGAGTACCCATGACGACCACGAACAATCCGCATATCGGCAGCGATTTCGATACCTTCCTCGAGGAGGACGGCAATCTCGAAGCGGCCACCGCCACCGCGATCAAGCGCGTGATCGCGTGGCAGATCGGGCAGGAAATGAAAGCGCAGCACATCACGAAAACCGCAATGGCCGCGCGGATGAAAACCAGCCGCGCCGCGCTCAACCGCCTGCTCGACGAAACCGACACGAGTCTCACGCTGGCGACGCTCGCGAGCGCGGCCACCGCGCTCGGCAAACGGCTCAGCTTCGAGCTGGTGCCCGCCTGACGGGCGCGAAGCAGCGGCGGACGGCCGAGGCTGCGCCCCTACGCATGATGCGCGCGGCGGCGTGGCCGGCAATCCGGCCAGCGGGTCGGCGATGATCAGCTCGCGCGTCGCCGCCAGCAGGCGCGTGCCGGCCCGCGCGCAGGTGGCCGGGTCACTGGCGCGGCCCGGTCACCTGCAGATAGAGCAGCGCACCGCCCGCGAGCAGCAGCGGGCACAGGATGTACCAGCCGGTCGTCAGGAACAGCGCGGCCACCGCGACCAGCGAAATCCATGCGCAACGGTGTGCGATGCCGCCGCGCGGCAGCAGTTTCAGCGCGGCGGCCGCACCGAGCCCGTACACCATCACGAAGCACCCGGAGGTGACGAGCACGAGCGGCTTCGGCCCGACGTCCGACAGCGTCGTCGCAGCGAGTGCGACCACGGCGAGCAGGGCGATCACGCCGAGGCTGCGGCGCGGGACGCCGCCGACCTGGCTGCCTTGCGCAAGCCACGTGGGCAACGCGCCGTCGCGCCCGAGCGCCGCGCCGAGCTTGGCCGCGCCCGCGAAGTACGCGTTCATCGTACCGAGCGTGAGCAACAGGGCGGCTGCGGCGGCCAGCACCTGCGCATGGCCGCCGATGCCGCCCGCGATCAGTTCGGCGAGCGGCGCACCCGATCCGCCCGCGGACGGCCCGAGCACCGTCACGCTCGCGGCAGCAACCGACAGATACAGAAACCCGACCACTACGACCGCGATTCCCGCCGAGCGCGGCATGTCGTGCGCGGGTCGGCGGAATTCGGCCGCGAGATGCGTGATCGCTTCCCAGCCGGCGAAACTCCACACGAGCAGCGCGGCAGCCTGGCCGACCGCGAGCCAGCCGTGCGGCGCGAACGGATGCAGGTTCGCGGTGCGTGCGTGCGGCGCGGAGGCGAGCACCGCGGCGAGCAGCAGCGTGACGAGCAGTGCCGACAGCACGAGCTGCATGCGGCCCGAAACCGTGACGCCGAATGCATTCGCGGCCGACACGGTCGCGATCAGCGCGGCAGCGGTGACGATGACCGTGGTGTGCCCGCCGCCCGTGACGGCCGCGACGTAGGCGCCGCCGAACATGGCGGCGGCCGGTGCGCCGGCCGGTACCGCGAAGTAGAAGCACCATCCGACGATCGCCGCGGCTTTCGGCCCGAATGCGCGCCGCGCATAGGTCGATACGCCGCCTGCGTCGGGATAGCGCGCGCCGAGTGCGGCGAAGGTGGCCGCGAGCGGCCCGGACAGCACGACCAACGCCGCCCAGGCGAGTAGCGAGGCGGGCCCCGCCACTTCGGCGGCCAGTGCGGGCAGCGCGATCACGCCGGTGCCGAGCACCGCGCCGATATAGAGCGCGGCGCCCTGGAAAATCGTCAGCGAGCCCGCGTGATGAGCGGCGGGCGATTCGACATGCGAGGGCATGGACGGCAGTCTCCGGAAGTCTTGTTGTGTTCGAGCGCGGGCGCTCGCGCGGAAAATCGTTCGATGCTACCCGAACGACGGCGGCAGCGCGGCCCGGCGATCAGTAGTCCGTGCGGTATCGCGTGTCAGCCGATGTCAGCAGTGGCGTGCGAGCCGCAGGCGGGCATCCTCACGCGCGGCGGGCGACAGCTCGGGGGCGTAGTGGAACGCGCCCGAAACCAGCGAGGCGACGGGCACGCCGTCGCGGAACAGCACGCGATTGCCGGCCAGTGCCGGCACCTTGTCGCCGGGCAGCAGCGTGCCGGCGAGATTCAGCGGATCGGCGCCCGTCACGCATACGTACTGTCCGTCGCCGGGTTGCCGCCGCAGTTCGCGCAGGATCGGAATCGCTTCGGGCAGCGCGAATTGCTCGCCCGCGAGCCCGGCGACGAAGCGTCCGCCGCGAATCTCGCCGCGCGCTTCGAGACGCTGCAGCACGCGCACGAGTTCGCGCCAGCTCGGCAGCCAGTCGGCTTCGCGTTCGAGCAGCCGCCAGAACACGACGCCGTAGCGGCGCAGCAGCGTCCAGGCGATGTGTTCGAGCGCGCCGGGGTCGGTCGCGGCCTGGCCGCGTTTCGGCACGGGCGCATCGTCCGGCGGCGCGTGACGTTGCACGAGTGCCCAGCGACCTGCGTCATCCATCCCGCCGATCAGCGCACCGCCGCGCCGGGTGCGTGGCGAATAGGTCGCGCTGCGCTTGACGGCGGGCTTCAACAGCGCACGCAGGCCCGCGTAGCTGTCCGCATTCACGAGGCCGGCCGACACCAGTTCGCCGAGTGCCTGTTCGAGTTCGACGGGCAGCATGTGCAGGTCGTCGAGCAGCGCATCGAAGAACATCGCGCCATGCGCGGCGAGGGCATCGCGTACCTGCGTGGCGCGCGCGGACAGCGCCGGTTGCGCGTCGGGATCGCGCAGCGCCTGCCACGCGGAGAGGTGGCGGCGCGGCAGCAGCACGATCGGTGTCGTCTTCACGGGTGTGCCGGCCGCGCGCGCCGGTGCGCCGATGCGGGTCCACACGAGCTTGCCCGAGCGGCACAGCTCGTCGAGCCCGCCCGCCATGTAGTCGGTGAGCCGCGCGGGCAGCAGCGCGTCTTCCCAGCCGCTTGCCGCGGCCTCGTAGCCTTCGAGCTGTTCGACCACGGCCGCGAGTGCGTCGCGGCCCGTGCCGCGCGTGTCCGGCGTCAGGTGTTGCCAGTGGAACAGGAAGCGCATGAAATCGGCGCGCTCGACCGGCTCGATTTCGCGGCGCAGCCGCTTCACCGTATAGCGATGAATGCGCGCAAGCAGGTGGCGTTCGCACCATTCGTCCACCGTCGTGCCCGGTGTGAACCGGCCGCGCATCACATAGCCTTCGCGCTCCAGCGCCGCGAGTGCCGTCGCGACCGACGCGGGCGGCAGGCCGAGCGGCGCCGCGATCGCGTCGAGCGCAAGCGGCCCGAAGCCCGTGAGCCGCGCGCGGATCACGTCGACGAGTGCGGCATCGGCTTCCCACGGCTGCGCGCACGCGACCGGCACCTTGAGCGCCGGCACGATGCGTGCGTCGGGATGCAGTGCACGCAGGCACACGAGTCGTTCGACCGGTACCCATAGTGCGGCGTCGCCGGGTGTCACGAGTTTCGTCGCACGGCGGTGTTCGGCAAGTTCCGCGAGCCGGTCGAGCCAGCCTTCGTGTTGGCGTGCTTCGCTGTCGGCGATGCATGCGAGCGTGAGCAGCGCGTCGTGCATTTCGTCGGCGTCGCGCACGAGCGGCCAGGCTTCGTCGCGCACGGCATCGATCGCGTCGGCGTCGAGCGCGCCGAGATCGTCGGCCGATTCGGGATCGCTCCAGCGGCGTGACTGCACGGCCTGCGTGCGGCGTTCCTCGAGCGGGGCATCGTCGAGGAACGCGTAGGGTTTCGCGTTCAGGATCTCGGCCGCGAGCGGTGACGGCGCGGGCAGGTCGCGCGCGACGAGCTCGATCGCGCCGCTCTCGATCCGGCGCAGCAGCGCAAGCCAGCCCTCGGTGTCCATCGCGTCGTGCAGGCAGTCGTCGAGCGTCTGGTCGACGAGCGGGTGATGCGGGATCTCGCGCTCGCCGACGATGTTCTCGAGGCACGCGACCTGATCGGGGAACACGGTCGCGAGCAGGTCGTCGCTCTTCATCCGCTGCAGTTGCGGCGCCGTGCGCTTGCCGCCGGTGAAGCGCGGCAATGCAAGCGCGGTGGTCGCGTTCCAGCGCCAGCGCACGCCGAACATCGGCGCGTCGAGCAGGGCCTGGACCAGCACGTGCTCGGCGCTCGCCGAGCGCAGGTAGCGCCACACTTCGTCGAGCGCGAAGCTGTGCGCGAGCGACAGCGACAGGATGATCGCGTCGTCGGTCGCGGCCGCTTGCAGCTCGAAGTTGAAATTGCGGCAGAAGCGCTTGCGCAGCGCGAGCCCCCACGCGCGGTTGATGCGGCTGCCGAACGGCGAATGGATCACGAGCTGCGTGCCGCCCGATTCGTCGAAGAAGCGCTCCATCACGAGCGTGTCCTGCGTCGGCAGCGCGCCGAGCGCGGCGCGCGTGCGTGCGAGATAGTCGGCGATCTGGTGCGCGGCGTCGGGCGACAGGTGCAGATCGTCGACGAGCCAGCGCAACGCCGGCGCGAGGCGGCTGTCGGCCGGGCTGGCAGGGGCGACCCGGGCGACGTCGTTTCGTACACTGATCGCGGCTTCGGCTTCGGCTTCGGCTTCGGCTTCGGCTTCGGCTTCGGCTTCGGCTTCGGCTTCGGCTTCAACACGTCGCGTCGATTTTGCTCCGCCTTTGGTCTTGGCTTTGGTCGTCGCCGTTGTTTCAGCCGTCGTCTTCCCGCGGATATCGTCGACAGCGCCTTCACCGCCTCGGGCATGCGCTTGCCGTTCGCCATCGGCGAACAGCCCGTCGAGCCGCGCGCGCAGCCGGCCGACCGCCGCCGACAGCTCGTCGCTGCGCCCCGGCGCCTCGCCGAGCCAGAACGGAATGTTCGGCGACTGGCCCTGCGCGTCCTCGACACGCACGCGGCCCGTTTCCACGCGAATGATCCGGTACGACTGGTTGCCCAGCTGGAACACGTCGCCGGCCAGGCTTTCGATCGCGAAATCCTCGTTGACCGTGCCGACCTGAATGCCCTGCGGTTCGAGGAGCACCGCGTAATCGGCCATGTCGGGGATCGTGCCGCCCGACGTCGTGGCGGTCATCATCGCGTTGCGGCGCCCGCGCACGGTGCCGCCGACCACGTCGCGATGCAGGTACGCGCCGCGCACGCCGCGCCGGCTCGTGAAGCCTTCGGCGAGCATCTTCATCACTTCGTCGAAGCGCTCGCGCGTCAGCCGCGCATACGGCGCCGCGCGCGTGAAACTCGCATACAGCGCGTCTTCCTGCCATTCCGTGCACGCCACTTCGGCGACGATCTGCTGCGCGAGCACGTCGAGCGGCGCTTCGGGAATGCGCAGCGTGTCGAGCTCGCCGCGCTGCACGCAATCGAGCAGCGCCGCGCATTCGACGAGCTCGTCGCGCGACAGCGGGAACAGCCGGCCCTTCGGCACGCCGCCGACATGGTGCCCGGAGCGGCCGACGCGCTGCAGGAACGGTGCGATCCCGCGCGGCGAGCCGACCTGGCAGACGAGATCGACGTCGCCGATATCGATGCCGAGTTCAAGTGATGCAGTGGCGACGAGCAGTTTCAGTTCGCCGCGCTTCAGGCGCTGCTCGGCGTCGAAGCGGTGCTCCTTCGCGAGACTGCCGTGATGTGCGGCGATCGCTTCCTTGCCGAGCCGATCGGCGAGATGGCGCGCCATGCGCTCGGCGGTGCGCCGCGTATTGACGAACACCAGCGTCGTGCGATGCGCGGCCGCGAGGCCGGCGATGCGGTCGTACACCTGTTCCCACACGTCGGTTGCCATCACGGGTTCGAGCGGCACGTTCGGCAGTTCGAGTGCGAGGTCGCGCTCGCGTGTGTGGCCCGTGTCGACGATCGTGCAGTCGCGCGGCGCGTCTGCCGGGCCGCCGACCAGGAAGCGCGCGACCGCATCGATCGGCTTTTGCGTGGCCGACAGCCCGATGCGCGGCAGCGCACGGCCGGCCAGCGCGTCGAGACGTTCGAGCGACAACGCGAGATGGCTGCCGCGCTTCGATGACGCGAGCGCATGGATTTCGTCGACGATGACCGAGCGCACGTTCGACAGCATCTGCCGCCCCGACGTGGACGACAGCAGCACGTACAACGACTCGGGCGTCGTGACGAGAATGTGCGGCGCGCGCTTGCGCAGCGCGGCGCGCTCGGCCTGCGTCGTGTCGCCGGTGCGCACGGCGGTGCGGATCGCCGGCACCGGCAGGCCGAGCTGCGCGAGCGATTCGGCGATGCCGGCCAGCGGCGCATCGAGGTTCACGTGGATGTCGTTCGACAGCGCTTTCAGCGGCGACACGTACACGACGAGCGTCGCGTCGGGCAGCGTGCCGTCGTGCGCCAGCGCATCGCGCACCAGATCGTCGATTGCACACAGAAACGCGGTGAGCGTCTTGCCGGAGCCGGTCGGTGCCGCAACGAGCGTTGATCGGTCGGCCTTGATGTGCGGCCACGCGAGTGCCTGCGCGCCGGTGGGCGCGGCGAACGTGCGCCCGAACCACGCGGCGACGGCCGGGTGGAACACGTCGAGCGCACGGGCGGCAGGGCGGGTAGTGGTGACGTCCATCGGAGCGTTGAAATGGGGTGCAAGCGCGCGGAGGGCGCGCGTGCGAATCGAATCGTCAGTGTGCCAGACGTCGCGCGTGCGCGCCGGGCACGTGTGGCGACGATTCACATTCAGATGGGGGCCTTCACCGCATTTTCAACGAACGGAAAGTTGCATGCGCGTCGGCACGCCGATCGCGTGCCGAATTGCGTCGAATTGCAATTAAACGCGATTGAGCCAGCCGAGCCAGTGCTCGAGCAGCGGTGCACGCGAGCACAGCGACTGCGCGAGCCACAGCGTGCCGCCCCATGCGGCGGCTACGACGATCAGGTCGCAATGCCCGCTCTTCCACAGGTTGAGCGAGTGACGCCGCCAGATCCACGGCACGCCGAGCGGGTTCGGCCAGTCGGCGAGCAGGTGCATCAAGCCGCCGCATGCGAAGCCGAACAGCGGCGCGGCCCACAGCGGATGCGGATGATGGATGAGCCCGTGCCATCCGAGCGCCAGCAGCGCGATCCAGCCGATGCCCCAGTGCGTGACGGTGCGATGCGTGATCCACAAACGGCGCTTGCGGCTCCACCATGCGACTTCGAGCCAGTCGGGCGCGGTGCCGCCCGCGACGCCGGCCGCGAACGCGGCGAACAGGCCCGAATGCCACGGGCCGGTTGCGCCGGTTTGTGCGACGAGGACGGCTGCGGCGACACCGGCCGCGAAGCCGGACGCATGATGCGCATTGTGTGATGCCATAGGAAGCGAGACGAAGAAACGTGAAGCGATGCGTGCACGAAAAATGATGCACCGCGAAAGCGGGGCGCTATCTTCGCAGATCGGCCCACGCAGCGGGAGGGACGTTTGCAGATTTTTTTGCACGTCCCGTGTGGCATTCCGCGCGGTTCGCAACTTTCGGTTTTTTGTGCGTTGCGTGATGACGGGTACCGCGTGCCATTTCGACCGATTCGCATCCCTGTTCGGATGCCTCGACATGACGTCGCGCACATGACGAATGCGCTTTCGCGGCACGCCCCGTGTTCGACCCTTTTTGTCCCCCTATACTACGAGACCGGATGTGGCCGTCGGCGCGCCAGCGGCCATGCGGAACAGGTGCTTTTCCTGCCTGAAGGAGATCCACATGGGGGACATGCAATGACTACGCTGAATCGCTTCAAATCATCCGCCGTCGTGCTCGCGACGGTGGCCGGCATCGGCTTCCTGCCGAACGCGCCCGTCTATGCGAAGGGGCCGCAGCCGGCCATCCTGACGAGTTCGGCGGTCGCGGTGGCCGACAAGTACAGCGCGGATGCCGCGGAGCGGATCTTCAAGGAAGGCGGCAACGCGATCGACGCGGCCGTCGCGATCGCATTCACGCTCGCCGTCACGTATCCGGAAGCCGGCAACATCGGCGGTGGCGGCTTCATGACGATCTACAAGGACGGCAAGCCGTACTTCATCGATTACCGCGAGCGCGCGCCGCTTGCCGCGACGAAGGACATGTATCTCGACAAGGACGGCAACGTCGTCAAGGGCATGAGCCTGTACGGCCCGCGCGCGGTCGGCGTGCCGGGCACGGTCGCGGGCATGTGGGAAGCGCAGAAACGCTTCGGCAAGCTGAAGTGGAAGCAGGTGCTCGCGCCGGCGATCCACTATGCGCGTGACGGCTTCGTCGTCGACGAGCAGCTCGCGCAGCGCGGCGTCGACGCATCGAAGGAGTTCGGCGGCAAGACCAACTTCGACAAGTATTTCTCCGGGCTGAAGGCGGGCGTGAACTTCAAGCAGCCGGATCTCGCCGACGTGCTCACGCGCATCGCGAACGACGGCGCGGAAGGTTTCTACAAGGGCAAGACGGCCGAGCTGATCGCCGCGTCGATGAAGACCGGTGACGGCAACGGGCTGATCACCACCGAGGATCTCGCGCAGTACCGCGCGGTGTGGCGCCAGCCGGTGCAGGCGAAGTGGAACGGCTATGACGTGATCACCGCGCCGCCTCCGAGTTCGGGCGGCATCGGCCTCGTGCAGCTGCTGAAGATGAAGGCCGACCTCAAGCAGGACTTCGAGGGCGTGAAGCTCAACTCGCCGCAGTACATCCACCTCGTCGCGGAAATCGAGAAGCGCGTGTTCGCCGATCGTGCGCAGTATCTCGGCGATCCGGATTTCTACAAGGTGCCGATCGCGCAGCTGACCGACGACGCTTACATCGCGAAGCGGGCGGGCGAAGTCAACCCGAAGGAGCCGTCGGATACGAAGAGCGTGCAGCCGGGCCTCGGCACGACGATGCCGGAGAAGGCTGAAACGACGCACTTCTCGGTGGTCGACAAGTGGGGCAATGCAGTGTCGAACACGTACACGATCAACGGCTATTTCGGCTCGGGCGTGATCGCCGACGGCACGGGCATCGTGCTGAACGACGAGATGGACGACTTCTCCGCGAAGCCGGGCGTCGCGAACATGTTCGGCGTGGTCGGCAGCGACGCGAACGCGATCGAACCGAAGAAGCGTCCGCTGTCGTCGATGTCGCCGACGATCATGACCAAGGACGGCAAGGTGTCGCTCGTGATTGGCACGCCGGGCGGCTCGCGCATCTTCACGTCGATCTTCCAGGTGATCAACAACATCTACGACTTCAAGATGCCGTTGAAGGAGGCCGTCGGCGCGATGCGCTTCCATCACCAGCTGCTGCCGCCGAACACGATCTTCTGGGAGCCGTACCACCCGATCGAAGGCGAACTCGCGAAGCAGATCGAGGCGCGCGGCTATACGCTGAAGGGGCAGGATTTCAGCGGCGACATCCAGGTGATCAAGATCGACGGCAAGACGCCGGAGGCGATGGCCGACCCGCGTGGGCGTGGCGTGACGCGGATCATCCACTGACGTGAAGTTGCGCGTGCGCGGTGGCGAAGGCGGCCGCGCACGCGGTGTTCCGCAGCCGGGCATCGTGCCGCCGGCTGCGGAATACACTCAGCCGGTGGTCCGGACGAATTCGGCGATGCGTGACGCAATGACGTCGGGCGCATCCTCGAAGCAGTAGTGCCCGACGCCCGTCAGCCGTTCGACGGGCGCGGACGGAAACAGTGCCGTGAAGAGCGGCAGGAAGTGTTCGGCGCCGAGCGTTCGGTCGGCGTCTCCCCAGATCGCGAGCGCGGGCTTTTCGCGTATCGCGCGCAGCGCCGCCGCATCGGGCGCCTCGAACCGATGCGTGCCAGCGGCAAACCCGCGGGCCCATCCGATCGCGCCGACGCAGTCTTCCGGTTGCGCGAACGGCGCACCGTATGCGGCGATCCACGTGTCGTTGATCACCGCGTGATTTTCGAACCCGTTCAGCTTCAGCGTGCTCAGGATGTTGAAGCCGAGCTGACCGAGCACTGTCTCCAGCGTATCGTTCGCCGCCGCACGCATGATCCACTGGAACCACGGCGCAGCGCGACCGTTCGCGTTCAGTCGTTCGACCAGGTCGGGCTGGCCGAACGGCGTCGGCCCGTTCGCGGACACGATCCGCCGGATGCGATCCGGATGCCGCGTAGCCAGCCCCATGCCGACCGGGCCGCCGAAATCGTGCATCACGAGCGTGATGCGATCGAGGCCGCGCGCGAGCACGAAGCGCTCCAGGTTGTCGACATGGTCCTGCAGCCAGTAGCTGCGGTCCTGCGGCGTCGCGCTTTTGCCGAAGCCCATGTGATCGGGGACGACGACGCGGTGCGTCGGACTCAGCGCGGCAATCAGATGGCGGAACAGATAACCCCAAGTGGGTTCGCCATGCAGGCACAGGAGGGTTTCGCCGTCGTGCGGACCTTCGTCCACGTAGTGCATCCGGAAGCCGGATGCGTCGTCGAAATGCGGGGCGAATGGAAAGGTGCCGTCGAACGTGGCATCGGACCGGATCATCGAACGCTCCTTCGGATAGTCGGATAGTTTGGTTTCAAATTGAAACCGAGTCAAAGCGTAGGATATTGGGTTTCAAGTTGCAACCAAAATCGTGACTGGACGGCTGGCCGCGTGACTGGAATACGGGTGCGCGATGATGTGCCGGAAGGGAACGCAGCATTAAAGCATTGACGCGGATGTATGCGCTGGAATGCCAATCGCGTTCGAATCGACCGCTCAATTCGCCGATCGCGAACAGTCGGGCCCCGGGAGATTGATCTTTCGTGCAACGAGTTTTATATTGCAACCATTCATTTCAACGGAAACGACCGCCGTTCCGCCCGCATGCCGGGAACGGCATCGCCCCATGCATCGATGAACAGACGAACCACGCACGAAGATTCCCTTTGCGGCGTAGCCCGCCCGCTGGACGCGATCGGCGACTGGTGGTCGCTGCTGATCGTCCGCGACGCGTTCGACGGGCTGCGCCGCTTCGGCGAATTCCAGAAGAATCTCGGGCTGGCCAAGAACATCCTGGCCGCGCGCCTGCGCAACCTGGTCGCGCACGGGATCATGGACATCGTGCCGGCCGCGGACGGCGGCGCGCATCACGAATACGTGCTGACCGAGAAAGGGCGTGGTCTGTTTCCGCTGCTCGTCGCGCTGCGGCAGTGGGGCGAGGATTTCTTCTTCGAACCGGACGAGGCACACGTGCTGCTCGTCGACCGGAAGAGCGGTTTGCCGGTCAGGAAGCTCGAACTGCGTTCGCAGGACGGGCGCGTGCTCGGGCCGGAGGACACGGTCGTGTTGCCGCCGCCCGACTGACGAGCGGCGACCGGGCTCGTGCCGCATTCAACTCCGGTCGTTCGCGGCGTTGCTTTCGAGGAAGCTGTCCACCGCGATCAGCGACTGTTCGTCGAGCGTACCCAGCACGCTTTTCAGCTTCAGTTGCAGCTTCAGCGCATCGAGATAGCTGTCGAACAGCTTCTGCCGGATGCCCGAGATATCACGGCGCAGGTTCAGCGTTTCGTACGTCGTGCTGTAGCCGACCTGATGCGCCTTCATCGACGAATCGTACGCGAGCCGCGCGGCCTGCAGCGACTGCTGCAGCGCGCGGATGCGCTTGCCGACCGATTCGAGCGCGGACAGCGCCTCGCGATGATCGGTGCCCAGTTGCTCCTCGACCTCGCGCAGCCGGTTGCGGTATTGCTCGGTCACGTGTTCGGCTTCCACCTGCCGGTAGTACACGCTGCCGCCGGAGAAGATCGGAATCGTCACCTGCACGCCGACCGCGCTCTGATGGAAGTCGGAGCGATCGGTGAGCCCGCGCAGGTTCGGGTTGAGCCCGCGCGAATACGACGCGAACAGGTCGACGGTCGGCAAGTGCTCGGCGCTGACGCGCTTCGCGGCGAGCCGCGCGACCTCGACGTCGCGATATGCCTGCCGGTATGCGGGGTTGTCCTGCGGTGCGTAGTCGCCCGACGGAATCCGCGGCGACGACCCGCGCATCGCGAGCCGCGGCCAGCGCGAGAAATCGATCGTCGAACCGAGCAGCGTCTCGTAGCGCGCACGGCGTGCGTCGACGTCGGTTTGCGCGAGGGCTTCGTCGGATTGCGCGAGGCTGCGGCGCGCCTCGATTTCGGCCGTATCGCCGATCGTCTTCATCCCGAGCTGCGCCATGCGCCGCGTGTCGCTTTCGAGCCGGGTGAGCGCGTTCACTTCGTCGTCGGCCGACTGCAGTTTCTCGCGCGCGCTCAGCAGGTCGAAGCACGCGTTCGCGACGCGCAGGATCAGGTCCTGACGCGCCACCTCGAGCTTCTGTTTCGCCGATTCCTCGTACTCGGTCGCGCGCCGCATGTCGTACACGTAGGGCACGTTGAACAGCGCCTGCGTGACCTGCGCGGAACCGTATGCGGCATTGCTCGACCCGCTGACGTCGATGCCGAACAGGTTCGCGTGCGTCCCGTAGCGTCCCCATTCGAGTTGCGCGGCGGCCTGCGGCAGCATCTGCGCGCGCGCTTCCGGGAATTTCTGGCGGGCCGCGTCGTATTCGCTGCGCGCCTGCAGGTAGCGCGGATCGTGCACGACCGCGTACTGGAACGCGGTGTCGAGGCAGAACGCATGCGCGTTCGCGGACAGGCTGCTTATCGTTACAGCGAACAATGTCATGGTTGCAAGTCGGGGATTCCACCTAGTCGAAAATCTTGATAGGGAATTACCCGCATTCCGCGTTGCCGCTCCGCGATTCGCGCGCCTCGTTTCAAACATGGCCGTCTCCGTCTCCTGCCCATGCCGCAACGCATTGCGGCGGGATTTAAACGTATTGAAATTGAAATTCAAACAGCGTGAATGCCTGCCAATCGTGGTGCATCGGAAAACACCACTGTAAGAGTGTGTCCTCCATTGAATTTCGATGCGCTCGCATGATAGCCTGATTTCGGCTCGTAATCGCGGTGATTATTAGATAAACAAGTCGCTAGGGATTAAAAGCCGTTTGTCTTTCAATGAAGGTTCTTTGCGTCATCTTTATTTTTTACGAGGAGAGAATGATGAAGGTCATGACGACGGAACAGGTCAGGAATGTGCATGGCGGCGGTGCGATCAGCTCGCTGGGTAGCCTCGCCGTTGACGCCGCGCCGGTGGTGACCGCGCTCGGCCAGTTCCTGCCGAGTCTCGGTAATTACCTGCAGAACCCGAAGACGTTCAATAACACCGGCAAGTAACCGCCGTGCGCGGGGAGGCGCCCCCCGCGTGAAATGCTGCGAAACAGAAGGAAAGGAATCGATCGCCGCAGTGGAAATAAAGCGAATCCGAATGCGTTATTTTCGATTCGGGCGATTATCAGGAGGCAGGAGTGCCGGATTATCCCCGTAATAAAGTTAACGGCCATTGAGATTGCAATTGGCTGACGGTGGCGGGCATTCCGACAATATAAAGGCCACGACAAATGCGAGACATCACGGAAGAACAGGCCCGCCAGATTCGAGGCGGCGCGTCGCTTTACTCCAATTCGGCCGCCTATACGGTCGATCTCGTCAACCAGTCGATCGGGACCACGCTCCAGGGCCTGATGACCCAGTACCAGACCCGCGCCGTCGAACAGTTCCGGATGTCGCTCGGTTCGTCGCGCTGAGCGGCCCGCCCAGCAGCCGGTAACACCGATCTTCCGTCGCAGCCGGCAGCGTGCCGGCTGCGCCCATGCGTATCGCGCACGACCCGCCCCGGGCCCGCTAGCGGCCGGCCCGGGCGGCGCGTCGTCGCGCCCCGGGTGCCCGACCATGCTCTTCAATACGCGTAAAGTCCGTCCGGTCCTGCAGGACGAGGTGACGGAGTGCGGCCTGGCCTGCCTCGCGATGATCGCGTCGTGGCACGGGCGCGAAACCACGTTGCGCACGCTGCGCAACCGCTATCCGGTGCGGATCGATTCCGGGCTGTCGTTCTTCGACCTGATGGAGATCGCGAACGATCTCGGCCTGCGCGCACGCGGGCTGCAGTTCGACGCGGGCGAACTCGACGCGCTCAAGACGCCGTGCATCCTGCACTGGGGGATGAACCACTATGTCGTGCTGACGAAGGTCGGCTACGGCAGCGTGCACATCGTCGATCCCGCGCTCGGCGAGACGAAGCTGCCGCTCGCGCAGGCGCTCACGCACATCACCGGCTACGCGCTCGAACTGAATCCGGACATCGGCTTCACGCGGGCGGGGCAGGCCGACCGGATCCGGCTGCGCGACTACCTCGAAGGGCTGACCGGCATCCGCAAGAGCCTCGCGATCGGCATCGCGGGCGGCGTCGCCGCGCAGCTCCTGCTGCTGCTCGGCCCGTCGTACGTGCAGCTGACGATCGACGAGGCGCTGAAGAAGACCGACGTCGACATCCTGTACCTGCTGACGATCCTGTTCGCGATCGTGTTCCTGTTCGATACGCTCTACTCGAACCTCGTCGGCAACATCAAGAGCTACCTGCGCAACATCGTGTCGCAGCAGTTGTCGGCGAACATGGTCGGGCATCTCGCGCGGCTGCCGATCGGCTATTTCCTGTTCCACAACACCGGCGATTCGATCTCGCGCGTGTCGTCGGTGTCGGAAGTCGGGCGCTTTCTCGTCGATGGCCTCGTCGGCGGGCTGCTCAATATCGTCACCTGCACGCTGACGCTCGTGCTGATGCTGTATTACAGCCCGGTGCTGGCCGGCATCAGTCTCGCGGGGATGGTGCTGTTCGCGCTGAGCCGGCTCGCGATCCAGCCGCAGCTGCAGGACGCGATGTCGCAGATCCTCACGCGCGGCGCCGAAGCCGACGCGCTGCTGATCGAGAACATTCGCTCCGCGCACTCGATCAAGCTGCTGTCGGCCGAGACCGCGCGCAGCAGCCTGTGGGTGAACGCGTTCACGCAGAAGCTGCAGGCGATGCGCCAGCAGGAGCGGCTGCAGTTGCTGTTCGATGCGATCTCGAAAGGGATCGTGCACGTCGAGCAGCTCGTGATCGTCACGTACGGCGCGTGGCTCGTGATGCATGGGCAGAGCACGATCGGCGTGATCTACGCATTCATCCAGTACAAGAACCTGTTCGCCGACAAGTTCATCGACTCGATCCAGCTCTACGTGCGCCGCAAGGTGTTGCAGGTGCACATGGACCGCGTCGCGGACGTGCTGCAGACCGAGACGGAGGAGCCCGCGCCCGACGCGGTCGTGCGGCCGATCGACGGTTTCGACGGCACGCTGGCGATCCGTGCGCTGTCGTACACGCCGAAGGGCGGCAACCGCCCGATCCTGCGCGACATCTCACTCGACGTGCCGGCGGGCGGCAAGATCGCGATCGTCGGCCGTACCGGCAGCGGCAAGACGACGCTGTTGAACCTGATCTGCGGGCTCGTGCGGCCCGAGCCCGGCACGCTGTTCGTCGGCGGCGTCGATCTCGCGGAAGTGAACCTGCGGCAGTACCGCAAGCATCTCGCGGCCGTCACGCAGTCCGACCAGCTGTTTCGCGGGACGATCCGCGACAACATCACGAATTTCGCGCCCGCGCCGCGGATCGGCGCGATGTTCGATGCGGCGAAGCTCGCGTGCATTCACGACGAGATCGAGCGGCTCGACCATCGCTACGACACGCCGCTCGGCGACACGCAGAAATTCCTGTCGGCCGGCCAGATGCAGCGGCTCCTGATCGCACGCGCGCTGTATTGCGAGCCGCGCCTGCTGATCCTCGACGAGTTTTCATCGAACCTCGACCAGGCGACGACCCACGAGATCTGCCGCAACGTGCTGACGCTGCCGTGCACGATCGTGCTCGTCACGCACGACGCGTCGATCCTGTCGCGGGTCGACCGGATCTACGAGATGCAGGACGGCGTACTGACCGATGTGACCGACGCGTGGCGTTCGGCCGAGGAGATGCGGTGATGATCGGACGACTCTTTCTGCTCAATCCGTTCTCGTATGCGTTCCTGGTGCGGCGCGTGGTGCGCGCCGTCGCGCTGCGCACGTCGCCCGCGCGCGGGCTGCGGCTGATGCGCTGGTGCTCGGGCGCATGCCTGCGCTGCTTTCCATGCATTCGCGAGTCGATCGAGCGCGCGGTCGCGTTCATGCTGGGCGCGCACCTGAACGACGATCCGCGGCGCGTGCGGGAAGTGTCGGCGGCGATCGTGCGCGAGCTGTTCGAAGCGGAGTTCGCGGGGCTCAAGCTGCGGTCGCACAGCCTCGAATCGATGAAGTCGATGATCGATGGAATGGCGTGCGAAGGCGACGCGCACCTGCAGGCGGCGCTCGCGCGCGGCGGCCCGCTGATGCTCGCGGGGCTGCACTTCGGCAACCTGATGCTGTTCGTCACGAAGCTGCGTTTCATGATTCCCGACGACCGCAAGCTGATGGTGATCCTGCACCGCGATGCGCCGGGCGCGTTCTTCGACGATGCACTGCGCCTCGTCGCCGAATACGGCGCCGGCGAAGTCGAGTTCATCGACATCGAGGAGCGCGTGCATCTGCGCCGGCTGATCACGAGCCTGCGGCGCGAGGCGCCCGTGTTCCTGCTGTTCTCCGACCTGCACGGCAAGTTCGGCAAGACCAACCGCTGCCGGCTCGGCGGCCGCTGGGTGCGGATGGCCGGCGGCGGCGTGAAGCTCGCGGTCGAGCAGGGGATTCCGCTGCTCGTCGCGTATGCGACCGGCGTGCCGTTCCGCGATCGCTGCGCAGTGCATTTCACCGAGCTCGCGGCCAGCCCGCTCGCGCCGATGCTCGGCGCGGATGACGACGCGTCGCCCGTGCGTGCGACGCACCAGCGCATCGTCGACCGGCTCGAGCAGGCGCTCGTGCGCCAGCCCGAGCAGTGGCATTTCTGGGAACACTTCACGCCTTACCTGATGCCGGCGCCGCTGCTCGATGCGGCCGCGCGGCGTCGCTCCTGACGAGCCCACCCCATGCCGACCTGGAATTCCGCCCTTCGAGAACAGAAGCCGTCGCGCAAGCTCGCGCGCGGCACGACCTTCGGCACCGTGATCCACGGTGTCGTCGACGTGCCGGTGTCGATGCGGTTCTTCTGCTACCTGTCGCTTGCGATGTTCGCGATGTTCGTGACCGCGCTCGTCGAGCTGAGCTATGCGAACACCGAGAGCGTGTCGGGGATGCTGACGCCGCGCTCGGGGCTGATCGGCGTCAGCGCGCCGCCGGGCTGGGCCGTGCGCGACGTCTACGTCGGCAAGGACCAGCACGTGAAGGCCGGCCAGCGCCTGCTTGCGGTGACACGCGACACGAGCTTCGTGAGCCAGGCGAACAACGTGCAGGGGCTGCGCGCGGCGCTCGACCGGCAGCGCGTCGAGGTCACGCAGCAGATCGACGCGGCGCGGCTCGAATACAAGTCGTCGGTGCAGCAGATCAATCAGCAGATTGCCGCGCAGGGTGAAAGCCGCGGGCTGATCGACCGGCAGATCCAGGACCAGAAGCGCATCGTCGACGAGTACGGCGAACGGCGCGCGCGCGTGAAGCATCTGCTCGACGAACAGGTCGTGACGCTCGAGCAGTACAACCAGGTCAACACGCAGTACCTGCAGGCCGGGCAGGCGTACCAGGACCTGCTGCTGCGCCGCGCCGAACTCGCGAAGAACGCGATGAAGCTGCGCGGCGACCTCGACACGATGCAGAGCAAGTACGATGGTGCGAACGCGGAACTGAAGATCAAGCAGGAGGAGCTGAACGCGAAGGAATACAACATCGACGAGAACGTGAACCAGGTGCTGTACGCGCCGGCCGACGGGCAGATCGTGCGGCTCGACGTCGTGCAGGGCGGCGTGATCGATCCGCCGGGCACGCGCGTCGTCGAGATCCTGCCCGCGAAGGCGGACGGGCTGATCGCCGAGGTCTACATTCCGTCGTCGAAGGCCGGCTTCGTGAAGAAGGGGCAGGAAGTGAAGGTGGCGTACGCCAGCTATCCGGTCGAGAAGTTCGGCACGTATCGCGGCAAGGTGCTGTCGATCTCGCCGGTCGCGTTTTCGGCGAAGGAGCTGAACCTGCCGGGCGATGCCGCCACGCCGCAGACCTACTTCAAGACCTGGGTCGAGCTGGCCGAGCGCACGCCGGCATTCGAAGGGCGGCCGCTGTCGCTGCGCGCCGGGATGATGCTGAAGGCCGACATCGTGCTGGAGCGGCGCAGCCTGCTCGAATGGCTGTTCGAGCCGCTGTACCGCATCCGTCAACGCCTGTTCGGCGTGCCGGCCTGAGCCGATGAGGCGCTGGGACAAGGACCGCCGCCGCGCGCGGCCGGGCACGGTGCGCTCGCTGTCGCGCTGGCTCGGCGCGACGCTGTTCGCGTGCGCGGCCGCCGCGCACGGCGCGCCGCAGCCGGACGGCGACGCCGCGCCGCGCTGGCAGGCCGGCGCGGACGGGATCGGCTTCTGGCCGGGCGGCGACGCGGACGGGTTCGATGCGAGCGCGTGGGCGACCGATGCGGGGCCGGCCCGCGGCGGCCGCGGCGAGTCGGGCGATGCGCCGCAACCCGACGCCGTACCGTTCACGGCGCGCAAGATCACGCTCGGCCAGCGGACCCGCGGGGCGGGGCGCGCATGCGCGGCCACACGCGAGGACGGCGCGGACGGCATCGGCTTCGACGACAACGGCGCAGCCGGCGGCTGCGAGCCGGCCGCGACACGCGATGCAACGGCGGATGACGCACCGGCGGGCGGTGTCGTCCACGCCGACCGGATGCCGTACGAACTGCATCCGATCGACGCGTCGCGGCTGCCCGATCTGCCGGCCGCCCAGGCGCCGCCGCTGCTGACGCAGCTGATGGGCGACGACCGCAACATGGTCGGCCTCGGCTGGCACTTCGTCGGCACGACCGGCCGATCGACGCCGGTGACGACGCACACGGACGCACTCGGGCTGAACAGCTTCCAGAACTCCGGTTCGAGCCTGTCGCTCAGCAATACGAACACGCTGGCCTTCACGTTCACCCACTTTTTCTCCGAGAACTGGGCGGCCGAACTCGGCGGGGGCATTCCGCCGGTACTGACGCTGCGCGGGCACGGCAGCATCGCGTTGCCGCTCGACCGGATCTTTTCCGGTGTCCAGGGGCGCCTTCCGCTGATCGACCTCGCGAACACGCAAAGCAACCCGCTCGCGACCACGCGCGCGTGGCTCGGCTCCGTCGTGTTCAAGTATTACCTCGGCGAGCGCGACGATCGTTTTCGCCCGTTCGCGGGCATCGGCGTCAGCTATACGCGCTTCACGAACACGAACCTGAATCCCGTGTTCCAGCGCAAGCTCGCGTCGCTCGGCGGGCTGCTCGCGGCGGGCGCGGACATCGGCAGCCTGCAGTCGCTGCTGCTCGACCCGTCGCTGTTCCAGCGGATCTGGGATGCCGGCGGCGACCTACTGCTGTCGGGCAAGACCAACGTGTCGGCCAAGGTGAAGAGCGTGTGGGAGCCGGTGTTCACCGTCGGCGCGAGCTACCAGATCACCCGCCAGTTCTGGATCACCGGCATGGTGACCTATATCCCGTTACGGACGAAGATTACGCTGGACATCGACCAGCCGAATCGGCAACTCGCATCGAACACGTTCGATATTTCCGCGAACCCCGTGCTGGCCAGCGTGCTGCTCGCGTTCCGCTTCTGACCGGCGCGCCGGCCCCTTTTTCATGAATTTGACGCGCGACACTGGGATAATGTCTGCGTTTGCTGCGTCAATGATGGAAGGAGGCCCCATGGGCGACAACGATACCCGCACCGAGACCGACGACCGCACCGATATGGAATCGATGGAGGCGCGCCAGCGCCGTTTCGAGGAAGATCTGGTCGACGCCTACGACGAAGAGCTCGAGATGGAGCTCGACGATCGCCGCTTCGACGACAGCGACGACCTCCTGTTTTCGCAGGAGCGCCGCGAGGCGCGCAAGGAGTATTTCCGCGAGCTGTTCCGGCTGCAGGGCGAGCTCGTGAAGCTGCAGGACTGGGTCGTGAGCACCGGGCACCGGCTCGTCGTCATTTTCGAGGGGCGCGACGCGGCCGGCAAGGGCGGTGCGATCAAGCGCATCACGCAGCGGCTGAACCCGCGCGTCTGCCGCGTGGCGGCGCTCCCGGCGCCGAACAATCGCGAGCGCACGCAATGGTATTTCCAGCGCTATGTCGCGCATCTGCCGGCCGGCGGCGAGATCGTGCTGTTCGACCGTAGCTGGTACAACCGCGCGGGCGTCGAGCGCGTGATGAACTTCTGTACCGACGAGGAATACGAGGAATTTTTCCGTTCGGTGCCCGAGTTCGAGAAGATGCTGGTGCGTAGCGGAATCCAGATCGTCAAGTACTGGTTCTCGATCACCGATCACGAGCAGGAAGTGCGCTTCCAGAGCCGGATCGAGGATCCGCTCAAGCAGTGGAAGCTGAGCCCGATGGATCTCGAGAGCCGCCGCCGCTGGGAAGCCTATACCGCCGCGAAGGAAGAGATGCTGCAGCGCACGCACATTCCGGAAGCGCCGTGGTGGGTCGTGCAGGCCGTCGACAAGAAGCGCGCGCGGCTGAACTGCATTCACCACTTGCTGCAGCAGGTGCCGTATCACGAGGTGCCGCACGCACCGATCGACCTGCCGCCGCGTGAGCATCACGAGGATTACATCCGTCGACCGGTGCCGGACAACATGATCGTGCCGGACACTTACTGAACGGCAGGCGCGGATTCGATGCGATGACCGGGCGCGCCGCGCAATGCGGCGCGCGTTACTCCCGGATCAGGAACGCGGTGCGGTCGCGCCCGACGATCCATGTGGGTGCACGGCCGCGGCCGCTCCATGTCGCGCCGGTTGCCGGGTCGCGATACTTCGCACCGACCGTAAACAGCTTCGCGCGATCGCTGTAACCCTGCCCGAAGATTTCCCGCGCGGTCAGCGCGTAGCCGGTGACGAGCTCGCGTACTTGCGCCAGCACCGCGCGGCGTTCGCGGCTGCGTGCCGCCTTGATGCGCCGATCGAGTTCCGCAAGCTGGGCTTGCAGTGTCTGCAGTTGATGCATGCGTCCGTTATCCCGTAGTCGAGTTTTGATTATTGGCGACGCGTGACGAACCGCACGTCGGCACGCCCGGCCTTGGCGTGCCGCCTCGGCCGGTAGCGGTTGCGTGCTGCCTGCGCCGGCCTGCGGATAAAACGTGTACGGCACGAATCGCCGGGAACTCGGTGAGATTAAGTGGCGGTGCGCGGTTTTTCTATCGGACGTATCTGATTTTTCGGCGGAATTTGCAGGCGGCGGGGTGGCGGGGCGGGGACGATAGCGGCCGCTCGTTACAGATCGGGAAAGCCCGATCGCCCTTGCGTCAGGTCGAACAACTCGGTCCGCGCGTTCGCGTCGGCGGTCTCAGGCAGCTTGATCACGAGCTTGACCGTCATCCCGTACGCGCTGTCCACCAGTTCGTAGCCCGCCTGTTCGATCCAGCGGCGCACGCGCGCCTCCTCGGGGTAGCCGATCTCGATGGCGAGCCGCGTGTAGCGGATCCGCTCGACGCGCTCGGCATCGAGCAGCGCCGACGCGATTGCATCGGTGTACGCGCGCACCAGCCCGCCCGCGCCGAGCTTCACGCCGCCGTAGTAACGGACGACCGCGCCGAGCACACCGTCGAGATCGTGATGGCGCAGCACTTCCAGGATGGGCCGGCCCGCCGTGCCCGACGGCTCGCCGTCGTCCGACATCCCCGATTGGCCGCCCGCCAGCAATGCCCAGCACACGTGCGTGGCGGCTGGATGTTCGTCGCGCAGGCGTTGCAGTGCCTGCATCGCGGCGTCGCGGTCGTCGACGGGAATCGCGTAAGCGATGAAGCGGCTCTTGCGGATCTCGAGTTCGCGGATGTAGGTGGTGGCGAGCGAGTAACTCATTGAATGAAAGGCGGAAGAATCTGCGTCGGACGCATTATGGGCCATCCCGGTACACGGGTGGAGCGACGTCCGGCGGCGATGCTCGTTTCAATGGTTCGGCGGACGCGTCCGGACGCATGTGCTTCGGTGTGGCCGGCATATTCCGCGCGAGGGGAACAATTGGCGTCGGAAGTATGCCGATTTTCGAACTTCAGACAGTCATTCTCAGTGCTTCGAGTCGCCGGGGATATGGACGACGCGGATATTTTTTCGAGCGGGATGAATGAACGTCAAATATCCTGAATTCGAGCGTCGCAAAGTTGATCTTGTGTAACATCCCTGTTACAGTTCGGCCCCACTGGGACGGTAGGAGTCGCTGGCCATTAAGTCACAGTGTTTGACAATCTGCTCGCGAATCGAGCAAGGCCGGCATTTTTTCGCTTTCCTTAATATATTCATGCGGTTGGCGGGGTGCGCTCGAGAGCGCGCATGGGGTTGGCGGAAGCGCGGCGTGACTGTCTGGTACAGGGCGGCACAATATAAAAACACCTTCAGTGAAATAACCTCAACGAGAAGAAAAATGGCTGATTTGCATTGGACCATGCCAATCGCCAGGTGGACGTCGATTTCGACCGCGGAGGTGCCGGGCGTCGAAGCCCTCGATCCGATGGTGCGCCGTCGTATGAGCCGGCTGTCGCGGCTCGCGCTTCAGGCGGCTTTCGACTGCGCCCGGGAAAAAGCCGCGTTGCGCGTGGTTTTTGCTTCTCGGCACGGTGAGCTGACCCGTACCACGACCATTCTCGACAGTATTCAAGCTGCCGAACCGGTGTCTCCGACCGCATTCAGTCTCTCGGTGCTGAATGCGGCGACAGGCATATTCGGTATCGCACGACGCGACCGGTCTGCCGCGACGGCGATCGCGGCCGGGCGTGAAACCCTGGGCTTCGCATTGCTCGAAGCCTTTTCCCAGTACGAAACGTCGCCCGAAACGCCGGTGTTGCTGGTTTATGCACATGAGCCGGCCGATTCCGTTTATGCCGCCGTCGACGACGATCCGGACAGTATCGGGTTTGCCGTTCTTGTCGATTCCGACGGGGCGGCGGGTCATCTTGCATGCGAGATGGCGGCAATCGGCCCGTTGGATCAGGGTGCGACCGAGCCGGCCGGAACGCAAAGCGCAGCGGTTCTGCGTTGCCTTTCCACGCGCGGGACCACGGTCTGGCGCGGCGACGATTCACAGTGGCGCTGGAGCTGGCATGAGTGCGCGGCTTGATTACGGCTGGCGCCTGTTCGCGACCGGCGCCAGTCTCGCTTTCTTCGCCCTGTGCGGATCGGCATTCTCGGTGCTGGCAATCGCTGCGGGCCTGTGCTGGCCGCACCGGCGTTCGCGTCAACGCGCTGTGACGCTCGTTATCCATTATTTCTTCCGCATGCTGGTTGCGGTGCTGCAGCGCGTCGGCGTGATGCGGCTGGAGGTGACCGGCGTGGAACGGCTCGGCAAAGCCGATCCGGCGATCGTCGTCGCGAATCACCCGACCTGGCTTGACGTGATGGTGTTGCTGTCACTGGCGCCGAAAGCATGCTGCGTCGTCAAGCGCGGCCATTGGGGCAACCCTTGCTTCTGGGGCATCGTTCGGGCCGCCGAATACGTGAGCAACGCCGATGCGGTGGATCTGGTCGAGGCCGGCGCGCGGCAACTGGCCGCGGGCTACACGATGATCGTTTTCCCTGAGGGGACGCGCAGCCCGGGCGGTAATCGCCTGCATGCATTTTCCCGCGGCTTCGCCCATATGGCGTTGCAGTCGCGCAGCCGGATCCAGCCGGTGCTGATCGATTGCGATCCGCCGGTATTCACCAAGACCCTGCGCTGGTATCACGTACCGCCCCGTGCATTTCGCATGCGCATCAACGTGCTTGAGCCGATGGACATGAGCGGGCTGGCTTCCGGCGTCACCTCGCCGTCGATCGCCGCTCGGAGTATTGCCCGCGAAGTGGAAGTGCACATTACCCAAGGCCTGTTTCAGCATGGATACTTTAAAACTGCAAATTAAGCGGCTTCTGATCGAGATGCTCGACCTCAACGACATGACGGTCGACGATATCGACGACGACGCACCGCTGTTTTCGACCGACGGTATCGGGCTCGACTCCGTCGATGCGCTTGAAGTCGGCATCATGCTGCGCAAGCAGTTTCACCTGACGATCGCCGCGAACGACGAGCGCACGAAGGCGCATTTCCGCTCGATCAATACGCTGGCGGCATTCATTGCAGAACAACAGGCGCATCAGGCTGCACCGCAAGAAGCCGTGCTGGAAAAGGGGGAGTGAGTTGTGACCGACGCAGAAATCCTTGAGCGCATCCGCGCCATTTTTCACGAGAATTTCGCGATCGAACCGGAGCGCGTGACGCCGGACACGCATCTGTTCGAAGAACTCGATCTGGACAGCATCGACGCGGTCGATCTGGCCATCAAGCTGCAGGAAATGACGGGCCGGCGGATCAAGCCCGAAGAGTTCAAGTCCGTGCGAACGGTCGGCGACGTGATTGCCGCGGTTCACGCGCTGCTTGCGCGCGCCTGACGTGGCGGTGATGCATATGCGAGAGACCGGCATCATCCTGCCGCGCTGGACAGGCGCCGCGCTCAGGGTGATGCTTGCGCTCGCCTATCCGCTCGTCATCCTGTTTGCGTGGCAGGGGATGACGCCGCGCTACATCGGTTGTCTGCTGATCGCGATGCTGTGGCTTCAGCGCACGGTCGGCAAGGGCGCATTGGCGAACGCGCTCAGGCGGCTGACGGTGCTCGACTGGTGCGTAGCCAGCGCATTGACCGGCTTGTCGCTCGCGATCGCGGTGACCGACAGCGAACAACTGTTTCATCTCTATCCCGCATGCGTGAGCGCCGGCTTGCTGGTCGCGTTCGGTGCGACGCTTCGGCGCGGCCCGACGATGGTCGAAAAATTCGCGCGGTCCACGCATCCCGACCCAAGCGCGGAGATCGTCCGATACATGCGTCGAGTCACTCAGGTCTGGTGTGCGTTCTTCATCGCAAACGGCGGTTTTTCGGTCTATACGGCGCTGTACTGGAGCCGTGAATCGTGGGCGCTCTACAACGGACTGATCGCGTACGTGCTGATCGGCACGTTGCTGGCCGGCGAATGGCTGTGGCGCAGTCTGGTCGTATCCGGCCGGCGCGACCGTGCAGGTGCCGCATGATCGCGTTGCACGAGATTCTGTCCGCTCGCGTGGATGCCGGCACGGTCGTCTGCCGCGACGGTGGCGTCGTGCTGACGCTGGGCGATTTTCGCGCTCGCGCGGACGCCATTGCCCGGGCCGTCGAGGCGGCCGACGCGCAGCGCGTCGCGATCTCCACCGATGATCCGTACGACTTCGCCTGCGCATTCTTTGCGGTGGCGGCGGCGCAGCGGGAGATCGTGATTCCCGCCAGCAACGCACCCGGTTATCTCGACGATCTCGCCCATGCGTACGACCTGCTTCTCGATGCGCATGCGCTGGCCGCGTGCGAGCGGGTATCCGGTGCCGAGATCGCGTCTCGCACCATCGGCGAGGCTGCCGCGATCACGCTTTATACGTCCGGCAGCAGCGGCACCGCGAAACCGGTGCGGAAATCGCTCGCGCAGTTCGATGCCGAGGTTCGCACCTTGCAGCGCGAATGGGCGGATCGCGTCGGCGCGGCGGTGACGCTATCGAGCGTACCGCATCACCATATCTACGGATTGCTCTTCAGGATCCTGTGGCCGCTGGCGGCGGGGCGTTCGTTCGACCGGGCGACGGTGATCGAGCCGCTGCAGATGCAGCAGAGGCTTGCCGCCTACGGCGCCGGAGCGGTCGTGTCCACGCCGTCGCAATTGATGCGCTGGCCCGCGTTGCCGGGTTTCCCGATGCACGCCCCCGCGCCGTGCGTGTTCTTCTCGTCGGGCGGCCCGCTGCCTGCCGATGCCGCGACGGCTTATTCGGAAGCCTTCGGCGTGGCGCCATTCGAGATATTCGGCAGCACCGAAACCGGGGGCATCGCGTGGCGGCGCCAGGACGTCTCGTCGGCGTGGCAGCCGTTGACGGGCATCGACGTGCGATGCGACGACGATGGCGCGCTGTGCGTGCGCTCCGCGCATCTCGGCCATGACGACTGGCACCGTACCGACGACACGGCGCACTTCGATGCGTATGGCCGTTTCGAACTCGCGGGTCGGCGCGATCGCGTCGTCAAGCTCGACGGCAAGCGTGTATCGCTGCCGGAACTCGAGGCACGGATACTTCGCCACCCGTACGTCGAGCAGGCCGCGGCCGTGGTGGTCGACGGCGCGACGCGTGCGCACGTCGGCGTGGTCGCGGTATTGACCGAGGTGGGCCATGCGGCGCTTGCCGCCGACGGCCGTATCGCCGTTGCCGCGGCATTGCGACATGACCTGGCCGCGTATTTCGATGCGACCGCCTTGCCGCGACACTGGCGATTCCGGCATGCGATGCCGTTCGATGCGCGCGGCAAGTTGCCGGCTGCGGCGCTCGCCGCCGCATTCGACGTCGCGCCGGAGGGGTTCGAACTGCTCGCGTCGTGGCGCGGCGCCGATGCGCTGAACTACGAGTTGCGCGTGCCGCCTGCGCTCGCCCACTTCGAGGGCCACTTTCCCGGGCTGCCGATCCTGCCGGGCGTCGTGCAGATCGACTGGGCGGCACGCCTTGCCGCACGCGACCTTCCCACCGTGCACGAGGTCCGTTCGATCGATCACCTGAAGTTCAAGGCGCCGGTACCGCCCGGCGCGATGCTGGCGCTGCGCATCGCGTACGATCCGGCGCGCGGATGCGCGCGATTCGCGTTTCGCTGCAATGGCCGCGAATGCACGTCCGGCACGCTGGTCTATGGAGCGGCGGCGAGATGAGCGGCACCTGCATCGTCATCCCGATCTACAACCATCGCGACGCGATCGGCGACACGCTCGCGCGCCTGGTCGTGCACGGGCTGCCGATCATCGTGGTCGACGACGGCAGCGACGTGCCGACGCAACAAGTGCTGGCCGGGCTGGCGCAGCGGTACGCGGAGGCCGTGACGCTGCTGCGCTTGCCCGCTAACGGCGGCAAGGGGGCGGCGGTGATGGCCGGACTGCGCGCGGCGCGTGCGCACGGATACCGGCATGCGATTCAGATCGACGCCGATGGCCAGCACGATGCCGCCGACGTGCCGAAGTTCGTCGCTGCCGCGAAGGTCGAGCCGGATGCGGTGATCCTCGGCCGGCCCCGTTTCGACGACAGCGTGCCGAAAGCCCGCCTGTACGGCCGCTACCTTACGCACGTATGGGTATGGATCGAGACGCTGTCGATGGACATTCCCGACGCGATGTGCGGCTTTCGCCTCTACCCAGTCGACGCCGTCTGCGAACTGATCGACGCGGTATCGATACCGACGCGCATGGCGTTCGACAGTGAGATCCTCGTGCGGCTGCACTGGCGGGGGCTGACTTTCAGGACGATCCAGACGCGCGTCGTGTATCCGCCCGACGGCGTGTCGCATTTCGACGTATGGCGCGACAACCTGCGCATCAGCATGAGCCATACGCGACTCGTCGCCGGGATGCTCGCACGCGCGCCGCTGCTGCTGGCCAGACGGCTAGTCGGGCGGCGCGGTGCGGCGGCGCCCGGGCACGCTCGCGCATGGTGGCGAACGCCCGAACGCGGCAGTCTCGTCGGCATGAAATTGCTGGCGCTCAGCTGTCGCTGGTTCGGCATCGGGTTCACGTCGATCTGGCTTTATCCGATCGTCGGCTATTTCGTGTTGACGAACCGCGCCGCGCGCACCGCGTCGTACGCGTATCTCGCTCGACTGCAAGACACGGACGCGGCAGCGCCGAAGCCGGGCTGGCACAGCGCGTACCGGCACATGCTGGCGTTCGCCCAATCGGGATTCGACAAATTTGTCGCGTGGTCGGGCCGGCTCGACGCATTCGACGTGCGCTTCGACGATTCGTCCGCGTTCGACACGCTCGCGGCGAGCGGCCGAGGGGCGCTCGTGATCGGCGCGCATCTGGGCAACCTGGAGATGACGCGCGCGCTGGCGTTGCGCGACGCGCATACGAAGGTGACGGCGGTGGTGTACACCGAGCATGCGAAGCGTTTCACCGGCGTGCTGGCCAGAACGAACCAAGACTTCGGCAAGCAACTGATCGAGGTGACGGACTTCGGGCCGGACACGGCGATGATGATGCAGTCGCGTATCGATGCGGGCGAGCTGCTCGTGATCGTCGGCGATCGCGTGCCGCCTCGCGACTCGGGCAAGACGGTCGACGCCCGCTTTCTCGACGCGGCAGCGCCGTTTGCGCAGGGTCCGTATGTGCTCGCACACGCACTTGGCTGCCCGGTCTATCTGTTCTTCTGCCTGAAGGAAAGGCGGGGCTACCGGCTCTATTTCGAACCGTTCGCCGAGCGGATCGAGCTGCCGCGCCGGGAGCGTGCCGGCCACGTTGCCGAATGGGCGCAGCGCTATGCGTTGCGTCTCGAACACTATTGCCGCAAGGCACCCTATCAGTGGTTCAATTTTTTCGATTTCTGGGCGCGGCCCGACGGAGGCCCGCGTGGCGGAGCATGATTTGAAGGACATCCCGGCCGCCGCCGGCCCGCAGACGTGCCGGGCGGCCGTCGTAGTGGGCGGCCGGCATCTGACGATCGAGGACGTCGTCGCGATCGCACGCGACGGCGTGCCGGTCGCGCTGAGCGGGGAGCCCGGCTGGCGTGCGCGCATCGAGCGCGGCGCAACCTGGCTGCGCGACTATCTCGCGAGCGGGGGCACGCTGTATGGCGTCACGACCGGATACGGCGATGCATGCGTCGTCGAGGTGCCTGCGTCGCTGGTTGAAGCGTTGCCGTTGCAGTTGACCCGTTATCACGGGTGCGGAATGGGCGACCGGTTCGATGCAACGCAAACGTTGGCGATCATCGTCGCGCGGCTCAATTCGCTCGCGTTCGGCTACTCGGGCGTCAGGCTCCTGTTGCTCGAGCGGCTGGCCGATCTGGTGAACTACCGCATCCTGCCGCGCATTCCGTCGGAAGGCTCGGTCGGCGCAAGCGGCGATCTGACGCCGCTGTCGTACGTCGCCGCTGCGCTGGTCGGGGAGCGCACAGTCGTGTTCGACGGTGGCGAACACGACGCGCGAGCGGCCTGGCAAGCGATCGCGCGTGCGCCGCTGACGCTCGCGCCGAAGGAAGGGCTTGCGCTGATGAACGGCACGGCGGTCATGACGGGGCTGGCCTGTCTCGCGTTCGCGCGTGCCGACCATTTGACGAGGATTGCCGCACGCCTGACAGCGCTGACGACCGTGGCTCTCGACGGGCGGGCGGGGCATTTCGACGCGCGGCTGTTCGACGCGAAACCGCATGCGGGGCAGGCCGAGGCGGCTGCGTGGATACGCGCCGATCTGGCCGGACGCGACGAATCGCCGGCGCGCCGGCTGCAAGATCGCTATTCGGTGCGGTGCGCGCCGCACGTGATCGGCGTGGTGCGCGACGCGTTGTCGTGGATGCGTCGCGATATCGAGAACGAGCTGAACAGCGCGAACGACAATCCGCTGATCGATCCGGACGAAGGTTGCGTCCTGCACGGCGGTAATTTCTACGGCGGACATATCGCATTCGCGATGGACGCGCTGAAGGCCGCGGTAGCCAACCTCGCGGATCTGATGGATCGCCAGCTCGCGCTGCTGGTCGACGACAAGTTCAGCAACGGGCTGCCGCGCAACCTGACGGGCGCGGCGCCCGATCGTGCCGCGATCAATCACGGCTTCAAGGCCGTGCAGATTTCGTCGTCTGCGTGGACGGCGGAGGCGCTGAAACATACGATGCCGGCAAGCGTGTTCTCGCGCTCGACCGAGTCGCACAACCAGGACAAGGTCAGCATGGGCACGATTGCCGCGCGCGATTGCCTGCGCGTGCTGACGCTGACCGAGCAGGTCGCGGCCGCGCACGTGCTGGCCTCCGTGCAGGCCGTCCGCCTGCGGCTGCGCGACGATCCGGAAACGCAGCTTTCGTCCGCGCTTCGGTCGTTCATCGACGAAGTGGGCCGCGAATCGCCACCGGTGATCGAGGACCGGCCGCTCGAAGCGGAGTTGCGCGCGCTGACTGCGCGCCTTGCCGCGTGCGCCCCGATCGGTGCATGGCATGGGGAGGCGGCATGAACGAATCCCGCTCGCCGTTGACGGCGACCGCTCGCGTCGAGGTCCTGTTCCACGACGTCGACGCGATGAACGTCTGCTGGCACGGTCACTACCTGAAGTTCTTCGAAAGCAGCCGTGCCGCGTTGCTGCGCCTGATCGACTACGACTATCCGGCGATGCTCGCGTCGGGCTACATGTGGCCTGTCGTCGAAGCGCATCTCAAGTACGTGCGGCCGGCCACGTATGGCCAGCAGCTCGACGCGCGCGCAACGCTGCTCGAATTCGAAAACCGGCTGAAGATCGGCTACGAGATCGTCGATGCAGGCTCGGGCGAGCGCTTGACGAAGGGCTATACGGTGCAACTGGCGATCGACGCGACGACGCGCGAGCTGCAATTCGTGTCGCCGCCGGCCTTGATCGAAAGGGTGCACGCGCAATGGGCCTGAACGTATCCCGCAGACGGTTGACCGCGATGCTGGCGGCATGCGTGGCGCTCGCCGCCGGTCACGCGGCGGCCGCGCCGGCGTCGAGCCCGGCGAATGTCGCGCTGGTGCCGGAAATCGCGGCTCGACTTGCACGTGTCGGTGCGATTCGCGCAGATTTCCGCCAGACCCAGACACTGTCGGCGATGAAGCAGCCGCTCGTCAGCACCGGATCGATGCTGTTCGACCGTGCCTCTGGCGTCGTCTGGCGTATCGAAACGCCTTACAAGGCCACCTACGTGATTACCGATGACGGCGTGCGCGAAGTGGGTGCCGACGGGCGGCTCGTCGCACCTGGCGGCAGCCGTGGCGTGGCACAGGTAGCGCGAATGATGCGTGGCATGCTCGGCGGCGACCTGTCGGCGCTGTATGCCCAATTCGATGTCGACGCGAGCGGAACGCGCGAACGGTGGCGGATGGTCCTGCGGCCGAATCAACCGCAGCTCGCGCAGGCGATCCGCACGCTGGAGATGAGCGGTGGCGCTTATCTGGGCCGGCTCGACATGACATTCGCGAACGGCAACGTGACCGTGCTCGAATTTTCCCGGCCGACGCCGGTCGACGGCCATGCCTCGGTCGAGCGCGCGTGGCTGGAGGCGCGTTGATGAACACGATGAGCGAGGGGGGCGACGTATCCGCCGGGCGAGCCAGGCGACGCTTGTTGTGCGCCGCGTGGTTGCTCGTCGCACTGGTGGCCACCGGTTACAACCTCTGGCGGTTCAGCGGACCGTCGCCGCTACAGACGAATCTGCTCGCGCTGCTGCCGGCGACCGAAGCGAATCCCGTCGCCGAACGGGCCGTCGAGATGCTGGGCGAAGCGCTCGGCAATCGTACCGTCTATCTGGTGACCGACCGGGACGCCGCGCGCGCGAAGGCGGCCGCGAAGGCGTTCGGCGCGCGGCTTGCGGGCAGCGGCGCCTTTCGTTCGGTGACGGTCGAGGTGCCGCCGTTCGACCTGTCGCAGATCGCGGCCACGTATTTGCCGGCCCGCTTCGGCCTGCTGACGGAAGCGGACCGTGCTTCGCTCGAACGCGGCGACGCCACGCTCGCCGATCGATTGACCCGGCGGCTCTATGCGCCGCCAGTCGATGGCCTGCAGACCGGCGTGGCGGACGATCCGTTCGGCTGGCTCCAGCACTGGCTCGGGAACCTGCCGCTGACCACATCGAATCTGTCGCTCGAAGACGGCATGCTGGTCGCGCATCGCGACGAGGCGACGGGCGTGCTCGTGATGACGTCGCTGGCGGGCTCGGCCTACGAGTCGAAGGTCCAGCGCGCGGTGCGCGACGCAACGGCCGACGCGGAGCATGCGCTCGCGGCCGACTATCGCGGCGTCCGGGTCGATCGGGCCGGCGCCGTGTTCTATGCGGAGGCGGCGCGCGCCAGCGCGGAGCGCGACGTGCATCTGATCGGCGCGGTTTCGCTGGCCGGCATCGCGCTGCTGCTGATGAGCGTGTTTCGTTCGCCCCGCCTGCTGGTGCTCGCATTCGCATCGACGGCCCTCGGCATCGTTTGCGCGCTGGCCGTGACGCTCCTCGTGTTCGGCAAGCTGCATTTGCTGACGCTGGTATTTGGCGTGAGTCTCATCGGCGAGGCCGTCGACTATTCGATTCAGTATTTCGTCGCCTATCTGTCCGCAGGGCGGCAATGGGACGCGCGGCGCGGAGCGGCCGCGGTGAGGCCGGCGCTCGTGGTGGCGCTGGCAACCAGCCTGCTCGGTTACGCGATCCTGATGTGGGTGCCGTTCCCGGCGCTCAAGCAGATCGCGTGCTTTGCGATCGTCGGGATCCTGAGCGCGTTCGCTGCCGTGACCGGCTTCTTGCCGCTCATGCTGACACAGGCGCCCCGGCGCGTGCCCTCCCGCGTTTTTTCCCGCGCAGTGCGTGTGCTGCGTGGATGGCAGTCGCTGCTTGCCGGCCGGCGCGCGGTGGCGGTCGCCGTACTGGTCTCGCTCGTTGCGATCCCGGGCTGGGTCGCGTTGCGCAGCGATGACGACATTCGCTTGCTGATTCAGCGCGATACCGGTCTTGCGCGTCAGGAAAACGACATCCGCGCGGCGGTCGGGCTGGCGAATACGGCGCAGTTCTTCGTCGTTCAGGGGGCGACGCCTGAAGCGGTGCTCGAGCGCTCGGAGTCGCTGGTCGCGGCGCTCGATTCGCAACGAGTCGGCCGCGTGCAGTCGGTCGCGACGTTCGTGCCTTCGGCACAGCAGCAGGCGCGCAATCGTGCGGTGCTGGAAGCACGTGTGTTTGCCGATCCTGCTGCGTTGCGCGCGACCCTGGAACGCGCGGGGCTCCGCAACGATGTTGCGGATGCGTGGATCCAGGCCTTTTCCCGTCACGCGGCGACGACGTTGTCCGTCGACGCCTGGTTGACGGCACGCTGGTCGGCGCCGTTCCGGCATCTGTGGCTCGGTCGGGTCGACGGTGCCGCGGGGCCGGTCTACGCGGCGCTGGCTATTCCCGAGCGGGTCGATGCGGCGAATGCGGCTGCACTTGCCGCAGTAGCGCACGGCCTGCCAGGCGTGTCGTGGGTCGACAAGGCCGCCAGCGTATCGAACCTGTTCGGTGCGTATCGCGTCGATAGCGGCCTCTGGCTGGCCGGCGCGCTGATCCTGGTCGCGGCGCTGCTGATGTGGCGATATGGCGTGCGCGGCGGCATCGCGACGACGCTGCCGGTCGTGTTCGCGATCGGGCTGACGCTGGCGGTGTTCGGTTACGCACGGGTGCCGCTCACGTTGTTCAACTGGCTTGCGCTGATGCTGGTGCTCGGCGTGGGCGCCAACTACGCGGTGTTCCTGCGGGAAGGGTGCATGCGGGACATGACGGATCTCGGTGCGGTGTGGACCGGCGTGCTGCTGTCCGCTGCGACGACGCTGTTGTCGTTCGGCATGCTGGGTGCCAGCGCGATGCCCGCGTTGCGCAGTTTCGGCACGACGCTGGCAATGGGCATCGTATTTTCGGTGCTGTTCGCACCGCTCGCGACGCCGTTCGGGAAGGAGAGCCGGACATGAATCCGACACGCGTGGCGGTCTATCTGTCGGCGCCCGGCATGATCAACGCGCTCGGCGCGTCGACCGACGATATCGCGGACGCGCTGCGCGCCGGCATCGCGCCCGGTATGGCTGCGTATCCGGACGCCCCTGGCGGGGGCTGGGTCGGGCGCGTACGTTCGGCGCTCGAGGTGGCGCCGCCGGCGTCGCTGGCGCATTTCGATTGCAGGAACAACCGGCTGCTGCTGGCTGCGCTCGCGCAGATCCGCGCGTCGGTCGATGCCGCCGTTGCGCGTTACGGGCCTCGCCGCATCGGCGTCGTGATCGGCACCAGTACCTCCGGAATTCAGGCCGCCGAACAGGCGTTTGCCCAGCGCGCGGCAACGGGCGCGATGCCCGACGGATTCGACTACCGGCAGATGGAGATCGGCACGGCTGCGCCGTTCGTGCGGGCCGCGCTGGGTGTCGCGGGGCCGGCCTATACGCTGTCGACGGCATGCACGTCGGGCGCGAAGGCATTTGCGGCCGCGCGCCGCCTGCTGCGGCTGAATCTGTGCGATGCGGTTGTCGTGGGCGGTGCGGATTCGCTGTGCGAGCTGACGCTGCAAGGCTTTGCGTCGCTCGAATCGGTCAGCCCGGCGCGGACCAATCCGATGAGCGTCAACCGGAGCGGCATCAATATCGGCGAAGGTGCCGCGCTGTTCGTGATGTGCCGCGACGAAGGCGCGGTGCGGTTGGCGGGTGTCGGCGAGTCGAGCGATGCGCATCATATTTCGGCGCCGGATCCGGCGGGAGACGGCGCGGAACAGGCATTGCGCGCCGCGCTCACGGACGCCGGCGTGCGGGCTGCCGACATCGGCTACCTGAATCTGCACGCGACGGCGACCCGCCTGAACGACCAGATGGAGGCAAACGTGACGGCGCGGGTGTTTCCGGACGGCGTGCCCGCGAGCGGCACCAAACCGCTGACAGGGCACATGCTCGGTGCGGCAGGTGCGACGGAGCTCGGATTCGGCTGGCTGGTGCTGGGCCGCGGGCTGGCGTTGCCGGCGCACGTGTGGGATGGCGAGCGCGACCCCACGCTGCCCGCGCTCGATCTCGTGCAGACCGAGCGACGCCTGGCCGTCGGCGTGGTTGGGCAATACGTGATGAGCAATTCGTTTGCTTTCGGCGGCAGCAATGCCAGCCTGATTTTGGGGCGCTGACATGCACACTGGTTCGTTGATCGACGCGCTGCACGGCGGCACGGAGATTCCCGCCGGCGACGTGCGGGACGTGCTGCCGCATCGCGGCACGATGTTGCTGCTCGACGCGATCGGGCGCTGTTCCGAGGCCGGCATCGAGGTGAGTGCGATTGCGCGCCGCGATGCATGGTACGCCGACGCCAACGGCGCGATGCCGGCGTGGATCGGCATCGAGTTGATGGCGCAGGCGATCGCCGCGCATGTCGGCCTGCTCGCCGCCCACGCGGGCGGTCGAGCCAAGCCGGGCGTGCTGCTCGGCGCCAACCGCTATGTCGCGCATCGTGCCTTGTTCGATGCGGATACGGTGCTGCATATCGTCGCGCGTGAACTGTTGCGCGGCGACGAGGGGCACGGTGCGTACGAGTGCGCGATTCATGCCGACGGCGTGTGCTGCGCCGAAGCGATCGTCAAGGTGTACCAACCGAACGATTTTCAATCTTTTATCGAAGGGAGCTTCAATTCATGACTCGGCGAGTACTCGTGACCGGCGCGAGCCGCGGCATCGGCCGGGCCGTGGCGCTGCGTCTCGCGTCCGATGGTTTCGCGGTGACGGTGCATTGCCGTACCGGCCGTGACGATGCGGAAGCGGTGGCAGGCGCGATTCACGCGCAAGGTGGCACGGCGAGCGTGCTGCAGTTCGACGTGCGGGACCGTGCCGCTTGCCGACGCGAGCTGGAAGCGGACGTCGAGGCAAACGGTGCGTACTACGGCATCGTCTGCAGCGCGGGCGTGACGCGAGACGGTGCGTTCCCGGCGTTGTCCGAAGAGGATTGGGACGTCGTGATCGAGACCGGGCTGGACAGTTTCTACAACGTCGTCCATCCGTTGACCATGCCGATGGTGCGCCTGCGGGGCGGCGGCCGGATCGTGACGATCGCGTCCATATCGGGCGTGATGGGCAATCGCGGCCAGGTCAACTACAGCGCGGCGAAGGCGGGCCTGATCGGCGCGACCAAGGCGTTGGCGGTCGAACTGGCGTCGCGAAAGATCACGGTCAACTGCGTCGCGCCCGGGCTGGTCGATACCGGCATGCTCGACGACGTACCGCTCGAGCACGCGTTGAAGACCGTACCGATGGGCCGCGTCGGGCAGCCCGACGAAGTCGCGGCGGTGGTCGGTTTCCTGATGTCGGACGCGGCGACCTACGTCACCCGGCAAGTGATCGGTGTCAATGGCGGGATGGTGTGATGAAGCGCGTGGTCGTAACGGGGATGGGCGGCGTGACCGCGTTCGGCGACAACTGGCCGGAAATCGAAGCGCGCCTGAAGGGCGCGAGGAACGCGGTGCGGCGCATGCCCGAATGGGACTGCTACGAAGCACTGCACACGCGGCTCGCGTGTCCGCTGCCGGGCTTCGTGCTGCCGGGCACATATCCGCGCAAGAAGACGCGTTCGATGGGGCCGGTCTCGATGTATGCGGTGCGGGCGAGCGAGCTGGCGCTGGCTGACGCGGGGCTGGCCGACGATGCGTCGATCCGGGACGGTCGCATGGGCGTTGCCTATGGGTCGTCGTCGGGGTCGGTCGAGCCGATTCGCGCGTTCGGCACGATGATCGAGACCGGATCGATGCGGGATGTGACGTCGAACAGCTATGTGCAGATGATGCCGCACACCACGGCTGTCAACGTCAGCCTGTTCTGGGATCTGAAGGGCCGGATCGTGCCGACGTCGTCGGCGTGCGCCTCCGGTAGCCAGGCGATCGGTTACGCGTACGAGGCGATTGCGACCGGGAAGCAGACGTTGATGCTCGCGGGCGGTGCGGAAGAATTGTCCGGCCCGGCGGTCGCGGTGTTCGATACGTTGTATGCGACCAGCACGCGCAACGATGCTGCGAACCTGACGCCGCGCCCGTTCGATGTCGACCGCGACGGCCTGGTGGTCGGGGAAGGCGCGGCGACGCTCGTGCTCGAGGAATACGAGCATGCGATCGCGCGTGGCGCAGTCATCCATGCGGAAATCGTCGGATTCGGCTGCAATTCCGATGGCGCGCATATCACGCAACCCACGGCGGAGACGATGGCGGTCGCCATGAGGCTCGCGCTTCGCGATGCGCGGCTCGACGCCGGGGCGATCGCCTACGTGAACGCGCACGGCACGTCGACCGATCGCGGCGACGTGGCGGAAAGTCACGCAACGGCATTGGTGTTCGACGAGCGCATGCCGATCAGTTCGTTGAAAAGCTATGTGGGCCACACGCTCGGCGCGTGCGGCGCGCTCGAAGCATGGTGGACGATCGAGATGATGAAGCGCAACTGGTACGTGCCGACCCTCAACCTCGACAACGTCGATCCGGCCTGCGCGCCGCTCGATTACATCGTCGGCGATGCGCGTGCGATCGATGCCGAATTCGTGATGAGCAACAACTTCGCGTTCGGCGGGATCAACACGTCGCTGATCTTCAGGCGGGTCGCTGCGTGAGGGCATTCGACAATGCGCGGACGCGCGTCGTCGTCACGGGGCTGGGCATCGTGTCGTGCCTCGGCAATTCGCTCGACGACGTATCGGCCGCGCTGCGCACCGGCCGTTCGGGCGTGAGCGGGGTCGATGCATGGCGCACGCGCGGCTTTCGCAGCCAGGTTGCAGGTGTCGCATCCGTGGGCTCCGCTACACCGTTCGCGCGCAAGCACGAGCGCTTCATGGGCGATACGGCGCGCTTTGCCGCGCATGCAACGGCCTGGGCGCTCGACGATGCGGGGCTTGATCCCGCGGCCCTTCGCTCGCCGCGCGCGGGTGCGATTGTAGGCTCGGGCATCGGGTCGATGGCCGATTACGACGATGCGATGGCGATCGCGTATCAGCGCGGCGTCGACAAGACGCCGCCCTACGTCGTTCCGAAGGCGATGAGCAGCACGGCATCGGCGTGCGTCGCGCAGTTGTTCGGTATCGAAGGCATTTCCTATTCACCGTCGTCGGCCTGTACGAGTTCGACCCTGGCGATCGGGCAGGCCATGCAGCTGATTCGGTCCGGTTGTCAGGACATCGTGCTGGCAGGCGGGAGCGAGGCGCTGCACGACAACATGACGCTGATGTTCGACGCGATGGGCGCGTTGTCCGGCAGCTTCAACGATACGCCTGCACAGGCGTCGCGCCCCTATGCGCTCGGCCGCGACGGTTTCGTGATCGCGTCGGGTGCGGGCATCCTCGTACTCGAATCGCTCGATCATGCGCGTTCGCGTGGTGCACGGATTTACGCGGAGTTGTCCGGCTTCGGTCAATGCACGGACAACGCGGGCATGGCGACGCCCCATGCGCCCGGAATCGCGCGCGCGATGCGCATGGCGCTGGACGGGGCGGAGCGGCGCCCGGACTACGTCAACACCCATGCACCGTCGACGCCGCTGGGCGATATCGAGGAGCTGAAGGCGCTCGACGACGTATTCGGTGGCGACCTGCCCGTGTTCTCGTCGACGAAAGGGATGACGGGGCATCCGCTCGGGGCCAGCGGCGTGCACGAGGCGATCTACACGATGCTGATGATGCGCGACGGTTTCATCGCCGGGACGGCCGTGGGCGATGCACCGGATCCGGCGGTCGCCGGCAAGCCGCTTGTGCATGCCGCGCGCGAAGCGTCGATCGAGCGTGCGCTGTCGGTGTCCTTCGGGTTTGGCGGCAGTTGCGCAAGTGTGTTGTTGGACGCCTGGAAGGGCGATTGAAGTGAACGTACTGAGATGAGAGGGCAAGAACCATGAAGCAGAAGGGATATCTGGCCGGCATGCTGGTCGTGGCATCGTTGCTGGCGGGGTGCGGGACGGTGGTTCGTTCGCTGCCGTTGCCGGCGACGGCAACCGCGCCGGACGCGAGCGGTGTCGCGATCTATTTCGGCGAACAGTCGCATCCGGAGGTCAAGACGAATCTCGGTCCGCGTTCGGAGTCGGCGCGAGTGCGGCGTGCGGAAGCCGAGCAGCCGACGTGCGACCAGGCGCTGACCGAAGCGCTGAATCGTCTGCGTACCTATGCGAAGGGGCATGGCGGCAATGCGGTCATCAACGTGACGACCCGCTTTCATGAAAAGCGCTCCAGCTCGACGACCGAATACACGTGCGGCGTAAGCGGCAGTGCCGGCGCGATTGCGGTGTCGGGCGACGTCGTGCAACTGAACGCGCAATAAGGCGGGGGCGACGTGAAATACCGCATTGCGATGGCATTGCTGGGTGCGGCGCTGGCAGTGTCGCCGGCGCATGCACGGGACACGATCGGCAATTATCCGATCGCGGACGCGTTGAAGAGCGGGGACGGCAAGCTGGGCGAAGACGTCGCGCTTTATTTCGGCGACCAGTCGCCTCCGGGCATCGCCAAGTCGTACGGCTCGTTTGCGACCAACAAGAAGACCAACGCGTTCGGCAAGAGCGACGAGGAGGCGTGCCGACACGTATTTCTGTCGGCCGTGATCGAGCTTCAGGCGCGGGCGCGGAAGGAGGGCGGTAACGCTGTCGTCGGCATCAAGAGCAACTACCGCAACGTTGCGCGGTCGAGCACGACCGAGTACACCTGCGGGGCCGGGGCAGTCGTAGCCGGCGTGGCGCTCACGGGCGAGGTCGTGATGCTGAAGCGGTAAGCGGCGGCGTGCTCGTTGGCAGGAGCCGGCCGTGCGGCCGGCTCCTTCGTTCAGGCGGGCTTGCGCGCGGCGACGTTGACGAGCGTTTCGCGACGCTTGCCGGGTTGCGGCGTATACAGGCCGATGCGCTCCAGCAGGCCGAAGTCTTTCGCACGACTCCACCACAGATACGGCAACGACACGTTGCGGGTGCCGAACACGAACCCCGCGTCGCGCAGCATGGCGAGATAGCCGTCGGCGCTTTTCTGGACCTGCATCGGGTGGCGGAACAACAGCCGGATGACCCACGACTTGATATACGCGTCGGTCGATTCCGCGAACAGCAGCAGCCCACCGGGCTTCAGCACGCGGCGAAATTCGGCCAGCGCGCGTTCTTGCTCGACCAGATGGTGAAAGGTCTGATGGCAGAACACGATGTCGACGCTCGCGTCGGCGAGCGGAATCCGTGCGCAGTCCGCATGGTGCAACTCGACCGGCACCGTGCAGCGACGTGCGGCTGCCGACGCGTGCTCGAGCGAATCGTCGTGGCAATCGATGCCGATGATCTTTTCGGGCGAGAATGCCTCGTTCAACAGGCGAAACGAATTGCCCTGGCCGCATCCTGCGTCGAGGATGATCGGGGCGTCGGGCAGCGGCGCTGCGACGAGCTGTTTCAGATCGTTGATGGCCACGCGAAGCACGTGATGTTCCCAGGTATGCGTGCGAAGAAACCAGATGCCGAATGCGGTTTCGGGAACATAGGCAGGGGCTTGCGTGCGGTAAGACGTCATGGGTCCCTCGGCGGTATCTTGGATTTTGAGCGCCTATTGTAGTTTGCAACGCCGAAACGTGGCGCGAGAAACATAAGACACCCAATCAATCGGAATGAAGTGGCAGACATGAATGAAATGAAATCGAACCCGGTCGACGTCGCAATCATCGGCGCCGGGCCGGCCGGTGCCGTTGCGGCGGGATTGCTGCGCAAGGCGGGACGTTCCGTGCTCGTGCTCGAGCGCCAGCACTTTCCGCGATTTTCGATCGGGGAGAGCCTGTTGCCGCAGAGCATGCACTATCTCGAAGAGGCGGGCATGCTGCAGGCGGTCGTCGAGGCCGGTTTCCAGTTCAAGAACGGTGCGTATTTCGTTCATCGCGACCGGATGTCGTCGTTCGATTTCCGCGAGAAATTTTCCGGAGGCTGGGGGACCGCGTATCAGGTCGAGCGCGCGGCGTTCGACGACGTGCTGATCCGCTGTGCGGCCGGGAAAGGTGCTGACGTACGATTCGGCGATACGGTGCGGGCATTTGAACCCGGCGAGCGCCCGCGACTCGACGTCGTCGAGGAGTCCGGCCGAGCATATCGCGTGGAGGCGTCGTTCGTCCTCGATGCGAGCGGTTTCGGCCGTGTGCTGCCGGGGCTGCTCGGCCTCGAAGCGCCGACGGGCTTGCCGACGCGCGCGGCTATCTTTTCGCATGTCGAGGACCGGCTGCCGGCGGGCTCGACCGATCGCGACAAAATCTGCATTGCCGTGCACCCCGAGCGGTGCGACGTCTGGTACTGGATGATCCCGCTGACGAACGGGCGTTCGTCGGTCGGTTGCGTTGCCGACGCCGATTTTCTCGATGTGCCGGAAGCGCAGCGCGAGCAGCGGTTGCGCGAACTGCTGCAGAGCGAACCGACTCTCGCGCGTCTCGTCGGCAGCAAGCCGTTCGTGATGCCGGTGCGCCGCATCGCGGGCTATGCGTCCAACGTCGAGCGCCTGCATGGCCCGGGGTATGCGCTGCTCGGCAATGCGGGCGAATTCCTCGATCCCATCTTCTCGTCGGGCGTGACTATCGCGATGTGCTCGGCCCATCTGGCGGTCGCGACGCTCGAGCGCCAGATGCGCGGCGAGACGGTCGACTGGGCGCGCGACTACGATGCCGCGCTGCGCAAGGGCATCAACACCTTTCGTGCTTTCGTCGAACGCTGGTATTCGGGCGCGCTGCAGGACATCGTGTTTTACGACGACAAGGCACCGGACGTGAAGCGGATGATCTGCTCGATCCTGGCTGGCTACGCGTGGGACGAATCGAACCCGTTCGTCCGGGAACCGGTGCGCGGCCTCGACGTGCTTGCCGAAATCTGCCGTCCGGACCGACGCGCTTGAGCCGATCGCGGCGTTTGCACGGCGTTACCGCGGACGATGCAACGTCGAGGCCCGAGTCCTGGCCCGGCTCACGCACGAATCCTGGATACCTTCGCGGATCCGGGGGCGACATGGAGCGCGTATAGCTCGGATACGCTGACCGCCTTGCGGCTGCTGTGTTCGACTGATCCATCTTTTGTCCACAGGAACGGATAAAAGCTGAAGCATTGATCCGTCGTCAGATGCTGAACCTCGGCTTGCCAGCCGGGCCAGCGCGAGCTCGTATAGAAGTCATGCAGCGTCTCGCCGAGCGACCAGCGCACGAAGTCGCTGTGATTTCGAGGGGCTCCCATCCCAAGGTGTCGGGTGCAAGGTAGTACACCGAACCAGTGTCTTCGCCGAGTGCGTCGCCGTTCAATGCGAGGAAGCCGCCGACGGCATCGTCTGCGATCAACAGGAAACCGGACGATCGCCCGGTGTTCCAGCCGACGATGTCTCTGAGCAGTCTGGGATGGCGTGAGCCAAGCAGACGAAGGTAGCCTCCGTCCACCAGGATGCCGCCGGTCGAATAGGCGATTGCCCCCAGGGTCGAACGCGTGGATACCTGAAGTGCTGAGAGCACTTCGCCACGCCGATCGGATGCGGGCAGTATTTCGCAACGGTGACGGGCTGCTGCCGCCCATTCGATCAACGTCGGGAGCGCTGAATCGCGTTCGTTTACCAGTTCGTCCAGCGGGTGCATATTGTTCTGCGGGCTGTTCGAGCGAAACCTCACCGCGCGCCGACCGACGACCGCAGCGCCGCGCCCAGCGTGCGCAGCGCCTGCCGGGCCCGCGCATCGGTCAGGTTCGAGTAGAGCACGACGTCGCGCGCCGGCAACGGCGGCAGCCCGTATCGCGCGCCCACGTCGACCGTCCCGACGGGCGCCACGCGATGCCCGAGCGCGGCGACGGCCAGCCCCGCGGACACCGCCGCGCCGATCGTCGCCACGCCGCCGCCGACGAACACTTCAGTCCACGCGACACCGGCTTCGTCCAGCGCGCCGATCGCCATGTGGCGCACGCTGCACGGCTCGGCCTGCGTCGCGAGCCGCAGCGGTTGCGGCGGATGGTAGTCGAAATCGGTCGCGGCCATCCAGCCGAACGACTCCGACAGCAGGGTTTCCCCATCGAGCCGCCGGCTGCCGTGCTGTAGCGCGACGGCGGCGTCGAGCTGGCCGCGATCGAACGCATCGAGTACGTCGCGCGACGCGGCGACCCGGATCTCCAGCACGAGCCCCGGTTCCGCTTCGCTCATGCGCCGAAGCAGCATCGGCAGATCGGCGCCGACGGCATGATGGCTCACGCCGATCACCAGCCGCCGCTGGCCGGCGCCGAACGCGCCGACCGCACCCTGGTGAGCCGCTACGAGCTCGCGCGCGGGTTCCAGGAACGCGGAGCCGTCGGCCGACAGGCGAACCTGCCGCGGCGTGCGTTCCAGCAAACGGCGGCCGAGGCCGTCTTCAAGTCGCTTGATCTTCAGGCTCACCGCGGACTGCGTCGTGTCCATCGCCTCGGCGGCCCGCGTGAAGCTCTTGAGGTCGGCGGTCAGCACGAACGCCTGCACGGCTTCGATGTCGAGCGTTTTCATCACGCACTCATCCATTGAGAAAATGAATCATTGAAATATTCTGCCATCGTCTTTTCAAATGATTCAAGGTCTTCTACGCTGTTCTCGAGCCGTTCGGAATCTACCTTGTCAATCCAAGGAGTCGATCATGCTGACCGCGTACTACGTGCACCGCCTGCCGGCGGACTACGACCTCGACATCATCCGCAATCGCGTGCGCGAGCGCGGCAGGCTCTGGGACGACACGCCGGATCTCGTGTTCAAGGCGTTTCTGCTGCGCGAGGCGGGCCGCTACGGTGCGACGGAAAACGGCTATGCGTCGCTTTATCTTTGGCGCGATGAACAGGCGTTCGCCCGGTTCGTCACGGACGGCCGCTATCGGGTCGTGACGGACAGTTTCGGGCGCGCGCCGATCGATGTGCAGGTCGCGCTCGATGCGCGCAAGGGCAGCGCGTCGACGGGACGCTTCGTGCGGCTGGAGGCCGTCGATATTCCGGCGGACGCCGACCTCGATGCGACGCTGGCACGGGAAGTCGAGCGCAATCGCGATGTGGCGGCGCGGCAGGGTACGGTTGCGGCCGCCGTCAGCCTCGATCCGCTGCGCTGGCGGCTGACGCGCGTGCTTGTATCGGAGCAGGAGCCGGACGACGGCGGCGCAGGTCCGGTGTATCAGGTCCTGCATCTGGCCAGGCCGTTGCTCGATACGCTCGAAGGGAGTGGGGTGTGATGGCCGGCGCTGTGTTCCGGTCGCGGGCCGGGTCGGCGGGTGAGCCCTGCGGCTCGGCATCCGCGCGATTGCCGGCCGGCCTGGTGGTCGTCGCGCATCTCGCCGGGCTGGCGGCGGGGATCGCCGCGATTGCCGCGCTCGCGACGGTGCTGGCGCTGTTGTTCCGGTAAGGTGCGCGTTTGCGGATGAGTGAATACGGAAGCGCCGCGCACGACGCACGCGGCGCTTCCGTCGGGTGATGACCGCTCAGTGCCCCTGCAACCGGATATCCCGCGACGACGCACCGATGTACACCGTCCCACCCGGCACCACGCGCCAGCCGTTACGCGACGTATCCCACACGCTCTGCATCCGCGGTGACACGGTCACGTGCACACGCCGCGCCTCGCCCGGATTCAGCCGGATCTTCTCCCAGCCGACCAGCCGCTTCGGCGGCTCGTCCTTGTACGGCACGCCGAGATAGACCTGCGGCGTTTCCGCGCCGGCGACGCGCCCGTCGTTGCGCACCGTGAACGCGACGCTCAGTGCACCGTCCCATTGCTTCGACACCGACAGCCCCGAATACGCGAAATGCGTGTACGACAGCCCGTAGCCGAACTCGAACATCGGCTTGATGTTGTGCGCGTCATACCAGCGATAGCCCATGTTCAGCTTTTCCGCATAGACGGGATCGTTGTCGAACGCGCCGTTTTGCCCCCACGTCGGCGAATCCTGATCGCGCGCGGGGAACGTGACGGGCAGCTTGCCGGACGGATTGACCGCGCCGAACAGCACGTTCGCGATCGCCTTGCCGCCGGCTTCGCCCGGATACCACGCCTCGACGATGGCCGACACGTTGTCCTTCCACGGCATCAGCACCGGGTTGCCGCTCTGGACGACGACGATCGTGTGCGGATTCGCGCGCGCGACGGCTTCGACGAGTGCATCCTGGTTCGACGGGTTCGCGAGTTTCAGGCTCTGGAGATCGCCGAAATCCTCGCCGGCCGGCTGCGCGACCACGACGATCGCGACGTCCGAGCGGCCCGCGAGTGCCGCGGCCTGGTCGATCTCCTGCTGCGTGTACGCGCGGAACGGCGACTGCTGATCGCTGTTGCCGGCATACGTGACCTGCGCGGCCGGCGCGAGCGCACGGATCGCCGCGACGATCGGCACGTCCACCTTCAACCACGGATTGCGCCACCAGCTGCACCCCGTCGATGACCCGAACGTCAGGCCGCCGCAGCCCGCGAACGATCCCGACACGGGGTCGCGCGTGTTGCCCGAGCCGCCGCCCGACAGCACGGCCGCATCGGCATGGCCGCCGATCACGGCGATCCGCGACAGCGCCGACGCGGCGAGCGGCAACTGGTTGCCGTCGTTCTTCAGCAGAACGATCGACTGCTCGGAAGCGGATTGCGCGAACCGGTTGCCGGCCGCGAAATCGATCGTGCCGCCGCCCTTGGCCGGATCGTCCATCACGCCGACGCGGATCATCACGGCGAGCTTGCGGCGCACCATGTCGTCGAGGCGCGCGGTCGACACCGAGCCGTTCGCGATCGCCTGCTTGACCGCCGCCGGCGTCAGGTACACGCTCGGCCCGACGTCTTCTTCCTCGTCGAGCCCGGCGTTGATCGCGGCGGCGGTGCTGTGCGTGGCGCCCCAGTCGGACTGCACCTGGCCCTGGAAGCCCCATTCGTTCTTCAGCACGTCGTTCAGGAGATGGGGGTTCTCGCACGCATAGGTGCCGTTCAAGCGGTTGTAGCTGCACATCACGCTGCCGGGCCGCCCGCGCTTCGCGGCGATCTCGAACGGCAGCAGGTACAGCTCGCGCAGCGTGCGCTCGTCGATCTGCGTGTTGCCGCCCATCCGGCCGTGCTCCTGCTCGTTGCCCGCGTAGTGCTTGATGGTCGCGATGACTTTCTGCCGCTGCGTGGCGAGCGTGCGTTCGGCGAGCAGGTCGCCGGCCAGCAGCGGATCCTCGCCGAGATACTCGAACAGGCGGCCGCCGCGCGGTTCGCGCGCGAGGTTGGTGCCGCCGGCGAGGCCCATGCCGAATCCTTGCGCGCGCAACTGGATCGCGACCTGCTTGCCGTAGTCGTACGACAGGCGGCGATCCCAGCTCGCGGCGACGGCGATCGTCGCGGGGAACGTCGTGCTGGCCTGCGACGTGCTGCCGGAGCCGGTCGCCGAATCGACCATGTTCAGGTCGGGAATGCCGAGGCGCGGCACACCCTGGATGTAGCCGGCGCCGCCGCCCGGCACCTTTGACATTTCGTATTGCGAATGAATGAATTGAAGTTTTTCGTCGAGCGTCATCTTGCGCACGAGCCAGTCAGCGCGCCGAACCGCCGCGGCCGACGCGAATGCGTCGGTCGCGTCGCCCTGCGCGTTGAAATCGGCGTCGCCCGCGTACGCGGTGGTGCAGAGGGTCGCTGCCAGCACGACGGCCGGCCAGAGTGTGTCCCGCATGTTGCTCTCCATGATCGTATTGCCGGTTGTTCGGATGATGTCTGGAGCTGCGCACGTCCGGTGGATTCGCACCGGACGCAATTGGCTGGCGATGCTGGGTGGTTGCGCGTCGGCATGCCGGGCCAGGCGGGGAATCGTTACGGCCGGTTGGGCCCGATCGAACCTCGAGGACGGCGACGCGGACCGCCCGGCGCTGCCGAATCGGATGTAGCGATTCTCTGCAGCGACCAATCGTACAAATGTAGTTTGACTACAGCATCGGTGTTTCTACCGATACGTGTGATCTTTATTTCGTAGGGGCGCGTAGCGGGGCGGAAAGACGGTCATCGTTCCCGATCGAGCGTGCGCGGAGGAGTAAGAAGTACCCGTGTGCGAGCGTGCGGAGGCGGCGGGCAATCAGGAGGCGTGTGGCACGGTGCGGTTCGTTGCGCGCGCATCGAACGGAACACCGTCCGATGCCAGCCACCTCGCGCTAGCCGCGTCGCGCGACCGGACTGCCGGGAAGCGGAATCCCGGCGCGATAGACGACGGTGGCGAGCGCCGTGGCGACCGCCGCCTCGGCCGTCAGCACGGCGGCGGCTGCGCCCAGCTCGGCGAAGTACTTGGCGAGCACGGGTACCAGCACGATGTTCAGAATGCCCGATGACATCAGGATGCGCGTGAATGCGGACTTCATCCCGAGCGGCAGCATCGTCTGCACACCGAACAGGTCGGTCATGCCGGCCATGAACGGAATGAAGGCCATCCAGCGCAGCACCTGGACCGTCGGTTCGTACGAAGGGCCATACAGGATGCGTACGGCGAGCGGCGCGCCGAAGAAGATCGCGAGCGAGATGCCGAGCACCATCGCAACCTGCACGACGAACAGCTTGCGCAGGAACGAGAACGCATCGTTGCGCGCGTGCCGCATCAGGTAGTTGATGCGCGGATAGGTGGCGGCCTTCAGCGGTTGCAGCATGCTGAGCGCCGCACGGATCAGCTTGTCGCCGGCGGCGAAGTAGCCTGCCGCGACGTTGCCCGATACGAAGCCGAGCAGCACGGTGTTGGTCGACGCATAGAACGCGATGGACGTCGACGCGAGGAACACCTGCCAGCCGCCTTTCAGCGATTCCGCGATGTCGGAGAACTCCACGCGAATGAAGTCGATTTCGCGCTGCGCATAAAGGTAGATGGCCAGCACGATCGCGGACAGCGTCGGGACGGCTGCGTTGACGATCATCGCGCGGTCGATGTCCGCCGGGCTGTGCACGAGCGCGAACATCGCGGGCAGGCTCAGGATGCGGCCGATGAACAGGATCACGCTCAGCGCGCGCAGTTTCTCCATGCCCTGGAAATACCAACCCGGCGTAAACGCCACGCCGGCCACCATGCCGAAACCGATCAGCAGCAGATCGCGGTCCTCGCCGAAGCGCTTGAACAGGAAAGTCAGCGCGACCAGCACGATGAAGCAGATGACGGCGATGCCGATCTGGGCGTACAACGTCGCCCAGAAGATACGGGAGCGCTCGGCGCGGTCGTCGCGGGCGAGCGCGATGCGCGGCGTGGCGGTCAGGTCGAAGCTGTAGCTCGTGCAGTTGGTCAGGTAGGCGATGACCGCGAGCGAGAACGCGAGTTGGCCGTAGCCTTCAGGCCCCAGTGCGTGCGTCAGCAGCGGCGCGATCATCAGCGGCACCGCGTACATCGAAATCTGCAACGTCAGCAGCAGCAGGAAGTTCTTCTTGAGGTTAGACATTCGCTCGGTCGGCGCCGTGGGTGTCGCGGTGCGGCGGCATGGGGCCGCGATGCGTGTGTGCATCCGGTCGGCGCTGACCCGGATTCATGGGTGGGTGGCGCGTCCGGCGTCGCCGGGCACGGCCACATCATCGTATGGCGGCCATGATACCGGCCGCACGAGACGACTGTGTTCGCGAGCCTACCGTTCGCGGATGCCGTGCGCACGTATGCGTGGATCCCGACACCGCGCACGCCGTCGCGCGTCGTCGTATCGCGACAGTGATGAATCCATTTGTAAGCTGGCGCACCGAAGGACGCTCGAACCGGGTGCTTTAATCGAGCGCACAGTTTTGGCTCACGCCGCACGGGTTCCCGGCGCAAACCGTGACGGCGTGCCGGGCACGCAACATCACCTCCCGCGGGCATGCGGGCAGGGTAACGAACGAAACAGGGCGGGCCGCGCAGGGGCGCGGCTGGGGGCGCCGCCGTGTGTTCGTCGAGCAGTCGCACGATCGTGGAATCGCTCATTTCGGTGGAGCCGCCGGAACACGCGTCCGCGTCCGATAAAAATACCGATCCGAGGAGTACCGATTGAAGCCGATTACATTCGGCAGCTGCGTGGGGTGGCTGCACGAGGGACAGACGACACAAGGGGTGGTCCTGTGCGAGGCATTGGGCCACGAGGCATCGTGGACGCACAAGCTCATGCGGGCGATCGCCGAACGCCTTGCCAGCGACGGCGTCACGGTGCTGCGGTTCAACTATCCGTGCAGTGGTGACTCCGCGGGCGACGATCTCGATGCCGGTCGGTATGCCGCGTGCATCGACAGCATTCACGATGCGATCGACATGCTGCGCGACCAGGTCGGTGTCGCGTCGCTGACGCTCGTCGGAATCCGTGCGGGCGCGCTGTTCGCGATGCTGGCCGCCGCGGACAACGGCCAGCGTCCGTCGCCGCGCGTCGACGCATTGGCGGCCTTCGCGCCCGTCGTGCGTGGGCGCGCGTACCTGCGCGAGATGTCGTTCGTGCATCGCCAGTGGCTCGACATCACGTCGCCGGCCATTCGTGCCGCACATCGAGACGAACCGTGCATGAACGTGCTCGGGCACCGCTTTCCCGACGATTTCGTCGATGCGCTGAAGGCGGTCGATCTGTGCGACGTCGTGCGCGATGCAGCGACGTTGCCCGGCGCGGTGCTGCTGATCGATCCCGATCAGGGGGATGGCCCTGCGTTGCGCGATGCACTGCTCGCTCGCGGCGTCGACGTGGCCACCGACTCGTTCCGCGAATGGTCGACGACGATGCTGGACGGTACGCGCTCGCGCCTGCCGCTCGAGGCGATCGACACGCTCGCGAACTGGATCGCCGAACGGGCACCGCGCGCGGCGACAGGTATCGACCCCGCGCGGCCGCTGGACCCGTCATGGAATGGAGCGCCGGCTGTCGCGCTCGACATGACGGACATGACCGAGCAGGTCGTCGCGGTAGGGCCGGACCGGGTGGTCGGCGTGCTGTGCCGTCCCGCGGATACGGGGCCGGCAAATCCCGTCGCTCCGGCACTCGTGATCGCGAACACGTCGACGAATCCGCGCAGCGGAGAAGGGCGCTTCAGCGTGCGCCTCGCGCGCACGCTCGCACGCGCCGGCGTGACGACGCTGAGGATCGACGTGCATGGCGTGGGCGACAGCGGGGCTGCCGCGCCCGACGACCAGGCGCCGGTCGTGTATGCACCGCAGTCGAGCGACGACGTGGCGGCCGCCGCGGACTGGCTGCGTGCACTCGGCTACCCAGAGGTGATCGCAACCGGCATCTGTTCGGGCGCCTATGCGGCATTGCATGCGGCCGTGAAGACGCCGTCGCTCGGCGGCGTGATCGCGATCAACCTGGCGCGTTTCGTGTGGCCGGCCGGGCTCTCGCTGGAGGCGGTGCAGAAGCAGCGGAACAATTCGGTGCGCGGCTACTGGCTATCGGTGCGCGACTGGAAAAAGTGGAAGGGCCTCGTGCGCGAACGGCGCGATTTGCGACCGATCGTGGGGGCCGTCGCCGCCAATGCGATCGCGCGGGTCAGCGTGCCGATGAAAGAGGCCGCCGCGCGCTTCGGCTGGAAGCCGCGCGCCGGTACGCCACGCGGCGTGATGCACGTGCTGGCGCAACGCAATGTCCGGACGACGCTGGTGTACGGCGCGCTCGATCCCGGCATCGACGACGTGCGGCGCCACTTCGGTGCGATCGAGCGCGCGTTCAGGCGCTCGCGTCACGTGCGACTGCATCTCGAGCCGCAGGTCGATCACGCGGTGTACGGCGCGGTCGGCACGGACATCGTGATCGGGCTTTGCATGCAGGCGCTCGGCCGTGATTCGGCGAGGCCGGTCGTGCGCGTTTCCGATCCTGCCACGCTCGAAGCGGCCGCAGGATCGTACGGGAGCGTGTCGGTCGGCCGGCCGTGACGGGCGCTGTGCCGCATGCGTTGCTCGCAGTGGCGCGTCGGGGTGCGATCGCGCCCGCGTATGAAGATGGGCGTTCGGTGGGGTTGCTCACAGACGCGCCGTTTGCCGTGGTGTCCAATCCCTTATCGATGCATGCGCGGTCATGCCGAGGCATGACCGGCCGGGTGCTTCAGTCCGGATCGGCTGGCGCGTCAAAGGGTGATTTCGCGTAGGGCGATGCGTACAACGTGCCACTGCCCCATGCGTCGTCGGCCGGTGTACCGGCCACCTGCGCGCGATGCGGGCGCGCCGGTACGAGCGGCCGGCGCAACGTGCTGTGGGCGCGCGGGTCGGGCTGAACGGCGGCGCTCGCGGCGGGACGCGTGAGCGCGGGCGCGGCATTCGCGGATGCGGGCGTGGCAGGTTCGGCGGCCGCGCGTGCGACCGCCGCTTGCGCCGAACGCTGGGGCGGCACCGGGCCCGGTAGCGTCGACGACGCAAAGGACGGGGTGTCGGCGGGGCTGCTGGACAGCGTCTGCGCACCGGCGGCACAGACGAAGCCGGCCGACACGATGCAGACGAACGACGAAAGCGATGAAGAGAAGTTCATGACGAATCGTATGGAGTGACGTGCGGTGAAGAGGGCGGTGCGGCGATGCAATGCGAGCCGCGCTGGGCAAGCGTAATGCCGGAATTCGCCGCGTTCGGCGGGTTACCGCACAGTTTTGGAAGGACATCATGTCAATCACCACGCAACCGGAATCGACGCTCGGCACGCCGAGGCCAGGCCGGACCATCGCCCGTCGCGCATCGTGGCGGTCGCGCCTGGCGATCGCGGCCGCCGCGTGCGCACTGAGCGCATGCGCGCTGTCGCCCGGCATGACTTATCACCCGCCGGCCGAGCGCGACGCGAATGCGCGCGTGAGCGCCGACGCATCGGGATCGGGCGGCCTCGACGGCGTGCAGAACGTGTCGAGCGAGGATCTGATCGAGATCACGCCGGCCTTCGTCGCGCAGCATCATGCGGGGCGGCCGGCCAACGTCGACGCGGAGATCCGCCAGCTGTTCGGCAAGCCGGTGCCGTACACGATCGGCCCTGGCGATGTGCTGGGCATCGTCGTCTGGGACCACCCCGAGTTGAACCTGCCGACGACGCAGACGGTCGGTGGCGGCGACGGGGTCGGCGCCAGCTCGGTCGCGACGGGCTACACGGTCGATGCGAACGGCAACGTGCAGTTCGCTTACGCGGGCCTCGTTCACGTGGCCGGGTTGACCGAGGCGCAGGCAGGCGCGCTGCTGATGAAGCGGCTCGGCGAATACGTGCGCAAGCCGCAGCTCTCGCTGCGCGTGCAGAGCTACCGCAGCAAGCGCGTCTATCTCGACGGCGAGGTGCGCACGCCGGGTCTGCAGATCGTCAACGACATGCCGATGACGCTGCCCGAGGCGATCGACCGTGCGGGCGGTTTCACCCCGACGGCAGACCGCTCTCAGGTTTCGGTGACGCGCGGCGACAAGACCGTGAACGTGAGCCTGCCCGCATTGATTTCGGCGGGCGTGAATCCGTCGAACATCCTGCTGCGCGACGGCGATCTCGTGCGCGTGCGCGCGGCGAGCGACGCGAAGGTGTTCGTGCTCGGCGAGGTGTCGCGCCCCGCGACGCTGACATTGACTGACGGCCGGATGAGCCTCGGCGAGGCGCTCGGCGACACGGGCGGCGTCAGTCAGTACACGTCCGACGCGCGCCAGGTGTTCGTCGTGCGCCGTGGCCCGGACAACCGACCGCGGGTGTACCACCTCGACGGCAGTTCGCCCGCGTCGTTCGCGCTCGCCGACCAGTTTCCGCTCGAGCGGCGCGACGTCGTGTTCGTCGATGCGTCGTCGCTCGTGCGCTGGAGCCGCGTCGTGAACCTGCTGATTCCATCGTCCGCGCAAGGTGCGCTGACGGCGAAGGCCATTTCGCCGTGATATTCGCGGCGGATTTTGTGACCGCGACGGTGCGTCGCGCCATACGGGACTGAGGCTGTATGAATACTTCGACCCTGCCTGACTCGCACAGCGGGCGCATTCCGCGGCCGTCCCATTCGGTGCGCCGCTACTGGAGCGTGCTGTATGGCGGCCGGCGCCTGATCCTTTGCACGGCGCTTGCGGGCGCGATTGCCGGAGGCCTGTATGCGCTGTGCGCGGCCCCCGTCTACCGCACCGACATCCTGTTCCAGGTCGAGCAAAGCCAGACCGACTCGAAGCAGACGTCGCCGCCTGGCGATCCATCGTCGGTGTTCGATCTGAAGACGGATGCATCGACGGAGATCGAGGTGCTGAAATCCCGCGCGGTGCTCGATCGCGCGATCGACAGCACCAACCTCGCGCTCGACACCCGACCGCATTACCTGCCGCTGATCGGCTGGCGATTCGTGAATGCCGCCGACGGGTTGTCGTCGCCGTTGCCGGGCGGATACGTGTACGGCACCGAGCGCATCGACGTGCCGACCTTCGACGTGCCGAAACGACTGCTTGGCAAGCGCTTCGCGTTGACCGTCGGCGATGACGGCGCCTATACGCTGCAGCGCACCGGCCTGTTCGGCCGGAAAGGGCCGATGTGGCAGGGCCGTATCGGCCAGCCGTTGCACGTCGAGACGCCGGAGGGCGCGATCGACGTGTTCGTGCGCGGTGTGGCCGGCAAGCCCGGCGCACGCTTCGACCTGACGCGTTACAGCGACGAGGAGGCGTCCACGTGGCTGCAGAAGAACGCGCTGATCTCGGAGCGCGGCAAGCAGTCGAACATGGTTGGCGTGACGCTCGACGGCACCGATCCCGTGCAGGACAGCCGCGTGCTGAACGCGATCGGCGACGCGTACCTGGCGCAGAACACGCAACGCAAGTCCGAGGCGGCCGACAAGCTGATCCGCTATATGGACGGCCAGTTGCCGCAGTTGAAGGCCCAACTGGAGGCGGCGGAAAACCGCTTCAATGCATTCCGTGCATCGCACGGGACGGTCAATACGAGCGACGAAGCGCTCGCATTGCGTCAACAGGCGGTCGACATCGAGACGCGCGTACAGACGCTGCAGCAGCGGCGTGAGGAACTGATGACGCGCTTCATGCCGAAGCATCCGGCGGTTGCCGCCGTCGATGCGCAGCTCGCCGATGCGCAGCGTTCGCTCGACACGACACGCAAGCAGATCCAGCAGCTGCCGACCGTGGAGCAGGGCGTGCTGCAACTGCAGCGCGACGTGGCCGTGGATACCGCGCTGTACACGAACCTGCTCAATACGCGCCAGCAGATGGTCCTCGCGCGTGCCAGCAAGACCGGCACCGTGCGGATCGTCGATACGGCGAAGATCGCCGAGCAGCCGATTGGTCCGCATCGCGGGGTTGCGGTGGTCGGTCTCCTGATGGTGGGCCTGCTGGCTGGCGCGGCGATCGTGATCGCCCGGCAGCGTGTCGTCGGCACGATCGGCGACGCGGAAGAAATCGAATGGGCGACGGGGCTGCCGGTGTTCGCGACCGTCCCGCACAGCGCGATCGCGGCGGCAGCGGAACTGCGGTCCAAGGCCGGCCGGCCCGGTCCGCGCACATCGATTGCGCCGGTCGGCGCGCAGGACGCCGCGCTCGAAAGCCTGCGCGGTCTGCGCGCGTCGCTGCAATTGGCGATGCCGGCCGCGTTGAATCCGGTCGTGCTGATCTCCGGGCCGACGACGGGCGTCGGCAAGTCGTTCGTCGCTGCGAATATTGCGTCGCTCGCCGGTGCCGCGAAACGGCGGGTCCTGCTGATCGACGCCGATCTGCGCAAGGGTTCGCTGCACGACCGGTTCCGCTATAGCCGTGCGCCGGGGCTGTCGGACGTGGTGGCGGGCACCCATGCGCTCGACGAGGCAATCAAGCGCGGCGTCACACCGGGCCTCGATTTCATTGCGATGGGCAGCGTCGTTCCCGATCCGGGCGAACTGCTGCTGCAGCCCGCGTTCGCCGAATTGATCGGGCAGCTCGCGTCGCGCTACGACATGGTGGTGCTCGACGGCCCGCCGCTGCTGCCGGTCGCCGATGCGCTGGTGCTGGGGCGTCTGGCGGGCACGGTGTTCCTCGTCGCGCGTAGCGGCGTGACGACGCTGACGGAGCTCGACGAAAGCGCGCGACGGCTCGAGCACGCGCATATCGATGTGCGCGGCGTGATCCTGAACGATTACCAGGGCGCGCCGGGGCGGTACGACTACGGCTACTCGGATACGAATACGCATCAGGCCGCGTCCGGATACGCCGGAGCGATGGCGCAGCGGCAAAGCGTGGAGCGCGCGTCGTGAGCGGGCGAGCGGGCAGCACGGGGGGCGGGCCGCGGGAGCGGGCGGTAACACGGCGCAGAGCGGCAAGCAGGAGCGATCACGCCGGCGGTTATACGGGCTATTGGTGGGAAGATCCGGCGCGGCTCGTGCTGATGTTCATCCTGCCGCTGTATGGCCTGCTTTCACTGAGCCTGCTCGGTGAACAGAAATCGATCGCACGGATCTATTTCGACAGCTACTACGCGTTTGTCGGCGCGTTGTTCCTGATCGCGCTGACCGCGGCGGCGTGGCTCGCGACGACCGAGGTTCGGACGCGGCGCGGGCCGCCTCCCGCCGCAGTGACGCTGTCGCCCCGCGTGCTCGATTTCGTCTTCGCGCTCGCGCTGTTCGGTTATGCGCTGTTGCTGAGCGGCATCCTGTTGCATCCGGCGCTGCTGATCGCGTTCGTGCGAGGCGAAGCGAATGCATATGACATGCTTGAACTGAAAGGGCGCATCACGGGCCTCAGCACGTTCACGCAGGCCACGGCACCGTTTGTCGTGCTGTATTTCTATGTGTTCAGGACACCGGTAAAGGGCCTGAATCGCTACAAGATCTATTTCGCCGTGCTCGCGGTGCTGACGCTGCTGCGCAGCTTCATCTTCGCGGAACGGCTTGCACTGATCGAGATGGTGATGCCGCTTGCGCTCATGGTCGTGCGGTTCCGGCTCGGCGGACGGTATGCTCGTCTGCTGACGCTCGGTCCTTATGCGGCGATTCCGTTGCTGTTCGGCCTGTTCATCGCGAACGAGTACAACCGGTCGTGGGAAGCCTATTACGTCAACATCTACGACAACCTGTTCGATTTTGCCCTCGAGCGTCTGGGCCTGTATTACTCGACTGCATTGAACAACGGCGCAGGAATCGTGAGTGTGCTGGGCTGGAACCAGGGCCACCCGATGTTCACGTTCGACTGGCTGCTGCGCTTCCCCGTCATCGGCGCGACGTTGCAGCCGTGGCTCGACTCGAGCGACAGCATCAACCTGTTCCTGAACAGCTACGCCGACCCCGAGTTCAACAATCCGTCAGGAATTTTCGTCCACTTCTACGAGTGGGGATGGTTAGGTTTGCTCGATGCGATCGCGCTCGGCTGGGCGATTGGCCGAAGCTATGCGGGCTGGCGGACCGGAAACGGGTGCTGGTGCTGCATCCATGCGGTGCTGTTCGTCTCGGTCATGGAAATCATGCGAACGCCGAACCTGTTCAGCGGGCGTAATTTCGTGCCGGTCGTCCTGTTGATCGGCGTATTCCGCTGGTTTGCCAGGGCACCGGCACGCGCGACGGGGCATGCCGCGCCGAATCGACATCATCGAGTCGCTTGATCATTTTTCGGTTGCCGCTACCGTCCATGGCTACACATAAACAGAAATTCGAAACGCTGGACGGATTGCGCGGTATCGCGGCCATCAGCGTGATGTTCATGCATTTCCTCGAGGATCTGCCGATTCCGATACTGCAGAGCGCCTATCTTTCGGTAGACGTATTTTTCATGCTGAGCGGATTCATCCTCACGTACTCTTACGGCGAAAGACTGCTTCAGGGAGCGTGGCAGGGCGCGTATCTGAAGCGACGCGTGATTCGTCTGTATCCGATGATAGGCATCGGGATGACGATAGGGCTGGTGAGTCTCGTCGTCATGCGAATTCAATCGTCGGCGGCGTTTTCGTTGGGCAACCTGGCGGCAGCCGCCGGGCAGAATTATTTTTTCGTTCCGTATTTCGGCCGTTTCCTGGTATCCGGATTTGCCGGCGCCGCGGGTCACGGCTTGCCGGCGGTAGACGATCCCGGCGCGTTTCCGCTGAATCCTCCGGCGTGGTCACTGTTCTTCGAGCTGGTGGCGAGCGTCGCGCTGATCGCCGCAATCAGGATGAGCGAGCGGCGCCTGATGAGGCTGGCATACGCGTGCTTCGGCGCTTTCGTCGTGTACGGCGTGCTCGTGGGCCTCGACAACGGCAAGGTCTCGATCATCCTCAATCAGGGTTGGTCGGCCGACAATTTCATGGGCGGATTCTTCCGGGTCGGCTACGGGTTCCTCCTGGGCGTGGCAATCGGAAAGATGTACGAGGCGAATCTCCCGGCGAAGCCGCATTGGTTCATCGCCAGGCTCGTCAAGAACGACTACATGCTGTTTGTCGCCTTCGCGCTGGTCATTGCGTTTCCGACGTCGATCAAGGGAACGTATTCGGCGGCGATCCTGCTGTTCGTCGCCCCCGCGTTGGTCTATCGCGGTGCGACGCTCGCGCCGAGCGGCAAGACGATTGCACGGATCAGCGCGTTCCTCGGCTGGATCTCGTATCCGCTTTACTGTGTGCACTATCCGGTCGGCAGGCTGGTGTTCGCGTATGCGCCGCAGGCCGAGAGCCACATTGTCAGAACGGCGATGCTTGCCGCGTTGCTGTCGATGGCGGCCGCCGCTGTCCTCGCGAAATTCGTCGAGGAACCGATCCGGTCGTATCTGGGCACGCGCTTGTTTGCGAATGGTCGGATCGCGAACGGCAGCGCGATCAGCGCAGGATAAGCAGTACGGCCGGCCGGGCACGCCGGCGTCCGTTGCGGCGCCGGCGTGCGATGAAACGCTACAGCCCCTCGAAGATCTCCGTCATCATCTCGGCGCTTCGGCGCCAGCGATATTTCTCCGCGTGCAGGCTGCCCTTGCGTTTGAGCTCGGCCCTGAGCTCGGCCGAATCGAGCAGGGTCCGCAATTGCCGTGCGATGTCGTCCTGGGAATACGGATCGCAGTACAGTGCCGCATCGGCACAGACTTCCGGCAGCGCGGCCGATTTGCCGACGACCGCCGGACAGCCGCAGCGCATCGCCTCGAGAGGCGGTATGCCGAAGCCTTCGTAGATCGACGGATACAGGAAGCACGCCGCGTTCTGATACAGCGCCTTCAATTGCTCGTCGCTGATGTAGCCGACGTACTTGACGTTCGGTTCGGCGGCCGACAGAGGATCCTGCTTGCCGAATACGGTGGCGTTCTGCATGCCGACGATGACGAGATCGACCGACGGATCGTCGATCTGCCGGAAAGCCGCGATCAGCCGCGCGAAGTTCTTGGTCGGATTCATGCTGCTGACCGCGAGCACGAAGCGGCCGGGTGTCAGCGCATGCTTGTCGAGCACGCTCGTGTCCGCTTCCAGCGCATCGAGATGATCCGCACCGAGCGGCACGACGCTGATCTTCTCCGCGGGCACGCCGCAATGATGCGCAAGGCGATCCCGTGAGAAATAGGAGTTGGTCAGCACGCAAACGGAGGTTCGCGCGAGGATCCAGAACATGATCCGGTACCACACGCGAAACGGGCGTGAGAAATGTGCGGGCGTGTCGAACACCGCCGCATCGTGCATGTAGATGATCTGGTTGCCGATGAAAACGGATGCCGAATTGCTGAGATTGACGATGCGGCCTCGGCGAGCGAACAACGGGAGCACCAACTGCTCCCAGACCACGCCCTTGTAAAAGCCGACCTTGACCGTCCTGGCGCCGCTGACCTCGACGCCGGGTTGCGGAGGCACCAGCACGGTCACCGGATCCTGCGGCTGAAACTTGATCAATGCGGCAATCAGCTCGCGCGCGACGCGCTGCACCCCGGTCGTCTTCTGCGTGGTGAAGCGGCCGTTATAGACGAGTTGCTTCGGTTTATTGAAAGTGATCATGTCAACAAGAAGATATCGAATTCGGAATCAGGCTTTGACGTGATCCGGTGCGACCGGCTTGAAGTCGCGCGTGTCGACACGCGGCTCCTCGGTATCCAGTCCGTAGAGCGCATTCCACTGCCGGAAAATCGCGTTCATCGAAAACCGCTGAATCGCCCGTTTTCGGGCTGCCGCGCCCATTTGCTCGCGAAGCTGCCGGTCGTCGCGCAGCGTCGTCAGATACGCGGCCATCTCGGCGGCGTTCGACGCGACGTAGCCGGTCACGCCGTGAATCACCACGTCGCGATTGCCCACGACGTCCGTCACCACGGCCGGTATGCCGGCGACCTGCGCTTCGATCAGCGCGACCGGCATGCCTTCCCAGCGGGAAGTCTGGACGTAGATGTCCAGTTCCGATGTCAGCGCGAGCGCACGTGCGCGGGGTATCCAGCCGCTGCAGACGACGGCTCCGCGCTGGCCGGGATCCGGAATCTCGGCCGCGTTGCCGCCGATCCAGAGAAACTCGACGTCCGCGTCGTGCAGCATGTCGGCGAGTCGCACGAATGCCTGATGATTCTTCTGGTACGACGCCCGACCGCTCATCCCGATGACGACCTTGCGATCGTCGCGCATTCGACGCGGCGGGATCTCCGCCACATCGACACCGTTTTCCACCAGGACCGTCGATTTCGCGCGGACCTTTCCCCTGATCTCGGCGAGCTCGCTGCCCGAGCACGCGACGATGGTGCCGCCGATGTGCGCCGCGATGCGTTCGAAGCTCAGATAGGCGTACTGCTTCATGCGCGACACGTCGCGACGCAGGAACGAGAGTCCGTGCGGCGAGTAGAGCACCTTCGCGTTCGGGGCGGCGATCCGGGCGGCGATTCGCCCCAGTACGCCGGCCTTCGACGAGTGCAGATGAATCGCGGTCGGCTTGCAGTCGCGCAGGCTCCGGGCCAGCGCACGCACGCTCCGCAGATCCTGTTTGACGCTCACCTCGCGCGCCATGTCGACGTACACGAGCTTCACGCCGGGCAGGAACAGCGTCGAAAAATCGGTCGGGGTTTCCGGTCGGATCGAGTGCAGAACCGTCACGTCGACGCCGGTCGCTGCGGCATGGTTGGCGAGATGGGTCAGCATCGAAAGCACGCCGCCACCGAATGCTTCGGCGATATGAACGATCTTTTGTTGGGTCATCTGTGGGTCCAGCGATTCGCTCGCAGATTCATCGCACGTCGTGACGATGAGTCGCCGGCGAATCTTGCGGTCTCGATATCCGGTTCGTGAAACTATGCATTCCTGATTGATAAATGCATGGCAGTCGCGGCCATTGGATCCTGCTGTCACAGTCGCTGGTTGGCGCCGACGAGGCAGCGTGATGGTTTCCGCCGCTGGAATGCCGAGCCGACCTTGCCGCAGGGCGCCGGACACGATGCAGCGTGAGGAATCCATACCGCGACATACGTGCAGGCGCGATTCCTCCGAACATCGAAACCGGCGTTCGACTACGACGACTGGAGCCGGGACAACGACGAAGTCCGGTCAGTGCGCGTGAATCCACTGGTCCGGATCATTGTGCAGCGCATGCGCGACCCACTGGGTGCGATGGCTTACCGAATGCGCGATTCGGCGACGCTATCGCGCGTCGGCGTGATGGCCGGATGACTTCCGCACGCGCGCGAGCGGATTGGAGATATAGCGAATCGCGCGGTTGCTGAGCGTTGCCGACGGCAGCAAGCATGCGAGCGACAGCCCGGCTACGGCCGCTTTCTTGGCAACGCCCCAGAACGGGTTGCGCAGCACGGTTTGCCAGTAGCGTCCTGATTCGCACAGGAACCAGCGCCAGCGCCGCACGAGCGGGGCGTGATAGAGCGTGCTGGCGAAGCGGGCCTTCTCGATCGCGAAGTCGAGCGGCGCGATCGGCAATGCTTCGTGCAGCCGCGTGGCGGCGAGCATGCGCAGCGTCGCCCACCGGCGTTCGGCTTTCAGCGCGCCCGTCGCGGCGTCTTCCGAATTGGTGAGCGCAAGCGCCGGCGTGTCGACGGACGGGCGCGTCCCTGGCTGCTGGTGGACGCGATAGCCGCCGAGCGTCGCATCGATCATGTGCACGTTGCCGAGCAACGCGATACCGTAGATCGCGTAGAAATCCGCACCGTGCAGATTGTCCGGGGTGACAGGCACCGGAAAGATGCGCTTGAGCGCATCGACCCGATACGCGTTGCCCGATGCGGGCGGCGACGGGTACAGCCAGCCCGCGCGCAACAGGCGGCCGCAATCGGTGTCGACGGCCGACTGCGGTACGCTGGCCCCGGTCATCGCACCGTCCCGCGCGATCACGTCGAGCCGGAAATGCACCTTTACGAAGTCGCCGGATGCGAACGCGGCCAGCACGCGGGCCGCGGCGTCGGCATAGAGCAGGTCGTCGGCGTCGAGCAGGATCACGTAGCGCGTCGTGAGATGCTCGATCGCGCGGTTGTAGGCGGCGACCTGACCGCGATTCTCCTGGAACACCGCCGTCACGCGCTCGCCGTACGAGCGAATGATGTCGCGCGAATCGTCGGTGGAACCGTCGTCGACGACCAGCACGCGGATGCCGGGCGCGCTTTGTGCGAGCGCCGAATCGATCGCTTCGCGCAGGTACGCGCCGTGGTTGTAGTTGCAGATTGCGATGGTCAGCGTGGTCATGAACGGATTCTGGACGAGCGAAGTGCGGACGATCCGGGTGCCCGGCGCGCGGGGTGCGGTGCCCCGGAGCACGGTCGCATCGCATGGCGGCCATGATACGCGTCGTCGATCGGCATTCGGTTCGCGAGCCTACCGTTCCGCGATCCGCTTCAGCGAAAGCGCGATGAAGCGTCAACGGCAAGCCGGATACCCGATACGCCGCGCAGGCAGGATGTATTGGTCTGTTGACGCACTGAAGCGCGGCGGGTTCGAATGGTCCAATCGACGGTATCGTCGGAGGACAACTCGGTCGGCATGCAGCGATTCGGATGCGCGGGCCGGCACGTTCGAAGTCATTCCAGGGAGTCGACTCGATATGCGTAGATCACGTGGCACGTTTCTCGTGCGCGCAGCGCTCGCCGCCATGTGCGCGGCAGGCGGGCTGGCGGGGCCGGGCGGTGCCGCGGCGGCATCCGGCACGTCCGCGCCTGGTGCGCTTCATGCGACTGTACCGGATGCGGTCGTTCGTCCCGCTGCGGACGCGGCCGATCAGGCCGACATGCTGCAACATGCGCTGGACGCGTTGCAGCCGGGCCAGCGACTGGTGTTCGCGCCGGGCCGGTATGTGGTCGGCCGGTCGCTGGTCGTGCGGCAGCGGCATGTGGTGTTGTCGGGCTACGGTGCGACGCTGATCGCGACCACTCCGGGCGACCAGACGATCGAGATGAGCGGGGACGGTACGACGCTCGTCGGCTTCCGGCTCACCGGAACCGGCACGACACGCCTCACGACGCCGGAGTCGTCGAAGGTCGAGGTGACGGGGCGCGGTGTGCAGGTGCTCGACAACGTCATCGACGGCGGCGCGGGAGGCGGGATCTTCGTGTTCGGCGGCGCGGACGTCGCGATCGTCGGCAACGAGGTGCTGTCGACGCTGGCGGACGGTATTCACATGACGCACGGCTCGCGCAACGTGCTGGTGCAGGGCAACGTCGTGCGCGGCACCGGCGACGACATGATCGCCGTGGTGAGTTATCAGGCGGAAGGCGTGCTGACGCGCAACGTGCTGATTACCGGCAATTCGCTGGAGGGCAATCCGTGGGGGCGGGGCATCACGGTGGTCGGCGGTGCGGAAGTCACCATCTCGAACAACGTCGTGCGCAACGTACAGGTGAGCTCCGGCATTCTGGTCGCCCAGGAAGACAGCAATCGCACTGCCGGCTCGTCCGACATCCGCATCGAGGGTAATTCGATCGCGGATATCCAGACGGCGACGGATCGGGCCGATGCTCGCCCGGTCACGCAGCAGGCGGCGATCGAGGTCAGCACGTGGTCGGGTTCGGTGTCGCGCGTGACCGTGATTGGCAATCGCGTGTCGCATGCGCGATTCGACGGCATTCGCCTGTGGGGAAACGTGTCGGGCGTGCGGCTCGCGGACAATCAACTGTCGGGGATCGGCGGAATGCCGGTCCGGATCGACCCTGCGCACGATTGCGCGGCCGGCCGGCAGGTGGGGGCATCGGCACAGCAGGCGAAGGGCACGCCATGTGCGGGCGCCGCGCTTCAGCCGCTGTCGGCGGCAGGCGACGCGATCGGCGCGGACACGTCGGTGTTGCCGCGCGTGCGCGAGTCCCTCAGGCGGCCGCGCTGGCCGCAAGGCGGCCTCCACTGATCATGCGTTGCGTGGGCCGCCGGCCGGCGGCGCCAGGCGACGAACAGGCGGTCGCCCGTTGTTCGCGCGGCGGCGGGTGTTGGCGTCGCACACGCCGTCGCAATCCGCATGCACTTACCGGATGACGTCGCGTTCCGCGGCTTCCTCGTCCGGTTCGCGCGAGGCGAGCGACGGGTGCGGCGGCGCGGTCCCGACGACTGCGCGCCCGTACTGATCCTCGAACCGCACGATATCGTCCTCGCCGAGATAGTTGCCCGATTGAACCTCGATGATTTCGAGCGGAATCCGGCCGGGATTCTCGAGCCGATGCACTTCGCCGACGGCGATGTAGGTCGATTCGTTCTCGCACAGCAGGAACGTCTCGGTGCCGCGCGTCACCTTCGCGGTGCCGCGCACGACGATCCAGTGCTCGGCGCGGTGATAGTGCATCTGCAGCGACAGCTGCTTGCCGGGTTCGACCACAATCCGCTTCACCTGGAAGCGCTCGCCGAGATCGATCGAATCGTAATGGCCCCACGGCCGCTGCACCTTGCGGTGCTCGCTCACCTGCGGGCGCCGGTCGCTCTTCAGGCGCGCGACGATGTTCTTCACGCGCTGCACGTCGTGCTTGTTCGCGACCAGCACGGCATCGGCCGTCTCGATCACGACGACGTCCTTCATCCCGACGCACGCGACGAGGCGGCCTTCCGAACGCACGAGGCTGTCCTGCGTATCCTCGAAGACGATCGAGCCGCGCGCGACGTTGCCGTGATCGTCCTTCGGCATGATTTCCCAGATCGCGTCCCACGTGCCGACGTCCGACCAGCCGGCCGCGAGCGGCACCACAATGCCTTCGATGCCGAGTTCGGTGTGTTCCGCGAGGCGCTCCATCACCGCATAGTCGATCGAATCCGATGGGCACGCATCGAAGGCGGCCGCATCGACCCGGAAAAACGGATCGTCGGCGACGCCCGCGCGCCACGCGCTGTCGCAAGCGGCATGGATGTCCGGCGCGAGTGCGCCGATCGCTTTCAGCCAGACCGAGGCGCGCGTGACGAAGATTCCGCTGTTCCACCAGTAATCGCCCGATTGCAGGTAGCGCTCGGCGAGCGTCGCATCGGGTTTTTCGACGAAGCGTCCGATCGCGTAGCCGCCGTGGCTGCCGTGGCGGCCCGAGCGCGGCTCGCCGACCTGGATGTAGCCGTAGCCCGTCTCAGCGCGGCGCGGCAGCACGCCAAGCGTGACGATCGCGCCTTCCTGCGCATAACGCGCCGCGCGTGCGACCGCGTCCTGGAACGCGGCGACATCCGCGATCACGTGATCGGCCGGCATCACGGCGAGGACAGGATCGTTCGCGAGCGCGTTCGCATCGAGCGCGGCCAGCGTCAGCGCGGGCGCCGTGTTGCGCGCCGTGGGCTCCAGCAGGATGCGGGCAGGCGCCGAGCGGCCGTGTACCTGCTCGGCGCTCATGAAGCGATGTTGTTCGCCGCATACGAGTAGCAGCGTGTCGCCGAGCGACGCGTTCGCGATGCCGTTCAGGCGGCGCGCCGTCGCCGACAGCGGCGACTCGTTCGAGACCAGCTCGATCAGCTGCTTCGGATACTGCTCGCGCGACAGCGGCCACAGCCGCGTGCCGGAACCGCCGGCGAGAATCACCGGCAGGATATTCGGCAGATCGGGTTCGGGAACCGGGTGAAGGGCGCGGGTCATCGGTTCGCTCCGGTATCGGCGGGCAGCCGGGTGTGAGAGCGGCCGTCGGCGCGCGTATCGTCGTCGCGCGAGAACGAAACGGCGCGCGACAGCAGGTGACGCAGCGCACCGGCCGTACGGTCGGCCGGCCGGATCAGGCCGACGAACGGCGCCCCTAGTTCGAGATACGGACCGTAGGCCTTGCGGAATCCGAACCGTTTGTAGAACGCCTGACGCGGCGCGGGGACGTGCATGCGCACCGCAGTGTCCGGCCATGCGGCCTGCGCAGCGGTGAGTGCGCGCTCGATCAAACGCTCGAGCGTCTCGTCGTCGCGGCAGCTTTCGCTCGTCAGCACCTTGTCGATCATGACGTCCGGATCGATGTCGTCGCCGGGCAGGATGCGCGCGTAGGCGGCGACTTCCGTCGTGTCGCCGTCGCTCGCGCTCGCATAGACGTGCAGCGCGCCCGCGTCCTTGCCGTCGATGTCGAGATGCGTGTGGGCGTCTTCGACCACCAGCACGGCGTTGCGCGCGCGCAGGATTGCATAGAGATCGACGGCGCTCAGATGTTCGAATTCACAACAATGCCATTCCATGATGCTGTCCTCGCGTGATGCCTTCGGCATGCCGCGCTGCACGAACGCGATCGTTCCGTACGGCGTGGCGATCTTCATCATCCGGATGCGCGCTCCGGCGGTCTGTTCGAAAGCGTACTCACGCTCCGGATTCGCAAGTCCGGCGCGCGCTATGGGGCGGTGTGCGCGACAGGCGAGCGTCGCAATGTGCGACAGCACACATCGTCGGGGCCGCTGCCTTTTCATAATTGATTCATCGTGGCGGGCTGCAATGAAGTGCGACTGGCCAGCATCGCACGCGAACGAGGCAGCGGGGCGCGGGACCGAGGATTGCGCGTGCCGCCGACGGGCCGCTCGCGTACCGTATCGTCGGCAAGCTGCCGACCGCATGCGTGGACGGCCGCCGCGACCTACCGTTGGGCCTGCATCCGGTCGAACCGCGGGGGTGTCCGGTCGCGTGGGAATGGCCATCATGCTGCGCCGCGAGACGCGCGTGCCGGCCCCGCGTATTTCAAACTCGTCGACGGCGATTCGCGCGAAAAGCGCCAGCAGGCGCGATACCGTTGATTACGGCGTGATTACGACGTGTAACGGTGGGACGGCCCTCGCGCCGGCGCAATGGGATGGGGTTATCCGGGGGCGCGCGGGATTATGTGGTGCGAGGCACACGGTGCCGCCACTTTGACGAGATTTCGACGGAAATTACGGGTAATCGACGGTATCAATCTTGCGGAAAAGTAGTATTTGCCACTGATTGACGGGAAAGGTCATAGATAATCAAATCTCAGTGTTCAAAAAGGGGGCGGTGCGGAACGGCCGGCGCCGTAACGGCTTGATTCAGGTTTATCTTTTGCTAACAAAACCGGCCCGAAACGGGGTGTAAATTCAGGTGCGATGAAATGGGGCAGTCAATCCGGGCGCGGTTTGGCGGCCCTCCGGTTCAGCATCGGCGCGATTGTCGTGTACGACGCGATGCCCATGCGGACGGCTTTTGTTTGCCGACGTGCCCCGCCTGGCGGCGGGTTGCTTCAAAGCCGGAATGTCGTGGCTCCCGTAGCCGCGTGTTCCGTTCGAGTTCGATGACAACGAGACGGGATGATATCCGGCTCGATCTCCGGGGGTTCTCGCCGTGTGCAGTTTCGATCTTCGCCAAGGCTGCGGAAACGCAGCGCGGAAAGGCGGCCATGCGCCGCCTGCCGCCGCGCACGCGAACGGTTCGCGGAGTGCAGAAAATGATGGTTTGTTATGAATATGCCAATAACGCGCGATAAGAGCGCCGGCGTGGGGAGCAGTAACGGGCAGCGTCCGCTGATTTACTGGACGCAATCGCCGTCCGTGATGCTGCGAAAGGAATTGTCGCGCCGCGACTGGAAGGTGTCGGTCGTCGCGCATGCGAGCGAGTTGCGCGACACGTCCGGCGAAATTACCTGCGGCATTCTCGACCTGAGCGGCGGCCATGCCGATGCGATCGGCAGCATCGCGTCGACCTGCGCGTCGATGCGCGATGTCGTCTGGGTGGCGCTCGTGGATGTCGGTCAGACCACCTCGCCGAACGTGCGCGCGCTGTTGCGCGACTACTGCTTCGACTACGTGACGTTGCCGGCGTCGCATCAGCGGATCGCCGATACGGTCGGCCATGCCTACGGCATGGAATGCCTGTTCGCGCGCGATCGCGAACAGCTCGAATCGGAGGAAAAGGGCATCGTCGGCACCTGCAGCGCGATGCTGCGGCTGTTCGATACGGTGCGTCGTTTCGCCCGCACCGACGCGCCGGTGTTCGTGTTCGGCGAAACGGGAACCGGCAAGGAACTCACGGCCGTCGCGATCCATCGCCATTCAGCGCGGCGCAACGGCCCGTTCGTCGCGGTCAACTGCGGCGCGATTCCGCCGCATCTGCTGCAATCGGAACTGTTCGGCTATGAGCGCGGTGCGTTTACCGGCGCGAACGCGCGCAAGATCGGCTACGTCGAAGCCGCGAACGGCGGCACGCTGCTGCTCGACGAGATCGGCGACCTGCCGCACGAGAGCCAGGCGAGCCTGCTGCGGTTTCTGCAGGAACGCTCGATTCACCGTCTTGGCGGCAGCGAGCCGGTGCCGGTCGATGTCAGGATCGTGTCGGCGACGCACGTCGACCTGCGCGATGCGATGGAAGAAGGACGCTTTCGCGCCGACCTGTTCCACCGTCTCTGCGTGATGCGCATCGACCAGCCGCCGCTGCGCGCGCGCGGCAAGGACATCGAACTGCTCGCGCACCACATGCTCGAACGCTTCCGCGGCGATGCGCGCCATCGCGTGCGCGGGTTCTCGACGGATGCGATTACCGCGCTCTACAAGCACGACTGGCCGGGCAATGTCCGCGAACTGATCAACCGCGTGCGCCGTGCGGTCGTGATGACGGAGGGGCGCCTGATCACCGCGCGTGACCTCGAGCTCGAATACTGCCTCGATGCGGCGTCGCCGTCGGTGGCCGACATCCGCAAGTCGATCGAGCGCGAGGCGATCGAAACCGCGTTGCTGCGAACGCGCGGGCGCGTTGCCGCTTCGGCGCGCGAACTCGGCGTGTCGCGCGCGACACTGTATCGCTGGATGGAGGCGTACGGTATCGAGCGGCCGCGCGGGACGGGCTCGTCCGATTGATACAGGGCGGCACGACGCTCGCGGGGCCGCGAGCGTCGTGTCAACCGGCCTGCGTGGCTCGCACCGCGCGCGCGGCGTTCACGGCGCGGATTTCCACCGCGGGCGGGACATTGTCGCCGCCCGCCACAGGCTTCCCGTCGATGCGCAATGGAACGAGCGCGATGCGCGCCGGCGTGCCGGGCGCGAGATGGAACCAGTCGTCGCCTGGCATGAAACCCGGCGCGTCGATCTGCACATGGCGCGCGACGTGTCGCGTGTCGACGTCGACGTGCCAGGTCTCGCCGGTGCGCGACACGCATGCCTCGATCCCGAGTTCGCGACGTGCCAGTACGGCCGGATGCGTGCGCGACACAAAATGGAACGCCTGCGACAGCAGCGCGCCGTCGTCGGCCCGCAGGGTCGCGACGACCGTATCGTGTTCGCACGGGCCAAAACGGTATGCATAGGTCCAGTCGAAGAAGCGGCCGAGCAACTCGGCCGAGCCGAGCCGCACCGTGTCGTGCGCGGCGATCCGCACCGGGCAGCCGGCCCGCGCGACCGGCGTACGGCCGTCGCGCAGCGCGACCAGCTCGATTGACGCCGACAGCGGCGCCGGGCGCTCGTTGACGACGTGCACGTCGAGCCCGTTCAGCCCTTCGTCGACGAGGAGCACCTGGATCGGCTGCAGCACCTGACGCAGCGCATACCATGCCGATTTCGGCCGGTGTGCGGCGTCGATCACGCCCCATCCGGCGCCCGGCATCACGTCCTGGAACTGCCAGACGAGCGCGCCGGCGCAGCGCGAGCCGGTGCGCCGCCATTCGGAAAACGTTTCGCGCATCAGGTCAGCGATCACCGCGCGCGACAGCTCGAAGTAGCGCGCCGGATCCTCGCGCCGCAGCCGGTCGGGCACGACGTCGTACAGCGTCTGCAGATAGTGGTCGCGAATGTCCTCGAAATCCCACGACGTGCCGGGGTCGCGCGGCACGGCCGCTTTCCAGCGCGGCTCGTGCACGCCGGGCCAGCCGAGTCCGGCGAGTGTCGCGTCGCACGGCACGTTCGCGAACGCGAGGCATTCGCTCGCAAAGCGCACGTCCGCGCGTCGCGCGTCGTCGAGCGGACGCAGGTACGCACCGACGCCGTAGTAGTGCGACACGCGTTCGCGCGGCGTGAACGGCAGTACGCCGCCGTCGGGCGAATCGGGCACGTACGGGACATCGGGACGGAGCGCGGCCGCGTGGCCGGCCAGCCGGTCGGCCGTCAGTTCGAGGAAGCGCTGCTTCGGCCCGAGCCCCGACATCGCGGCCTGTTGCGCGATCTCGCTGCCGCCGCACAGCACCGCCAGCGACGGCGAAGCGCCGTGACGCGACAGGAACTGGGTCGCTTCGCGATCGACGTTGGCCGCGAACGCCGGATCGTCGAGCGCGTAATCGAAGTTCGCGAAACCGAAGTCCTGCCAGACCAGCAGCCCGAGCCGGTCACACCCCGCGTGGAACGCGTCGGCCTCGTAGGTCATCGTGCCGCCGACGCGGATCATGTTGAAGCCGGCGTCGCGTGCGAGCCCGAGCAGGCGGCCGTAGGTCGCGTCGTCCGTGTGTAGCGCGAGCGGCGCGGCGCTGCTCCAGCATGCGCCGCGCGCGAACACGGGCACGCCGTTGATGCGCAGTCCGAAACCCTTGCCGTCGGCGCCGGAATCGATCTCGATCGTGCGGAAACCGGTCGAGCCGAGCGGCCGGCGCGCATCGCCGATATGCAGCACAACGTCGTAGAGCGCCGGTTCGCCGTGCGTATGCGGCCACCAGCGACGCACGTTCGGTATTGCGACGTGCGTACGCAGCCGGTCGGCGCCGTCACGTTCGAGCGTCGCATGATGTTCGCCGCACGACAGCCGCGCTGCGAACGTATCGGGCAGCGGCGCGGCGAACGTCAGTTCCGCATCGAGCCAGCCCGTGTCGCCTTCGACGCGCGCCTGCAGCTTGCAGTCGGCCAGAACCGGCCCGTCGGCCGGATCGAGCACGTCGACGGGCCGCCACGGGCCGGTGGGCACATACGGCGGAAACCAGCCCGGCATGTGCCCGAACAGCGACGTGCGGATCGTGCGCAGCCCGGCCGGCTCGGCGAGCCGCGTGCGCCAGCGCGCACGGCGCGGTGCGCGTGCGTCGCGCAGGTGCGGCGCGAGTGCGCGGAAACAGAGGGTCAGCCGGTGGGTGCCGTTGAGCGACACGGGCACGTCATGCGTGACGAACATGCTGTCGGAGCGGAGGATCGGCGTGTCGTCGAGCCACGCTTGCGCGAGCGTCGCGAGGCCGTGAAAGCGCAGGATGCGCGGCCCGCGCCCGCGCAGCTCGACGCGGTACCAGTGGTCGCGCTCGTCGAGCGATGCAGCTTCGTCGAGGCGGCCGGCCACCGCGAGCGCCTGCGCGACCGTGCCGGGCACCGGCGCTGTGATCCAGTCGCCGCCGTCGACCGGGAGGTCGCGCGGTTCTCGCACGGCGCCTGCGGCCGTCGCCAGCATCGACCACGCGGGCAGGGCGCGCGCGCGCGTCACCGCATGGCCGGCACGGGCGCCGCGATGTCGCTGGACTCGCTGCGCACGGGCTTCACGTGCCGCAACGGCGCGCAGATCTGCCGCGCGCACGCGACGACGTCCGCGTAGGCGGCCTCGATCGCCTCGAGCGTCGAGTCGCCGCGCTCCTCCTTGCCGCGCGCGCACGCGCGTGCGAGCCGGAATTCGAGCACCATCGCTTCGGATGCGATGCGGTCGCACGCGGCGCGGATCTCGGCGAACGGCCCGACGCAACCGCTGGCCTGCAGCCAGCGCGCGTAATGGCCGAACAGCTCGAAATTCGCGCCGAGCTGCCGCACCGAGTTGAACGAGTACGCGTGGAAATGCTCGAGCGGCGAATCGGCGAGCGTTCGCGCATCGGTCTGCAACTGCCGCCGGAACGCGGCGATCGGGTTGACGACCGGCAGGCGCCGCAGGTGGCGCTGCAGCGCGGCGAGCGACGTTTCGCACAGCTCACGTTCGTCGAGTGGTACAAACCGCCGCTTCGCGCATTCCACGTAAGGCGGCAGCGTCATCGGCGAGCTGCCGCCGACGAGCCCGTTGTAGTCGAAATCCTCGGCCACGTAATAGCCGCTGTTGTGGAAGTAGCCGATCTGGCGCTTCGCGCGGTCGATCGCATCGATGCCGATCGTCGTCTTCGTATGCTGCGTGCGGTAGCTGCTGCCGCGCGTATCGGGCAGGAACCATGCGTCGACCTCGACGATCATCAGATGGCCGCGCGCAACCTGCGTCTCGATGTGCTGGTCGAGCGGTTCGTAGATCGAGTGCTCCTGCACGACGATGCCGTACAGCCGCTCCAGTTCGTCGTGCGGAAACTTGAAGAACGTGAACTGGTCGCCCTCGAAATCGAGCGCGATCGTAAACGGCAGCGCCGCGTATGGATTGAAGCCCCACCACCGGAGCACCTCGAGCCACATGTCGACGTAGCAGTTGGTCTGCTTCCAGACCATCTCCTGGCTATGCAGCGGATGCGGCCGGTAGTGGCGCGCGCGGTGGCGCACATCCTCGAACGACGCGTGTTCGCCGTCGCGGGACACGAATCTCATGGCGTGCCCCACAGCACGTCGCGGACTTCGCGCGGCCACGCCTCGATGTCGAAGCCGTGATGGCGGAACAGCGCGAGCGTGAGCCGTTCGAGGCCGAAGCCGACGCAGCCCGTGTGCGCGACGTCGCCCGTCGCGGTGCGGATATCCCACAGCAGCCCGAAATGATCCATGTGGTAGTTGAAGCTCAGGCACGCGGTCTGGCGATCGTCGTGCTCGATCGGGATCAGCAGCTCGAACTTCAGGTTCTGCTCGCGCTGGCTGTTCGCGACGATCTTGCCGCCGCGCCCGAAGAACGGATCGTTCGCGAGGTCGATCGCGTTGGGCAGGCGCAGCGCGTCGATCATCCGCGTGCCGCGTTCGATCCAGGTCTCGCGGAACGACACGATTTGCTCGGGCGTGCCGATCCGCACGTACTCGCGCATCCGGAACAACTGCATGCGGGTCGGGTCGAGCGACGGTTCGTGACGGAAGCAGTACGAGAAAACGTCGACGATCCGGCCGTCCGCCGGCAGCGCACCCGCGCGGGCGACGACGGGGTAGACCGGGTAGCACGCGGCGGGCGTCATCACGACGTAGGTCGGCTTCTGGCTTTCCGTCCAGTCGTCGCCGCGATCGAGGCACTGCAGTACGCGCTGGTGCTGGTGTTCGTCGCCGCAGAACGCGTGCACGCTGCCCGCGAGTTGCGGAAAGCTCTTCATGTATTCGCTGCGCTCGAACTCGGTGCGGCTCATCGCCGGCGGGAAGCGCAGCACTTCGGCCTGCTGGTCGGCGCCGAGGCGCGTGACGAACGCGTCGAGCGCTTCGACGACGCGCTCGAACCGTTCGCTGCGGCCGAACAGGCCCTGGATGCCGGTCGAGACCAGCAGGCCCGCGTCGATCAGTGCGTCGCGCAGCGGGTTGACGCCCGCGCGGTCGATCGGTGCATCGGCGGGAGCGGAGGCGGCGGAGGGCACGGCAAGGCGATCGTTCACGTATGTTTCTCCAGCGTCGCAGGACGCAGCGCGAGCAGCAGGTTCGAGGTGTTGACGGCAATGCGGTCGTTGCTGATCATCAGCGGCGCCGCATGCAGGTCGCGAATGTGGCGGCCGATGCTGAACGGCGTGCCCTGCTTGTAGCCGGCCATCCCGCAGATCATCATGGCCTGGTGCGCGACTTCCAGCGCGGTCGTCGACACGTAGGTCTTCAGCGTGTTGATCTCGGCGGCCCGGGCCATGCCGGCCGACCACGAGCGTGATGCCGGATTCGCATGAAGGCGCAGCACGGTGTCGACGCGGGCCTGCATCGCCTGCATCAGCGCGAGCGATTCGGCGATGCGTCGCGACGCGGGCGACGGCGCGCCGTCGGTCTGGCGTGCCTGCGCGCGGAAGAACTGGTGCGCGCGATGGAATGCATCGCCGGCCACGCCGATCCAGACCGCGGCCCACAGGATGTGGGACACCGGCACCATCGTCTCCTCGGCGATCGTCGCGAACGGCACCGGCAGGCACTGGACGGCGGCGCCTTGCGCATCGAGCTCGAAGCCGTTGCTGCAAGTGCCGCGCATCCCGAGCGTGTCCCATTCGCCGCGGCGCGTGAGCGTGTAGCCGTCGCGCAGCAGCGTGACGAGCACCTGCTCGGAAGCCGGCGCGTCCGCATCGCGTCGTGCGGTCGCGAGGATGCCGTCCGCGTAGTCGCCATACGAGATCGTCGGCGCCGATTTGCGCAGCCGGAACTCGCCACCGCTGGCTTCGAGCGCGCATTGGCTCGCGCGCAGGTTGCCGCCGACGCCGTCTTCCGACGTGGCCGATGCGAGCAGCCACTGGTGGCGCACGAGCTGCTGCAGGAACAGCTTGTGCCAGCCCTGGTCGGCGGCATGATCGACGATGCAGGCGACCTGGATCTGGTGCATCGCGAACACCATCGCCGACGAGGCGCAGGCCTGGCCGAGAATCGAGCAGGCCGACGCGATGTCTTCCAGCGACGCACCCGCGCCGCCGAGATGGGTCGGCACCATCGCGCCGAGCAGGCGGCGCGCGCGCATCGCCTCGATCGCCTCGACGGGGCAGCGCGCGTCGCGGTCGACCGCGTCCGCGTGCTGCGCGGCGATCTGCGCGACGGCATGCGCGGCCTCGTCGAGCCGACGCGTATCGCTGTCGCTCGCGAGTTCGGGAAGCAGCGCGCTCATGCCGAATGCTCGGTGCGTTGCAGCGTGGTGATCGTGTCCGCGAGCGCGTCAATGCTGCGGAACAGGTTGCGGTTCAGCATCTCGTCGGGAATCTCGATGTTGAATTGCTTCTCGATCGCGAGCATCAGCTGGATCGTGTCGAGTGACGAAAGGCCCGCTTCGTAGAGGTCGTCCCCGTCGCCGATCGAATCGATCGCGGCTTCGAGATGGGCGACGTGTTTCAGGATGGTTCTGATTTCTTTTTTCACGTGCTGCTCCGGCGTGCGTGGTGTCGTCCGCTCGGGCAGACGCGCGACACGCGCTGACGTCCCCCCGGCAGTCCGGCATCAGTAGACCATTGGCAGACACGGCGTTCTGTTCGCCACCCTACAAACGGCTGACCCGGCAGGCAGGCGGCGCGACAGCGACGCCCGATGCGGCATGCCGATCAGGCGCGCGACGCGGCCGGCACGCCCGAATCGGCCGACAGGATGCGCTTCATCTCGTCGCGCACGATCGCGCGGCAGCCGCACGACATTTTTTCGAGGCCGGCGAGATCGGCGAGCTCGATCGAGCTCCGGTACTGCCGGATCAGGCCCAGCTTCTGGATTTCGCCCGCGGCATCGGTGACCGTTTCGCGCCGCACGCCGAGCATCTGCGCCAGCATGCTGTGCGTCACCTGGATCTCGATGCTGCGGGTCCGGTCGTACGCGAGCAGGAACCATCTGCATAACTGATGTTTGAGCACGTGATGACGGCTGCAGAACGTGATCTGCGAGACCTGCGCCATCAGCAGCCGCACGCAGATGAACACGAGATGACGGATTACCGGCGAGGCGTCGAACGCCGCGGCGAACATGCGCCGGTCGAGCCGGTAGACGAAACCGTCGCGGCAGGCCACGGCGCGACAGGGCATCCGGCCGCTGCCGCCGATCACGTCGTCGCACACCACGCTCTCGCTGCCGATCTCCGCGACTTCCAGCGTCATGCCGCCGGACGACACGTACTGCAGCGAAATCGCGGTCGTGACGGGCAGGTAGACCGCGGTGAGCATTTCGCCGGGCTCGCAGAGCACTTGCCCCGATTTCAGGTGGACGAGTTGAAGGTGCGGGGCCAGCGTCGCGAGTTCGTCGCGGTCGATGGCCGCGAGAAAGCGGTTCGCGTCGAAGCTGTGGGAAAGCTCGATCATGCCGTTCGCGTATGCGACGGCGTCAGGGGCCTGGTGAGTCACGGCGCATCCTCGTAGGGTGGCGGTCACGCGTCGTCGCGGCGATATCCCGGGAATGGGGAATTCGCACGATCGTGCGGACTTGTGTTCGTCAAAAATGGAGTGACGATACTGGCAAAAAGGCTAGCACGCCATTGAAATCGATCAATTGCATATTGCGTCATTTCACAAAGTTTGACGATTTAGGCCGGCTGCAGACGTTATCCGGATTTAGTGAATCATTACGGTGGAATTAATCATCCGGAAATGGAATGGGGCGCCTGTCATTCATTCGATGTCAACCGGGAATCAATTCTTCGGCGATGTGCGTCGTGTAACGAAACTGGTTGTCGGGCATTGAACACTCTTTGACAAATAAATGGTTCCAGCAATATTACTCATGGAAATCAATGGTTTGACGACGGAGTGTGCGGTGGCGTACAAAGCGGAAAATTAGTGCGTCGATTCAGATTTGAGACAGTTTCAAACGACCGTGTGAGGCGTGGTGCCGCAGCGGAGCGGTGTCCGGTACATCACGGAAACAATTGAAAATCGACTGTAAGTATATGAGCGGCAAGCCAGGTAGCCCGGTCGCACCGGCCTTGGGTCAACGCGAGGGAATTGATCAGTCAAATGGCGCGCAGTGTCCGCCGCCGGGAAGAGTGTCCGGAAATGAGACGCTTTTTTTGTCTTTTTGCCGGTAATTCGGTCGATCTAATTCCGGCGTGATTCATATATTAAGGACGGGCATGGTTTGGCACGTAAATCGCTTATTCGGGCTGGCGCGTTGAAACGGGACGGTCGACTCGATCCGGCGGCGAGAAGCCGATGGTCGGTTGGAATCAGGGTTGTGGCCGCAACTCCAGTCAACGTCCGGGCGCGCATCGCGATAACGAATTCCGTGCACGCGGCTGCAGGCGGTGCGGACGATAAAAGGGATACAGACATGCTTCATCTTCACTCGAGCTACTCGGCGAATGCCATCCTCGATGCCCTCCCCGAGGACAGCATCCGCACCATCGCACCGCATCTCGAACTGGTCAGGATCAAGGCCGGGATGCTCGACCGGGTCGGCGAGCCGATGCGCCACGTGCATTTCCCGACGACGTCGATGATGTCGGTGCAGCATTTGATGGAGGACGGTGCGATGGTCGAGGTGGCACAGGTCGGCCGCGAAGGCGTGGTCGGGCTGGCGACGATGGTCGGTGGCGCCGCGGCGTCGCAACGGGTCGAGGTCCGCATCGGCGGGATGGCCTATCGCGTGCCGAGCTGCGTGGTGCGTGCCGAATTCGAGCGCTCGCCGGAAACCTACCGGCTGCTGCTCAACTACTGCCAGGCGGCGATGGCACAGATCTCGCGCAGCGCGCTGTGCAACCGGCATCATTCGGTCAGCGAGCAGCTCAGCCGCTGGCTGCTGCTTGCACATGACCGCATCGACGGCGACGAACTGGCCGTCACGCAGCAGACGATCGCGAACATGCTCGGCGTGCGGCGCGAAGGCGTGACGGAAGCGGCAGGCAACCTGCAGGAAGCCGGGCTGATCCGGCAGCGCCGCGGCCGCATCACGGTGCTCGACCGCGACGGCCTCGAACATCACGCGTGCGAATGCTACAACCTGATTCGCGCGGACTATCGCAGGCTGCTCGGCACGCGCGGGACGGCGAGGCCGACACCGACACCGGTTCGGCCCCGCATGCCGGACGCGCATCGCGGGTTCCCGGCACATGGTGCGTGACGATGCTATCGAAGTCCGGTGGGACGAATTCGCTGCGGCGTTCTGTGATCGCAGTTACCGACGCCGTGCTCGTGCTGACAGGCGCGCTTGCCGCGCAGGCGGCATCGGGCCTTGCGTGGCGCGAGCTGTCCGACGCGCAGCGCGGCGCGATTGCGCTGCTGTGCGTGCTGACCGTGGCCTTGCTGCCGCGCTATCTGCGCACGGTGCGTGGCGGCATGGCGCCGCAAGGCGGCACGCATGCACTGACGCAGACGATGGTGGCGCTCGTCTGCGCGAGCGTGCTGACGGTGACCGCCGCGATGTGGATCATGAATCGCGGCGGCACGATCACGACACCCTGGATCGTGCGCACGGTGCTGGCCGGCGACGTTGCGTTGCTGCTCGGCCGCGCCGCGCTGCTGGCGCTTGCGCTGACGCGTGACGACCCGCGCGCGCGGCAGCGCCGCGTCGCGGTGGTCGGCGCAACGGCGTACGGGCGTGTCGCGGTCGAGCGGATGCAGCTGGCGCCGCAGGGGCCTTTCGTGGCGGCGTGCGTATTCGACGACGATGCCCAGGCTGCCTCCGGCGGCATCGGTGGCGTGCCGGTGATCGACGACTGGAACGCGTTGCGCGACCTGATTCGCGGCGGCGACATCGACGAGGTCTGGCTCACGCTGCCGATGTCGCACGAGTGGCGGATCCAGCGCATCGTCCGCGAGTTGCGCGACGAGTTCGTGGAACTGCGGCTGTTGCCCGACGTGCGGCAGATGGCGGTGGTCGATCGCTCGGCGACCGACGTGCTCGGCATGCCGGCCATCAACCTCGCGACCACGCCGCGTTCGGCGCCGGAGCTGTGGGCGAAGTTCGCGTTCGACCGGCTGTTCGCATTCGGCGTGCTGATTCCGTTGCTGCCGCTGCTGTCGCTGCTGGCGATCGCGGTCAAGCTGTCGTCGCCGGGGCCCGTGTTGTTCAGGCAGCGCCGCAAGGGTGTCGACGGCCGGGAGTTCGACATTCTCAAGTTCCGGACGATGCGCGTGCATCGCGCCCAGCCGGGCGTGCTGCAGCAGGCGTCGCGCAACGATTCGCGCATCACGCGCGTCGGCGCGTTCCTGCGACGTACGTCGCTCGATGAACTGCCGCAGTTCTTCAACGTGCTGTTCGGGCAGATGTCGGTGGTCGGCCCGCGCCCGCACGCGATCGAACACGACGACCTCTATCGACAATTGATCGACTGCTACATGTATCGCTACCGCGTGCGGCCCGGCATCACCGGATGGGCCCAGGTGAACGGCTATCGCGGTGAAACGCGCAAAGTCGAGGCGATGGAGGCACGTGTGAAGTTCGATCTGTTCTACATGCAGCACTGGAGCTTTTGGTTCGACATGAAGATCATCCTGCTGACGGTCGTGCGCGGCTTCATCGGACGCAATGCATTCTGAGGATCACGAATGATTGAGGAGGCGCCGCGCGAGCGATCGTCCCGACAGAGTCATGCCGGTTCGTGCGCGCGGCCGAAGTGTTGTGGTCGTGCCGGAATTTGCTGCGCTGCGGTCGTGCCGGCGCGCGTCCGAGCGTGCACCGCAGGTCCGGATTACGCGTCCGGCCCCAGTTTCCGCACGGCTGCCGCTGCCTGACCGGCACGCTGATTCCGGTCAACACACGCGTGTTCAATGGGTTTATCCTGCGTCGAATGCGTCCGGCGCTTCGTGTCGCCGGGTGCACATTCGGACACGGTGGCAGGCGGTGACGCCGGCTCGCCGTGCACCGGTGCGACACCGCGTGCCGCCATGCGCCGCGCGGAACCCGGAACAGGAGAGACGGCCATGGCGCTCGACCCACAACAACGGCAGACGCTGAAACAGCGGCTGAACGAGAGCGAGCAGACGTTGCGTGCGGAGATCCGCGCCAGCGAAGACCAGCGTGCGTCGGAATCCTACGCAGACCTCGCCGGCGCGGCGCCGGACGAGGGCGACGAGGCCAATGCGGATCTGTTCGTCGACGTCGATCATGCGTTGATCGGCATGAAACTGACCGAGCTGCGCGCGATCGGCCGCGCCCAGCAGCGGATGCGTGACGGCAGCTACGGCGAGTGCATCGACTGCGACGGCTCGGTCGGCTACGAGCGCCTGCTGGCGCGCCCGGCCGCCGAACGCTGCACGCATTGCCAGTCGATCTACGAGCGGCACTACGCCACCACGCCGCGCGCCTCCCTCTGACGCCGACGTCGTCGCCATCACGGCGCCGCGCACGCGGCGCGGCCGGCGTACGATGATGAACGGGCGCCCGGCGGCGTCAGCATGCGGCGCCGGGCGGGCAGACGCCGTCGCGTATGCGCGGCGCCATCCACGTGGAAGGGAGCCACGCCGATCATGCCGATCCACAATGCCGAGTGTGCGACCGTGTTCGCCGAGATCGCCGACATGCTCGAAATCCAGGGCGCCAATCCGTTCCGGGTGCGTGCCTATCGCAACGCAGCACGGACGATTGCCGACTACGGGCGCGATATCCCGACGATGATCGCAAACGGCGACGATCTCGGGAAGATTCCGTCGATCGGGCCCGATCTCGCGTCGAAGCTGCGCGAGATCGCCGCGACCGGCACCTGCGAACTGCAGCAAACGCTGCGTCACGCGCTGCCGGGCGCGATCGTCGAGCTGCTCGACGTGCCGGGGCTCGGCGCGAAGCGCGTGAAGGCGCTCCATGACGCACTGCACGTCGATTCGCTCGAGCAGCTTCGCGCGGAAGCGAAGAGCGGGCACGTGCGCGAGTTGCCGGGCTTCGGCGCGAAAACCGAAGCGCATCTGCTCGAAGCGATCGACGACCGGCTGAAACGCGAACCTCAACGTTTCCTGCTGCCGGATGCGACGCACGCGCTGCAGCCGCTGCTCGAACGCCTGCGCGCGATCGCGGGCGTCGGCAAGGCCGTGCCGGCCGGCAGCTTTCGCCGCCGCCGCGAGACGGTCGGCGATCTCGACATCCTCGTCACCGCACGTGATCCGGTGGCCGTCGCCGACGCGTTCGTCGCCTATGGCGAGGTCGTGCGCGTGCTCGCGCACGGCAAGACGAAGTCGAGCGTCGTGCTCGCCGGCGGGTTGCAGGTCGACCTGCGCGTCGTCGATGCCGATGCGTTCGGCGCGGCGCTCGTCTACTTCACCGGATCGAAGGCGCACAACATCGCGTTGCGCAGGATCGCGCAGGCCGGCGGGCTGAAGATCAACGAATACGGCGTGTTTCGCGGCGAAGAACGGATTGCCGGCGCGACCGAGGCGTCGGTCTATGCGGCGATCGGGTTGCACGACGTGCCGCCCGAGTTGCGCGAGGATCGCGGCGAGATCGACGCCGCGCGCGCGGGCACGCTGCCGGCACTGGTCGAGCGCAAGCACGTGCGCGGCGACCTGCACGCGCATACCGACGCGTCGGCCGGCCGCGACAGCCTGCGTGCGATGGCCGATGCGGCCCGCGCACGCGGGTTCGCGTACCTGGCCATCACCGACCGGGCGCCGCAGGCCGGCGGCAGCCGCAGCGACTTCGACTGGCTTGCCCGGCAGCTCGACGAGATCGATCGTCTCAACGCGTCGTTCGACGATCTCGTGCTGCTCAAGGGCGTTGAGGCCGGCATTCGCGAGGATGGCAGCCTCGATGTGCCCGATGCGATGCTCGGCCGGCTCGATCTCGTGGTCGGCGCGGTACGCGACGGCTTCGAACTGTCGCGCGACGCACAGACCGCGCGCATGCTGCGCGCGATGGACCATCCGTATTTCTCGATTCTCGCGCACCCGACGGGCCGCGTGCTCGGCGAGCGCGATGCTTGCGAACTCGACGTGCCGCGCGTGATCACTCACGCCGCGGCGCGCGGTTGCTTCGTCGAACTCGATGCGCAGCCGCGGCGGCTCGACCTGTCGGACGTCTGGTGCCGCGAGGCCGCGAAGGCCGGCGTGCCCGTGGCGATCGGCTCGGATGCGTGCAGCGCGGACGAACTCGACCATCTTGCGTACGGCGTCGATCAGGCGCGACGGGGCTGGCTCACGCGGCCCGACGTGCTCAACACGCGCACGCTCGCGCAATTGAGGCCGCTGCTGGCACGCACGATGGGAGCGGGCGGCGCGTCGAAGCGCAGCGGCGGCGCGAAGGGCGCGTGAACGCAGCCGCCGGCGCGTGCCGTCAGCGGCCGGCCGGTCATGATTGCGGTCGCGTCATGCCAGTACGCCGGCCGCCGGCACATAGGGCAGGCCGAGCGCCAGTGCTACGGCTTCGTACGTGATGTGTCCGTCGCACACGTTCAGGCCCGCGCGCAGATGCGGATCGTCGATCATCGCCTGCTTCCAGCCCTTGTCGGCGAGCGCGAGCGCATGGGTGAGGGTCGCGTTGTTCAGCGCGAAGGTCGACGTGCGCGCGACTGCGCCGGGCATGTTCGCGACGCAGTAGTGCACGATGCCGTCGACGACGAAGGTCGGGTCCGCGTGCGTCGTCGCATGCGAGGTCTCGAAGCATCCGCCCTGGTCGATCGCGACGTCGACGACGACCGCTCCCGTGCGCATCGTCGCGATCATGTCGCGCGTGACGAGCCGCGGCGCCGATGCGCCCGGCACGAGCACGGCGCCGATCACGACGTCGGCATCGCGCACGGCTTCGTCGATCGTGTGTGCATTCGAGCAGACGGTCGCGATCCGGTTGGCGAAGACGAGGTCGAGCTGGCGCAGCCGGTTCACGTTGGTATCGAGCACGGTGACGCGTGCGCCGAGGCCGACCGCCATCTGCAGGGCGCCGGTGCCCACCACGCCCGCGCCGAGCACGACGACATGCGCGGCCGGCACGCCGGGCACCCCGGCCATCAGCAGGCCACGCCCGCCGCGCGGGCTTTCGAGATGGGTCGCCGCGACCTGGATCGACATGCGCCCGGCCACCTCGCTCATCGGTGCGAGCAGCGGCAGGCCGCCACCCGGGCCCGTCACGGTTTCGTACGCGATGCAGACGGCGCCGGACTTCACGAGTGCGGCCGCCTGGTCGGGATCGGGCGCGAGATGCAGGTACGTGTAGAGGATCTGGCCGCGTCGCAGCATCGCGCATTCCGCCGGCTGCGGCTCCTTGACCTTGATGATCATGTCGGCGCGCGCGAAGACTTCGTCGGCGCCGTCGCAGAGCGATGCGCCCGCGGCCGTATAGTCGCGGTCGAGCAGGCCGATCGCCGTGCCCGCGCCGCGCTGCACCAATACGCGATGGCCGTGCCGCGTCAGTTCGCGCGCGCCGGCCGGCGTGAGGCCCACGCGATATTCGTGGTTCTTGATCTCTTTCGGCACACCGATCAGCATGAGTCGCCTCCATGGCCTTCGTTATCGTTTTCGTGCAGGTGTGCAACGCGGCGAACGATGCACGTGCGGCCGATCGCGCAGAGGCGTATCGACCGCAGTACTGGAATATCAGGGTAGTAGTGCGCGGAGGGAAGTCAAGCGGCCGGACCGCGTGCAGCGGCGCGCGCCCTGCATCGCAACATGCGCGGTTCCGGGTGGCGCGTTGCGACCGGAGGTCGCAATGCACGTGGTGCCGGGTTTCGGTATCGTCACGTGTGGCGCGGATCGAGGCCGCGCGCCGGAACGTTGCCGGCAACCCATCGCGATAACGAGACAACGACACGAGGACATTGACTCACATGACCGGAGCGTATTTCAGCGTGCCGACGCTTTGCGCAATCGCGCTCGTTCACGTCTACTGGGCGTTGGGCGGGCGGCGCGGCAAGGGGGCGGCCATTCCGGAGCAGGACGGCGAGCCGCTGTTGCGGCCGACCGCCGTCGGCACGCTCGCGGTCGCGGTGGCGTTGCTGGGCGGCGCGTGCGTGGTTGCCGCGCGTGCCGGCTGGCTGGGGCCGAATGCCTATCCCGGCACGATCTCGTTCGCGGTCGTTGCGTTCGCACTGATCTTCGCGGTGCGGGCCGTCGGCGATTTCCGTTACGTCGGCTTCTTCAAGCGGATTCGCGGGTCGCGTTTCGCACGCATGGACACGCTGTATTACTCGCCGCTTTGCGCGGCGCTGGCGCTGTCCATCGCGTCGATGTTCTGGCCGTGGTGAGCGCGCGTCTCAGCGCGCGGGCCCGTCGATCTCTTTAAGGCATTCCGCCGGCACGGTGTCGGTCAGCCATACGCCGTTTTCCGCGACGAAGAACGTGTGGTCTTGCCGATGCATGCGCAGCGCATCGACTTCGAGTATCACGGGCACGCCGTAGCGTGTGCCGACGGCCAGCGCCGTCCGGATGTCCGGCGACAGATGCACGTGATGACGGGCGCCGGGTTTCAGCCCTTGCACCCGAATCGAATCCAGGAAGCGCGTCGCCGTGCCGTGATACAGGCGCTCGGGCGGCTGCGCGGTGGGATAGCGGCGCTGCACGACGGGCGTCGAATGGCCTTGGACCGCACGGATGCGACGGCCGTCGTCGGAAAGGGCGAAGCGCTGCTTGTCGTTGGTCGCGCAGACGGTTTCGAGCGTTGCACGATCGAGGTGGAGCCCGCGGCGGGCAGCGCCGGTAAGCAGTGCGTCGATATCGGCCCAGCCTTCCGGGTCGAGTTGCAGCCCGATCGACTGCGGTGCGTGGCGCAGCAGGTAGCTGAGATATCGGCTGATGCCGGTCGCGTCGGTCGCCGGCAGTTCATTGTTCTGGTGTGGTTTCATCAGACGCGGAGGCTACCAGAGCACCCCGCAAAAGGGCACGCCCGGTACCCCGCGTAGCTGGAAAGAGACAACCTTTGGCGCCGCTCGCCACACAACAATCGTCTACCTGACGCCCCTCATCAGTCGGCGTTCACGCGATCCTTGCCGATTCCGACTCCCCGATTTTTCAATTGTTGCGATTTTCGATGCATTGAATTGCACTGATACGACACTCAATGGAACCGGTTCCATTTATAATTCGCGGCACTTGTCGCCGGGCCCGAAAGAGGGTCGTGCACGTTGCGCTTGCTGTCGGCAAACGCGGCGTCTAAGTTGAATGAGGGTCATGAGCGATGAGGGGCAGATGCGGGCAATTGCCGGCATTTGTCAGACGATAAGGCTCGTGAAGAAGCCGATCCGTGCAGCGCAACCTGAATTGGCGCGATGCGCGGCTGCATGAAGGCGCTGCCGTGCATGGCATGGCCGGCGCCTGCAGCGAGGTTGTTCGCAACACAGACGAAAGAACAGGACGGCCAGCCGCATGCGGCATGGCTGCCATGCCGGACATGCCGCATGCGGAGTGCGCGCGTCCGGGTCCCGATCCCCAACGATCAACATCCGACCATGTCCACGCCACCTGACAAACCCAACTCGCGCCGCCGTTTCCTGCGCACGTCGGTCGCGCTCGTGCCGATCGCGTCGGTCGCCGGCTGCGACCTGCGTTCGTCGTCGCCTTCCGCGACGACCGGCAACGCGCCCGGTGCATCGGCCAGTGCCGAACGCGCGCCGTACAAGCCGACCTTCTTCGATGCGAAGGAATGGGCGTTCGTCCAGGCCGCCGTCGACCGGCTGATTCCGGCCGACGCCGAAGGGCCCGGCGCGCTCGAATCGGGCGTGCCCGAATTCATCGACCGCCAGATGGAGACGCCGTATGCGCACGGCGCCACCTGGTACATGCAGGGGCCGTTCCAGCAAGGCGTGCCCGAGCTCGGCTACCAGCTGAAGCTGGTGCCGCGCGACATCTACCGGCTCGGTATCGCGGCGGTCAACCGTTATTGCGAGAAGACCCACGGCAAGGCGTTCGCGGATCTCGACGCGCCGACGCGCGACACCGTGCTCGGCGCGCTGGAGAAGGGCGGCGCGCAGATCGACGACGTGCCGCCCGGCGTGTTCTTCGGCCAGTTGCTGCAGAACACGCGCGAAGGTTACTTCTGCGATCCGGTGCATGGCGGCAATCACGACATGGCCGCGTGGAAGATGATCGGCTTTCCGGGCGCGCGCGCGGACTTCATGGATTTCGTCAACCAGAACGGCAAGTCGTATCCGTACGGCCCCGTCTCGATCAACGGGGAGCGCAGCTGATGGCCGCAGAGAAAAAACCGCATGTCGATGCGGTGATCGTCGGCTTCGGCTGGACCGGCGCGATTCTCGCGAAGGAACTGACCGAAGCGGGCCTGAACGTGGTCGCGCTCGAGCGTGGCGAGTATCGCGACACCTATCCGGACGGCGCGTATCCGAACACGATCGACGAGCTGACCTACAACATCCGCAAGAAGCTGTTCCTCGACCTGTCGAAGACGACCGTGTCGATCCGCCACGGCCTGCAGGACACCGCGCTGCCGTACCGGCAGCTCGCCGCGTTCCTGCCGGGCGAAGGCGTGGGCGGCGCGGGGCTGCACTGGTCGGGCGTGCATTTCCGGATCACGCCGGAAGAGTTGCGCCTGCGCAGCCACTATGAAGAGCGCTACGGCAAGAAGTTCATTCCCGAAGGGATGACGATCCAGGACACGGGCGTGACCTACGAGGAGCTCGAGCCGCATTTCGACTTCGCCGAGAAGGTGTTCGGCACGTCGGGGCAGGCGTACAAGGTCGGCGGCAAGGTGGTCGGCGACGGCAACGTGTTCGAAGCGAACCGTAGCGACAACTTCCCGCTGCCCGCGCAGCTCAATACCTATTCGGCGCAGCGCTTCTCCGATGCCGCCAAGTCGCTCGGCCTGCATCCGTACCGGCTGCCGTCGGCGAACACGTCGGGGCCGTACACGAACCCGTACGGCGTGCAGATGGGCCCGTGCAACTTCTGCGGCTATTGCAGCGGCTACGCGTGCTACATGTACTCGAAGGCGTCGCCGAACCTGAACATCCTGCCCGCGCTGAAGCAGGCGCCAAACTTCGAGCTGCGCTCGAAGTGCCACGTGCTGCGCGTCGACCTCGACGATACGAAGAAGCGCGCGACGGGCGTGACCTACGTCGATCCGGCCGGGCGTGAAGTGCACCAGCCGGCGGATCTCGTGATCGTGGCCGCGTTCCAGTACCACAACGTGCACCTGCTGCTGCTGTCGGGCATCGGCAAACCGTACGACCCGATCTCGGGCGAAGGCGTCGTGGGCCGCAATTTCGCGTACCAGAACCTGTCGACGATCAAGGCGTTCTTCGACAAGGACACCTACACGAATCCGTTCATCGGCGCAGGCGGCAACGGCGTCGCGGTGGACGATTTCAACGCGGACAACTTCGACCACGGCCCGCTCGGTTTCGTCGGCGGCTCGCCGCTGTGGGTGAACCAGGCCGGCGTGAAGCCGATCAGCGGCATCGCGACGCCGCCCGGCACGCCGCAGTGGGGTTCGGCGTGGAAGAAGGCGGTGAAGGACAACTACGCGCACACGATCTCGATGGACGCGCACGGCACCAACATGTCGTATCGCGACGTGTATCTCGACCTCGATCCGACCTATCGCGATTCGTACGGCCAGCCGCTGCTGCGGATGACGTTCGACTGGAAGGACAACGACATCAAGATGGCGCAGTACGTGACCGGGCAGATGAAGAAGATCGCGGAGGCGATGGGGCCGAAGGCGATCAGCGTGTCGACGCGCGAGTTCGGCAAGCACTTCGATTCGCGCGCGTACCAGACGACCCACCTCGTCGGCGGCGCGATCATGGGCACCGACCCGAAGACGAGCGTGCTGAACCGCTACCTGCAGTGCTGGGACGTGCACAACGTGTTCGTGATGGGCGCATCGGCGCTGCCGCAGGGCATCGGCTACAACCCGACCGGGATCATCGCGGCGCTGGCCTACTGGTCGGCACGTGCGATCCGCGAGCAATACCTGAAAAACCCCGCCCCGCTGGTGACCGCATGAAGAGGACGATGAACCACAACGTCGCGCGCCGGATGTCGCGCGCGCTGGCGGCCGGTGCGGCCTGGGCCGCGTTCGGCTTCGCGGGCACGGCGGCGTTCGCGCAGCCGGCAACTCCCGCGGCGGCTTCCGGCCCGGCGGCCGCACCCGCGGCCCAATCCGCCGACGCGGCGCTCATCAAGCGCGGCGAATATCTCGCGCGGGCAGGCGACTGTATCGCGTGCCACACCGCGAGCGGCGGCAAGCCGTTCGCGGGCGGGCTGAAATTCGACACGCCGATCGGCGGGATCTACTCGACGAACATCACGCCGGACCCGAAAACGGGCCTGGGCGGCTGGACCGTCGAGGACTTCACGCGCGCCGTGCGCGAAGGCGTGCGCAAGAACGGCGACACGATGTATCCGGCCATGCCGTTCCCGTCCTACGCGCGCCTGACCGACGACGACATGAAGGCGCTGTACGTGTACTTCATGCACGGCGTCGCACCCGTCGAGCACGAGAACCGCGCGGTCGACATCGTGTGGCCGCTGTCGATGCGCTGGCCGCTCGGGATCTGGCGCAAGATGTTCGCGCCGACCCCGAAGCCGTTCGACGCGGCGCCGTACACCGATCCGGTGGTCGCGCGCGGTGCGTATCTCGTGCAGGGTCTCGGCCACTGCGGCGCGTGCCATACGCCGCGCGCGCCGACCATGCAGGAGCGCGGGCTGACCGACGCGGACGGCCCGGACTTCCTGGCCGGCGGCGCGGCGATCGACGGCTGGGTGCCGACGAGCCTGCGCGGCGAGCCGCGCACGGGCCTCGGCACGTGGACGGAAACCGAGATCGTGCAGTTCCTGAAGACGGGCCGCACGCTGCGCACGGCCGCGTTCGGCGGAATGACGGACGTGGTCGGCCACAGCATGCAGCACATGACCGACGACGACCTGAACGCGATCGCGCGCTACCTGAAGACGCTGCCGCCGCGCGTGCAGGGCGAGCAGCCGCACGTGTACGACGCGGCCGCCGCGAAGGCGCTGCAGACCGGTGACGCGAGTAAGCCGGGCGCGGCCGTCTATCGCGACAACTGTATGGCCTGCCACCGCAGCGACGGCCACGGCTACACGCGGGTGTTCCCGGCGCTGGCCGGCAACCCGGTCGTGCAGGGCGACGATCCGACCTCGCTGATCCACGTCGTGCTGGAAGGCAGCGCACTGCAGGGTACGCGCACCGCGCCGTCGACGTTCACGATGCCGCCGTTCGGCTGGCGCCTGTCGGATCAGGAAGTCGCGGACGTGTCCAACTTCGTGCGCACGAGCTGGGGCAACACGGGGGCTGCCGTGACGGCCGCGCAGGTCGCGAAGGTGCGCAAGAGCGTGCCGTCGACCCGGCCCGAACCGCCGCCGGGCGCGCGGTTCCCGCAGGCGTCGCGCTGACGGGGCGGCGGGGCGCCAGCCCCGCCTGTCCGATGTGCTTCAAGGCGCCGCCGTATCCGCGCGGCGCCTTTTGTTTCGCCGGGGGTTGCACCCCGCAAAGGCGCGCCAATGCGTGAATTTTTCGCGGCGGCGCGCCATTTTTCCGCCTCATCCCTTATCCTTTCGTTCTTGAACCTTACTAAATAGTTACAAGAACTTCGGGAGGGGGGATGCCTCATGACGTCAGCCTGATTGCGTTGCTCGCGGCCGGTTTCGGTCTCGCGATGGTCTTCGGTTATTTCGCGTCGCTGTTGAAAATGCCGCCGCTCGTCGGCTATCTGCTCGCCGGGATCGTGATCGGCCCCGGCACGCCCGGCTTCGTCGGCGACCTGTCGCTCGCGCAGCAGCTCGCCGAAGTCGGCGTGATGCTGCTGATGTTCGGCGTCGGCCTGCATTTCTCGCTCGGCGATCTGCTCGCGGTGCGCAAGATCGCGCTGCCGGGCGCGATCGTCCAGATTACGGTGGCCACGCTGCTCGGCGGCGGGCTCGCGCTCACGTGGGGCTGGAGCATCGGCGCGGCGCTCGTGTTCGGGCTCGCGCTGTCGGTCGCGAGCACGGTGGTGCTGCTGCGTGCGCTCGAAGGGCGCGGGCTGGTCGAGACGGTCAACGGGCGCATCGCGGTCGGCTGGCTCGTCGTCGAGGATCTCGTGATGGTGCTCGTGCTGGTGCTGCTGCCGCCCGTCGCGGGGCTGCTCGGCGGCACGCCGCCCGGCGACGCGCAGGCGGCCGGCGGCAGCGTGTGGGGCACGCTCGGCGTCACGATGCTGAAGGTCGCGGCGTTCATCGCATTGATGCTGGTGGTCGGCAAGCGCGTGTTTCCGCGCATTCTGTGGCTCGTCGCGCGCACCGGCTCGCGCGAGCTGTTCACGCTGTGCATGATCGCGGCCGCGGTCGGCATCGCGTTCGGCGCGGCGAAGCTGTTCGACGTGTCGTTCGCGCTCGGCGCGTTCTTCGCCGGGATGATGATGCGCGAGTCGGAATTCAGCCGGCGCGCGGCCGACGAGACGCTGCCGCTGCGCGATGCGTTCTCGGTGCTGTTCTTCATCTCGGTCGGGATGCTGTTCGACCCGAAGATCCTGCTCGCGGAGCCGCTGCACGTGATCGAGGTCGCGGCGATCGTGGTGATCGGCAAGACGCTCGCGGCGGTCGCGCTCGTGATCGCGTTCCGCTATCCGCTGAATACCGCGCTGACGGTCGGCGCGGGGCTCGCGCAGATCGGCGAGTTCTCGTTCATCCTCGCCGGGCTCGGCCGCGCGCTCGGGCTGCTGTCGGCCGAGGGGCAGAGCCTGATTCTGGCCGTCGCGCTGATCTCGATCGCGATGAACACGCTGCTGTTCGCGATGATCGATCCGGCGCTCGCGTGGATCCGCAAGCATTCGGCGTTCGCGCGCAAGCTCGAGGCCCGCGACGATCCGCTCGCCGCGCTGCCGATGTCGACGCCGCAGACGCACCTGACCGGGCAGGTCGTGATCGTCGGCTACGGCAAGGTCGGTACCCGAATCGCGCACGCGCTGGACGAGCGCGGCATCGCGTATGTCGTCGTCGAGCAGAATCGCGAGCTCGTCGAGAAACTGCGTGAGGACGGTGTCGCGGCCGTGTCGGGCGACGCGATCGAGCCGATCGTGCTCGTGCAGGCGCATATCGCGCGCGCCGGGATGCTGGTCGTCACGCTGCCCGACGTGTTCGACGTGCGGCAGATCGTCGAGATCTCGCGCACCTTGAATCCGGCGCTCGAGGTCGTGCTGTGCACGAACAGCGGCGACGAGGCGTCGCTGCTGTCGAACGAGGGGATCGGCACCGTGTTCATGGGCGAGACCGAACTCGCGCGCGGGATGACCGAGCATGTGCTCGGCAGGATGACGAAGCCGGCGGTCGCAGCTTCGCATTGACGGCGCGCGGCATCGTGGGCAGGGCGCGGCGGCCCGGGTGGGCCGAGGCGCGTAAAAATGGCAGGAGGCGACGGCGGGAACGCTCAAATGATGCGCTGCGTTCCTGGATCGAATGACGGTGCCCGATGACGGGGAAGTCCGAGGCGGCGACGAGGCCGTCGGAGCGTGACGCGCGCGCCGGGACGGCGGCACGTCGCGCGGGCTGCGCCGATCAACCCGCCGCCGGGTTTGCCTGCGCCGGCGCGCTCGATGGCGAGGCAGTCTTCAGGGATGCGGCGGTTTTCGGCGCTGCGGCTGTCTTGGCCTGCGTCGCCGCCGCTTTCGGTGCAGCCACCGTCTTTTGCGGCGCAACGGCCTTCGCCGGCGGCGTCTTCTCGGGCTCGACCGGCGCGTCGGGCGGCACGCCGAGCAGTTGCAGCGAGCCGCTCGTGACCGACGCGAACACCGGGCCGGCCACCGTGCCGCCGTAGTAGCCCTTGCCGCGCGGCTCGTCGATCATCACCGCGACGATCAGGCGCGGGTTGCTCATCGGCGCCATCCCGGCGAACAGCGCGCGGTACTTGCCCTTCGCATAGGTCGCGCCGACCTGCTTGCGCGCGGTACCCGTCTTGCCGCCGATCCGGTAGCCGTCGACGCGCGCGCGGCGCCCCGTGCCGCCTTCGCCGACCGCCATCTCGAGCATCGAGCGGATCGCCGCGGCTGTTTGCGGCGACGTCACGCGGTGGCCGCGATGCGCGTCGATCGTCTGCTGGTCGGTACCGTTCTTCAGCAGCGACACCGGGTGCAGCGTGCCGTCGCCGGCATAGGCCGTGTAGGTTTGCGCGATCTGCAGCAGCGACATCGACAGGCCGTAGCCGTACGCCATCGTCGCCTGCTCGATCGGCCGCCAGCGCTTGTAGCCGCGCAGCCGGCCCGACGCGACGCCCGGGAACGTGAGTTCCGGCGCGCGGCCGATTCCGTATTCCTGGTATTTGTTCCAGATCGTTTCGGCAGGCAGGTTCAGCGCGAGCTTCGCGAGCGCGACGTTGCTCGACTTCTGCAGCGCCTGCGACACCGTCAGCGACCCGTGATTCGACGTGTCGTGGATCACGGCCGGGCCGATCTTGTAGGTGCCCGGCGACGTGTTGATGATCGTGTTCGGCGTGACCTTGCGCTCGTCGATCGACAGCGCGACGACGAGCGGCTTGATCGTCGAGCCCGGCTCGAACGTGTCGATCACCGCGCGGTTGCGCAACTGCTGGCCGGTGAGGCGCGCGCGGTCGTTCGGGTCGAAGGTCGGATAGTTCGCGAGCGCGAGGATTTCGCCGTTCTGCGCGTCGAGCACCACGACGCTGCCGGCCACCGCGTTGTTCTCGACCACGGCCGCCTTGAGCTGGCTGAACGCGAGCTGCTGGATGCGGCGGTCGATCGTCAGTTCGATCGTTGCGCCGTGCTGCGCCGGGACGAGCGGGCGCGTGTCCGACACGATACGGCCGAGCCGGTCGCGGATCACCTCGCGCTGCCCGGACGTGCCCACCAGGCGCGCATTCGCCGCGAGCTCGACGCCTTCCTGCCCCTTGTCCTCGACGTTCGTGAAGCCGACCACGTGCGCGGCCGATTCGCCTTCCGGGTAGAAACGCTTCGAATCGGCGATCTGCGTGATGCCGTCGATCGCGAGCTTGTCGAGCTTGCCCGCTGTTTCCGCGTCGACCTGCCGCTTGAGCAGCACGAACGTCTTGTCGTTGCCGAGGCGCCGCTTGACCTCGACGAGCGGCATGTCGAGCAGCTTCGAGATCTGCGGGTAATCGGTGTCGGCGACCTGCTTCGGGTTCGCCCAGATTTCATAGGTCGACAGGCTGACGGCAAGCATCGCGCCGTTGCGGTCGACGATGCGCCCGCGCGTCGCATCGAGCTCGATCGTGCGCTGGTAGCGTTTCTGACCCTGGCCGACGTAGAACTCCTTGTTCGCGACCTGCACCCAGAAGGCGCGGCCGATCAGCGCGGCGAACGCGAGGAACACGATGATCACGATCAGCTTCGAGCGCCACATCGGCAGGCGTGACGCAAGCATCGGATGCTTGGTCGCGGCCGCGTACGGATCGGCGGGGTGGGTCTTCTTTTTCACGCTCATGCAATGGCCGGGTCGGGCCGCCCGGGGGCGGCGAGTCAGTCTGAATAATGCGATTGTAATAAATGAGTAATCGCCGTGTGGGGAAAGTATGTTCCGGCCCCGAGAAAACGCGGGTATCGGCGCGCTGACACCGGGTGAAAAAGGGGGAGTGAGCGACATTTTCCCGAAGCAGGTGACGATGAAACTCGGGTGACTTGCGACGTGCAGAACGGGGGGCGGCCGGGGATTTCAGGTATGGATCGAGGCCGGTCCCCCGGTGTGCGATCAATTGACCGGCCCGCGGTTATTTCTTTAAACCGGAAAATGAAAAACGCCCCGAAGTGGGGCGCCGTTAATGCTGAATATCGAAATGAATATCGCTGAAACCGGAATAAACCCGAAAACCGCAGACGAATTACATCGATAATTTCTATCGGGCGACGGAAATGAATTCCCGGTATTCCGGCTCGCTCGTGCAACGATCGACAGCCTGCAGTCGCCACGCGCCGGGGTGATTGCCGGCGAGCACCGCGGGGCCCTGTTCGCGCTGGGTCGCATCGAACGACAGTCCCTTCAACTGGCACACGGCATTCCCGCTGTCGGCCGCGCAGAGCGCCATTGCGCCCTCGACGTCGCGGACCTTGCCCCAGGTCGGAAGATCCATGCCCTGATGTGCCTCGCGCGACCACAGGCCCTCGTCGGTATCGACCCACAGTACCGCGAAGGCATGCCGGGTTGCCGATTCGCTGCCATTAATCCGAATGGTGAGGCGCATTGTGATCGTCTCCTAAAAAAATGACACATTCGACCGTTTTGACTTGATCAGTCTAGATAGACTGGTGTGAAACGCAAGTGATAATCCGCAATAAATTCATAGCGAGTCCATTGCGATTTCAGATGGAACGACGTCTGACGATTCATGGTTATTCCGGCCGGGCACGCGCAAACACATGCGTACCGGCGATCGCGGTGCCGATGGGGGGCGGCCGATCATCGAGACATGGGATGACAGGGCCGCGAGGCGCGTCGATCTGTCGCGCAGGACCCGCCGGGGAAACCGGGCCGACCGGGGCGGCACCGCACCGTCGAAACGCGGGCCGGTCGGATGTTGGGGCAGGTTGACGGCGCGCCCGGTACGACACACTCCGACAATCCCATACAAATCGGCACACTTTCACGAAACTTTCGGGACAGACTTGCCTGCGGTCGGGCCCCACACTGGAATCTTCCCGATCCAGTGCCGCGGACGCCCGTCCTCGGCGGCTGCCGCCGCCTCGTGCCAGAGACGCGATCGACGCGATCGCGGGCCGCACGCCCGATCGGGACGGCCGGGGCGCGCGTCAGGCCCCGGCCCGGCCGGTGAGCCGTGCGCAGCCCGCAACCGCGGGCGTCGCGCCGCCCGGCCGACTCTTCGAAGGAGAATATCGTGCTGATCTGGAAAACCGCGTTGTCGCTCAACTGGCGGACGAGCCTCGTGTCGCCGGCCAGCGCACCGGTCGCGGCGGCGAACGTCGGGCGGCTGGTGCTGACCGGCGCAACCGGCTTCATCGGCAGTACCGTGCTGACGGCGCTCGTCAATGCGGGGCTGCTCGAGCGCATCGTCTGCGTCGTGCGGGCGCAGGATCGCGGCCACGCCGTCGCGCGGCTGCGCGAAGCGGCGCTGCGCGCGGGGCTGGCGCCGTACTGGGCGTCGCGCCTGACCGATGCGAACGTGATCGTCGGTGCGCTCGGCGACGTGTGGCAGGGCGCCGACGCGCCGCGCCTCGCCGCCGCGACGCACGTGATTCATTGCGCAGGCCATGCGTCGCCGGCCGACGGCGCGCACCTGCGCGCCGACATCGCCGATGCGGTGCGCTTCGCCGAGCGCTTCGCCCGGGCGCCGCGCCTGCAGCGCTTCGTGTACGTCGGCACGGCCTATGCGCATGCGGGCCGCGGCGGCATCGTGCAGGAAGAAGCCGCGGCCGCTGCGGCGAACGACGGCGCGCGCGACGCAGAAGGCCTGCCGGGCGCGGTGCTCGCGGCGGACTACCTGCATGCGAAGGCCGAGACCGAGCAGCGGCTGCGGGCGCTCGGGCTGCCGCTCGTCGTGGTGCGGCCGTCGCATGTGGTCGGCCACACGGTGCTCGGCACGCGGCCCGCGCCGAATTCGTTCTGGATGTTCCGGCTCGCGCATGCCGCGCGCCGCTTCACCGCGCGGCCGATGACCCGCATCGACATCGTGTCGGTGGACGACGTGGCGCGTGCGACGATGCTGCTGGCCGTCAAGCCGACGCTCGCGCACGACCTGTATCACGTGTCGGCCGGCGACGAGGCGCCGCAGGTCGCGCAGATCGTGCGTGCGATGGACGAGGCGGCGGGGATGACGGGCGCGCCGCGCTACGCGGCGTGTGCGCCGGCCGAGTTGCCGCTCGTGGTGCGCGATGTGCTGGGGCGGACCGATCCGGCACTCGAACGGGTGATCGGCCGGGCACTGCAGCGCTGCGGGGAATTCGCGACGGTCGATCGCGTGTTCGACAACCGCCGCGTGCGCGACGAAATCGATTTCGAGCCGCTGCCGTTCATCGACTACGTCGAGGAATGCATGCGCACGTCGCGCGGCGTGGCCGTGACCGAGCTGATCCGCGGCACGGTGCACTGATCGCCCGCGCCGCACCGGCGCCCGTTCCCGCGGTTGGCGGAAACGGGCGCCGTTTTCACGTGTTGCCGCCGAGCTCGATGAGCCGGTCGAGCGCGCGGTAGATGTCTTCGAGGCCGTCCTGGCCGAACCGCGATTCGAGCTGCCGGTACTGCTCGTCGATCCGCGGACCGATTTCCGTGACCAGTTTCCTGCTTTGCGGTGTCAGGCTGACCAGCAGCCGGCGCTGATCTTCCTGCGCGCGCGTGCGCGTGATCAGGCCGTCGCGCTCCATCCGTTCCAGCACGCCGGTCAGGCTCGGGCTCAGGATGCAGCAGCGCCGCGCGATCTGTCCCGCTTCGAGCGCCTGCGCCGGTTCGCCGTCGAGCACGCGGATGATCCGCCATTGCTGTTCGGTCAGCGCGAATTCCTTGAGAATGGGGCGAAACAGACCCATCAGCGTTTCGCGGGCCTCGAGCAGCAGCATGGCCAGGTTGCGGTGGTCGAGCGTACGGTTCATCGGGGAGAGCGGAGGACGGGGACGCATCAATCTTAACAGCCGCGGGTAGTGAATTTCGCGTATCAGGGTAATCGAGGTTGCCAGCGTTCGATTGTTTACTTAAGATATTAACTATTGACGATGCGCCGCGACGCGCGGCAGGGGAATGACGCATGGAGCTGTCTTGCACGACCGCCGCGGCGCCGCCGTTGCCGGTCGCCATCGGTACGGTCTACGGTGCGCTGCTCAACGAGCGCGCGGCGCTCGACGCGCTCGGCGATGCCGTTAACGCACCGCCTTACGGCCGCCCGCCGCAGGCGCCGATCCTGTACATCAAGCCCGCCAACACGCATGCGAGCGACGGCGCGGCCGTCGTCGTGCCGGCCGGCGTCGACGCGCTGGAGATCGGTGCGTCGGTGGCCGTCGTGTTTGCTCGCCGCGCGACGCGCGTGCCGGCCGAACGCGCGCTCGACTATGTGCACGGCTTCACGCTCGCAAGCGATGTGTCGGTGCCGCACCCGGATTACTACCGTCCGGCCGTGCGCTTCAAGTGCCGCGACGGTTTCTGCCCGCTGGGCCCGGCCATCGTGCCGGCGTCTGCGCTGGGCGAGGTCGACGCGATCGGCCTGACCGTGCGGATCGATGGCGAGGTGGCCGTGTCTGCCTCGACGGCCACGCTGATTCGGCCCGTGCGTGAGCTGATCGCCGACGTGACGGCGTTCATGTCCTTCGACGCGGGCGATGTCCTGCTGCTCGGCGTTGCCGGCGGCGCACCGCGCGCCCGCGCGGGCAGCACGATCGAGATTTCGGCCGCCGGCATCGGCACGTTGCGGCACACGCTGATCGCGGAGGAAGCACGATGAAGACGGCGCGCGTGATCTACAACGGCGCACTGCATGCGGCCGAACCGGCCGGCGACGGTGCGATCCGCCTCGATACGGGGCGCGTCGTCGCGGAAGAGGCGGTCGAATGGCTGCCGCCCGTCGCACCGCGCACGACGTTCGCGCTCGGCCTCAACTACGCCGACCACGCGAAGGAACTCGCGTTCAAGGCGCCGAGCGAGCCGCTGATCTTCCTGAAGGGGCCGAACACGTTCATCGGCCACCGGTCGCGCACCGTGCGCCCGGCGGATGCCGCCCACATGCATTACGAGTGCGAACTGGCCGTCGTGATCGGCCGGCCCGCGCGCAACGTGAGCCGCGCGCAGGCGCTCGACTACGTGGCCGGCTATACGGTCGCGAACGACTACGCGATCCGCGACTATCTCGAGAACTACTACCGCCCGAACCTGCGCGTGAAGAACCGCGACACCTGCACGCCGCTCGGCCCGTGGTTCGTCAGCCGCGACGAGATCGGCGATGCGGGCGACCTGACGCTGCGCACGACGGTGAACGGCCAGGAGACCCAACGCGGCAGCACGCGCGACATGATTTTCGACGTGCCCGCGCTGATCGAGCACATCAGCGGCTTCATGACGCTCTCGCCGGGCGACCTGATCCTGACCGGCACACCCGAGGGGCTGGCGGACACGAAACCGGGCGACGAGGTCGTGACCGAGATCGAAGGGATTGGCCGGCTCGTGAACACGATCGTCGGCGAAGCAGACTACTATCGCGCCGGCTGAGCCCGTCGCCCAAGGAGAGAGCATGACCATCAAGCACTGGATCGACGGCCGCGAAGTCGAGAGCCGCGAGACGTTCACGACGCTGAATCCCGCGACGGGCGAGGTCATCACCGACGTCGCGTCGGGCGGCGAGGCCGAAGTCGATGCGGCTGTGCGCGCCGCGAAGGAAGCGTTCCCGAAATGGGCGAACATGCCCGCCAAGGAGCGCGCGAAGCTGATGCGCAAGCTCGGCGAGCTGATCGAGAAGAACGTGCCGATGCTCGCGGCGCTGGAGACGCAGGACACCGGCCTGCCGATCGCGCAGACGAGCAAGCAGCTGATTCCGCGCGCGTCCGAGAACTTCAACTTCTTCGCGGAAGTGTGCGTGCAGATGAACGGCCGCACTTATCCGGTCGACGACCAGATGCTGAACTACACGCTGTACCAGCCGGTCGGCGTGTGTGCGCTGGTGTCGCCGTGGAACGTGCCGTTCATGACCGCGACGTGGAAGACGGCGCCGTGTCTCGCGCTCGGCAACACGGCCGTGCTGAAGATGTCGGAACTGTCGCCGCTGACGGCCGACCAGCTCGGCCGCCTCGCGCTCGAAGCCGGCATTCCGCCCGGCGTGCTCAACGTCGTGCAGGGTTATGGCGCGACGGCCGGCGATGCACTCGTGCGCCATCCGGACGTGCGTGCGGTGTCGTTTACCGGCGGCACGGTGACCGGCAAGCGGATCATGGAGCGTGCCGGTCTCAAGAAGTATTCGATGGAGCTCGGCGGCAAGTCGCCGGTGCTGATCTTCGACGACGCCGATTTCGATCGCGCGCTCGACGCGTCGCTGTTCACGATCTTCTCGATCAACGGCGAACGCTGCACGGCCGGCTCGCGGATTTTCGTGCAGCGCACGATCTACGACCGCTTCGTGCAGGAATTCGCGCGCCGCGCGAACAACCTGGTGGTCGGCGATCCGTCCGATCCCGCCACGAATCTCGGCGCGATGATCACGCGCCAGCACTGGGAGAAGGTGACGGGCTATATCCGCATCGGCGAGCAGGAAGGCGCGCGCGTGGTCGCGGGCGGCGCGGACAAGCCGGCGGGCCTGCCCGACCATCTGCGCAACGGCAACTTCGTGCGGCCGACCGTGCTGGCCGACGTCGACAACCGGATGCGTGTCGCGCAGGAAGAGATCTTCGGGCCGGTCGCGTGCCTGATCCCGTTCGAGGACGAGGAAGAAGGGCTGCGGCTCGCGAACGATACGTCGTACGGGCTTGCCTCGTACATCTGGACGCAGGATGTCGGCAAGGTGCATCGCCTCGCACGCGGCATCGAGGCCGGGATGGTGTTCGTGAACAGCCAGAACGTGCGGGATCTGCGCCAGCCGTTCGGCGGCGTGAAGGAGTCGGGCACCGGGCGCGAGGGCGGCGAATACAGCTTCGAGGTGTTCGCGGAAATCAAGAACGTGTGCATCTCGATGGGTTCGCACCACATTCCGCGCTGGGGCGTGTAACGGGCGACGGCAGCACGAAAGAACCATACGGAGACTTGAACGATGGGCAAACTGTCCCTCGCCGCGAAAATCACGCACGTGCCGTCGATGTACCTGTCGGAACTGCCCGGCAGGCATCACGGCTGCCGCGAAGCGGCGATCCGCGGCCATCAACTGATCGGCGAGCGCTGCCGCGCGCTCGGCGTCGACACGATCGTCGTGTCGGACGTGCACTGGCTCGTCAACGCCGGCTATCACGTGAACTGCAATGCGCAGTTCTCGGGCACGTACACGAGCAACGAGCTGCCGCATTTCATCCGCGACATGCAGTACGCCTATCCGGGCAACCCGGCGCTCGGCCGGCTGATCGCCGAGACGGCCACCGAGCGCGGGATCGCGACCCGCGCGCACGAGATCGACAGCCTCGAACTCGAATACGGCACGCTGGTGCCGATGCGCTACATGAACGCCGACCAGCACTTCAAGGTCGTGTCGATCGCCGGCTGGTGCATGTGGCATCAGCTCGACGAAAGCCGCCGCTTCGGCGAGGCGCTGCTCGAAGCGATCGAGAAGAGCGACTCGAACGTCGCGTTCCTCGCGAGCGGGTCGCTGTCGCACCGATTCAACGACAACGGCAGTCCCGAGGAATCGATCCACGAGATCAGCCGCGAATTCTTCCGGCAGGTCGACCTGCGCGTGGTCGAGCTGTGGAAGCAGGGGGACTTCAAGACCTTCTGCGCGATGCTGCCCGAGTACAACACGAATTGCCACGGCGAAGGCGGGATGCACGACACCGCGATGCTGCTCGGCTTGCTCGGCTGGGATCGCTACGACAAGCCCGTCGAGATCGTCACCGACTATTTCGCGAGTTCGGGCACCGGGCAGATCAATGCGATCTTTCCGCTCGCCTGAGCGCTGCGCCACGCCTTCGACAGGAGACCCGCCATGCCCCATATCGTCGTCGAATACACCGCGAACATCCGCGACGACGCGCGCATTCCCGCGCTGCTGCGCACGATCAACGCCACGCTGATCGCGCAGGGCGGCGTGTTCCCGACGGGCGGCATCCGCTCGCGCGCGATCGAGCTGCAGGACTATTGCGTGGCCGACGGCACGGAGGACGATGCGTTCGTCCACGTGACGCTCAAGATCGGCTCGGGCCGTACCGACGAGCAGAAAAAGGCCGCGTGCGACGCCCTGTTCGACGCGATCAACGCGCATTTCGCGGAGTTGTACGCAAATCGCTATCTGGCGCTGTCGATGGAACTGACCGAGTTCAGCGAAAGCGGCTCGTACAAGCACAACAACATCCATGCCCGCTACAAGCGGGCCGGCTGAACCCCATTCCCGATCCGACCATGCTCGAACCCGCCATCATCGACCAGCTCGCGCAGCGTCTGCACGACGCCGAGCGCGAGCGCAAGCAGATCCGCCAGATCTCGCTCGACCATCCCGACATCACGATCGACGACGCGTACGCGATCCAGCGCACGTGGGTCGCCCTCAAGCTCGCGGAAGGCCGCACGCTGAAGGGCCATAAGATCGGCTTGACGTCGAAGGCGATGCAGAACACGTCGCAGATCGACGAGCCGGACTACGGCGCGCTGCTCGACGACATGTTCTTCGCCGACGGCGGCACGATTCCCACCGGCCGCTTCATCGTGCCGCGCGTCGAGGTCGAGCTCGCGTTCGTGCTCGGCAAGCGGCTCACCGGCCCGGACTGCACGATCTTCGACGTGTACGACGCAGTCGACTACGTGGTGCCGGCGCTCGAGATCATCGACGCGCGCAGCCAGTCGATCGACCCCGACACGAAGCGGCCGCGCAAGGTGTTCGACACGATCGCCGACAACGCGGCGAACGCGGGCGTCGTGATCGGCGGGCGGCCGGTGAAACCGCAGGACGTCGACCTGCGCTGGGTCGCGGCGATCATGTCGCGTAATGGCGTGGTCGAGGAAACGGGCGTTGCGGCTGGTGTGCTGAACCATCCGGCGAACGGCGTTGCGTGGCTCGCGAACCGGCTGGCGCGCTTCGATGTCGCGCTGGAGCCTGGGCAGATCGTGCTCGGCGGTTCGTTCACGCGGCCGTGCGCGGCGCGGCCGGGCGACACGTTCAGCGTCGACTACGGCCCGCTCGGGACGATCCAGTGCTACTTCGAATGAGGTGAGCGAGCGATGCAGATTCCTTCGAATGTATTCAAGGCCGCGCTCGCGTGTGGCGACGCGCAGATCGGGCTGTGGCTCGGGCTCGCGAATCCGTACAGCGCCGAGGTGGTTGCGGGCGCCGGTTTCGACTGGCTGCTGATCGACGGCGAGCATGCGCCGAACACGGTGCCGACGATTCTCGCGCAACTTCAGGCGATCGCGCCGTATCCATCGCATCCGGTCGTGCGCGTGCCGTGGAACGATCCGGTGATCGTCAAGCAGGTGCTCGACCTCGGCGCGCAGACGTTGCTGGTGCCGATGGTGCAGAGCGCCGACGAGGCGCGCGCGGCGGTGGCGGCGACGCGTTATCCGCCGCATGGCATTCGAGGTGTCGGCAGCGCGCTGGCGCGTGCGTCGCGGTGGAATCGCGTCGGTGACTACCTGCATCGCGCGAACGACGAGATGGCCGTGCTCGTGCAGGTCGAGACGCGGGCGGGACTCGACGCGATCGATGCGATTGCGCGGGTCGAAGGTGTGGACGGCGTGTTCATCGGGCCGGCGGATCTCGCTGCTGATCTCGGGCATCTCGGCAATCCGGGGCATCCGGATGTGCAGGCGGCAATTGACGGCGCGATCCGGACGATCAAGGCGGCCGGCAAGGCGCCGGGGATTTTGAGCGCCGATGAGGCGGCTGCGCGGCGCTATCTGGAGGCGGGGGCGTTGTTCGTCGCGGTCGGGGTGGATACGACACTGCTGGCAAGGGGCGCGGAGCGGTTGGCTGCGCTGTTCAAGGGGGAGGGGGAAGCGGCCGTGAAGAAGGGCGACGGGACGTATTGACCCGATGGCAGAGGCTGGCGTGTTCCGTCTACCGGGCGCGAGCCTTCCGCACGGCGGATTCGCATCTGCAGGTCGCCACGCTCATTCCTCTCCACGGCGCCCTGTTTCCATATACCTCCCCGGCGTCGTCCCCAACGCGCGCCGGAACATGTCGATGAACGCGCTCACGTTGTCGTACCCGAGATCGAGCGCGATCGTCGTCACCGGCACGCCGTCGGCAATGCGCTCCAGCGCCCGCAGCAGCCTGGCCTGCTGACGCCACTGCGCGAACGTCAGCCCTGTCTCCGCGACGAAGCGGCGGCTCATCGTCCTCGCGCTGATGCCGGCCCATTCGGCCCATTCCTCCAGCCGCCGGTTGTCCGCTAGATCGGCGGCAAGCGCATCGGTGATCTTCATCAGCCGCGGATCTTGCGGCCGCACCAGCCCCAGCGCCTCGATTTCCGATGACGCGATTTCATCGAGGATCACGTCGGCGATCCGCGTCCGAGCGGCATCCAGCGCCGAACCCTCCCAACTCGCCGCCCGCTGCACGGCCTCGCGCAGCAGCGGCGTCGTGCGGATCGCGCGCGGCGTATCCGGCAGCGCCGCGCAGCGTGCTTCGGCAACGAACGCCGACCAGCCGGAAATCGGTCCGAACGAGCGCAGCGAATGCCGGCAATGCGGCGGAATCCAGATTGCATGGATCGCCGGCACGACCCAGTCCTGATCGTCGAGACCGATCGTCAGCAGCCCGCTCAGCGCGCCGACGAGCTGGCCGCGCGCGTGCGAGTGGGGTGGCGTCACGCGAGGATCGCGTTGCGACAGGACAGCCGCGACGACGAACGGACCGTCGTCGGACGTGACGAATCGGGCGGGCAGGAGGGGATCGGACATGGCCGGATAGCGGTATCGAATGGCCGTTATACCGGAGATCGGCCGAATTCGCACGCCTACACTGCATCCATCGATGACAACCGGAGTACGACACGATGCGAGCCGAACAGATGCTTCCCGACCATGCCGACCGGATCGAGGCCGACGGAACGACGATCCGCAAGGGCACCGTCGGCGCGTTCCTGGTCAACGCGCGAGTGCTGACCGACCCGAACGCCGCGCCTGCCGACCGGGCGCGCGCGGAAGCCGACACGATCGACGCGTTGCCCGCGTTGCGCGCACTTGGCCTGTTCGACGTGCTGGACGTACGCGATCCCGCGCTGCGCGCGTGGCTCGAAGCGCATTGACACGCGCCGGAACTGTCGATCGAGTATCCCGATTCAAGGAGTCACCATGAAAGCAGCAGTCGTAACGGGCGCCGGCGAGCGTCCCGTCCATATGGATTTCGAAGCACCGCGCGCGATGCCGGGCCATCGCCTGATCGACGTGACGGCGTCCGCGCTGAGCCGGATCGCGCAGGGGCGGGCGTCCGGCACGCATTACTCGTCGGACGGGCGTTATCCGTTCGTAGTCGGCGTCGACGGCGTGGGCCGCCTCGACGACGGTCAGCGCGTCTATTTCTTCGGCGCGCCCGCACCGTTCGGCGCGATGGCCGAGCGCACGATCGTGCCCGATGCGCGGTGCGTGCCGTTGCCCGACGCGCTCGACGACTTCACGGCCGCGGCGATCGCGATTCCCGGGATGTCGTCGTGGGCCGCGCTGACCGAGCGCGCCCGGCTCGTCGCGGGCGAGACGGTGCTCGTCAACGGCGCGACGGGTACGTCGGGGCGGCTGGCGGTGCGGATCGCGAAGCATCTCGGCGCCGCGAAGGTGATCGCGACTGGCCGCAACGCGGCCGCGTTGCAGGCATTGCTGAACGCGGGCGCGGATGCCGTCGTGTCGCTGCAGCAGGACGACGCGCATTTGGCGCGTGCGCTCGAGCCACACTTCCGCGCAGGCGTCGACGTTGTGCTCGACTATTTGTGGGGTGCCAGCGCGCAGACGCTGCTGGTTGCTGCGGCGAAGGCAACGCCCGAAGGCCGCCGGCTGCGCTTCGTGCAGATCGGCTCGATCGGCGGCGCGGATGTGCTGTTGCCGGGCGCGGTGCTGCGCGCGACCGCGATCGAGCTGATGGGTAGCGGCCTCGGCAGTGTGTCGCTGCCGCGCCTGCTGGCGTCGGTGCGCGGCGTGTTCGACGCGGCCGGGCCAGCTGGCCTGACAATCGAGACGCGGGCGGTGCCGCTGGCGGACGTCGGCGTGCATTGGGGCGATACGAGCAGCCTCGTGCGATCGGTGTTCACGATGGGCGAGGGCAGATGAAGAAGCGGCGGTGCACCGCGTGGCCGAACGCACGGCGGGCACCGCGTACGCACGTGATCTCTTCACGATACCGATGGGTCCGGCGAGCACGCTTCGTGCAACAGCCAAGCGTACGGTGGCCCGTCGCGAGCGAACGGGCGGCGCAACGCGCGCGCCGCCACCCGCCGTATCAGCCTCAGAACCGCTGCTGAATCCCGGCCGTCACTCCGACCTGCGTGGTGCCGTACCCGTTGACATCGCGCGATACACCGACCTTCTGCCCATGCTGCCCGATCGCAAACGCACCGGCTGCGTACAGCACCGTGCGCTTCGACAGCGCGTATTGCGCGCGCATCGACACGAGCGTCGGATCGGCATCGGTGCCGCCCTTGATGTTCTGGTGATACACGGCGCCGATCAGCGAGAACGTCGGCGTGAACTGATACGAGCCGCCGACCCAGTACATGTCGCTCAACTGGTTCGCGGCGCTCGTGCGATACGTGCGCTTGTAGTTGCGATAGCCGGCCATCGTCTTCAGGTTGCCGAAGTCGTAGCTCAGGCCGGCATGAATCCCCTGGATATAGTTGACCGCATCGGCCGGCGTGACGCTGTCGGCCGCGCCGTTCTGCCGGTCGAACGCGACCACCGCGGCGAACGGGCCTGTTTCGTAGCCGGCCGCGAAGTCGTATTTCGAGCTGGTCTTCATGCTGCCCGGCACGTTGCCGAAGCCGTACAACGCGCCGAACTTGAAGCCGCTGAATTCACCGTCGTAGCGCACCGCATTCGACGAGCGCGTGAACATGCCGTCCTTGCGACCGCCGGTCGCCATCGACGACGAGGCCCACGAGTAGTTCTGCGAATAACCCATCGGGTCGAACGGCATCATGTAGTCGTACGTGACGGTGAAGTTGCGGCCGAGCGTCAGTTCGCCCCATTTGCTTTTCAGGCCGACCGTCGCGCGGCGCGCGAAGATCGAGTCGGGGCCGTCGTCGGACGCGCCGTTTGCGAGGTCGATCCCGCTTTCCAGCCGGAACACCGCCTTCAGCCCGCCGCCGAGATCCTCGACGCCGCGCAAGCCCCAGCGCGACGTGTTCTTGTTGCCCGACTTGAGCTTGACGGAATTGCCGCCTTCCGGCGCCGCGTGATTGGCGAACTCGATGCCGGCGTCCATGATCCCGTAGATCGTGACCGACGACTGCGCGTGCGCGGCCGGCACGGCGATACAGACTGCCGCGGCCGAACCGGTGAGGACTACTGTTCGAATCGAACGTTCTGCGCGTGACTTCATTTTGACGGTGTCTCCTTGGTTTTTGTGGGCGGGTTGAAACAGAAAACGGGTACGCGTCGCGCCGATGCGGTCGCGAAGGGATGTGTGCGCGAATGCATGCGCGGCGGCGCGTGGGCCGCCGCGACGGGGTCAGCCCGCTTTCGCGAACGCCCAGCAGTCGTTGGCCGGGAATTCGATCCAGTGCTTGCCCGCTGCACGCGGCACGTGACCGAATGCGCGCAGGCGCATTTCGCCGCAATGGAACAGGTATTCCCAGCGGTCGCCGAGATACATCGACGTGACGAGGTCGGCCTGCAGCCGGTTCGCACCCGGGCCGTCAGCGACCTGCACACGCTCGAGGCGGATCACGGCCTGCGCGTCCTGGCCCGGCGCGAAGGTGTCGCGGGCGAGCGCCTGCAGTTCCCAGCCGTCGCCGGCGAGCGTCACGCGTTCGCCGTCAATGGCCGCGACGCGCGCGTCGATCCGGTTGTTGCTGCCCATGAACTCGGCCGTGTACAGCGAGCGCGGCGCGCCGTACAGCTCGGCCGGCGTGCCTTCCTGCTCGATGCGGCCGTTGCGCAGCAGCAGGATGCGGTCGGACATCGCCATCGCTTCGGTCTGGTCGTGCGTCACGCACAGGGCCGACAGCCCGAGCGATACGATCAGCTCGCGCAGCCATGCGCGCGCTTCCTCGCGCAGCTTCGCGTCGAGGTTCGACAGCGGCTCGTCGAGCAGGATCACCGGCGGGTTGTAGACGAGCGCGCGCGCAATCGCGACGCGCTGCTGCTGGCCGCCCGACAGCTGATGCGGAAAGCGTTCCGCGAGATGGCCGAGGCCGAGCTGGTCGAGCGCGCTCTGCACGCGGCGCTTCTGTTCGGCCGGGGCGACGCGGCGCAGCTTCAGCCCGTAGCCGACGTTGTCGGCGACGGTGCGGTGCGGCCACAGCGCATACGACTGGAACACGAGGCCGAGCGAGCGCTGCTCGACGGGCAGGTCGACACGCTGCGCGCCGTCGAAGAACACGCGGTCGTCGAGCTGGATGCGGCCGTCGGACGGCTGTTCGAGGCCGGCCACCGCGCGCAGCAGCGTGGTCTTGCCGCTGCCCGACGCGCCGAGCAGGCACACGACTTCGCCGGCCTTCAGTTCGAACGACACGCCCTTGAGGATCGGATTGGTGCCGTAGCTGAGGTGCAGGTCGTCGACGATGAGCTTATCCATGAAGTTTCACTCCGAAACGCAGGGCCACGCCGAGACCGGCGCCGACCATCGCAATGTTGATGACAGAAAGCGCGGCGACCTGGTCGACGGCGCCGGTCGCCCACAGCGACACGAGCAGCGCGCCGATCACTTCGGTGCCGGGCGACAGCAGGTAGACGGCCGTCGAGTATTCGCGCTCGAAGATCATGAAGATCAGGAGCCACGCGGCGAGCAGGCCGAAACGCACGAGCGGCAGCGTCACGTCGAGCGACACGCGGCTGCGCGTCGCGCCGACGCTGCGGCCGGCTTCCTCGAGCTCGGGGCCCACCTGCAGCAGCGCGCTCTGGATGAGCCGCATCCCGTACGCGAGCCACACGACCGTGTACGCGATCCAGATGCTCCACATCGAGTTCTTCAGCTCGCGCAGGCCCGGGACGAACAGGAAGATCCACAGGAACGCGAGACCGGCGAGCAGGCCAGGCACCGCGCGCGGCAGCAGCACGAGGTAGTCGAGCAGCTTGGTCGCCCAATCGGGGCGGCGGTGGCCGGCGAACGCGACCAGCGAGTAGAAGCCGATCGCGAGCGCGCCGCCGATCACGCCGATGCCGAGCGTATTGACGATCGCGCGCACCAGGTTGTCCTGCTCGAACAGTTCGATGAAGTTCGACAGCGTGAGCACCTCGGCGAGCGCGACGCCTTCGCCCCAGTTGGTCACGAACGCGCGCAGCACGATGCCCGAGATCGGCACGATCACGGTCAGCATCAGCCACAGCGCGACGATCGCGAGCGCGACCCAGCGCCATACGCCGAGCGGCAGCACGGTCGCGCGGCCGGCCTTGCCCTTCACGGTGACGAAGCGGTTCGCGGTCTTCAGCAGGCGGCGCTGCAGCAGCACGAGCGGGAACGTGATCGCGACGATGCACACCGCGACCGCGGCCATCAGGTGATACGACGGCACGCCGAGCTTGTTGGTCAGCTTGTACAGGTAGGTCGCGAGCACGAGATGGCCTTCCGGATCGCCGAGCACGAGCGGCAGCCCGAACACCTCGAAGCCGAGGAAGAACACCAGCACGCCGGCGAACAGCAGCGCGGGCATCGTCATCGGCAGGCTCACGTCGAGCGCGACGCGGAACGGGCGGGCGCCCGTCACGCGCGCGGCTTCCTCGACGTCCGAGCCGAGGTTGCGCAGCGCGGCCGACGAGTACAGGTACACGTGCGGCACGTGCGTGAGGCCGACGATCATAGTGATCGCGAAGACGGAGTACACGTTCCAGGGCACGCTTTGCACCCCGAACAGTGCCTTGAACCACACCGAGTAGAAGCCGACCGGGCCGGCCGCGACCACGTAGCCGAACGCGAGCACCATCGGCGACACGAACACCGGCGTGAGCAGCAGCGGTTCGAGCCAGCGGCGGCCGGGCAAGTCGGTGCGCACCATCAGGAACGCGAGGATGCCGCCGAGCGGGATCGAGATGAACAGCATCCCGCCGGCGATGATGAACGAGTTCTTCACGGCCGACCAGAAATCGGGGTCGCTGAAGACGAAACGGAAGCCTTCGATGCCGAGCGTCTTGTTCGCATCGAAGAACGGTGCGGACAGCAGGCTCTGGAACAGGATGAAGCCGAGCGGCAGCGCGACCGCGATGGTCAGTACCGCGACGACGATCCAGCGCAGCATGCCGGCGAGCGGCTGCAGGCTGCTGACCGGTAGCGCGGGAATCGCGTCGCGCGGGCCGGTGGCGTGCGGAACGGCAGGCACCGATCCGCGTGTGCTGGTTGAAAGCATGAGTTCGCCCCTGCGGCCATCCGGATGGCCGCCTCTAGGAAGTCGGTATGGGGAAGGGGCCGCCCGCGCGACGTGGCGGGCGGCCATTGGCCGGCCGAAGCCGGTCAGTGGATCAGCGGATCAGCCCTTGATCGCCTGCTGCCATTGCTTCAGGAACGCGAGCCGCTTCGACTGGTCCAGATAGACGAGCAGGCCGGTGCCGATCTGGATCGGCTTCAGCGAATCGCCGAGTTCCTTCGTGAGGCCCGCGGCCGACGTTTCGCCGGTCACGTCCGTGCGGATCGCGTACAGGTTGGCCTGGTTCGCGATCAGCGTCTGGCCGCGTTTCGACAGCAGGTAGTCGACCCACAGCTTCGCGGCGTTCGGATTCTTCGCCTTCTTCGAGATGGTGGTGAGGCGGCTCACGATCTGTGTGTAGTCCTTCGGAAACACGTAGCCGATCGACTTGTCCTTCTTTGCCTTCGCGTACGCGTACGATCCGAAGATGTTGTAGCCGATCAGGTTCTCGCCCGACGAGATGCGCTCCATCATCGCGCCGGTGCTCGACTGCAGCTTCGGGCCGGTCGCGCCGATCGCCTTCACGAGTTCCCACGTGACCTTCTCGTTCAGGTGCGCGTCCTGCGTCAGCGCGTTGAAGCCGACGCCGGATTTCTCGACGTCGTACGTCGTGAGCTTGCCCTTGAACTTGTCCGGTTGCGACGCGAGCAGCTTGATCAGCTCGGCGCGCGTCTTCGGCACTTCGTTCTCGGGGATCAGGCGCTTGTTGTAGACGATCGCGAGCGGCTCGAACGTCGTGCCGTAGGCCTGCTTCTGGTACTGCGCCCATTGCGGCAGGTTCGCGCTTTCGGGGGAATCGTACGACGCCATCAGGCCGTCGTTGACGAGCTTGACCTGCAGGTCCATCGCCGAGCTCCACAGCACGTCGGCGCTGGTGCTGCTCGCCGCGTTCTCGCTGATGTAGCGGTTGTACAGCTCGGTGCTGTTCATGTCGTTGTACTCGACCTTCACGCCGTACAGGCTTTCGAAGTCCTTGATCAGCGGGCGCACGAGGCCCGTGTCGGTCGTCGAGTAGACGATCAGCTTGCCTTCCTTCTTCGCGGCGTCGATGACGCTCTGGTAGCTCCCCGGATACCCGGCCGGAACCTGCGCGGCGGCGCTGCCGGCGGCAGTGCCCAGAACGACCGCCAGCGCGGCGGCGAGGTGCTTCGGTGCAAACGGCATGTCTTCCTCCAGTTACGTCTAGGTGTTGTTCGAGTGGAGCGGATGTTAATTGCGGCGCACTTTCAGCCCGCTTTCATTTCTGTTCACAATCGTGTCGTTCGTGTCATGGATTTCCCGAGGTCGAAGCGGCGGCGGCAGCGCGTTTCGCAGCGCGCGGCACGGCTGGACAAGGGAGAGCGGCGGGTTGCCGCGGGGCGCGGCAACGATGACAGGCGAGGACTATGCGGGTTGCGCGAGCAGCTTGCCGAGCAGCCGGCCGCCATGCCGCGCGTGCGCGGCCGTCAGCGCGGAATACCCGACGACCACGCCCGCTTCGCACCGGGCGCTTCGACAGAATCCGCGGATCGGCTGCAATTCGACGCCGTCCGCCTGGGCTTGCGCGACGTACGTCGCGTCGTCCATCCCGGGCGGCAGCCACAGCACGAAATGAAAGCCCGCGTGCTCGCCGGACACCGTGTACCGCCCGCCCGCGTGTTTCGCCAGCTGGTCGAGCACGAGGTCGCGCCGCTGGCGGTACGCGTGACGCGCGGCGCGCAGGTGCTTCGCAAAATCGCCGTGCGCGATGAAGCGGGCCAGCGCCAGCTGCGGCGCCACGCCGACCGAGCGCGCGGTCGCATGCCACACGGCCGACAGCGCCGGCCGCAGTTTCGCGGGCACGACCATGAAGCCGATCCGCAACCCCGAGAACAGCGTCTTGTTGAACGAGCCGCAGTAGATCACGCGATCGCACGCGTCGAGTGATTTCAGCGCGGGCAGCGGCGCGGTCTGGTAGCTGAATTCGCCGTCGTAGTCGTCCTCGATGATCCATGCGCGGGTGCGCTGCGCCCAGTCGAGCAGTTCGAGCCGGCGCGACACCGACATCGTCACGCCGAGCGGCGCCTGATGGGCAGGCGTCACGTACGCCGCGCGCGCCTCGGGATAGCGGTCCAGCGACGCAGTGTCGATGCCTTCCCGATCGACCGGCACGTCGATCACGGTCGCGCCCGCGATCGTGAAGATCTGCCACGCCGACGCATAGCCGGGATCCTCCATCAGCACTGTCGAGCCGGGCGCGAGCAGCGTGCGCGCGACGAGGTCGATCGAATGGCGGATGCCGGTCGTGATGAAGATGTCGCCGGCGTCGCACGGGATGCCGCGGTATTCGCGCAGGTAGGCGGCGATTTCGTCGCGCAGGCTTTCGACGCCTTGCGCCGGCGTGGCACCGAGGTCGTGCGCGGTCGCGGCAAGCAGGCTGGCCCCGAGCGCCTTCTTCCATTGCTGCATCGGCAGCAGGCCGGGATCAGCAAGCCGCGCGACGAACGGGACGCCCGGGCGCACGCCTTGTTCCGGCGCGACGTCGTCGGTCGGGCGCACTGGCGCGGGGCGTGCGTCGGAAGGGGGAAAGCCATTGGTGTCGCGCGATTGCGCGGCCGCGCGCAGATAGCTGTCCGGCACCACCGCGCATACCCGCGACCCCGACCCTTGCGTGCGGGCGATGTAGCCCTCGGAGCACAGCCGGTCGTACGCCGCTTCGACCGTCCCCCGGGCGACGCCCCAGCGCGCGGCAAGCGTGCGGCTGGACGGCAGCGGGCTGTCGCCGGGCAACAGGCGTTTCAGGATCGCGTCGCGCAGCGCGTCGGCGATGCATTCCTGCTTCGACTGCGGACTGCCCGCGGACAGCCCGGCCGGGCACGGCAGATCAAGCGGAATCGCGGCTTTGCCTCTCGGCATAGTGGTCTATTCAGTCACGGATTTAATGGCCCTTCAGCTTATATCACTTTGACCTTAGATTGCTGTCGACCCCATCAATCCGACCGGAGACGAGCTCACCGCATGAAAACGCGTTCATTACCCCAGTGGGGCTGGCTCTCCTGTTGATGCTCGTCGTGTGCCTGCCGCGGGTCACGATCGATGCATACCTGCCATCGCTGCCGGCGATGGCGGACGCGCTGCACGGCACCGATGCCCAGTTGCAGCTCACGCTCACCCTGTACATGGTCGGCTACGCGCTGTCGATGCTGGCGTCGGGGCCGTTGTCCGACCGCTATGGCCGCCGTCCCGTCCTGCTCGGCGGCCTGTGCCTCTACGTGGTCGCAAGCGTTGCCTGCGCGTGGTCGACCACCGTCACGGCGATCGTCGCCGCCCGCATCTTCCAGGCGTTGGGCGGCTGCAGCGGAACGGTGATCGGGCGGGTGATCGTGCGCGAGCGCTTCCCGACGGCGATGCAGGCCACGATGCTGGGCCGCATCTCGGCCGGCATGGCGCTGTCGCCGGTGATTGCGCCGCTGGCCGGCAGCGCGGTGGCCGAATGGCTCGGCTGGCGCGGCGTGTTCGGTTTGCTGGCGGCGGGCGGGCTGATCGCAACGGCGATGGTGCTGCGCTACCTGCCGGAGACGCGCGAACGCGACGGACGGCCAGCATCGGGCGCGGGGCTTCTGCGGACGTACGCGGGCCTGCTGCGCGAGCGCAGTTTCCTGCGCTACTCGCTCGCCATCAGTTTCGCTTACTGCACGTACTACCCGTTCATCGCGGAATCGTCGACGCTGTTCCAGCGGCAGCGCGGCGTATCGGGCCCGGTGTATGCGGCGATCTTCGGCCTGACCGTGCTCGGCTACCTGATCGGTTCGAACCTGTTCGCGCGGACCGGCACGCGCTGGAAGGCCGATTCGGTCATTGCGGCGGCGGCGGGCGTCAATCTGGCCAGCGCCGCCGTGCTGTGGATCGGCGGTGCGATCGCGCCGACGGCGGTCGCGGCGCTAGTCGTCCCGATGTTCTTCGTGATGATCGCCGTCGGGATCGCGATTCCGGCCTGCCAGTTCGCGGTGATGCAGCCGTATACGACGATCGCCGGGACGGCGTCCGGGCTGTTCTTCTTTATCCAGATGGCGATCACGGCCGCGTGCGGCGGCGTGCTGGCATGGCTGTCGGACGGCACCGCGCGCCCGATGATCGTCGTCACGGCCGGCGCGAGCGCCGCATTCCTGGCGGTGGCGGTCGGCCTGCGCGAGCCGCGCCGGGCAGACGACGGTTCGTGCTTCGCCACGCGGAATCGTCCCGCCGCCGAGCGCTGAGCGACGGACGGCGCGCCGGCCGACGCGCGCCCGCACGGGCGGCGCAACCCGTGTTTCCGCGAGGCGTCGCGATGGAAAGGATCATGTAATGTAGCGGCCTGTCGCTGATCTTACGGAATCCCCATGCGTGTGCTGCTCGTCGAAGACAATCCGAACCTCGCCCAGTCGCTGAACGATGCGCTGAGCGCGGCGCGCTTCGCAGTCGACCACATGGCGGACGGCGAGGCGGCCGACCACGTGCTGCGCACGCAGGATTACGCGCTGGTGATTCTCGACCTCGGGCTGCCGAAGCTCGACGGGCTGGAAGTGCTGCGGCGGCTGCGCGCGCGCCGCAATCCGGTGCCGGTGCTGATCCTGACCGCGCACGGATCGGTCGAGGATCGCGTGAAGGGGCTCGATCTCGGCGCCGACGACTATCTGGCGAAGCCGTTCGAACTGACCGAACTGGAGGCACGCGCCCGCGCGCTGATCCGCCGCAGCCTCGGCCACGAGCATTCGCGGGTCGAATGCGGGCCGCTTTCGTACGACAGTATCGACCGCAGCTTCCAGCTTGCGGGTGAGCCGTTGTCGCTCACGCCGCGCGAGCGCTCGGTGCTCGAGGTGCTGATCCTGCGCAACGGCCGCGCGATCAACAAGGAAACGCTGTCGGAGAAGATCTTCGGGCTCGACGAGTCGGTGAACGCCGACGCGATCGAGATCTACGTGTACCGGCTGCGCAAGAAGCTCGAGAACACGGGCATCGCGATCGTCACGCTGCGGGGGCTCGGTTATCTGCTGGAAGCGAAGGCGGAGACGGCTGAATGAGCCGCCGCAGCGCTCACGATCTTTGCGCGGAACGGGTGGGCACGTTGACGCGCCATGCCGGATCGACACGTTCGCGGCCCGCCAACGACACGCACGCCCTTCACGGCCGGCCGCGCGGGCGCCGAGTGGTGCGGGGTGCATGTTCCGCCATGCCCCATGGGCCCGCCTGGCAGGAGGCCGAGTGACCCGCACGAACCTGCGCACCCAGGTCGCGCTGTGGCTGCTGCTGCCGCTGCTCGGGCTGCTCGCGCTCGACTCGTGGCTCACGTACCAGCGCGCGATGAGCGCCGCGCACGTCGCGTTCGACCGCACGCTGTCGTCGTCGCTGAAGTCGATCCGCGAAGGCGTGCGGCTCAACGACGGCGAGATCGAGGTCGACCTGCCATATCTCGCGCTCGAAATGCTCGAGTCGAGCGACGGCGGCAAGGTCTACTACCTGATCCGCGAGGACAACGGCCACACGATCACCGGCTACCCGGACCTGCCGCTGCCGCAAGGGCGCGACGCAGGCGACGGCGCGTTGTTCGTCACGCGTTACTACGACGTCGTCTATCGCGGCGAGCAGTTGCGGATGGCCGCGCTGCGCATCCCGGTGCACGACGTGCCGACCGCGCAGTCGCGCATCGTGTGGGTGATGGTCGGCGAGACGATCGAGGCGCGCCAGGCGCTCGCGCGCGAGATCCTGGTGGGGTCGCTGCTGCAGGAAGGATTGCTCGTCGTGCTGGCGCTCGGCATCGTGTGGCTCGGCGTCGGGCGCGGGCTGCGGCCGCTGAACCGGCTGTCGGCGACGGTCGCCGCGCGCAGCGAGGACGATACGACGCCGCTCGATACCGGCGCGGTGCCGAGCGAACTCGCGCCGCTCGTCGAGTCGATCAACCAGTACATCGGCCGCACGCAGCGGATGCAGGTCGCGCGGCGCCGCTTCTTCGCGGACGCGGCCCATCAACTGAAGACGCCGCTCGCGGCCGTGCAGGCCGGTGTCGAGCTCGCGTTGCGGCCCGACGAGCAGCCGCGCGCGAACGGGCACCTGCGGCGTGCGAACGGTGCGGTGCGGCAGGCCGCGAAGATCGTGCAGCAACTGCTGTCGCTGTCGCGGCTCGATTCGGACAGCGGCCATGCGGTCGCGCACAAGCCGGTCGCGCTGCACCGGCTCGCGCGCAGCGTGACGCTCGACTGGTCGCCGGTCGCCCGCGCGCGCGACATCGATCTCGGTTTCGAGCACGAGGCCGATATCGACGTGCACGGGCAGTCCGACCTGCTCGGCGAGATGATCGGCAACCTGATCGACAACGCGATCCGTTATGCGGGCGACCGCGCGGTGATCACGGTGCGCGTATCGCGCGATGGCGAGCATGCGCGGCTCGACGTCATCGACAACGGGCCGGGCATTCCGGCGGACGAACGCGACGCGGTGTTCGAGCGCTTCCATCGCGGCAGCAAGACGCAGACGGTCGAAGGGACGGGGCTCGGGCTGTCGATCGTGCGCGAGATCGCACGCGTGCATCAGGGCAGCGTGACGCTGGCCGATGCGGCCGGTGGCGGGTTGGTCGTGACGATCTGGCTGCCGGCGGCGAACGACGCCGCGCCGCGCGTTGCGTGATGGCGATCAGCTATGCGGGAAGCGGTGGCCGAGAGTCGCGGCTTCCCGGCAGTGAAAGGGGGCGAGCGGTTCCGCGCGCCCGGCTCAATCGCCGAACCCGATCTCCGCTTCCAGCGACTGGCCGACTTCGAGCCACGTGCCCGCGCCTTCGACGACGATCGCATTGATGCCGAACGTCAGCGCACCGCCGTAGTTCGGGTTCGCGCGATAGGTCTGCATCGTGTCGGTCGGCTCGTGTGGCCATTGCGGATTCGGCGCGCCGCTCACCTGGTCGATCGTCGGCATCGGGCAGCGCGTGCACAGCTTCACGAGGCGCAGCCGCACTGGCGTCTCACCGCGGGCGTCGAGGTGCTCGACGAAATCCTCTTCGTACGCGTCGAGATCCGACACGACGATGTTCGGCCGGAAGCGGTTCATCGGAATCGCCGGCGCGCCTTTCGCCGTGAGCCGCGCGTTCAGGTCGTCGAGCGACGCCTGGCCGATCACGAGCAGCGGATACGCATCCGCGAACTGCGTATGCGTATCGATGTCGCTGGTCCAATCGCGGTCGCAGCCGCGGCGGGCGTCGGCGCCGAAGCGCACGAGCTTCGTCGGCAAGCCGAGGAATTCGGTGAACCACGCGGCCGTTTCGGCGCCCGTGTCGATCGCGTCGACGGTGTCGCGCCATACGGTCGCGGCCATCTTCGGGTTGGCGGGCGTCGCATCGCCGTCGAGCGGCGTGCGGATTTCCGGCATGCCCGGCGCGTTCAGCACGAGCGCATCGTGCTCGAGCGTCGGGCGGATCAGCGCGAGACGCGGGTGCGTGCGCTGCGTGAGCATCCGTCCTTGCGGATCCGTGATCAGCCAGTGGCGGTCGTACGCGAGGCCCGTTTCGAGCAGTTGCGCGCGCGACAACGCGATGCCGGCGCAGGATTTGATCGGGTAGACGAAGAGTTCGGCGATGGCTGGCATGACGCTGGCTGGAGGCGAATGGCGAGACTGCGATTGTGCCAGATCATGCCGCAGCCGTTTGGTGCGCGCCGTCGCGCGGCCGGTCATGCGAGCGGGAAGCCGGAGTCGAACGTCGTGCGCACGTCGAGCGGCTGGCGCAGCAGTCCCGCTTTCAGATAGAAGTCGGCCGTGCGTTGTTGCTCCGCGATGACCGTCGCGTCGATCGGCAGCCAGCGCGTGTTGCGGCGCTCGAACTGCAGCTTCGCGGCCGCCGGCGGAATGCCGATGATGCGCGCGAGTGCGGCGGAATACGCATCGACATGGCGGTACGACCAGGTCTGCGCGCGGACGACGCGCCGCAGGAAATCGTGCAGCACGTCGCGCTTCGCCGCGATCGCCGCGTCGGTCGCCGCGAGGTAGCTGAGGCCCGACCACAGTCCGCGGCCATTGACGAGCACGCGCGCGCGGCCGCTCGTTTCGGCGAGCGCGGTATAGGGTTCCCAGGTCGCCCACGCGTCGATCGAACCGGTTGCGAGCGCCAGCATCGTGTCGGCCGGCGGCAGGAAGCGGAACGACACGGCGTCGGGCGGCAGGCCGGCTGCATCGAGCGCCTTCAGCGTGACGAAATGGCCGATCGAGCCGCGCGTGGTGCCGATGCGTTTGCCCTTCAGGTCGGCCGCGCCTTTCAGCGTCGCGTCGGGTTGCACGAGCACCGCCGTGCCGTACGGGTCGGAACGGTTCGCGCCGATCACCTTGATGCGTGCGCCCGATGCGAGCGCGAAGATCACCGGTGCATCGCCGATCGGGCCGCAGTCGACGGCGGCCGCGTTCAGCGCTTCGGCGAGCGGCGCGGCGGCCGGGAACTCGGTCCACGCGATGTCGTACGCCAGGCCGTTCAGTTCGCCGGCCGCTTCGAGCAGCGCGCGCAGCCCGCCTTTCTGGTCGCCGGCGCGCAGCAGCGGCCGCGAGCCCGATTGCGCGTGCAGGGCAGCCGGGGCCGCGGCGATCGTGGCGAGGGCGCTCGCCTGTGCGAGGAAATGGCGTCGGGTCGGATTCATCGTGAAGCTCGGTCGGAAGAGAAGTTCAGGGGTTCATTCAATGCGGAAGCCCGGCCTGCACATCGCGTACGGGTTCGGTGTCGACGCGCAGCAGCAGCGCGGTCAGCGGATCGCCGGTCGCTGCCGGCACGGCCGGTCGTGCGATGGCGTCCGAGCGGCACAGCAGGTCGGCATCCGACCAGCCGGCGCTGCCCGGCAACGCGCGCGCCCGCAGCCAGCCGCGCCGATCGGCGAGCAGTTGCGTGCCGGCGAGCGCGTCGGGCGCCACGCCGGCGATCGTCGCGAAGGCGCGCCACGCGTCGGGCGTCGACGCGACGCAATCGGCTCGCGCGGCGCCGGTTGCCAGTGCCACGGGCGCGCCGCGTGCCGTGACGAGCAAGGTTTGCCAGCGCGCGTCTTCTGGCGGCGGCGTCGCGCCCGGCGCGAGCGCGACGACGCGCACGCGCTGGCCGTCGCGCCAGCGTTCGAGCGGCTGGGGCGCGGCGGCGCCGCAGCGCACGTCGAGCGCCGGCAGCGGGACCGGCAGGGGCCACGCGCCTTCCGCCTGCGCGCCGCTGCCCGCGGCGAGCGCTTTCAGGTAGTCGAGCACGGCCCAGGTGTCCTCGGGGCCGAGCGTCGCGGCGAAGCCGGGCATCGTCGACGCGCCGTGTTCGTCGCGCGTGCCGTGGCGCACGCGCCAGAACAGCTCGCCGTCGAGACGCCGGGCGAGCAGCGCGCCGGCGAAAGTCGGCGGCCAGTGCGGGAGCGCGGCCGCGAGCGGTCCTTCGCCGCGTCCGTCCGCGCCGTGGCACGCCGCGCAGTGCTGCGCATACAGATGCGCGCCGCGCATCACGTTCGATACGGAAAACGGCGCGGGATCGCGCTGGAAACTCGTCGGTACGGCAGGCGAGAGCCACAGTGACGACGGCGGCCACGGCGCGAACCATGCAACGGCAAGCGCGGCGACTGCCGATACGACACGCCACTTGCGCGAAGCGAGTGCGATGCCCGCGAGCACGACCGCCAGCACCGTCGCCGCCCCGGCGAACGCGAGCTGCCGCGTGAGTCCCGCGTCGATGCGCAGCGTTTCGAGCGCGATGCGATGGGCCCACGGCCACGCGGCTTGACCGTCGGCGTCGCCCGTCAGCCCGATCGCATGCAGCACGCGCGCCAGCGCGATTTGCGCGCGATACAGCCCTTGCAGAAACAGGAGCGCCCAGTCGGCGAACGTCGGCGCGTTCATCGGCTACGGCCGCGCCGCGCGGCGGCCCTTCGTCGAACGGTACCGCGCATCTACCAGCTCGCATCGAGCCCGAGATGCCGCAGCGCGTCGTGACGCAGTTCGGCGAGGCGCGGGTCGCCGCGATGGCGCGGATAGGGCAGGTCGACGTGCAACTCGGCGACGATCCGCGCGGGGCGCGGCCCGAACACGATCACGCGCTGCGCGAGGAACAGCGCTTCCTCGACATCGTGCGTGACGAGCAGCGCGGAGAAGCCGTCGCGTTGCCACAGCCCGGTGAGCTCGGCCTGCATCGTGAGCCGCGTCAGCGAATCGAGCTTGCCGAGCGGCTCGTCGAGAATCAGCAGGCGCGGATCGTTGACGAGCGCGCGGGCCAGCGCGACCCGCTGCGCCATCCCGCCGGACAACTGATGGGGGAACACGTTCGCGAATTCCTGCAGCCCGACGCGCGCGAGCGCATCGTCGACGCGATGCTGCGACGCGCGCGCCACGCCGCGTGCCTCGAGGCCGAGCGCGACGTTCGCACGCACGCGCCGCCACGGGTACAGCGTCGGGTCCTGGAACACGACGATGCGCGACGGATCGGGTTGCTCGATCGGCACGCCGTCCTGCGCGATCGTGCCTTGCCGCGCGGCGTCGAGGCCCGCGACGAGGCGCAGCAGCGTCGACTTCCCGCAGCCGCTCGGGCCGAGCAGCGCGACGAATTCGCCGGCCGCGACCGACAGCGTGACGTCGTCGAGCACCGGCAGCGCACCGCCGGGGCCGTCGAACGCATGGCTCACGCGGCGGATGTCGATGCGCGCGCCGCGCGGCGCCGTGACGGCGGGCGCAGCGGCAACGGACGATGCAACGGACGATTCGAGTACGGCGGCGCTCACCATTTGACGGTTCCTTTCTGCCAGGCGAGCACGCGGTCGCGCACCGCGAACAGCAGCGCGATCAGCCCGGAAAACAGCAGCGCCATCACGATCAGCGCCGCATACATGTTCACGTACGATGCCCAGCCCTGCGCCCAGCTCAGGTACCAGCCGAGCCCCGACTTGACGCCCATCATCTCGGCGACGACCAGCACCGTGAACGACGCGCTCAGCCCCATGAAGATGCCGACGAACACGTGCGGCAGCGCGGCCGGAATCGCGACGCGCAGCACGAGGAAGCGCGCGTTCGCGCCGAGCGTGCGCGCGACGTCGTAATACTGCTTGTTGACGCTCGCGACGCCCGACCACGTGAGCACCGCGACCGGGAAGCCGGTTGCGAGCGCGATCAGGAACGCAGCCGCCGAATAGCTCGACGGGAAGAAGTAGAACGTGAGCGGCAGCAGCGCGGTGGCCGGCACGGGGCCGAGCACGCGCAGCACCGGATGCACCCAGTAGCCGATCCGGCGCGACCAGCCAATCGACACGCCTACGGCAAAGCCCACCGCGACGCCGTAGGCAAAGCCGAGCGCGAGCAGCTTCAGCGTGTTGCCGGCGCTGCCGGCGAGGCGCGGCCAGTCGTCGACGTAGACCTCGATCAGCGCCTGCGGCGGCGCGAAGAACGGGGTCGGCAGCCAGCCGGTTTTCGCGGTGACGATTTCCCATACGGCGAGCACGAGCGGCAGCGCGACGAGCCATGGGCCGGCCGGGCGTACGCGCGCGAGCCGCGTGCGCGTCGCGGGGACGAGATGGCCGAGCGTCGCGGCGGCGAGCAACAGCGCGGCGATCGTCCACGCGCCGACGGCGAATTCGTCGGTGTACGCCCAGTCGCTGAAACCGACGACGCGGTTCGGCCACAGTTGCGTGAGGGCGCCGAGCGCGCCCCATGCGAGCGCGGCGGCGATGCCGGTCGGCCAGATGCGCGCGCGGCGGGCTTCGGCGGCCAGCGTGGCTTCGCAGGCGATGCACGCGACGCGCGACGCGGGTGCGGGCGCGGATGCGGCGGCACTGCCGCCGGAAGCGGCGGACGCGGTACGTGCGGCGGGCGCGTGTTCGATCGTCGACATCGCGTCACCCCAGCACGTTCGCATAGACCTGCTGCGCGAAGCGCTGCGGGTCGGTGCTCTTCTTCAGCACGCTGATGCGGCGGAAGTCGTCCGCGTAGAACGCGATTTCCTGCTGCAGGTCGACGTTGGTCGGGTGGTGGTTGTAGGTGAGCGTCGCGTAGAGCTTGCGCAGGTCATCGGGGTTGATCTTCGGCGAATACTTCGCGAACACCTTCGCGGCTTCGTTCGGGTTGTCGTGCGTGAACTCCGTGGCCTGCACGATCGAGCGCGCGAGCGCGGCGGCCGACGGCCGGTCGTTGCGCACGAGGTCGCCGCGCGCGCCAATCACGCAGCACACCTTGCGCGCGTATTCGCCGGACAGGTTCGTCGCCAGCTCGGTGTATGCGCCGTTGCTGCGCTTCTCGAGCAGATAGAGATTCGGGTCGCCGTCGGCGATCGCGTGGATCTCGCCCTTGTCGACCGCCACGCCGAGCAGGTCCGCCGGATACTGCCGCCACGTGATGTCGCGCTCGGGATCGATCCCGTTCTTCGCGAGCAGGATCGAGAAGAAATGCTTGCCGGGCGCGGCCAGATCGCTGACGCCGACCGTCTTGCCCTTCAGCGCCTGCAGCGTCGTCACGCCGGCCGCCTTCGCGCCGACGAGCCGCACGCAGCCGCCGTGCGAGCTGCCGATGATCTTCACGTCGAAACCGGCTTCGAGCGGCTTCAGCCAGCGGTGGATCATCCCGACTGCCGCATCGGCCTTGCCGGTCGCGATCGATTCGAGTAACTGGTCGGTCGAGCCGCTGTAGTTGATCAGATCGACCTTCAGGCCGTTCTTCTCGAAGAAGCCGCGCTCCTGCGCGACGACGATCGGCGTCAGGCAGAACGCGTTCTGGTTCCACGCGAACGTGAGCTTCTTCAGCGGCGGCGCGGACCAGGCCTTGCGGCCCAGCGTGATCGCGGGCGCGGCGAGTGCGACGGCGCCGGCCGCGCGCAGCAGCTTGCGGCGCTTGTCGTCGTGCGCGTCGTCGTGTGAGGGTGCGGTGGTTCGGGTCATGTGGTCTGGTCTCCGGTCGTGCGGAAAGGCGCTCAGTCGAGCAGGTCGGGTTCGTCGGCGACGACGCGCGCGAACAGGCTGTCGAATGCGTGCAGCGCGCCGTCGGGGCCGCCGATCTGGCCGTGCGTGTGGCGCGCGGTCGCGTGATCGATCGGTTGCGGCGTGCCGGCCGCCTCGGCCAGCAACTGCGTATGCGCGGCGTTGTCGAGCGCGATGTACCACCACGCGGCGGCCTCGACCGTCGGGCCGGCGCTCAGGATCCCGTGGTTCTTCAGGATCGCGCCCTTGTGCGTGGTGCCGTCCGGCTTCGCGAGCGCGTCCGCGATCCGTGCGCCTTCGCTCGTGTCGACGACCATCCCCGTGAAGTCGTCGAACAGCGCGTGGTCTTCGTAGAACACGCAGGCATCCTGCGTGAGCGGATCGAGCAGGCGGCCGAGCGTCGACCACGCCTTGCCGTACGTCGAGTGCGTGTGCGCGGCGGCGACGACGTGCGGATGCGCTTCGTGGATCGCCGCATGGATCGCGAACGCGGCCTTGTTCAGCGGCCGCGTGCCGATCGCGGTTTCGCCACGCGCGTTGACGAGCAGCAGGTCGGACACCTTGATCTGCGAGAAATGCACGCCGAGCGGATTCACCCAGAAGTGGTCGGGCAGTTCGGGGTCGCGTGCGGTGATGTGGCCGGCGAGCCCCTGCGCGAAGCCGAAGCGGGCAAACAGGCGGAATGCGCCCGCGAGCCGTTCCTGACGGTGACGGCGCTCGGCGGCGACGTCGATGCGCGGTGCCGGCGGATCGAACCAGAAATGCTGACGCGGCGCTTCGGCGAGTTCGAGACCCGATGTCGTACGGATAGGCGAGGCAAGGACGGCGGACATGATGGCGGATAGCTCCAATAGGTTCCGTTGGGCTCAGGCCGCGCGGCGTGCCGCGTCGCGGGCGGCGACGGCGCTGCGCACGCGCGGAATCAGTTCGCGGCCGTAGTCGATCGCGTCTTCCAGCGGATCGAAGCCGCGGATCAGGAACGTCGTGACGCCGAGGTCGTAGTAGTCGAGCAGGGCGTCGGCGACCTGTTCGGGCGTGCCGACGAGCGCCGTCGAATTCGAGCGTGCGCCGGTGAGTTTCGCGATCTCGGTCCACAGCCGCTTGTCGACGCGCGAGCCGCGTTCGGCCGCGGCGAGCAGGCGGCGCGCCCCTTCGCTCTGCTGCGGGCCGCCGGCGCCGAGGCCGGCCGCTTCGCGCAGCCGGCGCGTTTCGTCGAGGATGCGATGCGCGCGCGCCCAGGCTTCGTCCTCGGTCGCGGCGAGGATCGGGCGGAACGACACGGAGAAGCGCACCTGGCGGCCGTGCTTCGCGGCTTCGGCGCGCACGCGCGTCGTCAGGTCGCGCACCTGGTCGAGCGATTCGCCCCACAGCGCGTAGACGTCCGCGTGCTTGCCGGCCACTTCGAGCGCCGCTTCCGATGCGCCGCCGAAATAGATCGGCACATGCGGCTGCTGGAACGGCTTCACTTCCGAAAAGCCCTGTTTGAACCGGTAGTGCGCACCGTCGTGATCGAACGGCTGCGCTTCGGTCCAGATTCGCCGCAGGATGCCGAGGTATTCGTCGGTGCGCGCATAGCGCGCGTCGTGGTCGAGGAAGTCGCCGTCGCGCTGCTGTTCGCTGTCCGAGCCGCCGGAGATGAAGTGCACGGCGAGCCGGCCGCGGCTGAACTGGTCGAGCGTCGCGATCTGCCGCGCGGCGAGCGTCGGCGCGGTGAAACCCGGGCGATGCGCGAGCATGAAGTGAATGCGCTCGGTCGCGGCCGCGGCGAACGCGATCGTCAGCGTCGCCGACGGGCCGGTCGAGTGGTGCGGCACGAGGATCCGGTCGAAGCCGGCCGTCTCGTGGGCGCGTGCAAAGTCGCGCACGTAGTCGGGATCGACCACGGGGCCGGACGCCGGATGGATTTCCGACTGCTTCTGGCTCTGGATCATGCCGATGAATTCGACGCTCATCTGGGTCTCCGGTGCAGGGACGTCCCGGCGCATGGCCGGGCAGGAATGGAGCGCAGGTTAACGCCGGGATCATGCGAAACGGAAATAATCAATCCCGAATTGAATATCAGATTTGCATGGTTTGGGCGAAGGTGCGCTGCGCATACGCTGTGGGCTCACGAAAGATCGGGCGCGCGGGCGCCAGCGAATCGGGCGCCGCGCGTGACGGATCGCCGGCTTCATCAGAAACCGCGCCGCGCGGCGATCGATTGCCGCGATTGCCGCCTGTCCGTATTACTTTGCGTATTGCCCAGGGAATCCGTCTCGATGTCCGCCAGCCTTGCCGCTTCCTCACCAGCGCAGCCGCCGCGTTCGCTGCGCCTCCTGTCCACCGACGATGCCGACGCCGACGACGCCCGCGTCGCCGCGTTGCTCGATCGCCTCGCGCCGGAGCTGGCCGCCGACGCGGCCCGCAACGACGCTGACGGCCGCTTTCCGCACGCGAACTTCGCGCGGCTACATCGTGCGGGGCTGATCGCCCAGGTCGTGCCGCGCGAGCATGGCGGCGCCGGTGCGACGCTCGCGCAGGCGAGCCGGATCGTGGCCGCCGTCGCGAGCGCCGACCCGGCGACCGCGCTGGTGCTGACGATGACTTACCTGCAGCATCGCGCGCTCGGCCGCGCCGACAACCGCTGGCCGGCGCAGGTCCGGCGGGCGGTATTCGACAGCGCGGTCACCCAAGGCGCGCTGATCAACGCGCTGCGCGTCGAGCCCGCGCTCGGTTCGCCGTCGCGCGGCGGCCTGCCGGAAACCATTGCGCGGCGCGACGGCGACGGCTGGCGGTTGTCCGGCCACAAGCTGTACAGCACCGGGATTCCGGCGCTGCGCTGGCTGGCCGTGTGGGCGCGCACCGACGAGCCGGCGCCGCGGGTCGGCGTGTTTCTCGTGCCGCGCGACCGCGAGGCGGACGGCGATCGCATCCGCGTGATCGAAAGCTGGAATCACCTCGGCCTGCGTGCGTCGGGCAGCCATGAAGTCGTGTTCGACGACGTGCGGCTGCCGGCCGATCACGCGGTCGACGTACGCGCACCGGACGCATGGGCCGTGTCGGCGGCGACTCATGCGGATGCCGACGCGCAGGCCGATCAGCAGGCGTGGATGGTCGCGCTGCTCGGCAGCCTGTACGACGCGGTGGCGCGTGCGTCGCGCGACTGGCTGGTCGGGTTCGCGACGACGCGTGCGCCGAGCGGGCTGGGCGCGCCGCTGGCGACGCTGCCGCGCGTGCAGGAAGCGGTCGGCGAAATCGAGGGCTGGCTCCATGCGAACCGTGTGCTGCTCGACGATCACGTCGCGCGCACCGACGCGGGCCATGCGCCGACGGTCACGACGAGCGGCCTCGTCAAGCGGACCGTGACCGAGCACGCGATCCGCGTGGTCGAGCAGGCGTTGAAGCTGTCGGGCAATCACGGGCTGAGCCGCGCCAATCCGCTCGAGCGCCACTATCGCGACGTGCTGTGCAGCCGCGTGCACACGCCGCAGGACGATGCAATCGCGGTGGCGGCGGGGCGCGCGGCGCTCGAAGCGGCGAGCCGGAGTGAGGTGAAGCGCGCAGCGAAGGGCGAAACGGAGTCGGGCGGGGCGTCGGTCAACGGGATCGAACGCGGCCGCAACGATGCGTGATGGGAGCCGGGCGGGCGCGGGCGTCAATCGGGCGGCGCGATTCCAACAATTCCGACGCCGCCCGATGGTCCGGTCAAGCCGCCTTGCCGTGCGCCTGCTCCGGCAACGCGAACGCGGTGCGCGCATGCGCGGCAACGGCGGCGAGCGGCGCGTCGAAGCGGGCCGCATCGTGCCGGCGCAGCAGCCACAGATCGATCTGCGGCTTGAAATCGGCGAGCGGCACGATGTCGAGCGCATCGCGCAGCGGGCTGCCTTCGACGAGCGGCAGCGGCATCAGTCCGATGCCGAAGCCGTTCGCGACGCTCTGCAGCTGCAGGTCGCGGCCGTAGGTGTCGAGTGTGACCGGCATCGGCAGGCGCTGCGCGTCGAGCGCCCGCCGCAAGCCCGCGCGAAAACCGCAGCCGTCCGGATTGAGCACCCAGCCACGCGCGTGGCAATCGGCGAGCCGGTAGCTGCGGCGCGGCCAGTCACCCTTGCGGCCGACCGCGACGAGCCGGGTGGCCAGCAGCCGTTCGCCTTCGACCTGCGCCGGCAGCACCATTTCGCGCGCGAGGAACACGAGCGCCGCATCGAGTTCGCGCCGGGCGACGCGCTCGACGAGCATGCCGCCCCAGGCGGTCGTGACCTGCGTCGCGAGCGCGGGCCACTGCGCGGCGAGTTCGGCGATCAGCGCGGGCAGCATCAGCTCGCCGAGGCCCTGCGTGAGCCCGATCCGGAATTCGCCGGCAGGCGGCTGCTCGCCGGCCGTCAGCTCGCGCAGCGCATCGACTTCGCGCAGGATCGCGCGACACTGCTCGAACACCCGCCGGCCGATGTCGGTCGGGCGCGGCGGCTTGGTGTTGCGATCGAGCAGGGTCACGCCGAGCGCTTCCTCGAGATTCTGGACGCGCCGCGTGATCGCGGGCTGCGTCATCCCGAGCTCGGCCGCGGCCTGGCTCAGGGTCTGGCAGCGGACGACCGCTGCAAAAGCGTCGATATCGCTAATTTTCATGTTTGTTCTGCATGGTCTTTCGGGTGCATCATGACGATCCATCATATTCGGCATCATATTCGAGGAGTCAGCCGATGAGTACGCTTTCGTTGCATCAGACGCCGCTGCGGCCGTTCGTCGACGGTCTGGGTGCGCTGCTCGCGTCCGGCGCGAACGAGGCGCGCATCCTCGACGAGGGCGGTGCGCTGCTCGCCGCGCTCGTCGAACACGACGACTGGTTGCCCGACGCATTCGCGCAGCCCGACCCCGCGCGCTATCGGCAGTACCTGCTGTATCTCGACCCGGACGAGCGGTTCTCGGTCGTCAGTTTCGTGTGGGGGCCCGGCCAGACGACGCCGATCCATAACCACACGGTGTGGGGGCTGATCGGGATGCTGCGCGGCGGCGAGTTCTCGCAGCCGTACCGGTTCGACGCGGCGGGCAAGCCGGTGCCGGCGGGTGACGCCGTGCGGCTGCAGCCCGGCGAAATCGAGGCCGTGTCGCCGCGCATCGGCGACGTCCATCGCGTGACCAACGCGTTCGACGATCAGGTATCGATCAGCATCCACGTGTACGGCGCGAACATCGGCAAGGTCGAGCGCGCGGTGTTCCTCGACGACGGTACCGTGAAGCCGTTCGTGTCGGGTTATTCGAATGCCTGATGCCTGATGCAACGCCCGCACGCGCGGGCGGCTTCCGGCACGCGCCGGCAGGCCCGAGATTCATCCGTTCCGCTTTCTTCACCAACCTCAACGCATTCAATCAACACAGAGACACCGTGACGCAATCCGCCGACTCCACCTCCCGCTTTCCCGTCGCGTCGTACCAGGACGTGCGCGCACGCCTGCTTGCCCGCGACGAGATCGCGCTGATCGACGTACGCGAGGAAGATCCGTACGCGCAGGGCCACCCGCTGTGGGCCGCCAACTTTCCGTTGTCGAAACTCGAACTCGACGCGTGGACGCGGATTCCGCGTCGCGACACGCCGATCGTCGTGTTCGGCGAAGCGGGCGGCGAGGACCTTGCGCCGCGCGCGGCCGCCAAGCTCGCGCAACTCGGCTACACCGACGTGCGGCTCCTCGACGGCGGCCTCGCGGGCTGGCTCGCCGCGGGCGGCGAACTGTTCATCGACGTGAACGTGCCGAGCAAGTCGTTCGGCGAATGGGTCGAGGCCGAGCGGCATACGCCGTCGCTGTCCGCGCAGGAGGTGCAGGCGCTGATCGACGCGAAGGCCGATGTCGTGATCGTCGACGCGCGCCGTTTCGACGAATACCAGACGATGAACATCCCGACGTCGACGAGCGTGCCGGGCGCGGAGCTCGTGCTGCGCGTGCGCGCGCTCGCGCCGAACCCGGCGACGCAGGTGATCGTCAACTGCGCGGGCCGCACGCGCAGCATCATCGGCACGCAGTCGCTCGTCAACGCGGGGCTGCCGAATCCGGTCGCCGCGCTGCGCAACGGCACGATCGGCTGGACGCTCGCGGGCCAGACGCTCGAACGCGGCGCCGCGCGACGCTTTCCGGACGACATCGACGCGACGCAGCGCGCCGACGCACGCCGGGCGGCGCGCGCGGTGGCCGAACGCGCGGGCGTGCCGCGCATCGCGCTCGCGGACGTTGCCTCGCTCGACGTGCCGGGCCGCACGCTGTACCGCTTCGACGTGCGCACGCCGGAGGAATACGAAGCCGGCCATCTGCCGGGCTTCCTGAGCACGCCGGGCGGCCAGCTCGTGCAGGAGACCGACCATCATGCGGCCGTGCGCGGCGCGCGGATCGTGCTCGCCGACGACGACGGCGTGCGCGCCGACATGACCGCGTCGTGGCTCGCGCAGATGGGCTGGGACGTGCGAGTCGTCGAACCGGAGGGCGGCACGGCGAAGTTCGGCGAGCGCGGCCAGCCGCCGCGCGACGTGCCGGCGACGCCGGCCGTGGCGGAAGTGTCGTCCGCGACGCTCGCGGGCTGGCTGAAGGAGGCCGCGCCGGGCGAGCTGGCGATCGTCGACGTGACGGCCAGCGCGAACTACGTGAAGCGGCATATCCCGGGGGCGTGGTTCGCGGTGCGTGCGCAACTGCGCGACGCGCTCGCGGCGATTCCGCCCGCGAAGCGCTACGTGTTCACGTGCGGGTCGAGCCTGCTGGCGCGGTTCGCGGCGGACGACGCCCGCGCGCTCCTGCCCGCTTCGGCCGACATCTCGGTGCTCACCGGCGGCACGGCCGCATGGATCGACGCCGGGCTGCCGCTCGAAAGCGGCGAGACGCATCTGGCCTCACCGCGCGTCGACCGCTACCTGCGCCCGTACGAAGGCACCGACAACGCGGCGGCTGCGATGCAGGCGTATCTCGACTGGGAGTACGGACTGGTCGATCAGTTGAAGCGGGACGGCACGCATCACTTCAACGTGATCTGACCGAAACGGTGCACCCGGGCGCGGCGCGTCGTGCGTCGCGCCCGGTCAGCGCGCCTGTCAGCGCTTGAACGTATCGACGGCCGTGCGGCCGACGGCCGGATCGTCGGTGAAGAAGCCGTCGATGCCCGCGCGCAGGTATGCCTGGATCTCGCGCACCGAGCCGGCCGTGTTGCGCGTGGCCGGCGTGCCGCCATCCTTCAGCAATGCGGGCAGGAAGTTGTTCTCCGGGCGGAACGTGTACGGATGCACGACGAGGCCGGCCTCGTGCGCGTAGCGCACGTACGGCGTCGGCTGCTGCAGCGTGCCGTCCGCGGCGACCGCGATGATCGACGTCTTGTACGGGCCGACGCCGTTCGCATAGGTCGCGATCTCGCGCATGCCGTCGCGCGTCGACAGGTCGCCGTAGGTGCGCTTGTCGTTCGCCTTCACGAAGTCGTACGGGCGCTGGGCGGCTTCGTCCATCAGCTGCACGAGCTTCCAGTTCGGCTGGCTCGACTTGATCCGGTTGCGGATCGTCTTCAGGTTCGCGACCTCGAACGACTGGATGTAGACGGTCGCCGTGCGTGCCGTGTACGAATCCTTCAGCAGCGCATCGACGAGACGGTCCTCGAGCGGCAGGCCGATCGACTGGAAGTAGGTCGGATGCTTGGTTTCCGGATACAGGTGGATCGTGCGGCCGGTCTGCGCGGACATCTGCTTCGCGAGCGCGACGATCTCGTCGAAGGTCGGGATCTCGAACTGGTCGTTGTACGCGGTGTTCGCGGGGCGCACCTGCGGAATGCGCTCGCGGGCGCGCAGCGTCTTCAGCTCGGCGAGCGTGAAATCCTCGGTGAACCAGCCCGTCAGCGCCGCGCCGTCGATCGTCTTGGTCGCCTTGCGGCTCGCGAACTGCGGCAGCGTCGACACGTTCGTCGTGCCCGAGATCTCGTTCTCGTGACGCGCGACGAGCACCCCGTCGCGGGTCGACACGAGGTCGGGCTCGATCACGTCCGCGCCGTCCTCGACCGCCTTGCGGTACGACGCGAGCGTGTGTTCGGGGCGCAGCGCGCTCGCGCCGCGATGGCCGACCACCTGGACCTTCGCGGAAATCGGCTGGGTGGGATCGGACGCGACGTCGTCGTCGCCGCCGCACGCGGCGAGCAGGAACGCGGCGGCACAGGCGAACGGGACGTAGCGCAGGGAGGTCGGGCGCTTGAAGAGCATGTCGATGAACCTTCGAAACGAGAGTCGGAAAGGGGCGATCGATCCGGCGATGCGGCTGTCGTGACGTGTCGCACGGAGTCGAATGGGACGCGATCGTCGCACCGAATAATTACATATGTATTACTCGCGCCTTTCCGTTCTCTATTTTTAGGGCGCGATGCCCGCGGCAGGGCGGTTGACCGCAGTCTGGCGTGTGGGGTATTCCGGCCGTCTCGGGCAGGCTGCGCGCCGGATGCACTAAACTTGCGGGAATTTTGCATCGACGCGCCGGGGCCGACGCCCGTCTGGCACGACGATGCGGCGACTCGCGGGCCGGCGCGGGCGCCCGGCGCCCGTGTGCGTCCGGGGCCCGCGCCAGCCGATTTTTCCCGACCCATGACGACTCGAACCGATTCCGCTTTCCTGCTCGGCGACCTGCTGAAGAACGTTTCCCGCTCCTTCTACCTGACGCTGCGCGTGCTGCCCGACGGCATGCGCGACCCGGTCGGCCTCGCGTACCTGCTCGCGCGCGCGGCCGACACGATTGCCGACACGGCGCTCGTCGCACCTGATCGCCGGGCGGCGTTGTTGACCGACCTGCGCGACGAAGTCGAGCGGCTCGGCGACGGCGTCGCGCTGTCGCGGGCGCTCGAGGACGTGACGCGGATGCAGACCGATTCGCACGAGCACGTGCTGCTCGGCTCGATCGAGCCGATGCTCGCGCTGCTGCGCACGCAGCCGGACGCCGACCGCGCGTCGATCCGCAAGGTCGTCGCGACGCTGACGGCGGGGATGGTATTCGACCTGCGCACGTTCCCCGACGAGCAGTCGGGGCGCGTCGTGTCGCTGCCGACGCGCGGCGAACTCGATCGTTACACGTATCTCGTGGCCGGCTGCGTGGGCGAGTTCTGGACCGACATGACGGGCATGCATACGCGGGCCGCGCGCCGCTGGAACCTGCCGGAGATGTGCGAGAAGGGCATCCGTTTCGGCAAGGCGCTGCAGATGACCAACATCCTGCGCGACTGCGGGAAGGACCTGCGCATCGGCCGGTGTTACCTGCCCGACGACGTGCTGGGCGCGCACGGGCTCGGCGTCGCCGACCTGATGGCGCCCGAGGCGTCGGCGCGCGCGCGCGGCGTGCTCGTCGACCTGCTGCGCGTGACGCTCGACCAGTATCGCGACGCGGGCCTGTATACGCTCGCGATCCCGCGCCGCTTCGTGCGGCTGCGGCTCGCGTGTCTGTGGCCGATCATGATCGGCCTCGAAACGCTCGAGTTGCTGGCCGGCAACGATGCGTGGCTCGATCCGGCAAAGCCGGCCAAGGTGCCGAGAAAGCGCGTCTACCGGATCATGGCGTCGTCGCTCGCGCTGGTCGGCTCGAACGCCGCGATTCGCGCGCGCCTGACCGCGCTCGCCGATGCCGTGAGCGCGCATCTCGCGCAGCCGGCCACGCGCTGATTCGCACTGAACGATGCCGGCGCGACAGGGGCCGGCATCGCCCCTCGGCCCGCGTTCGCCGGGCCATCATCGTCCGCTTCTTCACGCCTCGACTAAAAACGTTTTCATTATTTCGTGTCGCGAAACGTGGGTGTCATGAACGTCAGCGATCCTTCGCGGCGGCGTGAGTCGTGGCGTCAGTCACGGTCGCGCATTTGTAAGATGTATCTTGCCGAAGGCATCTGACGACATCCGACGGTCGCGTTGCACCCGTAAAAATGTAAAGCTAGGGTTTTCACCGGGAAATGCCGGGCAAGCCCGCCGCGTAAGCGTTTTCAGGTGTTATGTAACCGCTTGGTGAACCCCTGCGTTGCGTCGATCATACGATGACCGACTGCACGTGTTGGGAAATAATCGGTAATCCGTCAGAATCCCGTCGGCATGTACTCGCACATGTGTCAGTCATAAAACCACACCAGAAAAGAAATCATTCTTTGAGGACGGAGAATCAATGAAAAAGCGCGTCGCTTTCGCCATGACGGCAGTGGGCCTTGCAGCCGCTACCGCCGCCCACGCCCAGAGCAGCGTGACCCTGTACGGTATCGTCGACAACGGTCTGGCTTGGCAGAACAATTCGTCGGCCGTCGGTGCGACCACGGGTGGTCACTCGAAGGTGCAAATGTCCACCGGCGTGTGGGCAGGCAGCCGCTTCGGCCTGAAGGGCAGCGAAGATCTCGGCGGCGGCACGAAGGCGATTTTCCAGTTGGAAGCCGGCGTCAACACGGCTAACGGCTCGTCGCAGTGGACCAACGGCATCTTCACGCGTCAGGCGTGGGTTGGCCTGACCAACAGCACGTACGGTACGCTGACGGCCGGCCGCCAGTACACCGCGTACTACACGCTGCTGTCGCCGTACAGCCCGACGACCTGGCTGACCGGCTATTACGGCGCACACCCGGGCGATATCGACTCGCTGGATACGAGCTACCGCGCGAACAACTCGCTCGTCTACATGTCGCCGAAGTTCTACGGCTTCACGGTCGGCGGTTCGTACTCGTTCGGCGGCGTCGCAGGCGCGACGAACCGCGGCTCGACGTGGAGCGCGGCGATCCAGTACCTGAACGGCCCGGCAGGCATCGCGGTCGGCTATCAGAAGGTCAACAACGCGACGCTCGGCGGCGGCGTGTGGGGCGCGAACTCGACGGTCCAGAACGGCCTGACGGCATCGGGCGACGGCAACCAGCCGGCCGTTTCGTCGATCAACAACGGCTATGCCACGGCGCAATCGCAACAGCGTATCGCCGTGACGGCGGGCTACCAGTTCACGCCGGCATGGGACATCTCGGCATCGTACTCGAACGTCCAGTACACGCCGGGCACGGGTTCGGCGTTCCGCAACACGGCCATCTTCAACACGGCAGGCGCCGTGCTGCACTGGAAGGCAGCCGCTCAGTGGGACTTCGCAGCGGGCTACTCGTACACGGCGGCAACGCAGTCGAACGGCATCACCAGCTCGGCCAAGTACCACCAGGTCACGCTGTCGCAGTACTACAGCCTGTCGAAGCGCACGGGCCTGTACGCAGTTGAGGCTTACCAGCATTCGAGCGGCAACACGCTGAACGGCGGCAAGATCATCGCTGCAACGACGTCCATCGGCGACGGCGTGGGCGCAGGTTCGAAGCAGAACCAGATCGGCCTCGGCGTCGGTCTGATCCACCGCTTCTAAATGTCGCGCGGCGCGCGAGCGCCGCTTACGGCATGCGGTTGAAGAACCGGCCTTCGGGCCGGTTTTTTGTTTGCGGTACGTATTAAGTGTATTCCGGTGCCGTCGCCGGCCGGCATCGACCGGATGAGGACGGCGGCGGAAGCCGCGCCAGACAAGCGCACCGCTCATGCGGTGCCCGGCGCGCAGACGGCAGCATCCGGCCCGTGCCAATGTCGTCCATCCGATCACTCCGCCGCGTCATCCGTCCAGCTTCCCGCCAGCGCCTGAAACAGCGCCGCCGTATCGGCGAGCCGGTCGGCCTGCGCGCGCGTCCGGTCGAGCGCCGTCTGCAGCGCCTGCCGCTGCGCGTCGAGCAGGTCGAACGTGCTGATCCCGCCCGCCGCGTAACGGGCGCCGGCAATCCGGTTGCTGGCCGCCGCTTCCTGCGCGGCGGTGTCTCTCGCCTGCAATGTCGCCGCGTCGTGCTCGACCGCGCGCATTGCGTCGGCTACCTGCTGGAGCGCCTCGAGCACGGTTTCCCGGTAGCTCGCGAACGCCGCTTCGTATGCCGCTTCGGCCGCACGTTTCTTCGCGCGCAGTTCACCGCCGTGAAAGAGCGGTTGCGTCAGCCCGAGGCCGACATTCCACACATTGAGCCCGCTCACGAGATCCGCGATGCGCGTGCGCTCCGAGCCGATTCCCGCCGAAATCGACAAGCGCGGATACAGGTTCGCGGTGGCCACGCCGACGTTCGCGCTCGCCTGGTGCAGCAGGGCCTGGGCTGCGCGGATGTCGGGGCGTTCGCGTGCGAGCGTCGATGGCAGCGCGACGGGCAGTGTGCGCGGCAGTACGAGCGTATCGAGCGTGAGATCGGGCAGCACGGCATCCGACGGCGGCACGCCGAGCAGGATTGCGAGCCGGTGGCCGGCCTGAGCGAGGCGGGCCTCGAGCGGTGGCAGCGACGCCCGCGTCTGCGCGACCAGCGCGCGCTGCGCATGCACGTCGGCCAGCGAAACACCACCCGCCGCGAAACGCATTTCGACGATGCGCAACTGCCGCGCCTGTGCGTCGATCAGTTGCCCCGTGAGCGCGACCTGCTGCGCGAGCGACGCGCGCAGGATCGCGGTCGCGACGACGTTGCCCGCGAGCGTCAGGCGCGCGGCGTCAAGCGTGTACGCCTGGTAGTCGACTTGCGCGCGCAGTGCTTCGAGCGCACGCCGGTTGCCGCCGAACACGTCGAGCACGTATGACACGCTCACCGACGCGTCATACAGCGTGAACGGCCCCGGGCTGGGCACATTGGCGGGCAGGCCGAACGCGGTCGTATCGACTTGCTCGCGCGTGGCCGACAGGCTCGCATCGACTTTCGGCAACATCGTCGCGCCGGCTTCGGCCGCATGGTTCTGCCGCGCTTCGTCGAGTCGCGCACGGGCCTCGGCAAGCGTCGGGCTGGTGTGCCACGCGGTATCGACGAGGCGGTTCAGCGGTTCGGAGCCGAACTGCGTCCACCAGTGCCGCGGGGTATGCGTGGCCGATGCGAACGTCTGCGCATCGCCGGTCGGTCCGGCGGCAGAGGCCGTCGTCGCGGGCGCCTCGCCGCGCGTGTAGCGCTGCGTGGCGGGCGCATCCGCCGCGTGGAAATCCGGCCCGACCGCGCATCCGGCGGCGAGCAGCGCAACGGCGATCAGCATGCAACCGCGGGCGGCGGCGTGGAAGGGGCGACGCGAAGCCTGTTTCATTGTGCGGCACCTAGTCGAGCGTACGCCGGTAGAAGCGCAGCGCGACGCCCATCACGACAACGGTGAACAGCGCGACCGGCCACACCGACGGCCACAGGTCGCTCCAGCCGTTGCCTTTCAGCAGGATGCCGCGCACGAGGCGGTTGAAGTAGGTGAGCGGCAGCAGGTTGCCGATGAATTGCGCCCACTTCGGCATCCCGGCGAACGGGAACATGAAGCCCGACAGCAGGATGTTCGGCAGAAAATAGAACACCGCGAGCTGCATCGCCTGCAACTGGTTCTGCGCGAGCGACGACAGCGTGATGCCGACCGTCAGGTTCGCGGCGATGAACAGCAGCGCGGACAGGTAGATCGCGAACACGCCGCCGACGAACGGCACGTTGAACACGAAGCGCGCCGCGGCGACGATGATCGACACCTGGATCAGCCCGATCAGCACGTACGGGACGATCTTGCCCGTCATCACCTCGAGCGGCCGCACCGGTGTGGCGAGCAGGTTCTCCATCGTGCCGCGCTCGCGTTCGCGCGTGATCGCGAGGCCCGTCATCATCACCATCGTCATCGTCAGGATCACGCCCATCAGGCCCGGCACGACGTTGTACTGCGTGATGCCCTCGGGGTTGTACAGCCGGTGCAGCACGATGTCGAACGCGGCCGGGCGGCCGTTCAGGTAGGCGAGCGGGCCCGTCAGGTCCTTGTCGGCGACGGGCTGCACGAGGCCCGGCAGCGCGCCGATCGCCGACGCGGTCGCGACGGGATCGGTCGCATCCGCCTCGACGAGCAGCGACGGACGCTCGCCGCGCAGCAGCCGCCGCGAGAAATCGGCCGGCACGCTCAGCACGAACTGCACGTCGCCGCGGGCGAGCGCATGCCGGCCGGCCGCCTCGTCGGGCAGCGTCGCGACGATGTCGAAGTACGCGGAATTACGCATCGCGGCGACGAAGCTGCGCGCGAACGGGCTCGCATCGGCGACGATCACCGCCGTGGGCAGGTGTTTCGGATCGGTGTTGATCGCGAAGCCGAACAGCGTGAGCTGGATGATCGGCACGCCGACGATCATCGCGAACGTCACGCGGTCGCGCCGCAGCTGCAGGAATTCCTTCAGCACGATGCTCCACCAGCGGGCGACCGAGAACGAATCGCGCAAGCGCGCCCACGCGTTCATGACGACGCTCCGCCGGGCGGCCCGGATGCGCGGCCCATCATGTAGATGAAGACGTCCTCGAGCCCGGTGTCGATCGGCGCGACCCGCAGCGCGGCAGGCCCGTCGGCTTGCGCCGCGACCTGCGCGAGCGTCGCGTCGAGCCGGGCGGGATCGCGGCCGCTCACGTGCAGCGCCGAGCCGAATACGACCGTCTGGTCGACGCCCGGCATCGTGCGCAGCCGCGCGGACAGTTCGCTCAGATGCGCACCGGTGATCGCGCGGGTCACGAGCCCCTGCGACGCGACGATCTCCGCCGACGTGCCCTGCGCGAGCAGCTCGCCGTACGCGATGTACGCCAGCTTGTGGCAGCGCTCGGCCTCGTCCATGTAGTGCGTGCTGACGAGCACCGAGATCCCTTGCGCGGCCAGCCGGTGCAGTTCTTCCCAGAAGTCGCGGCGCGCGGCCGGATCGACGCCGGCCGTCGGTTCGTCGAGCAGCAGCAGCGCCGGCTCGTGCAGCATGCAGGCGGCCAGCGCGAGGCGCTGCTTCCAGCCGCCCGACAGCGCGCCGGTGAGCTGGTCCGCGCGGCTCGCGAGGCCGAGCCCGTCGAGTGCGCGCGCGACGGCCGCCTTGCGGTCGGGCATCCCGTACACGCGGGCGACGAAGTCGAGGTTCTCGCGGATCGACAGGTCTTCCCAGTACGAGAAGCGCTGCGTCATGTAGCCGACGCGCCGCTTGATCTGCGCGCTGTCGCGCACGATGTCGTAGCCGAGGCAGGTGCCGCTGCCCGAATCAGGCGTGAGCAGCCCGCACATCATCCGGATCGACGTGGTCTTGCCGCTGCCGTTCGGCCCGAGAAAGCCGAAGATCTCGCCGCGCGCGACGCGCAGCGACACGTCCTTCACGACGTGCTTGTCGCCGAAATGCTTGTTCAGGCGATCGACGTCGATCGCGTACGGTGCGGGCGGCGCGGTCATGGCACCCTCACGGCGACGGGCTGGCCCGGATGAAGCTTCGACGCGTCGACGACGGCCGGGCGCGCCTCGATCATGAACACGAGCTTGGTCCGGCTCTCGTTGCTGTAGATCACGGGCGGCGTGTATTCGGCCTCGCTCGACACGTAGGTGATGCGCGCGGGCACGTCGGCCGCACAGCCGTCGCAGTGGATCGCGACCGTGCGCCCCGGCGTGAGCGATGCGATCGCGGCCTCCGGCACGAAGAAGCGCACCTTCAGGTTTTGCGGCGGCAGTATCTGCACGACCGGATTGCCGGCCTGCACCCATTCGCCGACGCGGTACAGCGTGTCGTACACGCGCCCGGCGGCGGGTGCGGCGACGCGCTTCTGGTCGAGCTTCCATTGCGCCTCGGCGACCGCCGCCTGTGCGGCATCGACCTGCGCGGCCTGTGCGGCGACCTGCTGCGCGCGGCCCGGCAGGCGCGCGACGTCGACCTGTTTCCGCAGTTCGCGCCTCTGCGCGGCGGTCGTTTGCGCGGACGTGCGCGAATCGTCGAGCTGCTGTTTCGACAGGCCGCCGGCGGCGTACTGGCTTTCATCGCGCGCGAGTTGCGCGGCGGCTCGCGCGGCCTGCGCGGTGGACTGCGCGAGCTGCGCCTGCGTGACCGCGATTTCCGGCGGGCGCTTGCCCGTTTGCAGGTCGGCAAGCTGGGCGCGGGCGGCTGCAAGCTGGTGCTGCGCCTGCAGCAGCGCGGCCGTTTCGCTGACGGCTTCGAGCGAGAAGGCCGGCGCGCCGGCGGCGAGGGTCTGGCCGCGCGCGACCGACAACTGCGTCAGCGTGCCCGATTGCGACGACGACAGGTACACGAATTCGCCTTCGACGTAGCCCTGGTAGGTCGTGCCGTGGCTCGCTTGCCGTCCGCAACCGGCGAGCAGTGCGAGGGCGGCGACGGCAGTGGCCAGCGCGAGCGACCGCGCGCGGGGCGCGTTCATGACGGCCTCCGCGGCGAGGGCGAGCGGGCCCGTGCGCGCGGCGCGGCGGCCGGCGGCTGCATGCCCGACCCGAGCAGTGCGCGGACGTGCCGGTGCAGCACGTCGCGGTCGATCGGTGGCAGGCCGCCGCGCGCGCTTTGCCACAGCTTTGCGGTCGCGAGCGGCAGCATCACCAGCGCGATGATCGAATGAAACAGGAACGCCGGTTCGAGCGCGGGGTTCAGCGTGCCGGCCTGCTGCGCGCCGCGGATGCGTTCGGCGAAGCGCCCGACATGTTCGAGCGGAATGCGCCGAACCATCCGCTCGCGCAGCAATCCGCCCTCATGGACGATCTCGCGCAGCCAGATCGACGGCAGCCACGGCATGCGGTGCGTGACGTCGAAGAAGCGGTCGACGAGTTCGGCGACCAGCGCGAACGGATCGTTTTCGATCTGCGGCTCGGTCGGTCGCCACACGAACGCGATGACCTGCGCGAGCCGTTCCTCGACGATCGCGTCGAGCAGTTGCTCGCGATTCGTGAAGTAGTAGTGAACCATCGCCGACGTGACACCGGTGGCGGCGGCGATCTGCGCGACGGTCGTCGCGGCGATGCCGCGCTCGGCGAACAGCTGCATCGCGACGTCGAGCATGTGGTCGCGCAGGTCGAAATCGTCGACCGACGGGCGGCGCCCGCGCGGCCTGGTGACGGTGGATTTCGCGTTCATGAAATCGACGCTAATTGATGAGTTAGTTAATTTCAAGGGAGGGTTTCCGCCCGAGTTGATGGCGATCAGGCGAGCGTCGAAGGGGGACGCGGGTGGGCGAGGAGGCGACGTGACGCGGCACGGTACGGCAAGCCGGTGGCGGAGTGTAGGGAGCAGCTAATGGAGAAACCGGAGGCGTGGCGGCCCCACGGTATGGAAAACCGGTCGCGAAGCGGGGGCGCGTGCCTGGACGATCGCACGCCCCCCGGAAAGCGGTTACTGATCGATCGGCGACGTCAGCGGCACGTGTTCGCCGGTCAGCCCGAATACGACGAGTTGAGCCGGCTCGGTCGCGCTCGCGTTGCGCGACACCGTGTGGCGCGAGCCGGGCGCTTCATACCAGCCTTCGCCGGCGCGGTAGCGGAGCAGCGGGCCGCCGTTCACCTGCGACAGCACTTCGCCTTTCGACACGACCGCGAACACCGAGCCGAGGTGCCGATGGGCTTCGGAAGCCTGGCCGGGCGCGTAGTCGACGGTCGCGACGACCGCGAGCTTGCCGGGCGCTTCGGGCACGGCCTGCTGCAGGATCATGTGCACGTTGTCGCCGGCGTCGTGCGCCCGGGCGGCGGCCGGCAGCAGCGCGACGCCGGCCGCGAGCAAGGCGCACAGTGCGGCGCGACGGAGCGTGGCGTCCCTCATCGTCGTCTCCTTACTCCGGCATCTTGCGGAACGCAATCGCGAAGCGGTTCCACGAGTTGATCGTCGCGATCAGCATCGACAGGTCGAACAGCTCCTCGTCGGTGAAATGCGGCTTCACGGCTTCCCACACGGCGTCGGGCACGTGGTTGCTGGCAACCAGCGTCAGCGCCTCGGTCCATTCCAGCGCCGCGCGTTCGCGCTCGGTGAAGAACGGCGTCTCGCGCCACGTGACGACGGTGGCCAGGCGGCGGTCGGTTTCGCCGCCGTTGCGCGCGTCGGTCGTGTGCATGTCGACGCAGAACGCGCAGCCGTTGATCTGCGACGCGCGCAGCCGGACGAGTTCGGCGAGCGGCTTCTCGATCGAGCTCTTCGCGAGGAATTCCTCGGCGTTGCGCATCACCTTGATCGCATTCGGGCTGGCAGTGTAGAAGTTCAGGCGCGGTTGCATGGCAGATCCTTTTTCGGTTGGAGCGCGCGGTGGCGCGACAGGACCCACTTTAAGACGCATGCTGGCCTGCTTGAATGGCCAATTTCCGGTAAATTCAGGTAACCAGTGCCGAGCCGCCAATGGCGTCCGAACCCAGCAGGCCGGCCAGCGTCGCCAGCGCCGTGTCGATGCGCAGCGTGTCGATCCCGCCATAGCCGAACAGCAGCCCCGCACGCACCGGCACGCCGACGTGGAACGACGAGATGCCGTACAGGCCGATGTCCTGCGTGCGGGCCGCGCGGACCAGCGCCGCTTCGTCGAGCCCCGGCTTCAGGTAGGCCGCGAGGTGAATGCCGGCGGTCGGCACGATCGCGTCGAACCACGGCGCGAGTGCGCCGCGCAGATGCGCGATCAGCATCTTGCGGCGCGCATCGTAGTGCTTCTGCACGCGCTTCAGGTGCCGCGCGAAATCGCCTTCGAGCATGAAGCGCGCGAGCGCCGCCTGCGTCAGCGTGCAGGTGTGCCAGTCGACGATCTGCTTCGCCTTGGTCAGTGCGCCGCGCAGCGCGCGCGGCGGAATCGCGTAGCCGATCCGCAGCTCCGGAAAGATCGTCTTCGAAAACGTGCCGACGTACGCGACGAGGCCCGTGCGGTCGAGGCTCTTCAGCGATTCCACCGGCCGGCCCTCGAAGCGGAACTCGCCGTCGTAGTCGTCCTCGATGATCACCGCGCGGCGGCGCTGCGCCCATTCGAGCAGCGCGACGCGCCGGTCCAGCGTCATCGGCATCCCGAGCGGGAACTGATGCGACGGCGTGACGTAGACGAGGCGCGCGTCGTCGGGCAGCCGTTCCGTCACCAGGCCCTGCGCGTCGACCGGCACGCCGATCACCGTCGCGCCGAGCGACGCGAACGCGGCGCGGGCGGGCGGATAGCCGGGATCCTCGACTGCCACCACATCGCCCGGCCGCACGACGACGCGGGCGATCAGGTCGAGCGCCTGTTGCGCGCCTTGCGTGACGAGCACGTCGTCCCAGCCGCACGCGACCGCGCGGCTGAACGCGACGTAGCGCGCGATCGCGCCGCGCAATTGCGGATCGCCGGCCGGGTCGTGGTACTGGGCGGGGCCGCGCATCTGCTGACGCAGCGCGTGATGCAGGCAGCGCCGCCACGCGTCGAACGGGAACAGCGCCTTGTCGGTCATGCCGCCGCGAAAGTCGAAGCCCGGTGTGTCCTGCGGCGCGGGCATCGCGAGCGCGTCGGGCAGGTCGTCCCACAGTGCACGCGCGTCGACCGCGTCGATGCGCGGCGTGTATTCGACGAGGGAGGGCGCCGACATGGCCGCGGCGTGCGGCACGCGCGCGAGGCCGTCGGCGACGAACGTGCCGTCGCCCGCGCGCGTGGTCAGGTAACCCTCGGCGACGAGACGCTCGAATGCGTCGAGCGTGGTCTTGCGCGATACGCCGAGCTGTTTCGCGAGGTCGCGCGTCGACGGCAGCCGCGCGCCGCCGGCGAGCCGCCCGTCGACGATCGCGGTGCGCAGTTGCCGGAAGATCTGCCCCGTCAGGTCGTGACGGCCTTCGATGCGGATCGCGATGTCCATCGCAGTGGTTACCTCGATTGCTGAAATTTCGTGCCGATCAGAATACCGGAGGCGACGAAAGAATGGGCGGTTCCGCGCGACGTGACGGCTTCGCGGGTTTCGCTCGATGCACGAACCGGCCGCACGGTGCAAGGCATCCCGGCAGGGCGACGCGGGCGGCCGGCGAACCGGTGCATCGCGCAACGCCGGCCCGGGGGCATTCGTCAGGGGTAACGGGCATCGTCAGACGACGCGGCCCCGTCGCGCGATTGGACCTCGGCCCGCCGCTGCCTTACGATCCACGACAGATCCACGACAACCCCACACCGGAGCGTGCCCATGCTGTCCGAAGACGAACTTGCGCTGCTCGACGCGATCCGCGCCACCGGCAGCCTGTCGCGCGCGGCCGCGCGGCTCGGCAAGGCGCCGTCGACGGTGTCGCACGCGGCGCGCCAGCTCGAAACGCGCTTCGACGCGCTGCTGTTCGACCGCCGCGGCTACCGGCTGCAGCTCACGCCGGCCGGCCAGTTACTGACCGACGAAGCGGCGCGGCTGGCGCTGGACGTCGCGCGGCTGACGCAGCGCGTGCGGCAGGTCGCGAGCGGCTGGGAAGACCGGCTGTGGATCGTCAGCGACGAGGTGCTGGAGTTCGACACGCTGTTGCCGGTGGTCCGCGCGTTCGATGCGCTCGACTCGGGCGTGTCGCTGCGTTTCACGCACGAAGTGCTCGGCGGGACCTGGGAAGCGCTGCGCGACGGGCGCGCGGACCTGGTGATCGGCGCGACCAACGAGCCGCCGGCGATTCCCGGTTTCAAGTGGTTCGAGCTGGGCGCGATGGAGTGGGTGTTCGCGGTGTCGCCGCGCCATCCGCTGGCCGCCGTGAGCGGCGCGCTGACGCGGGACGCGATCGGCGCCCACCGGGCCGTCGTCGTCGCCGATTCGTCGCGGCGCGCGGCCGGCCGCGCGTATGGCCTGCTCGGCGGGCAACCCGTGCTGGCGGTGCCGTCGATGCGCGCGAAGATCCTCGCGCAGCGCGACGGGCTCGGCGTCGGCTGGGTGCCGCGCCGGCGCGTGGCGTCGCTGCTCGCGCGCGGCGAACTCGTGGAAAGGCAGACGGCCGATCCGCGCGAGCCGAACCGGCTGTATGTCGCATGGCACGGCGACCGGGACGGCCGCGCGCTGCAATGGTGGCTCGAGCAATTGCGCGAACCGCGGCTCGCGCAGCGCCTGCTCGACGGCATCGACGTAGCTGGCTGACGCGGCGCGGAACAGGACGGAAGAGGACGGAAGAGGACGCGACAAGGCGTTCGAATCCACCCGCCCAAACACGTTCGACGATTTCGAACATGTTCGTCACGCCCGTCGTACGGCATGACCGGGCGCCGCGCGCATCCTGTGTTCACGGTCAACTCACCGGTTCACAGGAGAACATCATGCAACGCTTCGAAGGAAAGACGGTCCTCGTCACGGGTGGCAACAGCGGTATCGGCCTGGCAGCCGCCAAGGCATTCGCGGCAGAAGGCGCGCGCGTCATCATCACCGGGCGCGATGCGCAGACGCTCGAGGCCGCGCGGCAAACGCTCGGCGAAGGCGCGCTGGCGATCCGCAACGAGGCCGGCAGCGTCGCGTCGGCCCGCGCGCTGGCCGATGCGATCGCGTCGGCGGGGGCGCGGCTCGACGCCGTGTTCATCAACGCGGGCGTCGCGAAGCTCGCGCCGTTCGCCGACAGCGACGAGGCCATGTGGGATCTCGTGTTCAACACCAACGTGAAGGGCGCGTATTTCCAGATCCAGTCGCTGGTGCCGCTGCTGAACCGCGGCGCGTCGATCGTGATCAACGGCTCGATCAACGCGCACATCGGGATGCCCGGCTCGTCGGTGTATGCGGCGAGCAAGGCGGCTGTCAATTCGTTCGCGAAGACGCTGTCGGCGGAGTTGCTGCCGCACGGCGTGCGCGTGAACGTCGTGAGCCCCGGGCCCGTGCAGACGCCGCTCTACGGCAAGCTCGGATTTGACGCGGCCACGCTCGACGCAACGGCCGAGAAGATCAAGGGCCTCGTCCCGGTCGGCCGGTTCGGCACGCCGGACGAGATCGCGTCGACGGTGCTGCACCTCAGCGCGCCGGAATCCGCGTTCATCGTCGGGGCGGAGATCATCGCGTCGGGCGGAATGGGCTTGCTCTGATCGGGCGGCTCAGGCGGGGACTGCAACCGGCCGGCGAGATGCCGGGCGGGCAGCCCCCGTCACATGCAGGACCGATGGCCGTCCGCCCATCGCATCTATCGCGCCGCACAGGCGTGATGGCTGTCACCACCGGCTTCGAGCTGCGTCACCGTGAGCCCGGAGAACGTCGCGCGGCCGTGTTCGGCGAACACGGCGACGCGGTCCGCATCGAGCGGCGGGAAGATCAGGTCGGTGAGCGCGACACGGCCGCCGTTCGCGAACACTTCCATCGAACCGCGATCGACGACGATCTCGAGCCGCAACTGCCCATGCTCGAGCGGCAGGTCCACGATGTGCTCTTTGCTGAACGTGTCGGCGAAATGGGCTTCGCCGGACTGCGAGCGGTCCAGCGTCAGCGTGCGCTTTGCCGTGTCGTACACGATCCGGGTGCCGACCGCGCCATCCGCCGAGCGCCGGACGATCAGGCCGGCACGCGCCGCATGCTGCGGTGCGAGCGTGACCGTGATGCGCTGGACGACGCCGCGCGTCGCGGCCGACAGCGCACGTGTCGTGGAATCGACCGCGAGGTCGCCTTCATGCACGGCGGGCCTGCGGTCCGCCCAGGCGTCGAACGCGGCGGCCGGTGCGACGACGAGCGTCGGTTCGCCGTCGATCGTTTTCAGCGACAGTTCGCGCGGCAGCGTCATCGCGCCGCGCCACGGCGTGGTCGGCGCTTTCGCCGCGTAATCCCAGTTGCTCATCCACGCGATCGCGACCGGCCGTGAGCCGGGCGCGCCCGAGAAGGTGCCGGCTGCGTAGAAGTCCGCGCCATGGTCGACCCAGCGGAATTGCGCGGGATCGGAGCCGGCGGGCGCAATGCGGTCCGGCACAAACGTGCGGCCGTCGAAGTCGCCGACGAAGTACATCGCGCCGGAGCCGCCGGCGATCGACCACGGATTGACGTTGACGATCATGACCCAGCGGATGCGGGCGGGGTCGCCGTCGAGCGGCAGCGGCACGAGGTCGGGCATTTCCCACAGCGCGCCGTCGTGCGGCACGCCCGGCCGCGTGAAGTCGCTCAGGAAATTCCAGTGGATCAGGTCGTCCGAGCGATAGAGCTTCACGACGTGCGCGTCGGCGACGACCGTCGTCATCAGCCAGTAGCCGCCCGGCGCATACCACGACACTTTCGGATCGCGAAATTGCTTCGATTCCGGATCGAGCGTCAGCACCGGACTGTGTGCGTACGGCTGCCAGGTCGCGCCGTGATCGAGGCTGTACGCCAGCGACTGCGCCTGGACGCCCGGCGCGTGACCGGAGCCCGCCTGGTACACGCTCGTATAAAGCGCGACGAGCGGCGTGTGGCCCGGTTGGCCCAGGCCGGACGTGTCGAGCGTGTCGGCGACGATCGAGCCGGAGAAGATTTCCTCCGTCGCGTTCGCGTGCATCGCGACCGGCTGCTCGCGCCAGTGGACGAGATCGGTGCTCGTCGCGTGGCCCCACGACATGTTGCCCCAGTCGCGGCCGAGCGGATTGTATTGATAGAACAGGTGATAGCGCCCGTTGTCGTAGACGAGCCCGTTCGGGTCGTTCATCCAGTTGCGCTGGGGCGTGTAGTGGAGCGCGGGCCGCCATTGCGGCGTGTCATGTTCGGCCGGTACGTTGCAGGACGCGGCTGCGACCTGGGCGCAGGCCACGCAGGCGAGCAGCAACCGGGCGATCCGGACGGAAAAGCGGAAAGACGTCGATATCATGCGGGGTCCCGTGCGCCGCCGTGCAAAGCGGGAAAGGAGGGCACAGCCGCTTTCAACGGCGGCGTGCGCGATGGATGGAAGAAAAAAGAGGAGGTGCGCACGCGACACGCGCGATACGCGCCTCCTTAACCCCGTGCCTTTACCGGCGTGCGTTATTGTTGGTTATCCTGATTGCCCTGGCTGTTGCCGCCGCCGGTCGCGGGCCGGTTCGCGGGAATATCGCCGTAGCCGCCGAGCCCGCCGCGTCCATAGGCGCGATCGACCGCCGTCGACGTGCCGTTGATGTTGACCTTCACCGTCGGCGCGAGCGTGCCGCCGCGGCGCGCGCCGATCGCATCGATGAACGACTCGACGAGCCCGCCCGGCATCACGTAGTGCGAATACGACTGGAATTCGCGCGGATTCTGGTTCGGATCCTGCGAATACGGCGCGCCGGCCGGCGCGGAGAAGTCCGTCGGGTTGCCGAGCACGAGGCCGCTGCCGCCGTTCAGCGGCAGGAAGTCGCTGCGGATGCCGTTGCCGACGAAGCCGTACACGCCGTCCGGCCCGTCGACGCCGGCCGCCATCGTCGTGCGGTGGCTGATCGTGAACAGGTAGTACTTGCCGTCCTTCAGGTAGATCTGCGGGCGCTCGGTCTGGTCGTCGACGCAGTTCGCCGACAGGATCGGCGGCAGGAACTTCCACTCGGTCAATTGCGGGTTCGTTGCGATCGCGAGGCCGACATTGGCCTTTTGATACACTGCGCCCGAATTCATCACCGCGTTGAGATCTTCCTTGTACGGATCGTTCGGCGCGTAGCCGAGATCCGCGTTGGTGCAGGTGCGTGCGCCGCGCGGGCCGCCCGTGTTGCCCTCGAAGACCATGTAGGTCTTGCCCGGGTGCGCGGGATCGGTGAACACGAACGGGTCACGGAACGAGAAGTAGGTGTTCTGCTGGCCGGACTGGTAGTAGTTGCCGTCCGGTTGCAGCAGCGCCTTGTGATCGTCGAAGCCGCTGAACCAGACGTGCGTGGCGTCGGCGTGGATATGGCCGTCGGCGCGCGTGATGATCGCCTGCGGCGGCGTGATGTCGGCGCCGCCGGGCGCCGAGCGGTTGAACGACGTCGCGGTGTAGTAGAGGCTGACGTTGTCACCGTGCGTGAGCCGCGCGGAGCCCGACCATTCGGCGTTGTTGGTCATCGGCGCGGTGCCGAACACCTTGGCGCTGGCGCCGTCCGGGAACAGGTGGCCGCCCCAGGTCCAGCCGCCGTTCGCGGGGCGCTGCGACGCGGGGATGCCCGCGCGACGGTAGAAGAAGCCGATGCGCGCATGGACGTGACGGTCGTCGAACGTGTAGCCCGCATGCGGATCGGCGGTGAGCGAGAAGATCACCTCCCAGCCCTTGTAGCTGAGCTGGTTCGCACGCAGGTCGGCCAGCGGCCACGTGTCCCACACCCACACGTTCGAGTTGATCAGCGGGAAATCCTGCGGGATGTCCGGCATCGTCAGCGCTTGCGGCAGCGAGTTCTTGTCGGCGCCGGCGGTATGCGACTGCGCGACGATCTGACGGATGTCCGCCCGCGTCCAGCGCATCGTGAAGTTGCCTTCGGGATCGTAGGCCTGCTGCGTATGGGGCGTGGGCAGGGGCGCGCCCGTGCCGCCGGACTGCGCATGCGCGACGGACGCGAAGGCGGCGAGTGCGCCGCCAGCGAGGAACAAGCGTTGGGCCGCCGTCGGGCGGAAAAAGGAAAAGTATGTCATCTCGTCGTCGTTTCCTGGGAAAGTGAAAGTGAACGGCTGAGTGGGCATCGATGTCCAAACCGGTTTGGATGCTATTTAAAACCGGTTTGGAACGCAAAAGATATTTATTTGACGGTAATCGTTACCAATTGGAAATAATTACCCGGTCGGCGCGTCCCGCACGTCGGGCGGCCGGGCGGATCGGCGAATGCGAGGAACGACGGTGAAGGTGAATCTGAAGGCGCTCTCGGACGCGCTCGGGCTGTCGCGGACGACGGTCAGCCGCGCGCTGAACGGTTACGACGACGTCAGCGAGGCGACGCGCGAGCGCGTGGCGCGGGCTGCGCGGGAAATGGGCTATGTGGCGGATCCGACCGCGCGCCGGCTCGCGACCGGGCGGGCGGACGTGATCGGGATCGTCTACCCGTTCGGCGCGGGCGATCTCGGCGATCCGCGTTTCGGCGAGGTCGTCGCGGGCATCACCGAGCGGCTCGCGGAACGCAACCTCGATTTCATCATCGCGTCGGCGCGACCGAACGCGGAACTGGACACCTATCGGCGCATCGTCGACGGCAAGCTTGTCGACGGGCTGATCGTCGCGCGCACACGGGTCGACGATCCGCGCATCGCGTACTTGCAAGCGAGCGCGTTTCCGTACGTGGCCTATGGCCGGACGCAGGTGGCCGAGCCATATGCGTGGTTCGATTTCGACAACGAGGCCGGCGCGCGGGACGCGGTGCGCCGGCTGACGGCGTTCGGGCACCGGCGCATTGCGATGATCAGCGCGCCGCTGGCGCTGAATTTCGCCGCGCAGCGCCGAGCAGGCTATCTGTCGGCCCTGCGCGAAGCCGGTGTCGAGCCGGATCCGGCGCTGATGGTCGAGTGTCCGTTTACGCACGACGGCGGGTGGCAGGCGGCGCGGGCGCTGCTCGCGCGCACCGAGCGGCCGACGGCGCTGCTGGTCGACAACAATATCGCGGGCGGCGGCGCGTTTCGGGCGCTCGTGGACAGCGGGCTGCGCCTGGGCGAGGACATGTCGCTGATCGTCTACGACGGCGTGCCGCCGAACCTCGCGCATCCGTATCGCGTGACGTCGGTCGTGCAGCCGACCGGCCACGCGTCGGGGCGCGCACTGGCGGAACTGATGCTGCGGCTGCTGGGCGACGGGGTTCGCGAGCAGCGGCTCGAAGCACCGGCGATCGAGGCGGGTGACACGGACGGCCCGTTGCGCGGCTAGCCGCGGCGGCGCAGGTGAGGGCGCGAGCGACGGCAGGTGCCGGCGGATCGCGCTCCACCGAAAAGGCCATGACGAAGGCAGGGGTTACTAGACGACCGGTCTAATCCGGGGCTATCATCCGTTCCCATGAATGCGACGACGTTCGCGGCGCAGGCAACGAAGACGCGAAAATGCCATTTGAATGCCATTTCGCGCTGCGATGCTGATGGTGCAGCGAGACGCCGTCGTTTCATTTCGAATTGTTCTAGACGACTGGTCTAATAGGCGCAAGCCGCATTCGGATACACGGGTCGCACGTTGACGCGTCACAGCTGACTAACCCACAGGCGTGCCGCGCCCACCAGCCGGATTTGCCGGTCGAGCGGCCCCGTTCCCGTCATCCATTTTTCGAAGGAGTGTCCGATCATGAAGATTCTGGTTGTCCTGACCTCGCACGACACGCTCGGCGACACCGGCAAGAAAACCGGCTTCTGGCTCGAGGAACTGGCCGCGCCGTACTACACGTTCAAGGATGCGGGCGTCGAGCTGACGCTCGCGTCGCCGAAGGGCGGCCAGCCGCCGCTCGATCCGAAAAGCAGTGACCCGACGGCCCAGACCGACGCGACGCGCCGCTTCGACGCCGATGCGGCGGCCAAGGCTGAACTCGCGTCGACGCGCAAGCTGGCCGACGTGTCCGTGGACGACTACGACGCCGTGTTCTACCCGGGCGGCCATGGCCCGCTGTGGGATCTCGCCGAGGATCTGCATTCGATCGGCCTGATCGAGCGCGCGCTGGCGACCGGCAAGCCGGTCGCGGCCGTGTGCCACGCGCCGGGCGTGCTGCGTCACGTGAAGAACCCGCAGACCGGCGAATCGGTCGTGCGCGGCAAGCGTGTGACGGGCTTCACCAACAGCGAGGAAGCGGCCGTCGAACTGACGGAAGTCGTGCCGTTCCTCGTCGAGGACATGCTGAAGACCAACGGCGCGGAGTTCGAGCGCAGCGCCGACTGGGCGCCGCATGTCGTCACCGACGGGCTGCTGATCACGGGGCAGAACCCCGCGTCGTCGGAGCCTGCCGCCGAGGCGCTGCTCGCGCAGCTCGGCCGCCGTTGAGCCATGGGCGCCGGCCCGGCTGGCGCCATCCCGTATCCGTCGCCGGGCGCAGGCCGGCCCGTCGACGGCCTGAATCGATCCGTCGTGCACGTTGCATGACGCGTTTCCCGTCGTTTTGCAGAACCAAGCAAAGGAGCCGTGGATGTCTGCCCTGTTCGAACCGTTCAAACTCAAGGATGTCACGCTGCGCAACCGCATCGCGGTGCCGCCGATGTGCCAGTACGTCGCCGAGGACGGCGTCGTCAACGACTGGCATCACGTGCATCTGGCCGGCATCGCGCGCGGCGGTGCGGGCCTCGTGATCGCCGAGGCGACGGCCGTGTCGCCGGAAGGGCGCATCACGCCGGGCTGCGCGGGGCTGTGGAACGATGCGCAGGCCGAAGCGTTCGCGCCGTCGGTCGCGGCGATCAAGGCGGCCGGCGCGGTGCCCGGCATCCAGATCGCGCACGCGGGCCGCAAGGCGAGCGCGAACCGTCCGTGGGAAGGCGACGACCATATCGCCGACGGCGATCCGCGCGGCTGGCAAACCATCGCGCCGTCGGCCGTGCCGTTCGGCGCGCATCTGCCGAAGACGCCGCGCGCGATGACGCGCGACGACATCGCACGCGTGCAGGCCGACTTCGTTGCGTCGGCGAAGCGCGCGCGCGACCTGGGCTTCGAGTGGCTCGAGCTGCACTTCGCGCACGGCTATCTCGGCCAGAGCTTCTTCTCGGTGCATGCGAACCAGCGTGACGACGAATACGGCGGCTCGGCCGAGAACCGCGGCCGCTTCCTCGTCGAGACGCTGGCGGCCGTGCGCAAGGTGTGGCCGGAGCATCTGCCGCTGACCGCGCGCTTCGGCGTGATCGAGTACGACGGCCGCGACGAGGAGACGCTCGCCGAGTCGATCGCGCTCACGCAGCGGCTGAAGCGGGAAGGGCTCGACATGCTGAGCGTGTCGATCGGTTTCTCGACGCCCGACGCGCAGATCCCGTGGGGCCCGGCGTTCCTCGCGCCGATCGCCGAGCGCGTGCGTCGCGAGGCCGGGCTGCCGGTGTCGTCCGCGTGGGGGATCGACACGCCGCAACTGGCGAACCGCGTGGTGGCGGAGGAGCAGCTCGATCTCGTGATGGTCGGCCGCGCGCATCTGGCCGACCCGCACTGGCCGTACTACGCGGCCAAGCAACTTGGCGTCGAGCGTCCGTCGTGGACGCTGCCCGCGCCGTACGCACACTGGCTCGAGCGTTACCGGAGCGCCGACAAGGTGGCCTGAGCGGGCGGGATGTCGGGGCGGCGCGCGCATCCCATGCGCCGCCGATCCGGCGCCGATGGATAGAATGGCGGTTCGCGCAGGCCGGTTGCCTGCGCGAACCGCCATTTTTTCTTTTCGACAGAGGTGCCATGGCCGCACATGTCCCGTCGTCTCCCGAGCCCGCCGTACGGCCGCGCACGCAGCAGGTTTCCCGCGCCGTGCTGGTTGCGGCGCTGCTGGTCATCGCGCTGTGGGTGATCCGCGATTTCATTCCCGCCATCGCGTGGGCCTGCGTGATCGCCATCGCGATGTGGCCGATGCTGAAGCGCTTCGAATCGCACCGGCTGTTCCGCAACCGCCCGACGCTCACCGCGGTCGTCATCACGGCGGCGATCTCGTTGCTGGTCGTGCTGCCGGTGGCCGTCGCGGCGACCCAGGCGATCGGCCAGGTGCATGACCTGCGCGAGTGGCTGCGCACGATCCAGGAAAACGGCATCCCGGTGCCGGACGTGGTCGCGAGGCTGCCTTACGGCGCGGCGCAGATCACCGAATGGTGGCAGGCCAACCTCGCCCATCCGCTGCATGCGGCCACCGCGATGCACGGCGTCAACAGCGAGAAATTCCTCGCGTTCGGCCGGCAGTTCGGCACGAAGCTCGCGCACGCGCTGCTCGAATTCGGCTTCATGCTCGTCACGCTGTTCGTGATCCTGCGCGCCGGCCACAAGCTGTCGGGGGCATTGCTGCAGGGCGCGCGGCGCGCGTTCGGGCGCAGCGGCGCGGAGCTGATCGAGCGGATGGTCGCGGCCGTGTTCGGCACGGTGACGGGGCTCGTCGTCGTCGGGCTCGGCGAGGGCGCGCTGCTCGGTATCGCGTATGCGCTGGCCGGTGTCCCGCATGCGGCGCTGCTCGGCCTCGTCACGGCCATCGCCGCGATGCTGCCGTTCTGCGCGCCCGTCGTGTTCTGCGGCGCGGCACTCTGGCTGTTCGTGCAGGGCGCGACCATGTGGGCCATCGTGGTGGCCGTGCTCGGGTTCGTCGTCGTGTTCGTCGCCGAGCACTTCGTGCGGCCGGTGCTGATCGGCAGTTCCGCGCGGCTGCCGTTCCTGCTCGTGCTGTTCGGCATCCTCGGCGGCGCCGAGACGTTCGGCCTGATCGGGCTGTTCGTCGGCCCCGCGCTGATGACGGTGCTGACGATGCTGTGGGCCGAGTGGATTGCGTGACGATGTGCGCCGGGGCGGCGGCATGAAGCGCCGGTACCGATGCGTGTTCAAGCGCGCATCGGCCGCCGCGACGGGCGCCGATCAGCCGGGTGCCGGAGCATGCAATGCAAGGATTCGGATAAAGATCTCTACATTTCTTTTCGATCCGGACCCAAAGGTCGAGTAGCATGGCGCTTTCGATCACGCCGGCATGGCGCAGCAGATTTCACCAAGCATGCGATTGATTTCGATGTCCCGTCCCGCAGCGACGCTGTCGCTGGCCGCCAGCTGCCTGATGTTGCACGGTTGCGCGTGGTTCGACGCGTGGCTGCCATTCTCGTATTCGCGCACGCCGCTCGCGAGGGCCGCGTCGCGGCACGGCGCGACGCGCGCCGATGTCGTCCGGGCCGCCGGCAATCCGCGCAGCGTGTGGATGGTCCGCAACGGCAACGGCGTCTGCTACAACTACTTCATCGAGCACGGCAACGATCACCGCGAGTATTTCGTCGTGTTCGACCGGGCCGGCGTCGTCACGCAATCCGGCTTCGATTCCTGCATGAACGCCGACCGCAAGGGCACGCTCCAGCCGGGCAAGGCCGCGTCGCGCTAGCGCGGCGGCGGCCTTGCCCGCCTGCCGTCAGGCGATCGTGTCGACCACGCCGCCGTCCACCCGCAACGCGGCGCCCGTCGTCGCCGACGCGAGCGGCGAGCACACGTAGACGACCAGGTTCGCGACTTCCTCCGGCGTCGCCGGGCGCTGGATGATCGAGCTCGAGCGGTGGTTGCGCACGAAATCCACGGCCACGTCCTCGACGCTGCGGCCGGTTTCGTCGGCCGTTTCCTTCAGCAGCGCCCGCACGCCGTCCGACATCGTCGGCCCCGGCAGCACCGAGTTGACCGTCACGTTCGTGCCGGCCGCGAGTTTCGCGAGGCCACGGGCGATCGACAGCTGCGCGGTTTTCGTGAAACCGTAGTGAATCATGTCGACCGGGATGTTCAGGCCGGATTCCGACGAAATGAACACGACGCGCCCGGCGTTGCGTTCGATCATCCCCTTCAGGTAATGCCGCGCGAGGCGCACGCCGGACATCACGTTCATCTGGAAGTAATGTTCCCATTCGGCGTCGTCGATGTCGAAGAACGCCTTCAGGCCGTAGATGCCCGCGTTGTTGACGAGGATGTCGGCCGCGCTCGTGTGCTGCGTGACGCGCGCAACGCCGGCGGCATCGGACAGGTCGGCCGCGACGCCGTCGAAGTCCGCATCCGGGAGGGTGGCGCGCAGGTGCTTGAGCGCGGACTGCACCGACGCATCGCTGCGGCCGTTGACGACGACGCGCGCGCCGGCGCGCGCGAGCCCTTCGGCGATCGCGAGCCCGATGCCGGCGGTGGAGGCGGTGACGACCGCGGTCTTGCCTTTCAGATCGATATGCATGTGCGTGACGGGAGAGGAATGAACGGAATCGCTGCGAGTGCCGCGGCGGACGGAATTCAAAGCTTAGGCGAAACGGCGCGATCCGGTATTGAAGCTGCAATCCGCCGCTCCGGTTGCGCGGCGCCGCACAGTCTTGTACGGTGAGCGTTCGCCATCCGAACCGGGAGCCCGCCGCGTGAGCCGTACCGCCAACCGATCCGTCGTCCCGTCGCCGTTCTGGCGTGACGCCGCGCTGCCGTTCATCGAGGCGCGCACCGTCGACGACGGCCGCACGATCTGTTACGCGAAGCACACGCATGACACGTTTTCGGTGGGGGCGATCATCGGCGGCACGAGCACCTACGTGAACGGCGCGACGAACGCGCACGTCGGGCGCGGCGTGCTCGTGATCATCGATCCGGAACAGGTGCATGCGTGCAATCCGTATGGCCCCGACGCATGGGCGTACCGGATGGTCTATGTCGACGTGCCGTGGCTCGCGCGGCTTCAACATTCGCTGGGCCGCGATCCGAACGGCGATTTTCACGGCTTTTCGCAGAAATTGACGGAGCGGCACGACCTGTTCGCGCAATTTGGCGGCTTCTACCGCACGCTCGTCACATCCGGCGTCGATCCCCTCGGCAAGGAGAGCGCGGCGGTCGAGTTCTTCACGGCGCTGCACGGCGCGCTCGATCGCGACCTGCCCGGCCCGCGCGCCGGGGACGACAACGCCCGGCTCGCGCGCGCGGCCGACTACATCGCCGCGCATTGCCGCGAGGGCGTCACGCTCGATGCGATCTGCGCGGCGGCCGATCTGTCGCCGTCATACCTGATCCGCGCGTTCAACGCCCGCTACGGGATGACGCCGCATGCGTTCCTGATCGATCGTCGCGTGCAGTACGGCCGCACGGAGCTGCGCCGCGGCCGGCCGATCGCCGACGTCGCGCTGGACGCGGGCTTCGCCGACCAGGCGCATTTCCAGCGCGCGTTCCGGCGGATCGCGGCGGCGACGCCCGGGCAATACCGCAGCGCGACGAACTGAACGGCACGCGCTACACGTCGAGCAGGAACAGGGCGCTGCCCGCGAGCAGCAGCGCCATCAGCCGGTTGAACACGCGCATGTGCCGCGCGTTCGCCAGCCGGTGCCGCAGCGACGCGCCCGCATACGACCAGCACGCGATCGACGCGAAACAGATCACCAGATACAGCGCGGCGAACTGCCAGACCTGCGTGCGGTCGCCATCGGCCGCATACGCGCCCATCGCGGCCACGCACGCGAGCCACGCCTTCGGATTCAGCCACTGCATCGCCGCGCCGGCGGCCGCGGACGGGCCGGCCACGTCCGGGTCGGCCGACAGCCGGCCGTCGTCGAGCGCGAGCCGCAGCGCCATATACAGCAGGAACGCGATCCCCGACCACTGCGTGGCGGTCGTCAGCACCGGCCAGCGCGCGAGCGCCGCGTGCAGCCCGAGGCCGATCAGCAGGAACAGCGCGACGAAGCCGAGCGTCGCGCCGGCCGCATAGCGCAGGCTCGCGCCGAGGCCGTGGCGGGCGCCGGCACTGAGCGCGACGATGTTGACGGGGCCGGGGGTGATCGACGAGGCGAGCGCGAACGCGGCCATCGAAACCAGCATGCTCATTGGGTGTCTCCATGCGAAAGGTCGAAAGTCGCATCGAGACTACGGACGCCGCACGGGCCCGTATTGAAGAAAACTGCCCTCGTCAGGCGGCCGCGCGGCCGCCGTCAGTGCAGCGCGCTCGGCGCGTGCGCCGGCCGGGTCTCGTGGCGGTCGGCCGGGGGCAGCGGGCCGCCGGCGCAGGGTTTCGTCGATACCGAGAAGCCGAACGTGTTGATGCCGCCCGAGCACGCGACGAATACGCTGCCGCCGTGCATCTCGGCGACGGCCTTGACGATCGACAGCCCGAGCCCGTGGTTCTCCTTGCTGTTCGCGCGCGCTTCCTCGAGCCGGTAGAAGCGCTCGAACACGTGCGAGCGCCGGGCGGGGTCGATCGGCTCGCCGGGGTTCGCGACGGACATTTCGACGAGCGTGTCACGGCGCACGATCGTCACGCTGACCGTCGCGCCGGGCGCCGAATGCTGGATCGCGTTGATCAGCAGGTTCGTCATCGCGCGGCGGAACAGCGACGGATCGACGGCCGCGCGCGCATCGCCATGCAGCTCGGCGCGCAACTGCGCTTCGTCCAGCGGGATTTCGAGGAAGTCGAGCATGCGCCGCACTTCGTCGGCGAGCGACACGTCCTTCAGGTCGGTCGCGCGTTCGCCGCGGTCGCTGCGCGACAGGAACAGCATGTCGTTGATGATCACGCGCAGCCGCTCGAATTCCTCGAGGTTCGACTGCAGCGTCCGCTCCATCCGCTCGACCGTGCGGTCGCGGCTCGTCAGCGCGACCTGGGTCTGGCCGATCAGGATGCTGATCGGCGTGCGCAGCTCGTGCGCGACGTCCGCGTTGAACGCCTCGAGCCGCGCGTAGGTTTGCTGGATGCGGTCGAGCGCACCGTTGAACGATGTGGCGAGGTCGCGCAGCTCGGGCGGCAGCGCGTTGGTCTGCAGCCGCTGGCGGCGGTTCGCGAGGCTGATTGCCGAGGCGTCCTGCGACAGCCGGTCGAGCGGCGCGAGCCCGAAGCGGGCCACCGCGCGGCTCAGCAGCAACGTGATGATCGTCGCGATCGTGATCAGCCCGGCAAGCGTCCAGCCGAAGCGGCGCAGCATCCGCTGCGTGCGCTCGCACGAGCTGGCGACGATCAGCTTCAGCGGCGGCCGCTCGCCGTTACCGGCCACCGTGACGGTCTTCGTCATCACGTCGTAGGTGCTGTGGTTCAGCGCGTAGCGCTGGAACGCGCCGAACGGCGCGCCGACGGGCATGCCGTCGACGGGCGTGCCGAAGCGGAAATCCGGGTTCGGGCTGTCGACCTGGTAGTGCGTGGAGCCGTCGGGCGGTTCGAGGTCGGCGAGCTTTTCCTGCATGAGGCGCCCGCGCATGGCCGTGGTCGCATGCGACACGATCATCTCGGCCACCTTGGTGCGCGTGTCGAGCGTCGCGCGCAGCTCGGCGAACAGCTGGCGCTCCATCATCACGAACAGCCCGCAGCCCACCAGCGTGAACACGAGCAGCGACACGATGCCGAACATCGCCGACAGCCGCAGGACGATCGAGCGTTTCATGCGGGCCTCTCGGTGTCGCCGTCCTCACGCGCCTCGAGGACGTAGCCCATGCCGCGGATCGTGTGCAGCAGCTTGTCCGTGAACGGGCCGTCGAGTTTCGCGCGCAGGCGCTTGATTGCCGTTTCGACGACGTTCGCGTTGCTGTCGAAGTTCACGTCCCACACGAGTTCGGCGATGGTCGTCTTCGACAGCACTTCGCCGCTGCGCCGCGCGAGCACGCCGAGCAGCTGGAATTCCTGCGCGGTCAGGTCGAGCCGCGTGCCGTCGCGGGTCGCGCGGCGGCCGATCAGGTCGACGCGCAGGTCGCCGATCGAGATCAGCGTCGATTCCTGCACGCGCGCGCGGCGCGTCAGCGCGCGCAGCCGCTCGATCAGCTCGAGGAACGAGAACGGCTTGGTCAGGTAGTCGTCGGCGCCGCCGCGCAAGCCCCGCACGCGGTCGTCGACGCGGTCGCGCGCGGTCAGCATGATGACGGGCGTCTGCTTCTGCGCGCGCAGTGCACGCAGCACGCCGAAGCCGTCCAGCTTCGGCAGCATCACGTCGAGCACGACCACGTCGTAGTCGAATTCGACGGCTTTCCACGCGCCGTCCTCGCCGTCGAGCGCGGTGTCGACGACCCAGCCTTCCTCGGTCAGGCCGCTCTTCAGGTATTCAACGACTTTCGGTTCGTCTTCGACGATCAGGACTTTCATGTTCGAATCCGTTGTCCGGGTAATCCGGTTAAGGGCTCGGGTGCGCCGGGGCCGGGGCTGGCACCGGCGCCGCTGTGGCGACCTCGGCCGGCGCGGGGCCGCCCGCGGCTTGGCCATCCCAGCCGCCGCCCAGCGCCTTCGCGAGAAACACGACGAGCGCCGCGCGCTGGCCCTGGATCTGCACGGCCTGCCGCTCGCTCGTCAGCAATTGCTGCTGGGCCGTCAGCACGTCGATGAACGGCGTCAGGCCGCCCGCGTAGCGATCCTGCGCGAGCGACACGAGCTTGCGCGCGTCGTCGACGGCCGCGGCGGCCTGCTGCGCGGCGTCGGCGAGCACCGATAGCCCCGTGACCGCATTCTGCACCTCCTGGAACGCGGTGAGTACGGTCTGCCGGTAGCTGGCCTGCGCGGCGACATAGCCGGCCTGCGCGAAATCGACGCCGGCTTTCAGCTTGCCGCCTTCGAACAGCGGCTGGCTGAGCGACCCGCCGACCGACCACAGCAACGCCGGCACGGCGAACAGGCCGGCGAAGCGCGTCGCGTCCCAGCCGATATCGGGCGACAGCGTGATGCGCGGGAAATACGCGGCGCGCGCGACGCCGATCTGCGCATTCGCGGCGGCCATCGCGCGCTCGGCCGACGCGACGTCGGGGCGCCGCTGCAGTACGTCGCTCGGCAGGCCGGTCGGCAGCGCCGGCGCGTTGATCGGCACGACGCGCGGCGCGATCGAGAAGGCGGGGGCCGGCGTGCCGACCAGCGTCGCGATCGCGGTTTCGACCTGCACGCGCTGCTGGAGCAGCAACTGCGCCTGCGTGCGCGTCGCGTCGAGCTGCGCGCGCTGCTGCAGCAGGTCGAGGCCCGACACCGCACCGAGGTCGTGGCGCGCGCTCACGTAGTCGAGCGCCTTCTGCTGCAGGTCGATCGAGCGCTTGACGACGTCGATCTCGGTGTCGAATTCGCGCAGCGCGAAATAGCTCGACGCGAGATTGGCGGTCAGCACCAGGCGCGCGTTCGCGAAATCGTCGCCGGCCTGCTCGGTGGTCGCCTGCGCCGATTCGACGCTGCGCCGCACGCGGCCGAACAGGTCGAGTTCGTAGCTGACGGCCGCGCCGACCTGGATCTCGTTCTGCACGGTCGACATGCTTTTCGTCGCGTAATTGGTTTGAGGCCGGTCGGCGGAGATCTTGAAGCGCTGGCCGCTCGCGTTCAGGCCGACGGCCGGATACTGCGCCGAGGCGACCGACGCGAGCGTCGCCTTCGCCTGGTCGTAGCGCGCGGCGACGGCTTTCAGGTTCTGGTTGTTGCGCAGCGCGTCGGCTTCCAGCGCATCGAGCTGCGGATCGCCGAACGCGGTCCACCATGCCGGGTCGAGCGGCGCGCGGGCCGGCGCGGCCGGATGCCAGTACGCATCCGCCGGGTCGAGCCGCCACGCGGCCGGCGTGTCGACGTCGGGCCGCCTGTAATCGGGGCCGACCGTGCAGCCGGCGAGCGCGGCGGCGAGCGCAACCGACGTGATGGAGACGGCGGCGGGCCGCCGGCGGACGCGCAGCGCGATCACGACTTCGCCTCCGCGGCGCCGGAGGCCGGCTTCGCGGCCGGCGCCGTGACGATCACCGGGTCGCCGTTCGCGAGCGCGTCGCTCGGGTTCGTGACGAGGCGGTCGTTCGGCGTGAGCGGGCCGTCGACCTCGAGCGTCTGCCCGATCGTGCGCACGACCGTCACCTGCTTCAGCCGCACCCGGCCGTTCGCATCGACGGTGGCGACCGTCGGGCCCTCGGCGCGGAACAGCAACGTATTGGCCGGCACCTGCAGGCGGCCGACCGGCGTCATCGGCAGCGTCGCCTGCACGTACGCGCCGGGCAGCAGCTTGCCGTCCGGGTTCGGCAGCGTGATCTCGATCTGCAGCGAGCGCGTCGCGACGTCGATCGCCTCCGACGTGCGCGTGACCGTCCCGTCGAAGGTCCGGCCCGGCAGCTCGGCCTGCGCGACGCTCACGTGCTGGCCGACCTTCACCTGCTGCGCGTACGCCTGCGGCACCTGCACGTAGAGGCGCAGCCGGTCGGCCTGCACGACCGTGAACAGCGAGCGGCCCGCGTTGCCGGAACTGACGAGATCGCCGACGTCGACGTTGCGCTGCGTGACGATCCCGTCGATCGGCGCGGCGATCCGCTGGAAGCCTTTCAGCTCGGTGAGGCGGCGCATGTTCGCATCGGCCGCGGCGAGGTTCGCGGTGCCCTGGTTGAACGCGCCTTGCCGGTCGTCAAGTTCCTGCTGCGAGACGGCATCGCGCTGGCGCAATTGCTGCGCGCGGTCGAACGACGTCTTTGCGAGCGCGAGTGCGGCTTGCGCCTGCTGGCGCTGCGCGGTGGCCTGCGCGAGTTCCTGGTTCAGCTCGGGCGTGTCGAGTTCGGCGAGCGTCTGGCCCTGCTTCACGTGCGCGCCGATGTCGGCCTGCCAGCGCAGCACGTAGCCGCTTGCGCGGGCATAGATCGGCGCCTCGACGAAACCGCGCAGCGTGCCGGGCAGCGTCAGCTTGCCGCCGGTGGCCGCATCGACCGGATGCGCGACGGTCACGTACTGGCGCGTGTTCTGCTCGGCGACCGCGTCGAGCCGGTTGTGGTTCAGCACGTTGACGACGACCGTGCGCGCCGCGCCGGCGGCCAGCAGCACGCCGATCACGATCAGGACGATTTTCCCGCGTCGCGACACCGACGACCGTGTCGGCAGGTGCATGCCGTGTTCGTCCACCTGGATGCCGACGGCGCTGTGATGTTTCTCTTCCATGAATTCAACCAAATCAACCGGGTAGTGGGACGAAAGTCAGTGGCCGGCCTGGCGCGCACGCCGGCGGGCCAGCCGCGCATGCACGCCGCCGAACACCAGCGGCACGAACAGCAGGGTCGACACGGTCGCGAACAGCAGCCCGCCGATCACCGCGCGGCCGAGCGGCGCATTCTGCTCGGCGCCTTCGCCGAGGCCGAGCGCCATCGGCACCATCCCGATGATCATCGCGAGCGCCGTCATCAGCACCGGCCGGATCCGTGTCGCGCCGGCTTCCAGCGCGGCCGTGAGCGGCGGCGCGCCGTCCGCGAGGCGCTGGCGCGCGAACGACACGACCAGGATGCTGTTCGCGGTCGCGACGCCCACCGTCATGATCGCGCCCGTCAGCGCGGGCACGCTCAGGTGCGTGCCGGTGATGAACAGCATCCAGACGATGCCGGCGAGCGCGGCCGGCATCGCGCTGATGATGATCAGCGGGTCGAGCCACGACTGGAAATTGACGACGATCAGCAGGTAGACCAGCACGATCGCCATCGCGACGCCCGCGCCGAGGCCGATATACGACGTGCGCATCGTCTCGATCTGGCCGCGCATCGTCAGCTCGGTGCCGCGCGGCAGCGTCGCGCGCGCACCGGACACGATGCGGTCGATCTCGCCGGCCACCGCGCCGAGGTCGCGGCCTTCGACGCTCACGTACACGTCGATCGCCGGGCGGATGTTGTAGTGCGTGATCACGGCCGGATTCGCGGTGCTGCGCACCTGCACGAGGTTGCCGAGCAGTTGCAGCGGCATGCCCGTGCGGCCGCTCGCCGAGATCGGCGTGCCGAGCAGGTCGTCGACCGATGAAATGTTGTATTGCGGGGTCTGGATCTGCAGCGGGTACTGGACCCCGGTGCGCGGGTTGATCCAGAACGACGGCGTGGTCTGAGAACTGCCGGACAGCGAGATCAGCATGTTCTGCGCGACGTTCTGCGCGGAGAGATTGAGCTGCTGCATGCGCGTACGGTCCATGTCGGCCAGCAGGGTCGGTTCGTCGTTACGTTGCAGCACGTGCACGTCGACGGCGCCGGGGATTTGCCTGATCTTTTTCATCAGGCTGCTCGCGATAGTCATGTTACTCGCGAGATCGTTGCCGAGCACCTGCAGGTCGATCGCGGCCGGTTGGCCGAAGTTGAGGATCTGCGTGATGATGTCCGACGGCTGGAAGAAGAACTCGACGCCCGGGAAGCGCTCGGGCAGTATTTTGCGCAGCGCCTGCACGTAGTGCTGGGTCGCGCGGTGGCCGGGCTTCAGCGCGATCAGCAGTTCGCCGTCGAGCGTGCCGATCGTGCCCGCGTTGCTGTACGACAGGTTGATGCCGCTCACCGGCAGGCCGAGGTTGTCGACGAGCGCGCCGAGTTCGTCGGGCGGCACGGTCTCGCGGATCACACGCTCGACCTGATCGGCGAGGCGCGCGGTTTCCTCGATCCGGTAGCCGGTCGGCGCGCGCATGTGCAGCCGGATGTTGCCGGAATCCGCATTCGGGAAGAAGTCGCGGCCGAGCACGAACACGAGGCCCGTCGACAGCACGCAGAAGCCGAGGAAGCACATCGCGTAGAAGCGGCGGCGCACCAGCAGGATGCTGAGCAGCACGATGTACCACGCCCGCAGCCGCTCGAACGCCGCGTTGAACGCGTGATGGATGCGCGCGAAGCGCGACGTCGCATGGTCGGCGCCGGTGCCCGCTTGCTGCGGGCGAAACAGCAGCATCGCGAGCGTCGGCACCAGCGTGCGCGACAGCACGTACGACGCGAGCATCGCGAACACGACCGCTTCCGCGAGCGGCACGAACAGGAAGCGCGCGACGCCCGTCAGGAAGAACATCGGCACGAACACGATGCAGATGCACAGCGTCGACACGAACGCGGGCACCGCGATCTCGCCCGCGCCTTCGAGGATCGCGTCGTGCAGGTTGGTACCGAGATGCAGGTGCCGCTCGATGTTCTCGATCGTGACGGTCGCATCGTCCACCAGGATCCCGACCGCGAGCGCGAGCCCGCCGAGCGTCATGATGTTGATGGTCTCGCCGAGCGCGGACAGCGCGATCAGCGACGTGAAGATCGACAGTGGAATCGAGATCGCGATGATCAGCGTGCTGCGCCAGTTGCCGAGGAACAGCAGGATCATCATCGCGGTCAGCACGGCGGCGATCAGCGCCTCGTGAATCACGCCCTGGACGGCCGCGTTGACGAACACCGACTGGTCGAACAGCGGCGTGATCGTGAGCCCTTCGGGCAGCGTCGGGATCACCTTCGGCAGCAGCGCCTTCAGGTCCGACACGACCTTGAGCGTCGACGCATCGCCGCTTTTCAGGATCGAGATGAGCACGCCGCGCTGGCCGTTCTGGCGCACGACGTTGGTCTGCGGCGCGAAGCCGTCTCGCACCGACGCCACCTCGCGCAGGTAGGTCGTCGCGCCGTTGATGGTCTGGACCGGCAGGCTGCTGATGTCGGCGACGGTGTCGGCCGACGCGTTCGTGTCGATCCGGTATTCGGTCTGGCCCATCTTCGCGGTGCCGGTCGGCAGCACGAGGTTCTGCGCGTTGACCGCGTTGACGATGTCGGCGGGCGTGAGCCCCTTCGCCTGCAGCGCCTGCGGATCGAGGTCGATGGCGACCACGCGCGTGCGGCCGCCGTACGGGAACGGGATCTGCACGCCCGGCACCGTGATCAGCTGCGGGCGCAGGAAGTTGAGCGCGATGTCGGCGAGCGACTGTTCGCTGAGCGTCTTGCTCGACAGCCCGAGCTGGATCACCGGGATGCTCGACGCCGAATAGGTGATCACGAGCGGCGGCGTCGCGCCCTGCGGCATCTGCCGTACGATCGCCTGCGCGGACGAGACCGTCTGCGCGATCGCCGTCTGCACGTTCGCGCCCGGCTGCAGGAACACCTTCACGACCGCGATGCCGGGCAACGACGTCGATTCGACGTGCTGGATGTTGTTGACGGTCGTCGTCAGGATCCGCTCATGCACGGACGTGATGCGGTTCGTCATCTCGGTCGCGGAGAAGCCGCTGTAATTCCAGATGACGCTGATCACGGGAATGTTGATCGCGGGCAGCACGTCGACCGGCGTGCGCATCAGCGCAAGCGGGGTGGCCAGCACGATCATGATGGCCATCACGATGAACGTGTAGGGGCGCTTGAGCGCGAGATTGACGATCCACATGGAGGCGGCGGGACGGGCGGTGATCAGGCGTGGGTAAAGGGCACCCGAATGATAGGCGTCGGCGTGGAACGGGTTACTGTCGCGAAACTGGCGGAATTGTCAGGTGGGGGCGGGGCGGCCGATTGCCGATTCAGCTGAGGAAACGCCGCGCGGCGCGATGGCCGGAAAACGGCTGCGATACCGGATGGGCGTGCTGCTTCGATGGCGATTCCGTTCATCGGCGCGCGCTCAGATCTGCTCCATCCCGACGCGCGCGAGCGCCCCGAGATCGACGACGTCGATCTGGTTGTACGCGAGCCGCAGCGCGCCGAGCTTCTCGAGCTGCTGCAGCGCCTGGTTGATGCGCTGTCGCGATACGCCGACGAGCATCCCCAGTTCCTCCTGCGAGATCGACAGCGACGGGCCGGTGTCCGGGTACAGGTCGGGGTTGAAGAGTTGCGCGAGCGCCTGCGCGACGCGCGCATCGACATCCAGCAGCCGGCTGTTCTGGATCGACGCGATGAACTCGCCCATCCGGTTGTTCAACTGGTGGATCACGAAGCGCGTGAACGGCAGGCTCGTGTCGAGCAGCGCATGGAACGTGTCGACCGGCACGAACAGCACGGTCGAGCGCTGGATCGCGACGACCTCGTACTTGCGCAGCTCGCGCTTGATCACGCTGCCTTCGCCGAACCAGCCGCCCGACGGCACGCCGGAGAACGTGCAGCCGCGCCCCGACGCATTGAAGATCGCGAGCTTCAGCAGCCCGCGGTGCACGCCGATCCAGTATTCGGATGGCGCGAGCCGATGCGCGATCACGTCGCCGGCCTCGCAGTGCTCGACGCGCGACTGCGCGAGCACTAGCGCCTGGTGCTCGGGCGCGAGCGTGCGGAACCACGCGCACTGGCCGAACAGCGTGGCCAGCGCCGGCAGCGGGCCCGGTTCGGGCAGCGCGTCGGCGGGATGAGCGGGCGCGTCGGGCGGGGCAACGAGAGGGTCGTGCATGGGTGCGGGTTTGCGAGGATAGGGATAACGCGCAGCGCGTGAAAGGCACTCTGTCGTTTCGATGACAGACGGCTCACAATAGCGCCCGTTAGGCTGTCGGCAATTGAACCACATCAAAACGATCCGGGGTGGATGGGCCCCGGTCGACAGGACACGGGAGACAGGATCATGACGCAGATGTTCGAGGCCGGACTCGGCCGCCGCGACGCGAATTACGTGCCGCTCACCCCGATCGACTTCCTGGTCAGGACGGCCGAAGTCTACGGCGAGCGCCTCGCGATCGTGCACGGCGACGTGCGGCGCACCTGGGGCGAGACCTACACGCGCGCGAAGCAACTGGCGAGCGCGCTCGCGCGGCTCGGCGTCGAACGTGGCGACACGGTCGCGGCGATGCTGCCGAACATTCCGGCGATGGTCGAGGCGCACTTCGGCGTGCCGATGGCCGGCGCGGTGCTGAACACGATCAACACGCGGCTCGACGTGTCGTCGGTGCTGTTCATGCTGCGTCATGGCGAGGCGAAGGTGCTGATCGTCGACACCGAATACGCGGAGTTCGCGCATCGCGCGGCGCTCGAGGTGCCGGGCCTGAAAATCGTCAGCGTGGCCGACGCGATGCCGGCCGACCCCGCGCGTTTCGCGGGCGCGACCGACTACGAGGCGCTCGTCGCGAGCGGCGACGCCGGCTACGCGTGGACGCCGCCCGCCGACGAATGGGAGGCGATCGCGCTGAACTACACGTCCGGCACGACCGGCGACCCGAAGGGCGTCGTCTACCACCATCGCGGCGCGTATCTCGCGGCGGTCAGCAACCTCCTCGAATGGGACATGCCGAAGCACGCCGTCTACCTGTGGACGCTGCCGATGTTCCACTGCAACGGCTGGTGCTTCCCGTGGGCCGTCGCGGCGCGCGCGGGCGTGAACGTCTGCCTGCGCAAGTTCGATGCGAAGACGGTGTTCGACCTGATCCGCCGCGAACGCATCACGCACTATTGCGGCGCGCCGATCGTGCAGAGCGCGATCGCGAACGCTCCGGCCGAATTCCGTGAAGGCATCGATCACACGGTGCACGCGATGGTCGCGGGCGCGGCGCCCGCGCCGGCCGTGATCGCGAAGATGAAGGAGATCGGCTTCGACCTGCTGCACGTGTACGGGCTGACCGAGGTCTACGGCCCGGCGACCGTGTGCGCGAAGCAGTCGCACTGGGAGACACTGAGCGACGACGAGCGTGCGCGGCTCAATGCGCGCCAGGGCGTGCGCTATCACCTGGAAGCGGGCGCGACGGTGCTCGATCCCGACACGATGGCGCCGGTGCCGGCCGACGGCGAGACGCTCGGCGAGATCATGTTCCGCGGCAACATCTGCATGAAGGGCTACCTGAAGAACCCGAAGGCGACCGACGACGCGTTCCACGGCGGCTGGTTCCATACCGGCGATCTCGCGGTGCTGATGCCGGACGGCTATATCCGGATCAAGGATCGCAAGAAGGACATCATCATCTCGGGCGGCGAGAACATCTCGAGCATCGAGGTCGAGGATGCGCTGTACCGGCACCCCGCGGTGGCGGTCGCGGCCGTCGTCGCGATGCCCGACCCGAAGTGGGGCGAGGTGCCGTGCGCGTTCGTCGAGCTGCGCGAAGGCGCGAGCGTGACCGAGGCGGAGATCGTCGCGCATTGCAAGGCGCTGCTGGCGGGCTTCAAGGTGCCGAAGGCCGTGCGGTTCGGCGAACTGCCGAAAACATCGACCGGCAAGATCCAGAAGTTCCAGCTGCGCAACGCGGTGGGATCGGACAAGGCGATCGATCTGGCGGGCGACGACAAGAAGTAGGCGATGGGCCGGCCGTCGCCGGCCATCCGTGCTTCGTCACGCACTCCGCTCGAGCCGGAACACGCTGACCGCGTCCGACAGGTGAGCGGCCTGGTCGCGCAGCGCGACGGCCGCGCGTTCGGCATCCGAGATCAGCATCGCGTTCTGCTGCGTCGCGTCGCCGATCTGCGTGACGGCCAGGTTCACCTGCTCGATACCGGTCGACTGTTCGCGCGACGCGGCGCTGATCTCGCCGATCAGCGTGCTGACCTGGTCGACGCGCGCGACGATGTCGCGCATCGTGCCGCGTGCGGCCTCCGCGATCCGGTAGCCCTGTTCGACGGTCGTCGACGATTCGGCGCTCAGTGCGTCGATCTCCTTGACCGCGGCCGCGCTGCGCTGCGCGAGTGCGCGCACCTCGGCCGCGACCACCGCGAAGCCCTTGCCGTGTTCGCCCGCGCGCGCGGCCTCGACGGCCGCGTTCAGCGCGAGGATGTTGGTCTGGAACGCGATGCCTTCGATCGCGCCCGTGATCTCGGCGATCCGGCGCGTCGCGCGGCCGATGTCGTCCATCGTCGCGACCACGCGCTGCACCGCGGCGTCGCCGTTCGTCGCGGCGGCCGACGCGTCCGCGACCAGCGCATTGGCTTGCGCCGCGTGCTCGGCACTCTGCTGCACGGCGGCGGTGATCTGTTCCATGCTGGCGGCCGTCTGTTCGACGCTGCTCGCCTGCGTCGCGATCCGCGCGGCGATGTCGCTGCTGCCGGCGGCAATGTCGACCGTGCCGCGCGCGATGTCGGCGGAGCTGTTGCGCACCTGCGCGACGATCCGCGCGAGGCCGTCGCCGATCCCGTCGACCGCCTGCACGAGCCGGCCGATCTCGTCGTCGCCCGCCTGGCCGCGCGTGGCCGCGCCATCCCGGATGCGCACGCTGAGATCGCCCGCCGCATAGCGTTCGGAGGCCCGTGCCGCCGCATCGAGCGGCCGGCTCACGACGCGGCGTACCACGATGACGAACAGCGTCGCGAACGCCGCGACGAGCACGGCGCCGATCATCAGGAAGCGGTTGCGGGTGGCGCGCATGGTGGCGAGCAGTTCGTCGTCGAGCGCGATGCCGCCGACGAGCCATTGCCACTGCGGAATCGTCGTGAACGACACGAATTTCGCGGTCGGGCCGCCGTCGTGCGCGGCCGGGTCGGTCGACGTGTACGCGAGCCGCCCCTGGCCGGTTGCGAGCATCTGCGCGTACGGCGCGCGCGTGTCGTCGGCACGTTGGCCGTCGGCATCCGGGTGCACGACGAAGGTGCCGCGCGACGGGCCCTGCGACGCATCGATCACGAAGTAGTAGCCGTTGTCGCCGATCTTCAGCGAGCGGATGCCGTCCTCGACGAGCTTGAGTTCGGCGCCGATGTCGAGGCCGACGAACAGCGCGCCGATCACGCGGCCGGTCGCATCGGTCACCGGCTTGTACTGCGTGATGTACGGCCGGCCGAACAGCTTCGCGAGGCCCGTGTAGCTGCGTCCGGCGACGAGCGGTGCGTACGCGGGGCCGGCACGGTCGAGTTTCGTCCCGACGGCACGCGCGCCGTCCTGCTTCTTCAGCGACGTCGTGATGCGCACGAAATCGTCGCCGTCGCGCGCGAAGATCGTCGCGATCGCGCCGCTTTTCTTCAGGAACTGGTCGGGAATCGAATAGTCGAGGTCGAGCGGCTGGCCGCCCGCGAGCAGGGTCGGCGCGGCGACGCCGCCGATGTCGACGGTGCGCGCCGGGTCGAGCGAGAAATCGGGCGGCAGGAAGCTCGCGAACAGCGACATCGAGCGGTTCGCTTCGGCCGACAGCGCCTTGTCGAACAGGTCGACCATCGCGCGGATCGACTGTTCCTTGTCGACGATCCGCATGTGTGCTTCTTCAGCCAGCTGCTGGCCGGCGAAATGAGCGAGTGTCCACGCGAACACGGTAAACAGCACGGCGACGAGTGCGCACGCCAGCGCCGCGAGACGCGCGCCGACGCTCACCCGGCCCAATTGAGTCAATCTCATGGAACATCCTGAGTGGGGAGGGAGAGGGGGCGGAACGCACGCGTCACCGCTAGTCGACTGGTTAATACGGCAACTTCGGCGAAATCTTTAGCAGCGCGTCGTCGATGGCGGCGCCGGCAAGTGCGGCCATCGCGCGGGTGGACGACGGGAAGCGGGGTGTCAGTGCGTCACGAGCCACGCGATCGCGAGATACCGCGCGACCTTCGCGACGGTCACGATCGCGAGGAACGACGGCAGCGGCTCGCGCAGCACGCCGGCGATCATCGTCAGCGGATCGCCGATCACGGGCGCCCAGCTCAGCAGCAGCGACCAGCGGCCGTAGCGCGCATACCAGCGCTCGGCGCGCGCGAGCGCGGCGGGCTTGACGGGAAACCAGCGGCGTTCGCGGAAGTGCTCGATGCCGCGCCCGAGCGCCCAGTTGATTACCGAGCCGGCGACGTTGCCGATGCTCGCGACGAGCACGAGCGCCCACACGGGTTCGCGCCCGGCGAGCAGCAGGCCGGCGAGCACGGCTTCGGACTGGAGCGGGAACAGGGTCGCGGCGACCATCGACACGGCGAACAGGCCGCCGTAAGTGAACAATTCGGACATCGCGCGATTGTACCGGGCACGCACCGGCCAATCCGGGGCACCGGGTCACACGGTCATGCGGTCATGCGGTCATGCGGCGTCGGCCGTGCCGAACAGCAGGTGCGAGATCAGCGACTTGTCGACGGGTTCGTCGTTGAGCGTGCTGGCCAGCAGTTCGCCCGCCAGTTGCTGAGGCGAGAACACCATGTCGGGCTTCAGCAGGCGCAGCCGTTCGAGGTTGCGCTGCTGGTTCACGAGCGCGACCGTGCGCACCGTCGGTGCGATCTCGCGGATCGCGAGGATGATGAAGGCGTTCTCGGCATCGTCGGAGCGCAGCGCGAGCACCGCCCGCGCGGTCGCCGCGCCGGCGCGTTCCAGCACCGCGTGGTCGGTCGCATCGCCGACGATCAGGTCGGTCGCGGCCGGATAGTTGTGCTCGACGCCGGCCGGCACGACGACGGTCACCGCGTAGCCGCGCTTGCGCAGCCCGTCGTGCACCGCATGCGCGACGGGTGTCGCGCCGACGATCAGGTAATGATGCTTGCGGATCACGTTCGAAATGCCTCCCTTGACGATCCGTTTCAGATTGCCGCCGATCACGGGGCCGACGACCGCGCTGATCGACGTCGCGAACACCGTGATGCCGAGGACGATCACCGACGCGGTGAACAGGCGGGCGGTCGGCGCATGCGGAACGATGTCGCCGTAGCCCACCGTCGACATCGACACGATCGAGAAATAGACGGCCGTGGCGAGATCGTGGACGGGCGGCGTGAATTCGTCGCCGAGATACAGCACGCCGAAGGTCGCGTAGATCAGCAGCGACACGATGCTCAGCAACGCGAACAGGCTGCTCGCGGCGACGCTCGCGCGGTCGAAGTGCCGCCAGTAATACAGCAGCGCGACGACCAGCACGGCCGTATAGACGAACACCGCGTGGCTGCGGTAGCCGCCGAGCACGCTGATCGCGGCGGCCGCGACCAGCAGCAGGATCGACAGCACCCACGCGACGCGGGCGCGCAGCACGATGCCGATGGCCATCGTCGCGAGGCCGGCCGCGACGACCACTTGCGGCAACACGACGAGCCCGGCGTTGTCGACGAGGTTCAGCGCATCGGCGAGCCACGCGTGATGCACGCCGAGCCTGGCATGCTCGATGACGGGGCGCAGCACCATGAGCGCGTCGAGCGCGAGGAGGAGAGCGAGATACCAGTGCAGGCCGATCGGCGCGAACAGGCGCCGCAGGCGGGAAGTGAGGAGCTTCATCCAGTCGCCCGGCTGGCCGGGCATGTCCAACGAAACAGCCGCTACCCTAAAGCATTCGGCAATCGGCTGCTTTTTCGAGGGGCGTGGCGGCGGCCGCGATGAAGCCGGCCGCCCGGCCGCTGTCAGTTCCAGCCGACCATGATCGCGCCCATTCCGACGAGCAGCCCGCCCGTCACGCGGTTCATCGCGCGCATCCGTGCGGGCCGCTGCAGCGCGCGGCTCAGCCGGTGCGAGAACAGCGCCATCGACGCGACGCCGCCCGCGAACAGCACCGCGAACGTCGCCGCGAGCAGCAGGAACTGCTGGTTCAGGCTCCAGTCGGCGCCGGGGCTGATGAACTGCGGGAAGAACGACGGGAAGAACAGCAGCGTCTTCGGATTGAGGCCCGAGGTTGCCACGCCGCGCCAGAACAGCGCGCGGTGCGAGTCGGTGTCCGGCGTGGCCGTTCCGGCCGGCCCGGCCGAGGCGGCGGGTGCGCCGGCCGGCGTGCGGCTGAGCCATTGCTTGCAGCCGAGCCAGACGAGGTAGGCCGCGCCGGCCCAGCGCAGCACGGTCAGCGCGCGCTCGTCGAGATGCACGAGCGAATTCAGGCACAGCGCGGTCAGCGCGAGTTGCAGCAGCACGGCGAGCGTGCCGCCCCAGACGCACGGCAGCGCGCGGCGCCAGCCGGCGCGGAGCGCCTGGTTCATGGTGAGGAGGTTGACGGGGCCGGGGGCGTAGACGAGAACGGCGGAAGCCGCGAGAAACGACAGGTAAAGCCTGAACGACATGACGGGTAGGGCAGGAACAGGATCACGGGCGCCGAGGCCGCGCGGCCGGATAGGCGCGCGGACGGCGGGGAATCGCATGCCTGCCGGCCGGCACCGCAACTCGTGATTGCGGCTGTGCGTCCCGGTGCGAAGGGGTTGTCGCGGGGAACGTGCCGGACAGCAGGCATGGGTAAAAATATATCAAGGGGCCGGATTAAAAGGCTTCCGCTTTTCCACACAAACCGACACAAATCCGGAATGTCGTTCGGATAGAATCCCGGTTTTCAGGAGAAGATTCCTTTTGCCATGGCCGCACGTGAACGCTCGCCGAAAACGCTCGACAGCCAGGACCGCAAGATCCTCGGCGCACTGCAGAAAAATGCGCGTCTGTCGAACGCCGAACTGGCCGAACAGATCGGCATGTCGACCACCGCATGCTGGAACCGCACGCGGCAACTGGAGGTGGACGGCTACATCGACGGTTACGTCGCGCTCGTCAATCAGCGCAAGCTGGGCTATGCGGACATCGTGATTCTCGAAGTCACGCTCGATCGCCACGAGGACGATGCGCTCGCGCGCTTCGGCGAGGAACTCGCCGCGCTGCCCGAGGTGCTCGAGGCCTATCTCGTGTCGGGCGAGTACGACTACTGGATCAAGGTCGCGGTGGACGGCACGGCCGGTTACGAGCGGTTCCTGCGCGAAAAGCTGTACAAGATTTCGAGCATTCGTCACAGCCGCTCGATGTTCGCGCTGCGCTGCATGAAGGACGTGCCGTCGATTCAGGTGTGATGGGGGCGGGGAAGCGGGTGCGGCCGTCGTTGAAACGACGGCGCATTGGGGCCGCGCATGTGCGCGGAGCAAGCCGGCAATCGGGAGAGGGGCCAGGCAGAGGCGCGGTTCGGCGCCGGGGTCTGCAACGCGGATGAATCTTCTGTCCGTGGTGATCCGTCGGACTTACGCGCTGGCGAGATAACTGTTGCCTGCCCGGGCAACCGGCAGACAAAACCGCGCCGAGGTTGATCGGCGCCGGCATCGGCTTTAAAGCAACTGCAGAGCGACTTCAACGCGCGCCTGAAACAGCGCGCGCATCCAACGGGACTACCCGGCCTGTTTCCGACGACTTGCCTTGCAACCCGTTGCTCGACGCCGCGGCCTCATGGCGCGCGTCCGGGCAAGCGGATCAGGCAGGGTTTCGTGGGGCCAACCGGCTGGCGGCCGGCCATTCCGCGCTCAGTGCGGCAGGCGTGCGTGTGCTTCAGCGATGATTTCGCAGTTCTCGAGGTGGAGTGCCCAAGCTTCTGCGATCAGCTCGCCCATACGTGCGAGCCAGCCAGCGGATTCGGTGGAACGGTCGGAAAGGTTAGACGTTTGCATGACGAAGCCCCGTATAGGTGGCGAGTTAGGGATAACCCTAATCATAGCGAAACACCTCCGCTTTGTGAAATGCGATTTCGTTATATGAGAATTCCTGACAGTTTGTGTTGCCGCGATGCAACATGAATGACGGTCGCGCACGGCTTCATATCGATGTCACTTGATACGGCCATCCCGCCCCGGAAAGGCCCCGCGCGCAGGCGTGACGAGGTTGCGCCTCGCGGCGCGGTCTGGCAGAGGGGAGAAGAAGAGGAAAAAGGGGACGGCTATCCGCCGATCCACCCGAACCGCCACGACAGCCGTCGCGTCGCGGCGAGCAACGCCTGCGCGAGATCGCTGTCCGGCCCGCGCGGAAAGCCGCGCGACGAACCGATGATCGCGATCACGAGCCGGATGCTGCCGGTGTGATCGAACACGGGCGCGGCGACCGTCCCGATGCCCGGCACCGGCGCGTCGAACGCGAAATCGAGTTCGTCCGCGCGGATCGTCGCGAGCCGCGCGCGGAAGGCCGTGTCGACCGGCGCTGCGGCGCGGCCCGCGAGGCGCACGGGCTCGTTGGCGAGCAGGTCGGCCAGCACGTCGTCGGACATGCCGGCCGCGAAGATCCGGCCGATCGCCGTATTGACGAGCGACATCACCGTGCCGACCTGCAGGCTCACGTGCTGCGGCCGCGCCGACTCTTCGAGGCGGATTACGGTCGGGCCGAGCGGCCCGAGCGTCGCGGCCGCCACGCTCATGTCGGTCGCGCCGGCCAGCGCGACGATCTCGGCTTCCGCGTCGCGGGTCGGCGACACGCGCTGCATCGCGATCAGGCCGAGCGCCTGCCCGAGCGGGCCGCCGCCGAAGCAGCCGGCGTCGTCGCGGCTCAGCAGGCCGATCTTCTGCAGGCTGACGAGATGCGGAAAGGCCTTCGCGGCCGGCATGCCGGCGGCCGCCGCGAGATCGCGCAGCGGCAGCGCGCGGCCCGCCGACACCAGCGCGAGCAGCAGCTCGCCGGTGCTGTCGAGCGCATTGATTCCGCGCTGCGCTTTCGCATCGTCGGCCAGTGCGGGCGGCACGCGCGGGGCTGTCGGCGCCGAGGTGGAAGCCGGCGGAGGGGCACCGTGCGCCGCGCCGAGCGATGCGGTTGCCTGAAGAGCCGCGTCGCGTAACGCCGCCGCGATCGGGCCGTCCCAGTCGACGTCGATCGAGCCGGTCGAACCGATCACCGTCAACGCGAGTTGCAGCGTGCCTTGCGCGTCGAACACCGGCACGCACATCGCGCTGACGCCGGGGCTCGGCAGGTCGACGCCGCGCTCGATACCGCGTGCGCGGATCGCGTCGAGTTCCGCCTGCGGCACGCCGGCGTCCGGCGCGGGCTGCTCGGCGCCCGCGAGCGTGGCGCCCGCGCCTGCCTGGCTGGCCGCCATCGCGTCGAGTTGCGCGGGCTCGCCGAACGCGCGGAACACGCGGCCGGTGGCCGTCGTGTCGAGCGACATCACCGAGCCCACATGCAGGTTCACGTGCAGCGGATAGCCGCCGTGCTCGATGCGCACGATCGTCGGCCCGAGCACGCCCGGCACCGACAGCGCGACGCTCAGGCCGACCGCTTCCGCGAGCCGCGCCGCGTGCGGCAGCGCCGCGCGATAGGCCGGCTGGCGCTCGATCGACATCAGCCCGAGCCGCAGCGACAACGGGCCCGGCTCGTAGTTGCCGGTGAGCGCATCGCGTTTCACGAGCGCGAGCCGCGTCAGGCTGACGAGATAGGTGTGCGCCTGCGCGGTCGACAGATCGGCCGCCGCGGCCAGCTCGGACAGGCCGAGCGGCTTGCGCCGGCGCGCGAGCGCATCGAGCAGCCGGCCGCCGACCTCGACACTCTGGATCCCGCGCTGCGCCTTGGGCGGCGCGTCGTCTGCGCTGACTTCGTGGTTCTGCACGCGATGATTCTTCCGTTGACGAAACCCCGCATGGTATCCGACGCCATTTATCGCGCCAGCCCGCAGGTTTACCCGTATTAAACAATAGCAAGTGACTTTGCCATTGACAAATATTCGGCGCAGGACGAAGATCCGCTCACTCCCCTCAACACATGGCTCGCAGCCACGGAACGCAACATGGCCAAAGCATTCGCCTCCCAAGCCGATCTGGAAGAGAAGAAAGTCACCTGGACGAAGCTGTCCGAGAACGCGTACGCGTACACCGCCGAAGGCGACCCGAACTCGGGTGTGATCATCGGCGACGACAGCGTGCTGATCGTCGACACGACCGCGACGCCCGCGATGGCGCAGGACCTGATCGCGAAGATCCGCAGCGTGACCGACAAGCCGATCAAGCACGTGGTGCTGTCGCATTACCACGCGGTGCGCGTGCTCGGCGCGTCCGCGTATTTCGACGAAGGTGCGCAGCACGTGATCGCGAGCCGCGGCACGTACGAGATGATCGTCGAGCGCGGCGAGGCCGACATGAAGTCGGAGATCGAGCGTTTCCCGCGCCTGTTCGCGGGTGTCGAGACGGTGCCCGGCCTGACCTGGCCGACGCTCGTGTTCGAGCGCGAGATCACGCTGTTCCTCGGCAAGCTCGAAGTGAAGATCATGCACGTCGGCTCGGGCCACACGAAGGGCGACACGATCGTCTGGATCCCGTCGCAGAAAGTGCTGTTCTCGGGCGACCTCGTCGAATACGACGCTGCGTGCTACTGCGGCGACGCGCAGCTCGAACAATGGCCGGCCACGCTCGAGGCGCTGCGCGCGCTCGGCGCCGAGAAGCTCGTGCCGGGCCGCGGCCCCGCGCTGCTGAACCCGGCCGACGTGAACAAGGGCCTCGACTACACGAAGGATTTCGTCACGACGCTGCTCGCGCAGGGCCGCAAGGCCGTCGAGCAGAAGCTCGACCTGAAGGCGTCGATGGCGCTCACGCGTGAAGCGATGGATCCGAAGTTCGGCCACGTGTTCATCTACGAGCACTGTCTGCCGTTCGACGTGTCGCGTGCCTTCGACGAAGCGAGCGGCATCACGCATCCGCGCATCTGGACCGCGCAGCGCGACAAGGAAATGTGGGCCGCGCTGCAGGACTGAGCGGCTTGCACAGGCGGGGTGTCCGGCAGGGCGCTCCGCCTTTTTTCTGACGCGGCGACGGGCCACGGCTTCCCGCCGGCTTTCCGTCCGCCGTATCCGATCTCACAAGAAAGCAGGGCGCACGTACGCCCTGGGAGACGGCTGCGCGCGCGAATCGCGCAGCCTGTTTGGAGAGAGACATGCCCCAATCGCTTCCCGCCGAAGCGGCGCTCGCGCACGCGAGCGCTTCGGTTTCCGCTGCCGCCGCCACGGACGACGCGCTGCTGTTCCGCAAGATCGCGTGGCGAATCGTGCCGTTCCTGTTCCTCTGCTACGTCATCTCGTTCCTCGACCGGATCAACATCGGCTTCGCGCAGTTGCAGATGAAGCACGATCTCGGCTTCAGCGACGCGATGTACGGCCTCGGCGCCGCGGTGTTCTACGTCGGCTACGTGTTCTGCGAAGTGCCGAGCAACCTGCTGCTCGCGCGTTTCGGCGCGCGCCGCACCTTCACGCGGATCATGCTGCTGTGGGGCATCGCGTCGACCGGGATGATGTTCGTGTCGCAGCCGTCGCATTTCTACGTGCTGCGCTTCCTGCTCGGCGTGTTCGAAGCGGGCTTCTTTCCCGGCATCGTGCTGTACCTGACCTACTGGTTCCCCGCGAACCGGCGCGCGGCCGCGATCTCGGTGTTCTTCGCGGGCGTCGCGGTGGCCGGCGTGCTCGGCGGCCTGATGTCGGGCTGGATCATGCGCGACATGAGCGGCGTGCTCGGGCTGCACGGCTGGCAATGGATGTTCGCGATCGAAGGTGCGCCGGCGATCCTGCTCGCGTTCGCCGCGTTCACGTTGCTGGTCGACCGGCCGCAGGACGCCACGTGGCTCACGTCCGATGAGAAGGCGCGGGTCGCCGCGCTGTGCGCCGATGGCCGCGGCCACGGCAACGCGCACGACGGGCGCAGCCTCATGGCGGCACTCGCGAACCCGCGCGTGTACCTGTTCGCGTTCATCTATTTCTCGCTGACCTGCGCGTCGCTGACGCTCAACTTCTGGATGCCGCTGATGATCCGCGACTTCGGCGTGACCGACGTCGTGGCCGTGAGCCTGTACACGGTCGTGCCGAACGCGGTCGGCGCGGTGGGGCTGATCCTGATCGCGCGTCGTTCGGACCGCACCGGCGAGCGCCGCAAGCACTTCGCGTGCTGCACGATCGGCGGCGGGCTCGCGCTCGCGGCGCTGACGCTGCACCTGCACAGCTTCGCCGCGATGCTCGCGTGCCTGTCGGTCGCGGCGACGCTGATCTTCGCCGCATTGCCGATCTTCTGGGCGGTGCCGACCCGCTACCTGTCGGGCAACGCCGCCGCGGCCGGGATCGCGCTGATCAGCAGCATCGGGATCACGAGCGGGATCGTCAGCCCGTGGGTGATCGGGATGATCCGCACGCGCACCGGCAGCATGGATCTCGCCGTGTATCTGCTGGCCGCGCTGCTGGTGGCGAGCGGCGTTGCGCTGATGCTCGGCGTGAAGGGCGAAGGCGCGCGGCGCGACTGATCGAGCAACGGCCGGTCGCCGCTCACGGGCGGCGGCGACCGGCACGCCGTGTGAACCCCGCACCCGAATCCAGCGAGGAGACGATCGATGTCAGCCCCTCTTCAAGCGGACGCCGCGCGTGCCGTCGCGTCCGGTATCGCTTCAACGGACGACGACGCACTGTACCGCCGCATCGGCGCGCGAATCGTGCCGTTCCTGTTCCCCTGCTACATCGTGTCGATCCTCGATCGCAGCAACATCGGCTTCGCGCAGTTGCAGATGCGGCAGGATCTCGGTCTGACCGACGCGATGTACAGCCTCGGCGCGGTGCTGTTCTTCGTCGGCTATGTCTTGTTCGAGGTGCCGAGCAACGCGCTGCTGCGCCGCTTCGGCGCGCGCCGCACGTTTGCGCGGATCATGTTCCTGTGGGGCGCGGTGTCGGTCGCGGCGATGCTGATTTTCGCCGCGCATCCGGTGTTCTGGGCCGTGCCGTCCGTGTATTTCTCCGGCGCGGGCGCGGCCGGCGGGATCGCGCTGATCAGCAGCATCGGCGTGTCGAGCGGGATGATCACGCCGTGGCTCGTCGGGCTGATCCGCACCCGAACCGGCAGCATGGACCTGGCGATGCTGATGATCGCGGCGCTGCTGGCCCCGTGCGCGGTCGCGATGCTGCCGGGTGTGCGGGCGGCGCCGCGTGCGGAATCGGCGTGACGCGGGCGGCGGCGGTGCGGTTCGGCGGTGTGGTTCAGTGGAGGGACATAAACAGCCCGGGCAGGACGATCAGGCCGTGCAGCGCCAGCGCCCAGTTGATCGTGCCGCCGCGCGCCTGCTGGTCGATCGACAGGCACGCGATTGCCGCCATGACGCCGATGACCGACAGGCCTGCCGCCCAGAAGAGCGCGGTGATGAACACGCGAAGGCCCATGTACGGATCGTCCATCGAACTGGCGAACCCATAGCCGAACAGCAGCGCCAGCAGCTCGATGAGCGCGACGGCGAGAAGACCTGTCGCGAGACGCGCGGTCAGTTTGGAATTGTCCATGGCAAATCGTGGTCAGTAGGGCCCGGAGCGCTAGCCTACACGATCGGTCCCGAATATGTCGCTCAATGGAGGCGGCGGGACGCCAGGCGGGGGCGGACGTCGCGCGCCCGAACGCTACGCCCGATACACCTCGATCCGGTTGCGGCCGCGCTCCTTCGCGAGATAGAGCGCCTTGTCGGCGCGCGACAGCGGCTGGTAGGCGCCGAAGTCCGACGCCCGCATCGCGTCGATGCCGATGCTGACGGTCAGCGTGACCTGCTGGCCATCGTGCATGAGCCGCGCCTGCATCGCGCGTTGCTGCACGCGCTGCGCGAAGGCCAGCGCGCGGTCGAGATCCGCACCCGGCAGCACGATCGCGAATTCCTCCCCGCCGACGCGTCCGACGATGCCGTCCGGCCCGGTTTCCGCGAGCAGCAGCCGCGCGAAATGCCGGAGCGCGCGGTCGCCGACCGGGTGGCCCCAGCGGTCGTTCAGCGCCTTGAAGTGATCGAGATCGAGCATCAGCACCGCGGCGGCCTGGCCGGTCGTACGCACGGCGCGCAGCGCGGCCTCGCTTTGCCGCATGAACGCATGGCGGTTCGACAGCTGCGTCAGGTGGTCGGTGGTCGCCATCCGGTGCAGTTCGGCCTCGATGTGCTTGCGGTCGGTCGCGTCGGTGATGAAGCCGTGCCACACGGTGCCGCCGTCGGCCGTGCGCTGCGGCCGCGCATCGCCTTCGCGCCAGCGCAGGCCCTGGCCCGGCAGCAGCACGCGATATTCGAGGCGCCACGGCGTCAGTCGCACCGCCGAGTCGTGCAGCGACAGCCGGTAGGCGACCAGGTCGGCCGGATGGATGCGCGTCTCGACCGTCTCCGCGCTGCCGGCGAGCTGCTCGGGCGTCAGCTCGTAGATGTCGGCGACACCCGCGCTCGCGTAGGAAAAGAAGCGGCGCCCGTCGGGCGCCTGCCGCAGCTGGAACACGAGCCCGGGAACCTGGTCGGTGAGATCGGTGACGAGCGCGGCCGAGTCGCGCAATCGCGCGGCGAGCTCGCGCAGCGCGGTGATGTCCGTGGTCGTCCCGACCATCCGGAGCGCGCGGCCGCGGCTGTCGCGGTCGATCACCTTGCCGCGGCTGCAGATCCATTTGTATGAGCCGTCCTTGCAGCGGATGCGGTGCTCGACCGCGTAATGGTCGGTGCGCTGCTCGAAGTGCGCGAGCATCGCGGCCTTCACGTCGGCGACGTCGTCCGGATGCAGCCGTTCGTACGCATCCTCGATCCGGGTGCTGAGCTCGTGCGGCGCGTAGCCGAGCAGCGCCTTCCAGGCCGGCGAGTAATGGATCTCGCCGGTTTCCACGTTGCGATCCCACACACCGGTGCCGCTTTCGGTGAGCGCGAGCGTGGTCAGCGCGCTGTGTTCCTCGACGGTGCCGAGGCGTTCGCGCAAGGTAACCGTTTCGATCGCGCGGGCAAGCGTGCTTGCAGCCAGTGCGGCGAGGTCGCGCAGCGTCGCGCGTTGCGTCGCGTCGAGCACCGGGGGCTTGTCGTCCACGACGCACAGCATGCCGAATGTCGTGCCATCGGGCGCGGTGAGTTCGCTGGCCGCGACGACCCGCAGCGCGCGACGCGGGCCGTCGTTGCGTTGCCCGTTGGCGTGCGTGCTACGCGGGACGAAGCGCGAATCGGCGGCCGGCGTCGGCTCGGCTTCGGGCAGCAAGGCATCGGCGGGCAGCGGGTCGGGAAGCCGATCGGGCAATGCTCCGTCGGCGGCCAGCACGCGTGGCGCACCGGCGTCGGTGCGCGCGATGAACGCGCCGGCCGCACCGACATGCGCACGCGCGACACGGCAGATGGTGTCCAGTTCCGGCAGGGGTGGGAGCGCGGGCAGACGGTCGGCCGACCCGCGTGCGGAGGCCGGCGCGTCGCCGGTCTCGGTGATGAACATACGGGCCTGCATGATCGAATTCCGCAACGGACGATTGCCCTCGTGATCGGACGAATGCCGGTCGAACGAGGTCGCTTGGGGACTGCAATCGCAGAGCTTACTGTTGCGCGGAATGCGTGGCAAGCGAACCGGAATCGTCGGTCCGCGCGCGACATTTACGCCGACCGGGAAGCAATCCGACACGTCTTCCCGCAGACGAATTCATCGATCCGCATCGGTCCGGAAACGTGCCGCGGAACCGCGGATGATTGCGGGCGACTCGCCACGTATCACCGTGTTCCGCGGCACCTCCCGGGTTCGACGTGCCTGTTGCTTTCGACCTGCGGGATGCCGCGTGGTCAGCCTGCCGTCGAATAGCGCGGCGCGGGCGTGTCGGCCGACAGGTGCGGCGCCATCGTGCGGCGCGCGGCCTCGTACGCGGCCCATTCGTCACCCGCGTGCAGCGACGGGATCGTCACGAGTTCGCCGCGATCGAAGCCGACCAGCGCCGCGTCGACCATGTCGGTCGCCGACATCACGATTTCCTTCGGCAGGTGCTCGAGCGGCAGGCCGCCCGTTTGCCAGAAATCGGTGGCGGTCGCGCCGGGCAGCACGGCCTGCACCTGCACGCCCTTGTCGGCGAGTTCGTGATGCAGCGACTGGCTGAACGCGAGCACGAACGCCTTGCTGCCGCCGTACACGCCGTTCAGCGTTTCCGGCGAGATCGCGACGATCGACGAAATGTTGATCACCGCGCCGTTGCCGCGGGCGACGAAGCCGGGCACCGCCGCATAGGTGAGGCGCGTGAGCGCGGTCACGTTGAGGTCGATCATCCGCGTCATCGCATCGACGTCGCTGTCGAGCAGCGGCGTGTGCGTGCCGATGCCCGCGTTGTTCACGAGCAGCGTGATGCTCGCATCCTGCTTCAGCTTCGCTTCGACGGCGGCGAGCGCGGCGCGGTCGTTGAGGTCGGCGTCGATGATCTCGACGCTGCGCTGCGTGTCGTTCGTGATGCGGTCGGCGAGGGCGGCCAGGCGGTCGCGGTTGCGCGCGACCAGGATCAGGTCGTAGCCGCGGCGCGCGAGGCGGTCCGCGTAGACGGCGCCGATGCCCGACGAGGCCCCGGTAATGAGGGCGGTACCGCGATGTGCTTGCGTCATGATGTGCTCCGTTTCGAGGGAAATGGCCGGATGGCGTGAAGTCATTCTGGTCTCGAATCGTTGCGACACAAATGACGTAGATGGGTATGATTCAGGACATCGGGCCGACCTATTCGCCCGGGACGGGAGAACTCACATGCACCGCATCGGCTTTCTGATCAGCGACGGCTTCCAGATCATGGCGCTCGCCGCGCAATCGGTGTTCGAGTACGCGAACATGGGGATGAGCGAGCCGTTCTACGGGATGGCCATCTATTCGGTCGACGGCGGCGACGTGCGCTCGTCGCTTGGGCTGCCGGTCGCCACGCACGCGCTGCGCGGGCGGATCGCCGTCGATACGTGGATCGTCGCGGGCGTCAACGATCCGCTCGCTTCGCCGGCGCCGGCCGGCGTCGTGACGTTCCTGCGCCGCACCCAGGCACGCGCGCGGCGGATCGCCGGCATCTGCACCGGCGCGTTCGTGCTGGCCGAAGCCGGGCTGCTTGCGCAGCGCCGCGCGACGACGCACTGGGCGTTCGGCCGCGACATGCAGCGGTGCTATCCGGAGATCCGCGTCGAGGACGACCGGATCTACATCGTCGACGGCCCGATCTGGACGTCGGCCGGGATGACGGCCGGCCTCGACCTCGCACTCGCGATGGTGGAAAAGGATCTCGGCGCCGATGCCGCCCGCTCGGTCGCGCACAAGCTCGTGATGCACCAGCGGCGCGCCGGTGGCCAGTCGCAGCATTCCGAAATGCTGGAACTCGCACCGAAATCCGACCGGATCCAGAACGCGCTGAACTACGCGCGGCAGAATCTCGGCCGCGCGCTGACCGTCGAGGATCTCGCCGAAGCCGTCCACCTGAGCCCGCGCCAGTTCAGCCGCGTGTTCACGCTCGAAACGGGGCAGTCGCCGGCGAAGGCGATCGAGCGGCTGCGGCTGGAGGGGGCGCGACTGATGATCGAGCAAAGCCGCCACTCGCTCGACGTGATCGCGAAGGAAAACGGGTTTCGCGACCGCCGGCACATGCGCGAGGCGTTCGTGCGCGGGTTCGGCGTCCCGCCGCAGGCGATGCGGCGCGACGCGCGTGCGGACGAGCGGGAAGCGGGCTGATGCTCGCGGGCGCGGGACGCCAGCGAAGGTCGGAAAAATCGCGCAGAATCTCCGGCACGTTTCGCGAGGAGACACCATGCACGCCGAGCCGTTCGAGATTGCGATACCCGATCACGCGCTGGATGACCTGCGTCGGCGCCTGCGCGCCCGCCGCCCGCCGTTGCTCACGCCCGCCGAGCCGTGGCAGCAGGGTGTGGACGGCGCGTGGCTGCGCGAGCTGACCGACTACTGGGCCGAGCGCTTCGACTGGCGCGCGGTGGAGCGTGCGCTGAACCGGTTGCCGCAGTTCGTCGCGGACGCAGGCGGGCAGCGCGTGCACTTCATCCATCGGCGTGGGGCGGGATCGAAACCTTATCCGCTCGTCATCACGCACGGCTGGCCGGGCTCCGTGTTCGAATTTGCCGCACTGATCGAGCGCCTGTGCGATCCGGCGGCATTCGGCGGCGATCCTGACGACGCGTTCGATGTCGTCGTCCCGTCGCTGCCCGGCTTCCTGTTCTCGCCCGCGCCAACGGCACCCGGCATGTCGGCATGGCAGGTCGCCGACTGCTGGGCGGCGTTGATGTCCGGCCTCGGCTATCAACGCTTCGGCGCACAAGGCGGCGATCTCGGCGCAGGCGTGTCGATTGCGCTCGGCGCGCGGCATGCCGACCGGGTGGACGGTATCCATCTGAACTACCTGCCCGGCAGCTACGAACCTCCGGCCGACGCGGCCGTGCCGCTGACCGACGACGAACGGGCCTTCGTGACGCAGCGCGGCGAGTGGGCCGCGCTGGAAGGCGGATACGCGCATGTGCACATGACGAAGCCGCAGACGCTGGCCGTCGCGCTCAACGATTCGCCGGCCGGACTGGCCGCCTGGATCGCCGAGAAATTCCGCGCGTGGAGCGATTGCGACGGCGACGTCGCACGGCGGTTTTCGCACGACGATCTGCTGACCGGCATCTCGCTCTACTGGTTCACCGGCTGCATCGGCTCATCCATGCAGATGTATTGGGAAAACCGCCTGCAGCCCATGCGCTTCGCGGCCGGGCAACGCGTGACGGTGCCCGTCGCGTTCGCGCGCTTTCCGAAGGAAATCGGCCGTCCGCCGCGCAGCTGGCTCGAACGCGGGTTCGACGTCGTGCAGTGGACCGACATGCCGAGCGGCGGCCATTTCGCGGCGATGGAAGAGCCGGATCGGCTGGCCGACGACATTCGGACATTTTTCCGGCGCTTTCGGTGACGATCGGGGCGGCCGGCGAAGCGCACCGGCGGCCATCCAGTCGACAAGGAACGCGAGCGCCACGCGGATCGTGACGCGACGGCGGCGCCTGCCTTAGCGCCTGCCTTAGCGCGTGACGAACGGCGCGGCGTCGTTCGGCGCCGTACGCGCATGCTTGCGCTGGCGCAGCAGCGCGACACGGCAGTTCTCGCGCGCGGTCTCGCGGCCGTCGTCGTCGAGCAGCACGAGATCGCCGCGCATCACGTTGAGCGTGATCACGTCCTCACCCGGCGCACCGAGCGTTTCCGGCGTATGCACCGAGCCGGCCGGTTCGAGCACCGTCGAGCCGGCCTGCGCCACCCAGTCGTATTCGCGATAGCGCCACGCGCCCTGCAACGTATGGACGAACACCTCGCCTTCATGACGGTGGCGCGGCAGCGTGCCGCCGGCCGGCATCTTCAGCAGCGCGGTGAGCGTGTCTTCGGCCGCATTGATATGCAGGTACTTGATCGCCAGCCCCGGCAGGTCGGCGCTCATCGGCAGCCACGGCAGCGCGTCGCCGGGCAGGCACGAGATCGGCGGCAGGTCGGTGGAGAGCGGGGCGGACGGCTGCGTCATGGCGGGCGGCAGAGCGGAAATGGGGAGCCCGCATTATCGCAGAGCCGGCTCACGCAGCCGAACGGGACATGTCGCATCGAATCGAGCGCACGCGACGACGCGATCCTTACAGCTTGAAATATGCAGCTAAACTGTACAGTTTTCCTGTATATCTGATATCTTGAATTCATGAACACGCCATTGCCTCCCTCCGAAGCGCTCCCGCTGGCCGGCCTTGCCGGCGAACTTCGCATCTCGGTCGGCAAGCTGATGCGGCGGATGCGGGAGCAAATCCACCCGAACGACCTCACGTCATCGCAGAAGTCGGTGCTGTTGCGGCTCGACCGCGACGGCCCCGCGACCGTGTCGGCGCTCGCACGTGCCGAAAGCGTGCGACCGCAGTCGATGCGCGTGACGGTCGCGACGCTCGAGACGCTCGGCGCCGTCAGCGGCGAGCCCGATCCCACCGACGGCCGGCAGACGCTGATCGCGCTCACGCCCGCTTTCCGCAAGGTGCTGCAAGCGAACCGCGCGGCCAAGGACGACTGGCTGTTCCGTGCGTTGCACGCGCAACTGTCGGCGGCGGAGCAGGCCGAGCTCGCGGCGGCCGTGAAGCTGCTGCAGCGGCTCGCCGAATTCCAGGAGCCGGCGCGTCCGTAAACCCGTAAACCGCCTCGCCCCGTTTGCCGCAAGGACAGCCTAAACATGAACTTCCCGCATCTCGTGTCGTATTTCTTCGGCGGTGCGTTTCTCGCGAACGTCGTGCCGCATCTCGTCAGCGGGTTGCGCGGCGAGCCGTTCCAGACCCCGTTCGCGAATCCGCCCGGGCGTGGGTTGTCGTCGTCCACGGTGAATGTGTTGTGGGGCGTCGCGAACCTCGTGATTGCCTACGTGCTGGTGTGCAGGGTCGGCGACTTCGATCTCCGCGTCACGGCCGACGCGGCGGCGTTCGGCCTCGGCATCCTCGCGCTCGGCCTGTTCCTCGCGCGGCGCTTCGGTGAGCTGCACGGCGGCAACGAGCCCGACCGGGAGCGGCCATGAACGTGCCGGCGGCGGGCGTCTTCCGCTCGCTGCGCAGCTTCAACTATCGCGTGTGGGCGATCGGCTCGCTGGTGTCGAACATCGGCACGTGGATCCAGCGCACCGCGCAGGACTGGCTCGTCCTCACGCAGCTCACGCATCACGACGCGTCGGCCGTCGGGATCGTGATGTCGCTGCAGTTCGGCCCGCAGCTTCTGCTGCTGCCGTGGACGGGCTACGCGGCCGACCGTTTCGACCAGCGCAAGCTGCTGATGGCGACCCAGGCGCTGATGGGCGGGCTCGCGCTCCTGCTGGGGCTGCTGACGGTGACCGGCGTCGCGCAGCTGTGGCACGTGTATCTGTTCGCGTTCCTGTTCGGCTGTGCGTCGGCGTTCGATGCGCCGGTGCGGCAGACGTTCGTTGCCGAGCTGGTCGCCGATCGGGAGCTGGCGAACGCCGTCGCGCTCAACTCGACGTCGTTCAACGCGGCGCGGATGATCGGGCCGGCGGCGGCCGGCTTCATCATCGCGTCGGTCGGCACCGGCTGGGCGTTCCTGCTCAACGGGCTCAGCTTCGTCGCGGTGCTGGCGTCGCTGTCGATGCTGCGTGACGACGAACTACGTGCGCATGCGCGGGCCGACCGCACGCGCGGGAGCCTGCTCGACGGGTTCCGCTATGTATGGCAGCGCCCGGACCTGAAGGCGATCCTCGTGATGCTGTTCCTGATCGGCACGTTCGGGCTCAATTTCCAGCTGTTCATCTCGACGATGGCGGCCAGCGTGTTTCATGTCGACGCGCGTGGCTTCGGCGTGCTGTCGTCGATGATGGCCGTCGGCACGATCACCGGTGCGCTGCTCGCGGCGCGCCGCGACCGGCCGCGTTTCCGGCATCTGTGGATCGGCGCGGCGCTGTTCGGGCTCGGCTGCACGCTGGCCGCGCTGGCGCCGGGATATTGGCTGTTCGCCGCCGCGCTCGTGCTGACCGGGATCGCGGCGATCACCTTCATGAACTCGACCAACAGCCTCGTGCAGCTGTCGACCGAGCCGGCGATGCGTGGGCGTGTGATGGCGCTGCGCCTCGCGGTGGCGCTCGGCGGCACGCCGATCGGCGCGCCGGTGGCTGGCTGGGTCGCGAATCATCTCGGCCCGCGCTGGGCGCTCGGCGTCGGCGCGATGTCCGGTTTTGCCGCGGCGCTCGTCGCGACGCATTTCATGAAGCGGATGCGTGCACAGGCGGGCACGGGCGACGGCGCTTGACCGGCAGTGAAACCGACGTAGGCTACCCGACCGTTCAGCCGTTCAGCCGTTCAGCCGTTCAGCCACTCAGCCACTCAGCCACGACGGCCGTTAAGCGACCGGCCGCGCCGCAGCATGCGCGGCCTCAAGGCACGACTGAAACAGCAACGCAGCCCGCGACGGCCGCGGCGAGCGCCGCAGCAGGCTCACGAACCGGCACCGGTAATTGAACCGATGCGGCGCGATCGGCTGCATCAGCCCCTTGTTTTCGAAGCTTTCCGCGTAATGGTCGGGGAGGAAGCCGAGATAGCGGCCGGACAGGATCAGCGTCGCGATCGACTCCTGATCCGACGCGGTCGCGCTGCGCGTGAGCTTCGCGCGATGGCTCAGCTCCATGTTCGGCGAATGGAAGCCGAGGCCCGCGAACGCATGGTTGCCGATCGTCGTCCACGTGAGCTTGCCGTGCGGCGCATCGTAGAGCGGATGCTGGCGGCCGCAGTAGAGCAGCATCCGTTCGTCGAACAGCTCCGAATACACGAGGCTGCCCGAGTTGCGGTGCGCGGGAATGATCCCGACCTGATAGCTGCCGTCGATGATCCCGCGCTCGACCTCGTTGATCGACGCGACATGCAGGTTCAGCGCGACGTCGGGCGCTTCGTCGGCGAACTGGCGGATCGCGTCGCCGAGCCGTGCGTTCGCGTTGGTGGCCGTCTTGTCGAATACCGCGATGTGCAGTTCGCCGCCCATCCGGTCGTGAATGCCGTCGATCCTGCTGCGAAATGCTTCCATCGACGCGAGCAGCCGCAACGTCTCCTCGTACACCGTCTGGCCCTCGGGCGTCAGCGTGAAGCCCGCGCGGCCGCGCCGGCACAGCACGAGGCCGAGGCGCGTTTCCAGATCCTTCACGTGCCGGCTGATGGTCGAGATGCCGATATTCAGTTCCAGTTCGGCCGCGGCCATCCCGCCGCACTGCACGACGCCCTTGAAGACCCGCAGCAGGCGGAGATCCATGTCGCTGAGCTGCCCGAGCAGCGCGCGACTCTTCGGTTGCTTTGCTTGCATAGATGCGCAAGTGAACATTGATATTGCGATATTCAAAAGACTAATTGGCCTCCCGACAATGCGCAATATCAACATAAGGAGGAGGGGCGCCCCGCGCCGACCGACATGACCGACATCACCACCGCCCAGCACGACGAAACCACCCTCCGCACCGACGCCGCGTGGCTCGACGCGCACTGGATGCCGTTCACGGCCAACCGCCAGTTCAAGGCCGATCCGCGCCTGATCGTGTCGGGCAAGGGCGCGTATTACACGGACGCCGAAGGCCGCAAGATCTTCGACGGCCTGTCGGGTCTCTGGTGCACGGGCCTCGGTCACGGCCGCACGGAAATCGTCGAAGCCGTGAGCCGCCAGGTCGCGCAGCTCGACTACGCGCCGGCATTCCAGTTCGGCCATCCGAAATCGTTCGAGCTCGCGAACAAGATCAAGGACCTGACGCCGGCCGGCCTCGACTACGTGTTCTTCACGGGTTCGGGCTCGGAAGCGGCCGATACGTCGCTGAAGCTGGCCCGCGCTTACTGGCGCGCGAAGGGCAAGGGCACGAAGACGCGCCTGATCGGCCGCGAGAAGGGCTATCACGGCGTGAACTTCGGCGGCATCTCGGTCGGCGGGATCGGGCCGAACCGCAAGCTGTTCGGCCAGGGCCTCGACGCCGACTTCCTGCCGCATACGCAACTCGCCGAAAACAAGTTCTCGCGCGGCATGCCCGAGCACGGCGCCGAGCTGGCCGACCGCCTGCTCGAGCTGATCGCGCTGCACGACGCATCGAACATCGCGGCCGTGATCGTCGAGCCGTTCTCCGGTTCGGCGGGCGTGGTCGTGCCGCCGAAGGGCTATCTGAAGCGCCTGCGCGATATCTGTACCGCGCACGACATCCTGCTGATTTTCGACGAAGTCATCACGGGCTTCGGCCGGGCCGGCGCGATGACGGGCGCCGACGCGTTCGGCGTGGTGCCGGACATCATGAACTTCGCGAAGCAGGTGACGAACGGCGTGCAGCCGCTCGGCGGCGTGATCGCGACGAAGGAAATCTACGACACGTTCATGGCCGCGGGCGGCCCCGAGTACATGCTCGAGTTCCCGCACGGCTATACGTATTCGGCGCACCCGGTGGCCTGCGCGGCCGGCGTCGCGGCGCTCGACCTGCTGGTGAAGGAAGACGCGGTGGCCCGCGTGCGCGATCTCGCGCCGCATTTCGAGGCCGCTGTGCATGGGCTGAAGGGCCAGCGCCACATCACGGACATCCGCAACTACGGGCTGGCTGCCGGCCTGACGATCGCGGCGCTGCCGGGCGAGCCGGCCCGGCGCCCGTACGAGATCGCGATGCGCTGCTGGGCGAAGGGCTTCTACGTGCGCTACGGCGGCGACACGATCCAGCTGGCGCCCCCGTTCATCTCGGAGAAGCGCGAGATCGACAACCTGGTCAACGCGCTGTCCGACGCGCTGAACGAAGTGGACTGAGCCGCGGCTTGCCCCGAGCGATATCCGAATTCACGAAAGAGTCAGATACATGAAACACGACAGCAACGTAACGTCCACCGTCGGCCACCTGATCGACGGCAAGCGCGTCGACGGCGGCAGCCGCGTCCAGCCGGTGTTCGACCCGGCCACCGGCGAATCGCACAAGAGCGTCGCGCTCGCCGACAAGCTGACCGTCGAAGCCGCGATCGCGTCCGCGCAGGCCGCGTTCCCGGCCTGGCGCAATACGCCGCCGCTGAAGCGCGCCCGCGTGATGAGCCGCTTCAAGACGCTGCTCGAGGAGCACGCCGACGAGCTGTGCGCGCTGATCACCGCCGAGCACGGCAAGGTGCTCGCCGATGCGATGGGCGAGCTGCAGCGCGGGATCGAGAACGTCGAATACGCGACCTACGTGCCCGAACTGCTGAAGGGCGAGCACAGCAAGAACGTCGGCCCCGCGATCGATTCGTGGAGCGAGTTCCAGGCGCTCGGCGTTGCGGCCGGCATCACGCCGTTCAACTTCCCGGTGATGGTGCCGCTGTGGATGTGGCCGATGGCGGTCGCGTGCGGCAACACGTTCGTGCTGAAGCCGTCGGAGCGCACGCCGTCGTCGACGCTGCGCATGGCCGAGCTCGCGCTCGAAGCGGGCCTGCCGCCGGGCGTGCTGAACGTCGTGAACGGCGACAAGGAAGCGGTCGACACGCTGCTGACCGACCCGCGCGTGAAGGCGGTGAGCTTCGTCGGCTCGACGCCGATCGCCGAATACATCTATTCGACCGGCTGCGCGCACGGCAAGCGCGTGCAGGCGCTCGGCGGCGCGAAGAACTTCGCGGTCGTGATGCCGGACGCCGACATCGGCAACGCGGTGAACGCGCTGATGGGCGCCGCGTACGGTTCGTGCGGCGAGCGCTGCATGGCGATTCCGCTGGTCGTCGCGATCGGCGACGAGACGGGCGACCAGGTCGTCGCGGGCCTGAAAGCCGAAATCGAGAAGATGAAGGTCGGCCCGGGCAACGGCGCGGGCGTCGACATGGGCCCGCTCGTCACGCAGCAGCATTTCGAGAAGGTGACGGGCTTCGTCGAAGCCGGTGTGGCAGCGGGCGCGACGCTCGTCGTCGATGGCCGCGGCGTGAAGGTCGACGGCCACGACGGCGGCTATTACCTCGGCCCGTGCCTGTTCGACAACGTGAAGCCCGGCATGCCGATCTACCAGCATGAGATCTTCGGGCCCGTGCTCGGCGTGATCCGCCTGAAGTCGCTCGACGAGGCGATGGCGCTGATCGACGCGCACGAGTACGGCAACGGCACGTGCCTGTTCACGCGCGACGGCGAGGCCGCGCGCTACTTCGGCGACAACATCCAGATCGGCATGGTCGGCATCAACGTGCCGCTGCCGGTGCCGGTCGCGTACCACTCGTTCGGCGGCTGGAAGCGTTCGCTGTTCGGCGATTTGCACGCGTACGGCCCGGACGCCGTGCGCTTCTACACGAAGCGCAAGACGATCACGCAGCGCTGGCCGTCGGCCGGCGTGCGCGAAGGCACCGTGTTCAGCTTCCCGTCGCACCGCTGACGCGCCACCCGGCTGCATGCGTCGTCCGCCTGCCTGACGGCAGGCAACGCCATGCAATGCGGCCGGCGTGACCGCGACAAGGCCCGCCCGGATCGACGATCCGCGCGGGCTTTTTTTGCGCCCGCGCGGCGCGCGCGGAAGACGGCGGACGGACGGTTACGGCGCCACCACGTGCCACATGTTCTTGAAGTTGTCGCCGTTGCGGTCGCCCTGTTTCATGTCCTTCGAGAAGAAGTACAGCGGCTTGCCCTTGTACGCCCATTGCGGGCTGCCGTCATCGCGCTTGATGATCGTGTAGGGGCCGACCGGGACGTCGGTCGCGCTGGCCTTGTAGGGCGGCCAGAAGGATTCGCATTGGCCCGTGCAGGCGCTGGTGCCGGCGTTGGGCTTGTCCTGGTCGAATGCGTAGACGGTCATCCCGTTTGCGGCGACGAGCGCGCCGTTTTCGACTTTCGTGATCGAGCCTTGGGCCGACGCCGAAGCGGATGCAATGGCGAGCAGGGCGGAACTGACGAGCAGCGCGGCTTTCATGAGGGCCTCCTGTAATCCGGTGGGCGGCCGCGATGGCGCACGGGCGAGCGTGCGCCGGGATCGCGATGAATGGTGCCGGAACGCGGTGCCGTTACCGCCGGTGCGAGCGACGCAGGGTCGAGTGGCGGTGAACGGGGCGCTCCATTCACGATAGGCGGTTTTTGGCGGGGCTGCGAGAACATCGGGGGGCGTATCGGCCGCGCGTGGGCGTGACACAACGGCCGTCACGCTCCGGCGCCGGGATTCGACATCCGTCCCCTTGGGCGCGAGGAGCGCATGCCGATGCGTCAGCGCCTCGCGCGATTGGTCAACGCGACGCCCGCGATCACGAGCGCACCACCGGCCAGCATCGACGGCGACAACGGCTCGCCGAGCAGCGCGACCGACAGCAGCACGCCGAACACGGGGACCAGGTTGGTGAACACGGCCGCACGGGCCGGCCCGAGTTCGCGGATGCCCTGCGAATACCAGACGAACGCGACTACCGTGCCGATCGCGCCGAGGTAGAGCATCGACGCGACGGCCTGCCACGTCAGCGGCGTGCCGCTGACGGCGGGCGAGCCGAACAGGTGCGCGCCGATCAGCAGCGCGAGGCCCCACAGCGCCGCATACGTCGTGGCCGCGAGCGGCGACAGTCCGTCGAGCGCGCGTCGGCCGATCACCGTATAGGCGGCCCAGCTCAGCACCGCGCACAGCATGAAACGTTCGCCCGAGCCGAACGTGTCGCCGAGATCGGTCAGCACCCGCAGCAAGTCGCCGCGGCTGATCACGACCAGCGCGCCGAACAGCGCGACGGCGATGCCGGCCCAGCGCGACAGCGACAGGCGCTCCCCGTGCACGACGATCGACAGCAGCACGGCAGTGGCCACCGGGTTCAGCGCGACGAACAGCGCGGTGCGGCCCGCCGGCATCCGCGCCAGTGCCGCGAAAAAGCACACGTTGTACAGGAAGATGCCGGTCGCGCCGAGCCCGAAGGTCGTCAGGATCTGGCGGCCGCTCAGCTTCGGCAGCCCGCCTTCGATCTTCCACGTCAGCACGACCAGCAGCAGCGCGGCGATCGCGAAGCGGCCGGTGGCCGCGGCGGTCGCGGACATCGTTGCGGCCAGGATCCGACCTGCGATGAATGTGCCGCCCCAGAACAGCGCGACGAGCGTGAGCTTCACGTAGATGGCCGCATGCGGCCGGGGGGCGACGAGGGCGGCGGGCGGGGCGGGAGCGTTCATGTGAAGGGTTTCTCGGTGAGCGCCTGCGGCCACGCGTGAGCGACCGCGCGCGGCCGACGATGCGGAATCGCGCGATGGCCGGCTGGCAGTCTGGATTCAGGGGGAAGGAGGGAGGCGCTGCGTCGTCAGCGAAACGCGGGCGCCGACGCGAGCGCGCTCAGCACGACCGGCATCGCGAGCGCCGCGGCGACCGTCTGGAACGCGGTGATGCCGGCCATCAGCGGTGCATCGCCGCCGAGCTGGCGCGCCATGATGTAGGACGCCGACGACGTCGGCAGCGCCTGGAACAGCAGCGCGACCGTCAGCGCCGCCGCGCCGAGCCGCGTGTCGCCGTAGCGCGCGAACACGAGCACGCACATCAGGTTGGCGGTCGGGACGATCGCCGCGACGCATACGGCCGCGAGCGCGATGCCTTTTGCGCCGAACAGGCCGGCCGCGAGCGCGGTGCCGACATAGTTGTTGAAGCGCACGGCGCCCTGGAAGACCGACGTGAAGCCGGCGCCGTCGACCCGCACGAACCGGCGGACCAGCAGGAGAAGCGCCGCGGCGAGTGCGGTCGAACCGACCAGCGCGGCCGCGAGCGGTAAAACGGGCAGTGATTGCAGCCGTGCGTTCGCGAGGCCGTCCGCGAACAGCGCGGGCAGCAGCACGTAGTAGCACAGCCGCTCGGCCTGCGGCCAGAACGCATCGCCGATGAAGCCCGTGCGCCGCAGGCCGTGGCCGAACGCGACCAGCAGGGCAACCGGCGCCAGCGCGAGCACGATCGGGCCGATCATCGACGCGCCTTCACGCGAGCCGTGCTGGCCGTGCTGGCCGCCGTGAGCGACAGGCCCGAAACACGGCAGAACGAGGCGGGAATCCATCCGGCGGGCAACATGGCGACACGCATTCGAAAGAGTGACGATGCCGCCAAGTTAACACGCGCAAGCAACAGGAATAATGGTTAATTATCGGGTGTTCAATGAGAAATTCTCATCGATGACGCGGTGACTTCGGCGGCCAGCGCACGTGCGAAACGCTCGGCCGGACGCGACTGGTGTTCGAGCAGGACGACCGCGCGCGCCATCTGCGGCTGGCCGAACGGCAAGCGCGTGACGGGCGGCAGCCGCGCGAGCGTCGCATCGGGGAGCGCGACGATCGCCGCGCCGAGCCCTCGCGCGACCATGCGCGCGATCGTTTCCGCGCTGTCCAGCACCATCTCCTCGCGCACGCGCACGCCGATGCGGCGCAGCTCGGCGGCGATCATGCGGCCGGCCCAAGCCTGTGCATCGAAGCGGATGAACGGCAGCGCATCGAGCAGCGTGACCGCATCGCGTTCCGCATGGTCGGGCGGCGCGAGGAGCCAGAAGCGATCCTCGTACAGCGTGGTCCACGTCAGTTCCGCCGGATGCGGGCGCACGGGGCGCGTCGTGATCGCCGCATCGAGTTCGCCGGCCGCGACGCGGTTCGCGAGTTCGGCCGACATCCCGGCCGACACGTGCACGCGCAGCCGCGGGTGCGCCGCGCGCAGCGCGAGCAGCGCGTCGGGCAGCGGGCCGGACAGCGCGGTCTGGATCGCGCCGATCCGCAGGCGGCCGACCAGCTTCTTCTCGTCGCTGAGCGCGTCGGGAATCCGGTCGACCATTGCGAGCACCTGCTCGGCCTGGGCCAGCAGGATGTTGCCGGCCTCGGTGAGCACCGGCTGCCGGCGCGAGCGATCGAACAACTGCACGTTGTATTCGCTTTCGAGCGTCTTGATCTGCAGGCTCACCGCCGATTGCGTGAGGCCGATGGCTTCGCCGGCGCGTGCGAATGTACGGTGTCGGGCGATGGCGACCAGCGTTCTGAATGCGCGTAATGACATGGGTGAAGTCACATGAGGGGCGGGATGGACCGCGGACGACAGGCATGCGCAGGGTCCGCGCCCATCGTGCCCGCTCGGGTTGGATCGGGCAACCGGGAACCGGTACGGCAACGGCGGCCGAAGCGCGATCGCCGGCGCCTTACACCCACAGCCGGTACATCCAGAACGATTCGTCGTCGATGAAGCGTTGCGTGAATTCGCTCGGCGAGAACCCCGTGATGCGCTTGACCTCGCGGCTCAGGTGCGCCTGGTCGGCGAACCCTTCGTCCAGCGCCAGCGTGGCCCAGTTGAACGCGGCGCCGGCTTCGTACCGGTCGCGCGCCGCGAAGAACGCGCTTTCCGTCCTGACGAGCGTTTGCCATTCGCGCAGCGATCGGCCGCTGTAGGTCTTGATCCGCCGCTCGACCTGGCGCGGGCTGTGGGTATCCCGCCATTCGCGCGCCTGCAGCGCGAGGCGCTCGACCCAACTGCGTCCCGCATTACGTAGCGATGACAGCGGCGTCGTGGGCCGCAACGCCTGCCAGCGAGATGCAAGATGACGTTCGATCGCCGCCAGCGCATCGGCATCGCGGTCCGCGCCGGCCAGCGCATCGAGCAGCGGGTGCCAGTCGTCGCCGAGGCACGCATGGGCGTCGAGCACGCGATCGTGGATGTCCGCGAGCGCGATGCCGAACAGCGCCCGCGCCGCATCGGCGGTGAAGCAGATCATGCCGATTCGTCCGCCCGTCGGCGCCCAGGCCACGGTAGGGGCCGAATGGCTGCCCGACAGCGTCACGGCGGCACCGAAGGGGCGCCACCGGGGCCCGTCGGCCGTGGGTTCGACGAAGCCCACGTCGAGATCCCGATACCATGACACGCACACGAGCGGCGTGGCCGGAAAATGCGAGAGCCGCTGCGCGTCGCTCAAGGCGACCCCGCGCGTATCGTGCAACACGATCGCGACCACCGCGCCCTGCAGGGCAGCCGGCGCGGGGTATAGCCGTCCACGCGGCGCTCGCCCGTCGCTCGGCGCGCGAGGGGCGCGCGCCAGCGGATCGGGGCACGACGGCGGGATCGATGACGGGTCGGAGAACATGACGCTGGAGTATAGGGAGCGGCCCGACGCGTGTCGATGTCGTTTGCGTTCAAGACCGCTGCCATGCCGGTGCGGACAATCCGGCCCATGAACACGCGATCCACATCCTCATGTCCATTCCATACGGGCGCTGCTGCTGCGGCGCCCGTGCTTCACCCGCCCGGCGTATGGCCGCCGGGGCCGCCTGCCGGCCTGACGGGTTGGGGGCTGCTGCGCGCGATGTCGCGCGACCTGCTCGGCGCGCTGGCCGGCTGGCAGCGCGCATACGGTGACGTCGTGCACGTGCGCGTGTGGCCCGAGCATGCGGTGGTCGTGACCGATCCCGCGCTCGTGCGCGAACTCCTGGTCACGCATCACGATGCGCTCGGGCGCTGGGAGCGTGCCGTCCGCGTGTTTGCGGAGGTCCACGGCCATAGCGTGCTGATCGCCGAAGGCGACGCGTGGCGCGACAAGCGGCAGGCGTTGCAGCCGAATTTCATGCCGAAGGCGGTACAGACGTTCGTGCCGTCGATCGCGGCGACGGCCGGACATGCGCTCGCGCAGTGGCCCGCGCGCGATCCGGACTGGCCGATCGAAAGCGCGCTGACGTCGCTGGCGATGGACGTGATCATGCGCACGATGTTCTCCGACGCGATCGGCGACGACGCACGGGCGGCCGAGGAAGCCGTACGCGCGGTGAGCGCGGCGGCCAACGCCGATTTTTACTGGCCCGCGAGCACGCCGGACTGGGTGCCGTGGAAGCGCGGCAAGGCACGGGCGATGGCCGTGCTGAACGGGCTGATCGACCGGCAACTGCATGCGCGTCTCGACCTGCCGGCGCGTGCGTGGCCCGACGATCTGCTGTCGCGTTTGTTGCGGCTGCATCGGGACGACGCGCGGCGATGGCCGTTGCAGGCCGTGCACGACGAATGCATGACCGCGTTCCTCGCGGGCCACGAGACGACGGCTGGGGCACTGACCTGGTGGGCGTGGTGCATGGCGACGAATCCGGCGGCGCAGGCCGCCGCGCGCGATGAAGTGTCGCGTGTGCTGGGCGGTTGCGCACCGTCCGCCGAGACGCGAGCGTCGCTACGCTACCTGACGCACACGCTCGAGGAAACGCTGCGCCTGTATCCGTCCGCGCCGATGCTGATCAGCCGCCGCGCGTCGCGGCCGATCGTGCTGGGGCCGTGGCAGTTTCCCGCGCGGACGCTGTTCATGCTGCCGCTGCAACTCATGCAGCGCGATGCGAGATGGTTCGACGCACCCGACGTATTTCGCCCCGAGCGTTTTGCCGACGACGCGCCGGCCGCACCGCGCGGAACCTATATGCCGTTCGGCACGGGCCCGCGCGTGTGTCTCGGGCAGCATCTGGCGATGACGGAAATGACGGTCGTCGCGGCGATGATCCTGCAGCGCTACGCGTTGTCGGCGCCGCCCGGCAGGGTGCCGCCGCGGCCGGTGCTGAACGTGACTCTGCGGCCGGACCGGCCGCTGCATCTCGCGATCGCGCCGGCGGCGGATGGGTGTTCCGCGTGATGCGGTCGGCGCGGCCGGGCGAGCGTGCCGCTGAGTCGACGGCAGATATCGAACGCGACGGCAGGCTCGGCTGATCGCGACACGCAACGCAATCGAATCGTCGGAATGTGAATGCGTGCCGGCCGCTGCCTTCGACGCCGCTGGCGCGGCATCGCGCAGCACCTATGCTTGAAGGGCCCAGGCCGGGCGCAGCCCAAGGAGGATGGTCATGCGCATGCTTCTCAACATACGAATTCCTCACGAGCCGTTCAACACGCTGGTGCGCGACGGCAGCGTCGGCGACGTGATCGGGCGAATACTCGAAGCGGTCAAGCCCGAGGCCGTGTATTTCACGGAGCAGAACGGCGGGCGCGGGGCGGTCGTGATCGTCGACCTGAATGATCCGTCACAGATCCCGGCGCTCGCGGAGCCGTGGTTCCTGATGCTGAATGCGGACTGCGAGTTCCGCGTGGTGATGTTGCCGGACGATCTCAAGCACGCCGGGCTCGCGCAGATCGGCGCGACGTGGAAGTCGACACAGACGTAGCGGGAATCGGCGCATGACGATACCCCTGCTCGAAACCCGGGCAGGCGGTTTGGCGCGCCGTCGTTCGCGTGCCGGCTATCGCGCAGGCTGCGACGGTTCGGCGTTCGCGGTTTGCCTGTCTTTCGGGCGCACCAGCAACAGCAGGCCGCTCAGTGCCGCGGCAGCGACGAACACGAAAAAGCACTGTTCGTTCCATCGGCGCAGGCTGTCGGACGCCACGCCGCCGTGACTCCCGGCCGAGGCGCCGGCTTCCAGCAGGAACGTGAAGACGGCCGGCACCGGCGCTGAACCGAGGTAGGCCAGGAATGCGAACTGCAGCCGGCCGCGGGTCAGGATCGCCCAGACGCGCTTGCCCCTCAGGCAAGCGACCAGTACCACCGGCGGGATGAGCACGATCGATGCGGCACTGATCGCGCACAGCAGCAGCCAGCCAAGTCCGATGATCGGGATGAGCGACATGAAGCGGGTTTCCTGTTGTCGGGCAATCGTGTTGTCGAAGGCATCCGCATCAGCGTTACCGGATGACCCCGGCAAGCGGCGCTTCACGGAGTGTGCCCGATTCCCTGCCGGTTGCCATCCACCGAGATCGATTCAGTCATCCGGCCGCATCTTCCCCCAGCGCCTGGATGAAGCGCGAAAACAGCTCGGGCTGCGACGCAATCCCGAGCTTCGCGTACAAATGCCGCCGGTGCACCTTCACCGTTTCGGGGGAGATCGCCAGCCGCTCGGCAATCGCCTTCGACGAATTGCCGCGCAGCACCATTCGCGCGATCGACATCTCGCGATCGGTCAGCACGCCCGCGCCGAAGCGGGCAAGCGCCTGCTCGACCCGCGCACCGAGATCGGCATCGGGCGTCGCGCGCGCCGCGTCGCCCACCAGCCGCCAGTGCTGCCGGATCGCCGCGAGCACCCACGGCATCGCGGCCGTCAGCTTGCCGAGCGGCTCGACGTCGAACCGCGTGCCCGCCCCGAGCGACAGCGACAGCAGCGTGTCGGCGTTCGGCCGCACGAGGATCTGGATCTCGTCCTCGCCGACCGCGTCGCGGAAGTAGCTCAGGAAATATTCGCTCTGCCGGAACAGGTCGGGCGCGACTTCCTCGAGCCGGTAGCAGCCGTCGGCGAGCCCGTCGTGCGCGGCCTGCAGGAACGGGTCGAGCAGATACACGCCGTTCAGGTAGAGCGGCACGGGCGACGCGGCGTCGGTGCCGCCCGTGTCGTATTCGTCGAGCACGAGCGGCACGCCGTCGCGGCCGATCGCGGTCGCGAGCGCGTTGTCGAACGGCGCCATTTCATTGAGCAGCAGCACCAGGAACCGCCAGAAGCGCGGCTGGCCGAGATGATCGATTGCGCGGCCGAGCGCCTGGTGCATCGCGATTTCGGAAAAGAGACGATCCATACCACCACCGGAAGGGCGTAACACGAAGGGGGAATAGCGGTCCTGAAATTGGCTTCCTAGACTGCCACGCAATCAATCGGGCCCGAGTATGGGCGTTCAAAAAAAAGTGGCAAAGGATTGGCCCAAGCACAGGAGAACGAAATGGCGATGATGTCGGAATCGACGGGCACGCTGCAAGCGGCGCCTGCAACGGAAGACGCGCCGCGCGCGCTGTCGCAGACGCTCAGCGTGCGCGATGCGGTGATGATCACCGTCTCGGGCGTGACGCCCGCGAGCTCGATCTTCGTGATCGCGCCGTTCGCGATCCAGCAGGCCGGCAGCGGCGCCGTGCTGTCGTTCCTGCTCGGCGGCGTGCTCGCGCTGGCGTTCGCGCTCTGCTATGCGGAGCTCAGCGCCGCGCACCGCAGCGCCGGCGGCGAGTACGTGATGGCCAAGCGTGTGTTCGGCACGCTGCCCGGCTACCTGACCTTCATCACGGTGCTGTCCGTCAGCGTGTTCATCCCCGCCGTGCTCGCGAGCGGCGCCGCGCCCTACCTGAATAACGCGCTCGGCACGCATTTCAGCAACCAGTCGGTCGCGCTGACGATCGTGCTGCTCAGCTACCTGCTCGGCATGCTGAACATCAAGACGAACGCGTGGATCACGGGCGCGTTTCTCGTCGTCGAGATCGGCGTGCTGATGCTGATCGCGGGCCTCGGCTTCGGTTCGCCGCATCGCGGCGCCGACGCGCTGATCGCGCCGGTCGTCGCGAGTGGCAACGCGCTCGTGCCGGCGACGCTGGCCGCGATCGTCCCGGCGATCGGCACCGCGATCTTCTGCTACAACGGCTTCGGCTCGGCCGCCTATCTCGCGGAAGACCTGCGCGGCGGCAACCGCAATGTCGCGAAGGCGGTGATCTACTCGCTGCTCGTGATCCTCGTCGTCGAACTGATTCCGCTCACCGCGATCGTGCTCGGTGCGCCGTCGCTGACGGAGCTGACGAAGAGCGCCGACCCAATCGGCTATGTCGTGCGTTCGCTGAGCAACCCGGCCGTGTCGCGCGTGGTCAGCGGCGGGATCTTCCTGTCGGTGTTCAACGCGATCATCGCGATCGTGATCACGATGGGCCGGCTGCTGTACAGCAGCGGCCGGCACGCGCTCTGGTCGCGCACCTGCAACCGCGCCTTCTCGACGATCCATCCGCGCTTCGAATCGCCTTGGCTCGCCACCATCGCACTCGCGGTGCCGTCGGCGGGGCTCGTGTTCGTGTCGAGCCTCGACGAATTGACCGCGTTCACGGTCGACCTGCTGCTGCTGATCTATCTGGTCGTCGGGCTGGCCGCGCTCGCGAGCCGCTTCGTGCGCCGTGACGTCGAACATCATTACCGGATGCCGTTGTGGCCCGTGACGCCGCTCGTGGCGGTAATCGGCGCCGCGTATACGCTCTACACCACGCTCGCAACGGCCACGAAGCCGACCGACCTGATCATCATCGCGGGGCTGCTGGTCGCCGCGCTCGTGATGTATGCGGTCTGGGCGCGCCACAGCGAAGCCTTCCGCGCGCTCTGAGCGCGGGATCGAAAGCTTGCCGTACCGAAACATCGAAACACTGAATCATCGAACTACTGAAAGACTGGAGGAATTGCATCATGCGCACGAGGGATCTCGGCATCCGCATCGGACTCGGCACGCCGGGCCGCTTCAACGCGATCACGGACGTTCCGGGCGTGCGGGTCGGACATTGCACGCTGAACGTCGAGAATGGCGACGCGTCGATCCGCACCGGCGTCACCGTCATCGAGCCGCGCGCGGGCGCGGCGCACGATTCGCCGTGCTTCGCGGGCGTGCACGTGCTGAACGGCAACGGCGACGCGACGGGGCTCGAATGGATCCGCGAGGCCGGCCTGCTGACCACGCCGATCGCCTATACGAACACGCACAGCGTCGGCGCGGTGCGCGATGCGCTCGTCGCGAACGAGCGCGAAGCGGCGGCCGGCCGCGTGTACTGGTGCATGCCGGTCGTGATGGAAACCTACGACGGGCTGCTGAACGACATCTGGGGCCAGCACGTGAGCGCCGCGCATGTGCAGCGCGCGCTGGCCGCCGCGCAGTCGGGGCCGGTTGCCGAAGGCGGCGTAGGCGGCGGCACGGGGATGATCTGCCACGAGTTCAAGGGCGGCATCGGCACCGCGTCGCGCGTGCTCGCGGCCGACGCGGGCGGCTGGACCGTCGGCGCGCTCGTGCAGGCGAACTACGGCGTGCGCGAGATGCTGCGTGTGGCCGGTTATCCGGTCGGCGAAGTGCTGCGGCACGTGCCGTCGCCGTTCCGCCTGCCGGACGCGCCGGGCGAGGCCGGGATGGGCTCGATCGTCGTGACGATCGCGACCGACGCGCCGCTGCTGCCGCACCAGTGCACGCGTCTCGCCCAGCGCGCGAGCGTCGGGCTGGCGCGCGTCGGCGGCGGTACGGAAGATTCGAGCGGCGACATCTTCCTTGCGTTTGCAACAGGCAACGACGGCCTGCCGGCGGCGAACTACGGCGGCAAGGGCGCGCCGACCACTGGCGTGAAGATGGTCAACAACGACCATATTTCCGCGCTGTTCGTCGCGGCGGCGGAAGCGGTGGAGGAAGCGATCGTGAATGCGCTCGTCGCGGGCGGCGACGTCGAGTCGCGCGGGGCGCGGGTCGAAGGGCTGGGGCAGGCGCGCTTGCTGGATGCGTTGCGCGAGGTGGGCTGGCGGCCGGGGCGCGGCGCCTGAAACGGCATGCGCCGCTTCAATCGAAGCGGCGCGGAAGGGAGCGGCGATGCGGCGATCGGCCGGGCCGCCGCTCGCCCATGGATGCAACGCGGGCGGTGCGGGCCTGGCCGTGACGACGCGGCGTCATGCTCAGCTGCCGAAGTAGATGTTGCAGAAGCTGACGGGGCCGACACACGCGTTCGGGTCTTCCTGCTTCGATTGCGAACGATCGACGCGGCCGGCGGCCTTCACGGCTTCAGCGCGGTTCGCCGGTTGCTGTGCGACGTCTGCCGGTGCCGGCTGTGCGTGAGCAACAGCAGCGGTGAGCGACAGGGCAACGAGGGCGAGGTGCAGCGGCTTCATTTGGGTTTCTCCTGGGTGGGTGCCAGTCTCGCTGGCAGTGAGGACACTATAGGCTCGCACTGCTTAAAGATTAATCACCGCGGCTGTAGAGCTTATTTCCATCCGGAACAAGGATCCCGTTGCGCGCGCACCGATCGTCAATGGCGGTGCCGGTTGAACGGCGCATCCTTGTCGAGCAGCGCGCTGCGCATGAAGTGCAAGCAGCCGACGATGCGCTGCATCCGGTGCCGCTCGTCGGGCACCGCATACCACGCCTGTAGCGTGTGCTGCGCCGCGCGGATCGCCAGGTTCACCGATTTCAGCGTGCGCGCGTGGTGGCCGGGCGTCGGGTCGTCGAAGAAGCGCGGCAACTCGTGCAGCACCGCGTCGATCGAGCCGGTCCAGCGCAGCGTTTGCGGCGGTTTCGATGCGCAGAACGCGTTCAGTTCGTCGCGCAGGTCGATCACCGCGTGGCCGACCTCGAGCGTCGACAGCATCCAGCGCAGCGCGTCGCGATGCTGTCGCGTGCGCCGCACGAGCAGCGTGCGCAGTTGCGCCATCAGGTCGTGCGTGCTCGACTGGAAGCGCTGCGCGAGGCGCTCCGTCGGCCCTTCGCACGCCAGCGTGACCTGACGGCGCAGGTCGTGCGCGATGCGGCCCGTGAGCCACGGCATGTGGGTGGGGAACACGACCGCGAACACGAGCGAGCACGCGAGCATCGCGACGACGATCGCCAGGCCGTTGTTGATCAGCACCTCGGGCGTATACGCGATCGTGTTGTCGGGCCCCGCGAGCAGGCAGAAGAACACCGCGAAGCCGATCCCGTAGCCGGACAAGCCCGGCCGCATCGCGAGAAACGCGCCGAGGCCGAGCACCGGCGCGAGCGCGGCGCACAGCAGCGGGAAGCCGTCGATGTTCGGATACACGTAGCACAGGAACACGTAGCCGACCGCGGTCGCGAACGCCGCGCCGACGCTCATCTGCGCGACGAACTTCGGCGCGCGCGGCGACGTCGAGCTGAGCGCGCACGCGATCGCGGTGGCGATCACGGCGAGCGGGCCGCTCGGCCATTCGGACGCGAGCCAGAATGCGCTCATCGCGCCGACGGCGACGATCGTGCGCAGGAACGCGAACCCGACGAAGAACGAATTGGTCTTCACCGCGTAGTGCGTGACCGAGCGCTCGAACGCGTGATCGTCCTCGTCGAGCGACGCATAGGTGTCGGCGTAGCCGAGATATTCGCCGATGAAGCGGTACAGCAGCTCGATCGCGGTATCGAAGTCGAGCAGGCCGCCGGCAGCGTGCGCCTCGATGGTTCGCCGCGACGCGCGGGCCGCTTTCGGCAACGCGCTGTGGAAGCGGCGCAGCTCGAGCAGTGCGCCGGCGGCCGGCGCGATGCCGCGCTGCTGCTCGTCGCGCAGCGCGGCGAAGCGTTGCGCAAGCGCATCGACGTGCGGCGCCAGCGCATCGAGCACCGCGTCGGAGCCATTGGCGCGCAGCCGCTTGACGAGCTGATGCAGCGCATGCAGCCGCGTGCACGCGTTCATGAACTCGCTGTTCAGCCGCGCGAGGCGGCGGCTGCGCGCGCGAATGTGCGGATCCTCGAACGACGCGAACGCGCGGTTGGCCTCGAAGCCGACGATGTCGTCGACAAAATCGGCGAAGCGCCGCTCGAAATCGCCGCGCGCGACGTCGCCGGCGAGTGCGCCGGCCGTGAATGCCGCGAACGTCGCATGACGGGTGCCCAGCGAACGCATCAATGCCTTCGCGGAGCTGAGCGGCAGGATCAGCGCGCTGACCGCGCCCGAGCACGCGATGCCGAGTGCGACTTCCGCGGCGCGGGTCAGCGCGGACTGGAACAGCGTCTGCGGGGTCATCACGGACGGCAGGCCGATCAGCGCGGCCGTATAGCCGGCCAGCACGAAGCCGTACCAGCGGAAGTGGCGGTTGCGCACCGCGAGCGCGATGCAGGTGCCGATCCACAGCGTGATGCCGGCCATGTACAGCTCGGGCTGCTGCGCGAACAGACCGCCGAGCGCGAGCGCGGCGACGAGGCCGGCCGCCGTGCCGAGCACGCGGTAGAAGCTCTTCGCGAACACCATCCCCGACAGCGGCTGCATCAGCACGAACACGGTCGTCATCGCCGTGCGCGGCTGCGACATCTCCAGGCGCATCGCGATGCCCATCGCGAGGAGCGCCGCGAACACGGTTTTCGCGAGGTGCAGCCAGATCAGCCCGTCGCTCGCGGCCCAGTCGCGCGCCGCGTCGCCGAGTGGATCGAGCCAGGTTCTCCATCGTGCCGGTTCGATGGAAGGGCGCTCGATCGCAGGTTGTGGCTTCATGAAAAGGGGGGGGCCGGTACGGGGCCGGCACGGTGCGCGGCGCGTCCGAACGGGTCCGTTCGACTGTTGAGGCGCCGATTGTAGGAGGGCGGCGCCCGCGCATTAACGCAGCTTCGGGGAAACGATAGTTGCAGCCGGAGTAACAATCTGTCGCATCCCGTGGAGGAAAATAGCGGCTCCGCTACAGGTTGCTCACAGGAATGGATACCCTACAAAACATGCGGGTGTTTTCGCGCGTCGTCGAGACGGGCAGTTTCACCGCCGCCGCGCAATCGCTGAATTCGACGACGGGCGCGATGTCGCGCGCGGTGTCGGAGCTCGAGGCGCGCCTGCGCACCCGTCTGATGAATCGTTCGACGCGCCGTCTCGCGCTCACGTCGGCCGGCGAAAGCTATCTGCGGCGCTGCCGCCAGATCCTCGCCGACGTCGACCGCGCGGAAGAAGAGGCGAGCTGCGCGCACGAACGGCCGGCCGGCGTGCTGCGCATGCACAGCTTCGCGAGCGTCGGCCATCACTATGTGTTGCCCGCGCTGACGCGCTATCACGCGCAGTTCCCGGACGTGTCGATCGAACTGTCGTTGTCGCAGCGCATGCCCGACCTGTTCGACGGTACGAGCGACATGGCCGTCGTCACGGCGTCGTCGCTGCCCGATTCGGAACTCGTGTCGCACCTGCTCGGCTCGACCTTCAGCATCCTGTGTGCGTCGCCCGATTACGTGAAACGCCGCGGCGCGCCGGTACGCCCGCAGGATCTCGCCGCGCACGCGTGCCTGACGTTGTGCACGCCGGCGTTCCCGACGCACGAATGGGTGCTCGAAGGGCCGGAAGGCGTCGAGCAGATCCACGTCGCGGGGCCGGTGCAGACCAATACGGCCGAATCGCTTGCCCTTGCCATCCGCGACGGCATCGGGATCGGCATGCTGCCGCTGTACTCGGCGATCGACGCGCTGCGCGACGGCACGCTCGTCCGCGTGCTGCCCGCGCATATCCTGCAGAAGATGAACGTGTATGCGCTGTATCCGTCGCGCCGCTTCGTCGATGCGAAGGTGCGGACCTGGGTCGAGATGCTGCGGGCCCAGGTGCCGGGGATGATCGCGCGCGACGTCGAGATGCTGAACGCGATCGATCGCGAACCGCAGGCCGCCTGAGCGGCAGGCGCGTACCGGCGCATTGCCGCACCGCCGGTGTCTTCTCTTCAAGCCAATCGAGCGAACGCAACCGAGCCGCGCCCGCACGACATCGTTCACGCGGGCGCGGCGCTTCGTCATGCCGTTACAGCGCGGGCTTGGTAGCCACGCCCGATTCCGTCGCAGGTGCGCCGGCGTGGCCGTAGGCGGCCTGCGCTGCCTTCTGTTCCGCGAGACGCTTTTCGTGGAGTCGTTCCTGCGCCGCCATGATGTCGTCCGGATAGTTGTTGATCTCGCCGCGCGCCGGGTTGTAGCCGACCGACTCGAGATCGATCAGCTCCTGCAGCACTTGCGCGCGCGTGACGGGCGACTGGGCCGACTGGGCGAAAGACAGGGCCGGTGCAACGAGCAGGACGGCAGCGGCGGCGGTAACGACGAGCGATTTCACGAGGTTCTCCTGGGTACGGGGTGGGCGGCCGGTTCGACGCGCGATGCGTGCCCCCCGACCTTTGCAGGCAGTCTACGGAGCGCCCGCGCGCTTAAAAACCCCGATTCCAGGCAGGCTGCCTTCCAGATGGCACAACATTGATGGAGGCCGCCCGCGGCCGGCGAACCCGCGTGCGAACGCAGGTTCCTGGCCGCCGGGCGACGACGCAACGCGCCGGTCAGAAGCGCGTGCGCATGCCGATCGTGCCGACGATCTGGTTCGCCGTGCTCGATGCGCCGCCCGAGCCGTTGATGAACGCCTGGTAGCCGCGGCCCGCTGCGTGCTGATACATCGCTTCCGCATAGACGTCCGTGCGGCGCGACAGCTTGTAGACGGCCTGCAGGTCGACCTGGTGCCACTTCGGATCGGTGCCGTGCTTGCTGTCGGGGTTCGACACGCTGGCGTCCGTGTACACGTAGGCCGCGCCGAGGCTGACGGCCGGCGTCACCGCATAGCGCACGTTCACGTCGTAGTTGTTGAACGCGACCTGGCCGGTCGAGCCGAACGAGCCCGTGTTGTCGTACTGCGAGCGCGTATAGACGAAGCCGACAGTGGCCGGACCGAACCCGTAGCTGATGCCGCCGCCGTACGAACGCATGCGGTCCGAGCCGATCGACCAGCCGCCCTGGTTCAGGCTCTTCGCTTCGGCCGCATCGGTCGCGCCGGGGCTCGCGCTCGTCGAGCCCTTCGTGCCGTTCATCTGCAGGTACGCGCCGGCCAGCTTCAACGGGCCGTTCGTGTAGCTCGCCGCGACGCTGTACGCGCGGTTCGCGCCGAAGTTGGTCGCGTTCGAGAACGCGACCATCGCGCCGACCTTGAAGCCCGCATAGGTCTCGCTCGTGTACTTGACCGCGTTGTTGATGCGCAGCGAGTGGTTCAGGTTGTCGTTGTCGAACGGATGCGCGAAGCTCGCGTCGCCGAAATCGCCGGCCGTGGACGACAGCGGCGCGACGAAGTCGACCATCGTGTCGTACTGGCGGCCGAGCGTCAGCGTGCCGAAGCCGCTCTGGCTCAGGCCGACGTACGCGTGGCGGCCGAACAGTTTGCCGTCCTGCCCGAGCCCGCCGTTGTTCACGTTGAAGCCGTTCTCGAGCACGAACAGCGCCTTCAGGCCGCCGCCGAGATCCTCGGTGCCGCGAAACCCGACGCGGCTGCCGTTGACGGTGCCGCTGTTCAGGCGCCACAGCGACGCGCCGTTGGCGTTGTTGGTGTAGACGATGCCGGCGTCGATCAGGCCGTACAGCGTGACCGAACTCTGTGCGTGAGCGAGCGGGGCGAACAGGGCGGCGGTGCATGCGCCGGCGATGAGGGTTTTTTTCAAGTCAGGGCTCCTGCGTGTGGGACTGGGAACGAAAGTTCGGCGCAAGTGTAGGGGCGCATCGCGCGCGCAAGGCCACCGGGGCGGCGAGCGCACCTTTCCGGATCCCGCAAGAGTCCTTCACAAAACTGACACGATGTGCCGCGCGCGCGTGACGCCGGCGGTTTTTGCGTGGTCGCACGCGGGTGGCAGCCGTTCATCGAGGCGCGCCCGTCGCGTCGTTGCAACATGCGCGGCGTGCGGTACGGCCGTTGATCGGCGCGTCCGGCGAATCTCGTCGTGCTTGATGCGGACAGCGACGACGAAGCGGTGCGGCGACAGGCCAAGGCCACGCTGTCGATCCGCCAGGGGAAAGCGATCCTGCGGCGCGAACCTGAGCGCGTCATGTATCCGGATTCAGGTGAACGGCGGGCGATTTCGGCCCCGTCCGACGCCAGGCATTCACGAAATGCATCAGTCGATTCAAAAAATACGTTTGTCTCATGATGGGCGCCGGCCTACGATGCGGTCCTGACGGCGGCGCGCGTGTTGCGCGCCGTCTTTTCGATTCCATTCGCCGATCCCATGCGCCCCGATCTCCCATCCGCCCCCGCATCCTCCTCGCCGGCCGCCAGCCCGTTCGCGCGCGTGGCCGTCGTCGCGATCCTGACCGGCGTCGGCGCGGGCCTCGGCGGCATGCTGCTCGCACTGCTGCTGCATGCGATCCAGCACGTCGCGTACGGCTACAGCGTCGCGCACGTGATCGGCCCCGAGAGCTTCCTCACCGGCGTGACCGGCGCCGATCCGCTGCGCCGCCTCGCGGTGCTGGTCGTCTGCGGGATCGTCGCCGGCGGCGGCTGGTGGGCGTTGTACCGGTATGGCCGGCCGCTCGTCAGCATTCGCCGCGCAGTACGTGCAGCCGATCCGCGGATGCCGGTCGTCAGCACGACGGTTCACGCGCTGCTGCAGATCGTCACCGTCGCGCTCGGCTCGCCGCTCGGCCGCGAAGTCGCGCCGCGCGAGATCGGTTCGCTGCTTGCCGGGCGGCTTGCGCACGCGGCGGGGCTCACGCCCGACGACTGCCGGCTGATGGTCGCGTGCGGTGCCGGTGCGGGGCTCGCGGCCGTCTATAACGTGCCGCTCGGCGGGGCGATCTTCGTGCTCGAAGTGCTGCTCGGCACGTTCGAACTGCGTGCGCTGGTCGTGGCGGTCGCGACGTCGGCGATCGCCGCGGCCGTTGCGTGGATCGGCCTCGGCAACGAGCACCAGTACACGGTGCCGCCGTTCGTGCTGAGCACGCCGCTGGTGGCGTGGTCGATCGTCTGCGGTCCGCTGTTCGGCCTTGCCGCTTACGGCTTCGTGCGGCTCACCACACGTGCCCGGGCGAACGCGCCGAAAGACGGGCGGTTGCCGGTGCTCGCACTGATCAACTTCGCGATGATCGGCGTGCTCGCGATGGGGTTTCCGTCATTGCTCGGCAACGGCAAGGGCCCGGCGTCGCTGGGCTTCGACGGCACGTTGACGATCGGCCTCGCCGCGGCGCTGCTCGTGCTGAAGGTGCTGATCGAGGCCGGCAGCCTGCGGGCGGGTGCGGAAGGGGGGCTGCTGACACCGGGCCTCGCGAACGGTGCGCTGCTCGGCGTCGTGCTCGGCGGGTTGTGGAGCCTTGTATGGCCGGGCGCGTCGATCGGCGGATGCGCACTGATCGGTGCGACCGCGTTTCTCGCCGCGTCGATGCAGATGCCGATCACGGCGGTCGTGCTGCTGCTCGAATTCACGCGCGCGGATCACGACAGCCTCGTGCCGATGCTGCTTGCGGTGGCCGGCTCGCTCGTTGCGTACCGGTTCGCGCAGCGGTTGGCCGAGCGGCGGGCGAATCCGGTTGCAACCGTGAGCACGCCTGCGACTGCCGTGCGCTGACGCACACGCATTTGTCTTTTCACCGGCGGTGCCGATTGCACCGCCGGTCGTCGTTTTCCTCCCTGTTTCCCCCTCCGCGCCAGCACGCGATCGCAGCCGCGCGCTCCAGAGCGCGTCCGCCGGTTCTGTGCAAGAATCCGCGCGTTTCCGCGCCTCCACCAACAACGACACGCGCGGACGTCCCTATCAGGAAACGAGGAGCTCAAGTTGATACAGCGCATTTCCCAATTCTTCACGCAGGTGGTCCACCGCGTGTTGCCCGACCCGTTGATTTTCGCGATCCTGCTGACGATCGTCACGTTCGCGCTCGCGTTCGGCCTCACGCCGAACACGCCCGTGCAGCTCACGACGATGTGGGGTTCGGGTTTCTGGAACCTGCTCGCGTTCTCGATGCAAATGGTAATGATCCTCGTCACCGGTCACGCACTCGCGAGTTCGCCGCCCGTGAAGCGCATGCTCGTCGCGCTTGCGAGCACCGCGCGCACGCCGGGGCAGGGCGTGATGCTCGTTGCGTTCGTCGGCGCGCTCGCGTGCGCGATCAACTGGGGCTTCGGCCTCGTGCTCGGCGCGATGCTCGCGCGCGAAGTGGCGCGCCGTGTCGCCGGCAGCGATTACCGGCTGCTCGTTGCGTCCGCCTACATGGGCTTCCTGAGCTGGCACGGCGGCTTGTCGGGCTCGGTCCCGCTCGTCGCGGCCACGAAGGGCAATCCGATGGAGAAGACCATCGGGCTGATTCCCGTGTCGGAGACGATCTTCACCGGCTACAACGCGTTCATCACGATCGGCCTGATCGTGATGCTGCCGTTCCTCGCGCGCATGATGATGCCGAAGCCGGGTGACGTCGTCAGCGTCGATCCGGCGCTGCTGGCCGAACCGCCGAGCGTCGAGCGCCAGCTCGGGCCCGATGCGACGTTTGCGGAACGGCTGGAGGAAAGCCGCCTGCTGTCGGTTTTCGTCGCGGCGCTGTGTGCGGCGTTCCTCGTGCTGAAATTCGTGCAGAAGGGCTTCGCGCTCGACATCGACACCGTGAACCTCGCGTTCCTCGCAGCCGGCATCCTGCTGCACCGTACGCCGATGGCCTATGCACGCGCAGTGGCCGGCGCGGCGCGCGGCGCATCGGGGATCATGATTCAGTTTCCGTTTTACGCGGGCATCCAGGCGCTGATGGATCACTCGGGGCTCGCGGGCGTGATCACGAAGTGGTTCGTCGATATCGCGAACGTGCACACGTTCCCGCTGCTCGCGTTCCTGAGCTCGGCCGTGATCAATTTCGCGGTGCCGTCCGGCGGCGGTCACTGGGTCGTGCAGGGCCCGTTCGTGATGCCGGCGGCCCAGGCGCTCGGCGCGGATCTCGGCAAGGCCGCGATGGCGATTGCGTACGGCGAGGCCTGGACCAACATGGCGCAGCCGTTCTGGGCGCTGCCCGCGCTGGCGATCGCCGGGCTCGGCGTGCGCGACATCATGGGGTATTGCGTGACGACGCTGCTGTTCTCGGGCGTCGTGTTCGTCGCGGGGATGTATCTGTTCTGACGGGGCGTAAATGAACGCCGGCGGTGATGCGGTCGCGCGTGGTACGCGCGGCGCCGCCGGCGCGGGATTCAGTCGGACGACCGCACCGCTTTCCGTCCATACGCGTGGCGCAGCGCCAGGCTGGCCATTGCAGCGACCACCCGCGCCGACAGCAGCGCGAGCCCGTTTTTTGCATTGCCGGTCGCCTGTTCGATGCGCCGGCGACAGGCGGCCCGACGGAGCCGCCCGGCAGCCCGCAGGTATTCACGAGCCGAGCCCGCTCGCGAGCGGGCTGCCACCAAGCTGCGACGCGGGAAAACGTGTAGATCGTCAGTTGGTGGCAAAAGTACTCGAAAACCGCGAGCCATATCTGCGGATCGCGCCGCGCCTGATGCATGGCCGCCGTGCATGCCGACGCCAGTGAAATGAACGAATGGGAAAGCAATATCAACCATTATTCAGTTTCCTGAATTGCAATTTCAATTACGCATGAAGGAAAAGTAATGGGGATTGAAATGTCTTGAAAATCCGAAGTCCGCGCCGTACCGTATGTCGCGAACAGCAATTCCGAATCTGATTGCCTGCCCGTTTTCCGTCGCCGATGTCTGCCTGGTCGAAAAGGAGTTTCGATGAGTCAAGAGACAATTCTGCCTGTCGCGGTCGAACAGGCAATCGGCAAGCTCGATGGAGCGGCTTTCGCCGCGCCGGCGATCAACCACCTTGCGGTCATTCTCGACGGCAACCGGCGCTGGGCGAGCCGGCGCCAACTGCCGACGATCGATGGCTACCGTGCCGGCGGCAAAAACGTCCACGCGCTGCTGTCCTGGTGCCGGGACGCGCGCATTCCGATGGTCACGCTGTGGCCGCTCTCCGCGGATAACCTCAAGCGGGATGCGGATGAACTGCACGGGCTTCTGACCGTCATCGTCGAGGTGCTCGACGCGCTGACGGACGGCGGTCTCTACCGCCTGCGCGTTATCGGCGATCTGACCAGGCTGCCGACGGCCGTGATGGAGCGCATATGCACGGCCGAGCAGCGCACCGCTGGCGTTGACGGCATCGACGTGAACGTCGCGATTGCCTACAGCGGGCGTCTTGAACTGCTGCACGCATTCCGGTCGCTGATCTCGGAATATGCGGCGGCCGGTACGCTGGACCACCTGCTGGCCGATCTCGGCCCGGAACTGGTCGCCAGCCGGCTCTATACGGCCGGCCTGCCGGATCCGGATTTTGTCATCCGGACGTCGGGGGAGCAGCGGCTATCTAACTTCATGCTGTGGCAAAGCTCGTATTCCGAGCTGTATTTCACGCCGGTATGCTGGCCCGATTTCAGACGGTCCGATTTTGACGAGGCGATGCGTTTCTTCCATTCTCGCCAGCGTCGGTTCGGACGTTAGTGAATTTTCCTGAGCATGTCACCCAAAATAGGTATTTCGGTCGTTGCGCGTGAACACAGGCAAATGCAGGGCGACGCGGCTATTGCGATTTCAAAGCAGAGACGGATCGGGAGCGGAGATGCCAATTGTCGACTTCGATGTACCGTTTGCAGCCAGCCTGCATCCCCGGCTGGCAGAACTGCTGGATGCCCAGGAAACCTGGTTGAGGGAGAAAGGGCTGGCCGGCAACGCACCCGCCGTGCGGAGTCTCATGAAGACGGACCTGACCGTGGCGATCGCCTGGATGTGGGGAAATATCCCGTTCGAGGACAATCGGATCATTTGCGACACCCTGATGTGGGTGGCCGTTTTCGATGACTTCTGCGTGCGCAACAACGGCAACCTGGCGCAGGTTCGCCCGGTGCTGGAGCGGGTGATCGAGATGATGCGCAATCCCGATGCGTTTGTCCCGCAGTCGGGCCCCGAGTCGGCCTGGCTCGATATCTGGGCACGGGCGCGGCAGGGAAGTATGTCGTCCGAATGGCGGGCGCGATGCCTGCGGGATTGGGAAGATTATTTTCGGCGCCTGCTGGAGGAAACCGAAGAGTACGCGGCCGATACCTGGGAGTCGGACGTGCAGGTCTATCTGCGGAAGCGGGTGAGAAGCTATGCGTACCATATGTTTCTCGATCTGGGCGAACGCGGGAACGAGATCGAACTGCCTTCCGCGCTTCTCGGCTCGGGACATATCGAAGACATGGCATTCGTGTGCTTTGCCGTGTGCTGCATCGTGAACGATGTCGTCTCGCTGGAGCGCGAGGAGAGCGAAGGCGAGCGCAACAACATCGTTATTCAACTCACACATGGGCATGGCATGAGCCGGGCCGAGGCCATCGCTGAGTCGCAGCGGATGGTTGCGCGTCTGTGCCGGGATTTCATCGCGTTGAAATCCGATGTGCCTGCCTGGTGCGAGACCATGGGGCTGGATGCCGTGCTGCGGGAGCAACTGGGCCAGTACGTGGCAATGATGGAAAGAATCATGCGCGGCAATTACGAATGGCATCGCGCGATGCCAGGACGTTATCTGCCGGAAAACCACACGGAATCGATGCAGGACGCCTACCTTTCGCGCGTTGTGACGTGACGTGACGTGACGTCACGTCACGGCTGAAACGATGAAACTGGTTCGTCGTGCGGGCGGCTCGCGTGTCGGAAGCCGGGCGCGCAATTGATCGGAGCGGCATGGGGGTGCGACGCATCCTGAAAGTCAGGCAGAATCGCTCGCCTGTCATGGACACTGGACGCAGCATGACCGACATCAGAGATCCGAACGAACCACCCGGCCGCCAGGCATACGCGAGCTTCGCGCAACGCTACGCCGACATCGCGCCGACGAAGGCGCACAACGCGCTCTACGAACGTCCGGCAACGATGGCGCTGCTCGGCGACGTCGACGGCCTGACGGTGCTCGACGCCGGCTGCGGGCCCGGGATCTGCAGCGAACACCTCGCACGCCTGGGCGCGACTGTGCATGCGTTCGACGTCACGCCGGAGATGGTCGCGCTGGCGAGAACGCGCTGCGAGGGCCTCGCGGTCGACGTCGTGGAGGGCGATCTGGAGGGGCCGCTCACGTGGTTGCCCGACGAAGCGTTCGACAAGATCGTCTGTTCGCTTGCGTTCGACTACGTGCGCGACCTTGCGCCGACGCTGCGCGAATTCCGGCGCGTCGCACGGCCGGGCGCCACGCTCGTGTTTTCGATGGCGCATCCGATGCGCGACTGGATGGACGAACGCACGCGCGGCGAGGGCACCTATTTCGATACGTCCCGCTTCGGCTTCCACTGGTCGGGTTTCGGCGAACCGAAACCCTATGTCGAAGCGTGGCGGCGGCCGCTCGCCGACATCCTGAACGCCGTGGCCGACAGCGGCTGGCGGCTCGACCGGTTCGTCGAGCCGAAGCCGCTGCCGGAGATGAAGGCCGCATCGGAGCGGCTTCATGCGGAGCTGTCGCTGGCCCCGGCGTTCCTCTGCATCCGCGCGCGCCGCTGATACGACACGACGCGGCGCGGCGGTCATCCCGCACTCAATGCCGAACCGGCTCGTCGTTCAGCGTGCCGAGGAACGCTTCGATATCCTTGATGTCCTGCGCCGTCATCGCGGGCTGGTCGCCCGGCTTGCGGTCGAACGGCGCATCGGTCACGTCCACGTTCGCGCGATATTTCGGCGGGATGTCGTCGTACTCGTCGACCTTGCCGTCCGCGCTGCGCGAATAGAACTTCTGCGGCGAGATGCTGCGCTCGTTGTAGAACGCCATCACCTGGTCGAGCGTGTGGAACACGCCGTTGTGGAAGAACACGTGGCGCGTTGCCGAATTGCGCAGCGTCGGCGTCAGGAACATCCCGCAATACTGCGTCTGGTCCTTCAGGTCGTCGCGGAACGGCCCGCACACGCCGAGATCGTAGAACGCCGGGTTGCGGTTCTGCGCCAGCTCCTTGTTGCGCGGCGCGCCGAGCGCCTCGTACTGGTAATCGGTCAACATCGGCGGCAGCCCGTCCTTGCCGGGTTTCGACAGATGGCAGCCCGCGCAATTCGCCTTGTCCGGATCGTTGAACAGGCGCAGCCCGCGCAGTTCGGCCTGCGTGAAGCGCGCACGGCCTTCGAGCCAGCGGTCGTACTTGCTGTTGTACGGATGGAACGACGGATCTTCCACCTGGTAGCGCGCGATCGCGAACATCGCCTCCGACACCGCGAGCTGCGGGCTGTCGAACACGCGCGGGCCGAACAGTTGCTCGAGCTGCGCGCGGTGCGACGACTGCTTGAGCTTGCGCGCGACGTCGGCGACGCTCGCGTTCGCCATCTCGACCGGATTCAGCAGCGGGCCGAACGCCTGTTGCTGCAGCGTATCGGCGCGGCCATCCCAGAACAACCCGCCCTGCGGCACGAGTTGCGGCGCGGCCGACGTGCCGGCCACCTTCTGCGCCTTCACGACGCCGGCCGCGGATGCAGCCTGCTGCGCGACGCTCGGCGCGGCGTCGTTTTCACCGGCATCGGGGCCGATGCTGAAGTTCGGCTGACGGTACAGGTACATCAGCGACGGCGGCGGGCGATAGCCCTGCTGCGTCATCGCGAGGCCGCCCGGCTGCACGTCGAGCGCATTCGGCGGGCCATACGCATGATCCGGGCTGTGGCACGACGCGCACGACTGCTTGCCCGACGCGGACAGCGACGGATCGGCGAACAGCGCGCGGCCGAGCTGCGCGACCGCCGACAGCGGTTGCGCAGCGGGCCGCTGCAGCACGACCGGATGCGGGTTCGCGCCCGTCCAGTCGGCGACGACGGTGCCGATCGCCGCGGGCACCTGCGCGGGGAACGCGATCGCGAACGCGCCGTAGCCGAGCACGGCGGCGCCGATCACGAACGCCGCGCGGCGCAGCAGGCGGGAAGGGGCACGCGGCGTAGGTGTGCCGGCGGCATCGGGAGACGGAAACGCGGGGCGGGCTGTCATGCTGTCGGTCGAAAAACGGGCGTCGCACGAAGCGACGCGTTGAAATGGAAACGGCCGGCGCGTGCTGCGCCGGCCATGCGGTCACGACGTCCCGGTCAGATCGCCGGTGCCGAGCTCAATACGGTGCCGAGCGTCGGGTCGAGGTACAGGGGCGTCGTGTTCGGCTTCGACGTGAAGTCGAACAACGCGCGCAGGTCGCCCGCCGTCGCATCGAACGAGCCGCCGCCGATGCGCTGGCCGCCGAGCCAGTTGTCCTCGATGAAGCGCACGACGGACGCCTGGTCGAGCATCGTGTGGTCGACGTAGTTCTGCTTCGCGTACGGCGAGATCACGACGAGCGGAATGCGCACGCCCGGGCCGCAGCGGCCGTTCACGGTCGCGCCGTTCACGCCGGTGGTGCCGCCCGTGCCGCACTTGCCGCTGCCGTTGACCTGGTCGACCGGGTCCGACGATGCGTGCGTCGGCGCCGTGTAGACGTGGTCGTACCAGCCGTCCGAGTCGTCATAGGTGACGATCACGGCCGTGTTCTGCCAGTCCGGCTGCTGTTGCAGGAAGTTGACCACCTTCGTCACGAACGCCTGCTCGTCGAGCGGATCCGAATAGCCCGCATGCCCGTCCTGCGCCGCCGGCGCCTTCAGGTAGCTGACCGACGGGAAGTTGCCGGCCTTCACGGCGGCGAAGAAGTCGTCCGTGTCGTACTGGTGGTTCGCCGGTTCGGCGGTCTTGCCGTCGGTCTGGAAGCTCGAACCGATCGCGGCGACCGAGCTCGGGCGCGTGTGCTGCGGGTTCGCGGTCGACGCGTAGTACTGGAACCAGTTGTGGTGCGGGATGTAGTCGGCCGTCGCGGCGTTCACGGCGGTGGCGACCGTGCTGCGCGCGCAGCCCGTGGTGCCGTTGCCGTTCGTCGTCGACAGGTTGAAGCCGCCCATGAAGCCGCCCCACGTGATCTTCGCGCCGTTCAGCAGGTCGCCGATGTTCTTGCCGGTCATCATCGCCTGGTCGGTCGTGCTCGAGCACACGTCGAAGCCCGGGTCGACGTCGTTGATCATCGTGAAGCCGCCCTGGCCGTCGTTGATGTAGTACGAGGTCGCGGCGAGCGTCGACGGCTGCTTCGACGTCTTGACGATCTGCATCCCGTTGGTCTGGCCCGACACGACGTTCAGCGCCCCCGGCGTCGACGGGCCGTAGACCGTCGTGAACGTGTTGTCGCTCATCGCGAAGCGCTGCGCATAGTTCCACAGTGCCGTCACGGTGTTGCCGTCGAAGTAGCCCATCACCTGGCCCTTCGTGCCGAACGCGCCGGCGCCGCCGGACGAGCCCTTGCCGGTGTATTTCGGGAACAGGTCGGCGAGGCCGTTGTCCTCGGCCTGCTGCTCGGCCGTGTACGCGTGGTTCTGGTCGGCGGTCGCGGCCTGCGTGCGGTCGAGGCGAAACGGGTTCGCCGCGTCGGTGCCGTTGGCCGTGTTCGTGAAGTTCGGGTTCGCGGTGAGCAGCGTGCCGGTCAGCCCGTTGATCGTCGGCGTGCCGGACTGGGCGGTGAACGCCGGTTCGCCCGACGGGTTCGTCGCGTTCGGGTAGGTGCCGAAGTAATGGTCGAACGAGATGTTTTCGCCGTAGATCACGACGACGTGCTTGATCGGCGTGGCGGTCTGCAGCGCATCCTGCGACGACACGGCAGGCGTCGACGTGGGATCGTCGCTGCCGCCGCAGGCGAACAGCGCCAGCGCCGCGGCTGCGCAGGCGGTGACGAGCAAGGCTTGACGGAACATCGGGAAACTCCAGGTAAGGTCTTCGATGGTGGAGAGCGGCCCCGTCGCCGTGTCGGTTCGGCGCGAAGCTCTTGAGCGAGCACGCGCATTGGAACAGCCCCATATGAAGATATGGGGACGGAGTGGTTTCGTCGTGATTGCGTTGCGGTATCGATTTCATTACGGCGGAATGCGACGCGAAAGCGAACGGAAAGGGGCTGCCCGCATGCCACCTTCGCGTCACATCTCGCGGTGCGTGGGTCGGTTGCCGCGGATGCCGCGCGGGGCAGGCGAAAGGACGTGATCGACCGGTGGCCGCACGGTGCGCTGCAGCGCCCTTTTTTTGACAATCGGATGACGTATTCCTACGATGAACGCCCTGCGGCGACGATTTCGCGTGGCCGACCGTCAGCGAGTATTCAGCGTGCCGATCCCCGTTCTGTTTGCCGTCCTGTGTGCGGCGTTCCTGCACGCGTCGTGGAATGCGCTCGTCCGCAGCAGCGGCGACCGGCTCCGGTCGGCCACGGTGCTGCAGATCGCGATCGGGCTGTTCGCGCTGCTGTTCCTGCCGGCCGCGGCGCCGATCACGCCCGCGAGCTGGGCGTGCGTCGTCGCGTCGGCCGTGCTGCACGTCGTCTATACGCTGCTGCTGGTGCGCGCATACGAGCACGGCGACCTCACCGTCGCGTATCCGGTCGCACGCGGCACCGCGCCGCTGCTCGTCACGCTCGGTGCGGCGGCGTTCGCGGGCGAGCGGCTGAACCCGGGCGCGCAGGCTGGGCTCGTGCTGATCTGCGCGGGCATCCTGGCGATCGGCCTGGAGCGCGGGCGCGGCGCGAAGCACCGGATGACGCAGGTGCTGCCGACCGCGTTCGCGACCGGCGTGTCGATCGCGGCCTACAGCGTGGTCGACGGGATCGGCGTGCGGGAAAGCGGCAATACGGTCGGCTATACCGTGTGGATGTTCGTGCTGACGGGCGCGATGATGGCCGCGTACTACCGGCTGCGGGCGGGGCCGCTGCGGCTGACGCAGGAGGCCGGGGAAACGGCGAAGGCCGCGTGCGGCGGCGTGTTCGCGGCGCTCGCATACGGCATCGTGATCTGGGCGATGGATCGCGCGCCGATGGGGCCGGTGTCGGCGCTGAGGGAAACGAGCGTGGTGTTCGCGGCGCTGATCGCGCGCGTGTATCTCGGCGAGCGGCTGACGCCGCGCCGGGCGGCCGGTTGCGCGGTGATCGCGACGGGGGCGTTGCTGATCAGTGCGTTCGAAGCGGTGAGATAACGGGGCCGGCCTGGCGCGCGGCCCGCCCCATCAAGCCTCGACCGGCATCGCACTCGTGCACTTGATCTCGTCGAGGCACACGCTCGAATGCACGCCGCTCACGCCGGGAATGCGCATCAGCGTCTCGAGCAGGAATCGCGACAAGCCCTTCAGATCGTGCGCGACGACCTTCAACACGTAGTCGATGTCGCCCGTCACCGAGAAGCATTCCTGGATCTGCGCGAGATCGGACACCAGTTTCTGGAACTTCGACAGGTCGCGGATATGCCCGCGCTCCATCGTCACGTGCACGAAAGCGGTCACGCCGAAACCGAGCGTGTCGGGGCACAGCCGGGTTTCATAGCGACGGATCGCGCCGATTTCCTCCAGCCGCCGGTGGCGGCGCAGCGTCTGTGCGGGCGACAGGCCGACGGCCTTCGCCAGGTCGAGGTTCGACGCGCGGCCGTTCTCCTGCAGGATCGCGAGCAAGTGGCGATCGAGGCGATCCAGAACCGGTTCATGCATTTTTGTTTCCTTATCCGTCTCCCGGATGCAATCTTATCTCATAATGTAGGGTTTGCATGAACGGGTTACGAAACCCGATTTCGCCGTCGCGACGCTAAACTGACGCCGGATTTTCGTGTGCGAGCGCAGCAAGGCGGGCGCGGCGACGGTCGGCGGCCGGTCTGGCGGGCACGCCGACGCGAATCGGGCGCCGCCACGCGAAGATTGCAGTCCCCAACCCGGCGGCTCCACGAACGGCCCCGGCACACCAAAACAGCGCCCGGCACACCGAGGCGCGCCGCACCCCGCTGCAGGCGGGCGCGGACAGAGTGGAGAAGACATGGTTTCTGGAAACGAGAGCGACGGCCTGAAGCGCGGGCTGAAGAACCGGCACATCCAGCTGATTGCGCTCGGCGGCGCGCTCGGCACGGGGCTGTTCCTCGGCATCGCGCAGACGATCAAGATGGCGGGCCCGTCCGTGCTGCTCGGCTACGCGGTGGCCGGCATCGTCGCGTTCTTCATCATGCGCCAGCTCGGCGAGATGGTCGTCGACGAGCCCGTCGCCGGCTCGTTCAGCTACTTCGCCAACAAGTACGTCGGCCACTTCACCGGCTTCCTGTCGGGCTGGAACTATTGGGTGCTGTACATCCTCGTCAGCATGGCCGAGCTGTCGGCCGTCGGGATCTACGTGCAGTACTGGTGGCCGGGCGTGCCGACCTGGGTGTCGGCGCTGGTCTTCTTCGTCGCGATCAACCTGCTCAACCTGGCCAGCGTGAAGTCGTACGGCGAGACGGAATTCTGGTTCTCGATCATCAAGGTCGCCGCGATCGTCGGGATGATCGGCTTCGGCGGCTGGCTGCTCGCGAGCGGCCATGCGGGGCCGGAGGCGAGTGTCCGGAACCTGTGGCAGCACGGCGGCTTCTTCCCGAACGGCGTGTCGGGGCTCGTGATGTCGATGGCGGCGATCATGTTCTCGTTCGGCGGGCTGGAGCTGATCGGCATCACCGCGGCCGAGGCCGACGATCCGAAGCGCAGCATTCCGCGCGCGACCAACCAGGTGATCTATCGCATCCTGATCTTCTACATCGGCGCACTCGCCGTGCTGCTGTCGCTGTATCCGTGGGAAAAGGTCGTCACCGGCGGCAGCCCGTTCGTGCTGATCTTCCACGCGCTGAGCAGCAACCTGGTGGCCAACGTGCTGAACGTGGTCGTGCTGACGGCCGCGCTGTCGGTCTACAACAGCGGCGTGTACAGCAACAGCCGGATGCTGTTCGGCCTCGCGAAGCAGGGCAATGCGCCGAAGGTGCTGTGCTCGGTGAACAAGCGCGGCATTCCGCTCGCCGCGCTCGGCGCGTCGGCGCTCGCGACCGGCGTGTGCGTGCTGGTCAACTACTTCATGCCGGGCAAGGCGTTCGAGGTGCTGATGGGCCTCGTCGTGTCGGCGCTGATCATCAACTGGGCGATGATCACGCTGATCCACCTGAAGTTCCGCCAGGCCAAGCGCGCGGCCGGGGAGGAGACTTCCTTCCGCAGTCTGGGCTATCCTTTCACGAATTACCTGTGCCTGGCATTCATGGCCGGCATTCTCGTCGTGATGTACCTGACGCCGGATCTCCGTCTGTCGGTGTACCTGATCCCGGTATGGCTCGCGGTGCTCGCGGTCGGGTATCGCTTCCGTCAGAAGAATGCAGGCTATGCGGTGCACGACGGCGCATCCGCACGCTGATACAGGCCACGACCGACCATTCTTCCAAACGAGACCGACTCAAGCCATGTTCGAACACATCGACGCGTACCCGGGCGACCCGATCCTCACGCTCAACGAGAACTTTCAGAAAGATCCGCGCGACCAGAAGGTCAACCTGAGCATCGGGATCTACTTCGACGCCGAAGGCCGGATTCCGGTGATGGGCGCCGTGCGCGAAGCCGAAACCGCGCTGCAGCGCGACAGCGGCGCGAAGCCGTACCTGCCGATGGTCGGCCTGGCCGCGTATCGCGACGCCGTGCAGGCGCTCGTGTTCGGCGCCGATCACCCGGCCCGCGCGGCCGGCCGCATCGCGACGCTGCAGACGCTCGGCGGCTCCGGCGCACTGAAGGTGGGCGCCGATTTCCTGAAGCGCTATTTCCCGGAATCGCAGGTGTGGCTCAGCGATCCGAGCTGGGAAAACCATCGCTTCATCTTCGAGCGCGCCGGCTTCACGGTGAACACGTATCCGTACTACGACGAAGCGACGGGCGGCCTGAAGTTCGACGCGATGCTCGCGGCGATCGACGCGCTGCCGGCGCGCAGCATCGTGCTGCTGCACGCGTGCTGCCACAACCCGACCGGCGTCGACCTCGATGAAGGCCAGTGGGAGAAGCTGATCGACGTGATCGAGGCGCGCGGGCTGCTGCCGTTCGTCGACATGGCGTACCAGGGCTTCGGCGCGGGCCTCGACGCGGATGCGTTCGCGGTGCGCGAACTGGCCCGCCGTGGCGTGCCGGCGCTGGTCGCGAACTCGTTCTCGAAGAACTTCTCGCTGTACGGCGAGCGCGTGGGCGGCCTGAGCGTCGTCTGCGAGGATGCCGCCGCGGCCGACCGCGTGCTCGGCCAGCTGGCCGGCGCGGTGCGCTCGAACTACAGCAACCCGCAAACCTACGGCGCGAAGGTCGTGGCAACCGTGCTCGGCACGCCCGCGCTGCGCAAGCAGTGGGAAGAGGAACTGGCGGCGATGTGCCGCCGCATCGCGCGGATGCGCCAGTCGATCCATGACGGCCTGCGCGACCACGTCAGCGGCGAGGCACTGACGCGCTACGTGAAGCAGCGCGGGATGTTCACGTACACGGGCCTGACCGAATCGCAGGTCGACGCGCTGCGCGAAGTGCACGGCGTGTACATCCTGCGTTCGGGCCGGATGTGTGTCGCGGGCCTGAACGACTCGAACGTCGCCATCGTCGCGGATGCCATCGGCAAGGTGCTGAAGAGCGGCGTCTGAGCGCGGCGCGCTCCGGCGCGCCACGCGGCTGGCCGAACCGGCTGTCTCCGCAAGGAGGCAGCCGGTTTTTCGTTGCGCGGCCGCAATGTGCGCCACCCGGCTGACGCGGGGCCACGCACGGCGGTACGATCACGGCATCCCACGCAACTCGGAAGGAAGCACATGGGCATCCGGATCATCCAGCTCGGCACGCCGCGCGCGGCCGGCGAGGGCCTGCGGATCGGCACGGTGCGGCGGCCGCCGCGCGGCGTGCCGAAGGCGGAATTCGCGTCGCGCAACTACTATGATGTATGGCTGCCGACGCTGTCGCCGAGCGCGGAACTCGTCGCCCAGGCGCAGGCCGCCGAAACCGATGCCGAATGGAACGCGTTCCGGCGTCACTTCCGCGCGGAGATGGCGCATGGCGATGCGCCGAAGGTGCTCGACCTGCTGGCGGCGCTGTCGGCGACCACCGCGTTTTCGATCGGCTGCTATTGCGACGACGAGCGCCATTGCCACCGCGGCGTGCTGCGCGAGCTGCTCGCGGAGCGCGGCGCGGCGATCGAGCCCGACGCGGGCTGAAAGCCGTTTGCAGCGGCATCGCGCAGCCGCGCCGGCACGCCGCCGCGCCGTTATCGTGCGGCGCAGCGAACCGGTTGACGTGGGTCAAGCGTGCGGGCGCGCGCGCCACTATGCTCTTGTCATGGAGCCATCACGACGATGACAGGCCGACAGATGCAGATTGTTTTCCCGCCGGAACCCCCCGAATATTGCGCACGCGACCTGGTCGTGGCGTTTTCGGCGCTGGTCGACGGACGGTGCGTGCAGTGCGCGGTCACGGCCGAGGCGCTGGAGGATCATTTCGGCGCGCCGTCGCTGCTCGAACGCGACCTGCTGGCCGCATTCGACGCGCACCGGTCGGCGATCGAGGCGATGGCACGACGCATGCTCGAGGAAATCGGCGGCCGGCCGGTGCTGCTGCACAGCGGGCACTTCCGGCTCGGAGACTGATACCGCAGGAGGGCGCATGACACTGCAGGGCAACATTCACGAACGCGACTGGTCCGTCGAAGTCGAGACGCGCCCGTGCGAATCGGGCGAATTCCGCTGCCGCGTGTCGGTCGAGCACGGCAGCGGCGCCGCGCGTTTTCATCATACGTTCGAGCACAGCCATGCGTATCCGACCGAACGCGAGGCGATGATCGAAGGGCTGCGGGCCGGCATGACGTGGATCGAGATGAAGACGTCGCAGACCTTCAACGTATGAACGGACCCGCGCCGGCGACGGCGCGGGCAGACTATCGGCCGGCAGCGATCGCAGAAATCGCGCCGTGCCACGGGCAACGCGTGCCGCCGCCTTTCGGTGGGGGCGGCACATGCAAGGCGGTCGACGAGCGGGCGGCCCCGTCAGGAGACACGACATGGGCGTGGGCATGCAGATCGCCTGCCTGGGATTCGCGGGGACCGCCGCGGTCGAAGCCGAAGCCGGCGCGCAGTTGGTGCGGCTCGAACGGTTTCGCACGCTGATCGACGGCTGTCACCTCGCCATTGAAGCGAGCGCCGACGCCGATGGCGCACGCGTGTACGACGTACGACTCGACCTCGTGATGCACGACACCGCGCGCTGGCCGCTGCCGCCGTGCGTCGGCGGCAACCTGGACGACGCGCTGCGCCGCGCGTTCATGCGGCCCGAACAGGCGCTGCTCGCGTGCCAGGCGGCCGGTGCAAGGGTGGGGCTGCGCAACGCGGCGGCCGATGGCGCGGTGCGATGATGCATCGCGCGCGGCGCCGCCAGGCGCGGCCTTGGTTCCGGGTTGTCAGACCCGTGCGAGCGCTTGCGAATCGATGATGCGCACGCGCTTGCCGCGCGTTTCGACCAGCGCTTCGCGATGGAACCGCGAGAACATCCGGCTCACGGTTTCGAGCTTCATCCCGAGATAACAGCCGATTTCCTCGCGCGTCATCCGCAGGTTGAATTCCGTCGCCGAATAGCCGCGCGCCTCGAAGCGCGACGACAGGTTCAGCAGGAAATGCGCGACGCGCTGCTCGGCCGACATCGTGCCGAGCAGCAGCATCTGGCTCGATTCGCGGACGATCTCGCTGCTCAGCATCTGGTAGAGGAAGTGCTGCATCGGCTTGATCTCGCGGCACGCCGCTTCGAGCGCACCGAACGGGATGATGCACACGACGCTGTCCTCGAGCGCGATCGCGTCGCAGCAATGCTGGCCGCCGCCGATGCCGTCCATCCCGAGCGTTTCACCGGCGATCTGGAAGCCCGTCACGTGTTCGCGGCCGTCGCGATGCATCATCACCGTCTTGAACGAACCCGCACGTACCGCATAGATGCTCTGGAACGGATCGTCGGTGCGGAACAGCGCGTCGCCCTGGCGCACCTGCCGGGTCGTGCAGATGATCGAGTCGAGGCGGCCGTATTCGGCCGCGGTCAGGTGCGGCGGCAGGCACATCGAGCGCATCGCGCACACCGAGCAGCGCGCGGCGGGATGTTTGGCGGCGTCGGCGCGCGTGACCGCGCGAAGCGGAATCGTCGGCCGGGGCGTGATGGATACGTCGGCGGCGCAGGGGGTGGCTGTGGACATGAGTCACTCCGGCTCGTCAGGGGTGGGGCACGCGAGCGTGCGCCAGGGATTCGATGACCTGGCATGCGGCGTCGAATTCGACGGTCTTGTCGAAGAAGTAGTCGGCTCCGGCCAACGCGCATGCCTCTCTGAATGCCGGCGCCGAGTGATTCGTCAGCACGATCGTGACGATGCGCGGCGCGGCCTTCGACAGCGTCCCGATCAGCTCGAGGCCGCTGCCGTCCGCCAGCCGCAGGTCGACGATCACCACGTCCGCCTGGCTGCTGCGGATATGGGTCCACGCGTCCTGGCCGTCTTCCGCTTCGCCGACGACGGCGACACCGCGGATCGCGCCGACGAGCAGCGCGATCCGCTGCCGGACGGCAGCGGCATGATCGACGAGAAATACCCGGAGCGCGGCGGGTAACTGGCTGGCATTCATGCGGGCAGTATCGTGTTGCGCCGCCGAAAATGAAATCGGCCGAATTGGAAGTTGATGTAGGCCGCTGCGACGCGTTGTAGGGCGATTCCTACAACGCGTACGGGAAATCGCCGGCGCGGCTGCGAGGGGGCGATGCCGCGAGCGCGGCCGAAGGGGGGGGCGTTGCCGGGTCAGCCGGCCTGGCGCGCAGCCAGCGCATCGCGCGCCGTGCGGCATGCGGCGAGATCCCACGCCGCACAGCCGACGCTCTTGAACAGCAGCGGCCCGGTGCGGTCGAATGCGCCGCCCAGCACGTCGGCGAGCGATGCGACGTGCTGCCAGTCGACCTGCGCGACGATCAGGTCGCCGGCCTCGTGGCGCGCGCCGGCCGGATCGTCGACGACCAGCCGGCTGGCGCGCACCGTGTTCGCGTCGATCTCGGCCGCGTCCGCGGTGAACGCGCCGACGCCGACCACGAGCCGGCCTGCGCGCGCGGCTTCGCGATAGACGGGCGTGCGGCTCGTCGTCAGCGTGACGACCACGTCGATCGCATCGGGAATCGCGTCGCCGTCGAGCGGCACGAGGCGCGGCGCCTGCGCGCGGTGCGCGGCACAGAATGCCGCTGCGCGGTCGGCGCGCGTGCCGCGCACGTGAAGGCGCGCTTCGGGAAAGATCGCGGCGAGCGCTTCCGCGTGATTGGCCGCCTGCTTGCCGGTGCCGATCAGCAGGATGTCCTGCGGCGCGGCGCCCTGCAGCGCCTGGATGCCGAGCGCGGTGATGGCCGCCGTGCGGCGCCCGGTGACCGTCGGGCCGTCGAGCGCGAAGCGCATCTCGCCGGTGGTCGCGTCGTAGGCGGTGACCTGGCCGAGGATCGTCGGCAGCCCGCGCGCGCCGTTGCCCGGGCACACGTTCACGAGCTTGTGGGTCGCGAGGTCGCGCGCGCTCGACGGCATCGACAGCATCACGCCGCCCGCCTGCAGCGGCACGACCAGGCGTTCGGGGCTGACGATCTCGCCCGCCGCATAGTCGGCGACGGCCTGCCTGAGCGTGGCGAGCAGCGCCGGGTAGTCGAGCAGCGCGGCCGTGTCGGCCGCGTCGAAAACGGGAATCGGGGAAAGAGCGGTCATCGTGTACGTCGCATGCGTCGGTGAGCGTGGACGACGGGCGCATGCCGCGCCCGCCAAGAGCTGCCGGATACCGTGACACAGGGCAGTGTGGATCGAATCTATACCACTTGCTGGCCCACCTGCAACCCAGAAAATAAAGCGCTTCGCCGGTTTTGGTTCTAATATCTGTCCAGAAGGGCCGCCATGGCCTCGATGCCGGCGCGCTCCGGTATAGTGCGAACCCATTCCCGATTCACGCCCGCGACCGGGCAGGAGCCATACGATGATGTCCGCGCGTCCCGACACACTCGAAGGCGGTTTCAGGCCGCTGCAGATCTACGAGCAGGTGGCCGAGAAGATCCGCGACGAAATCCGCGCGGGGCGCTATGCCGCCGAGTCGCGGCTGCCGTCCGAGCGCGAGCTCGCAGGGCTGTTCCAGGTCGGCCGGCCGGCCGTGCGCGAGGCGCTCGGCGCACTGCAGAACGAAGGGCTCGTGTTCACGAAGCGCAATTCGGGCACCTACGTCGTCGCGTCGCCGCTCGACGTGCTCGCGGCGCGCGGCGACACGCACCGGGCGGCCGAACCCGATTTCAGCCCGACGTCGACGCTCGACGTGCGGCTGATCCTGGAGCCCGCGATCGCGCGCCTTGCGGCCGCGCACGGCCGCGCCGACCCCGGTGCCGAACGCTATCTGGCCCAGATGGAGACCATTACCGATGTCGACGATCCGCATCAGCGCGCGCTGTGGAACGAGAGCGACCGGCTGTTCCACCGCCAGTTGGCGTTGATGACCGGCGACGCGCTGATCGTGAAGATCGCGGACGAAGTCGCGAAGACGATGGACCAGCCGCTGTGGAAGCGGCTGAAGGACGACGGCATCTACGATGCGGGCCGGATCCGGCTGTACGTGTCCGAACACCGGCTGATCTACGAGGCGATCGTGTCCGGCGACGCCGATGCGGCGGCGTTCTATGTCGAGCAGCACATCCGCCGCGTGCGGCGCGACATCACGCCCAAGTGACCGTGCTGGGCTCGTTCTGGTCTGAAAAATGACCAAAATCGACATTTTTATTTTGAAATTGCTTGCATGGTAACCACGCGTATCCTACATTGGTTTCACACAAAACCAATCAGGAGACATCATGCGACACCTCGTTACCGCGCTCTCGGTGGCCATCGCCGCCGGCGCGCTGACTTCCGCGCAGGCGCAGGAAGTGGTCATGATCGGCCATTCGGCGCCGCTGACCGGTCCGCAGGCCGCGAACGGCAAGGACAATGAAAACGGCGCACGCCTGGCCGTCGACGAACTCAACAAGGCCGGCATCAAGGTCGCCGGCAAGACCGTCACCTTCAAACTGGTCTCCGACGACGACCAGGCCGATCCGAAGGCCGGCGTGCAGGTGGCGCAGAACCTCGTCGACAAGGGCGTCGTCGCGGTGCTCGGGCCGTACAACTCGGGCGTCGCGATTCCCGCCTCGCGCGTGTACTCGACTGCCGGCGTGCCGATGCTGCCGGTCGCGTCGAACCCGGCACTGACCAAGCAGGGCTTCAAGAACATCTTCCGGATCGGCGCGAGCGACGAACAGCTCGGCGGCACGATGGCCACCTTCGCCGCGAAGACGCTGAACGCGAAGACCGCCGCCGTGATCGACGATCGCACCGCGTACGGGCAGGGCGTGGCCGAGCAGTTCATGAACGTCGCGAAGGCGAACGGGATCAAGATCGTCGACCAGGAATTCACGAGTTCGTCGGCCACCGACTTCCTCGGCATTCTCACCAAGATCAAGGCCAGCAACCCCGACGTGATCTTCCTCGGCGGCTATGCGGCACAGGGCGCGCCGATGGCCAAGCAGATGAAGCAGCGCGGCCTGCGCGCGAAGCTGCTCGGCGGCGACGGCATCTGCTCGGCCGACATGGGCAAGGTCGCGGGCGATGCGGCGTCGATCGTCTACTGCGCGCAGGGCGGCGTCGCGCTCGAGAAGACGGCGGCCGGGCGCGAATTCCTGAAGAAGTACCACGACACGTATCACACCGATACGCAGGTCTATGGCGTGAACTACTACGACGGGATGAAGCTGCTCGCCGACGCGATGGTCAAGGCCGGCACGACCACCGACAAGGCGAAGCTGATCGCGCAACTGGCGAAATCGAACTACACGGGCGTCGCCGGCACCTATTCGTTCGACGCGAACGGCGACCTGAAGGGCGCGCCGACCACCGTCTACGTGATCCGCAACGGCCTGCCGGAACCGTACGCGAAGTAACGGCCAGCCTGCCATCGGACGGCGGCGCGGCCGCCGTTCTTCGTTTCAACGCTTCCGATTCCCCCATGAAAATTTCCCGATCCCTTTCCACCGTCGAAGTCCATACGGGCGGTGAAGCGTTCCGCATCGTCACGAGCGGGCTGCCGCGCGCGCCCGGCGACACGATCGTCCAGCGCCGCGCGTGGCTCAAGGACAACGCCGACGAGATCCGCCGCGCGCTGATGTTCGAACCGCGCGGCCATGCCGACATGTACGGCGGCTACCTGACCGAGCCCGTGTCGCCGAACGCGGATTTCGGCGTGATCTTCGTGCACAACGAAGGCTACAGCGACCATTGCGGACACGGCGTGATCGCGCTGTCGACCGCGGCGGTCGAGCTCGGCTGGGTGCAGCGCATGGTGCCGGAAACGCGGGTCGGCATCGACGCGCCGTGCGGCTTCATCGAGGCGTTCGTCAAATGGGACGGCGAGCACGCGGGGCCGGTGCGCTTCGTCAACGTGCCGTCGTTCATCTGGCAGCGCGACGTGTCGGTCGAGACGCCGTCGTTCGGCACCGTGACCGGCGACATCGCGTACGGCGGCGCGTTCTATTTCTACGTCGACGGTGCGCCGTTCGACCTGCCGGTGCGCGAAGCGGCGGTGGAACGGCTGATCCGCTTCGGCGCGGAAGTGAAGGCCGCCGCGAACGCGAAGTACCCGGTCGTGCATCCGGAGATCCCGGAAATCAACCACATCTACGGCACGATCATCGCGAATGCGCCGCGCCACCCGGGCTCGACGCAGGCGAACTGCTGCGTGTTCGCGGATCGCGAGGTCGACCGCTCGCCGACGGGCTCCGGCACCGGCGGCCGGGTCGCGCAGCTCTATCAGCGCGGGCTGCTCGCGACCGGCGACACGCTCGTCAACGAATCGATCGTCGGCACGGTCTTCAAGGGGCGCGTGCTGCGCGAAACGACGGTCGGCGACATCCCGGCCGTGATTCCAGAAGTGGAAGGCAGCGCGCATATCTGCGGATTCGCGAACTGGATCGTCGACGAGCGCGATCCGCTGACCTACGGTTTTCTCGTGCGCTGAGTCGCCGCGCCGATCGGCCGCGCCCGACGCGGCCGCCCGTTTGTCGTACCAGGCTTGGCGCGTCGTTCCCGTTGCGGGGCGCGCGCCTTTTTTGCATGGGGATCGCCCGCGCAGGCGCCCCGGGTAGGTCGCCGCCAGGCCATCGCCGTCAGGCGGCCCGCGCGAGTTTGGTACGATGCACCCTTTTCAGCCGAGCTCCACCCGAGTGAATCGCCGAAACGTGTCGTCAGTGCGTGCCTTCTGTGCCAGATGGGTCGCGCGCGCCCAACCCGTCGCGGCTGCCGCCGTCGCGCGGGTCAAGCCTCTCGCCGCCACCGCGTGGCACCATGTCCGTCACCCGACGCGCCGCGGTGTGCTGCTCGCCGGCGCCGCCGTGCCGGCGCTGTTCGTGGTGTACGTGGTCGTGCTCATCCCGTTCACGCCGGGCATCGGCGACATCCGCAAGGCACGCGTCGACCAGCCCGCCCAGGTGCTGTCCGCCGACGGCAAGCTGCTGGCCGAATTCAAGCCGTCCAACCGCGAGTGGGTGCCGCTCAAGCAGATCTCGCCGCACATGGTCGACGCGTTGATCGCGACCGAGGATCACCGTTTCTACGAGCATCACGGCCTCGACTGGAAGCGTACGGCGTCGGCCGCGCTCCACACGTTCTCGGGCAGCCGCCAGGGCGGCTCGACGATTACGCAGCAGCTCGCGCGTAACCTTTACCCGGACGAGATCGGCCGTGCGCCGACGCTCACGCGCAAGGTGAAGGAGGCGATCACCGCGCTGAAGATCGAGGTGGTCTACAGCAAGGACCAGATCCTCGAGACCTACCTGAACACGGTGCCGTTCCTGTACAACGCGTACGGCGTCGAGATGGCCGCGCGCACCTATTTCGACAAGTCGGCCGACGAGCTCGACGTGCTCGACAGCGCGACGCTGGTCGGGATGCTGAAGGGCAACAGTTACTACAACCCGGTGCTGAACCCCGAGCGCGCGCTGCAGCGGCGCAATACGGTGCTCGGCCAGATGGTGAAGTACGGCAAGCTGTCGCCCGCGCAGTTTGCGCAGTTGCAGCGCCGGCCGCTGCGGATCGACTTCGAGCGCCAGAAGGAGCCGCCGGGGCCGGCGCCGCACTTCGCGCAGCAGCTGCGCAAATGGCTGATCGCGTGGGCCGACCGCAACGACTACAACATCTACTCGGACGGGCTGATCGTGCGCACGACGATCGACGCGCGGCTGCAGCAGATGGCGACGCAGGCGCTCACGCTGCAGGGCAACCAGCTGCAGGGCATCGCGAACAGCGCGTGGAGCGGCCGCGACGGCTGCGGCACCGACAACGAGGTGTTCCGCACCTTCATGCGCGAGTCGCCCGAGTACAAGGCCGCGCAGGACGCCGGCAAGGACGACGCGGCCGCGATGAAGCTGCTCGCGGCCGACCGTGGTTTCATGCGCGCGCTGTGCAAGACGAAGACCGACGTGCAGGCCGGCTTCCTCGCGATCGATCCGCGCGACGGGCAGATCCGCGCGTGGGTCGGCAGCCGCGACTTCACCCACGAGCCGTTCGACCACGTCGCGCAGGCGCGGCGCCAGCCGGGCTCGACGTTCAAGCCGTTCGTCTATGGTGTCGCGTTCGCGAACGGGATGAAGCCGGACGATACCTTCATCGACCAGCCGGTCGAGATCCCGTTGAAGGGCGGCGAGATCTGGCGGCCGAATGACGACGTGCCGCCCACCGGCAAACCGATGACGCTGCGCGACGCGGTCGCGCTGTCGCGCAACCGGATCACCGCGCAGGTGATGGAGAAGGTCGGCCCGGCTGCCGTGGCCCGACTCGCACGCGACATGGGCGTGCGCGAAAGCCCGCTCGAACGCGTGCCGTCGCTGGCGCTCGGCACGAGCCCGGTCACGCTGAAGGAGATGGTCGCGTCGTACGCGACGATCGCGAACGGCGGGTTGTATGTCGAGCCGCAGATGGTGACGCGCATCGAGAACCGCCAGGGCGACGTGCTTGCCGAATACGCGCCGGCGCCGCCCGAGCGCGCGCTCGACGCCGAAACCGACAAGACGCTGCTCAGCGTGATGCGCGACGTCGTGACGCGCGGCACGGGCGGCAGCATCCGCACGCGCTTCGGGATCCGTGGCGACGTGGCCGGCAAGACCGGCACGACGCAGGACAACGCGGACGGCTGGTTCATCCTGATGCAGCCCGGCCTCGTCGCCGGTGCGTGGGTCGGTTTCGACGACGGCCGCGTGACGCTGCGCAGCGACTACTGGGGGCAGGGCGCGCACAGTGCGCTGCCGATCGTCGGCGATTTCTTCCAGCGTGCGCAGCGCGCCCGGCTCGTCGATACGAAGGCGAAATTCGATACCGAGCCGTCGCCGGGCTGGTTCGCGTCGCTGCGCGAACGCGCGACGGACCTGTTCGACACGTGGTTCCCGCCCGACGCGAAGAAGGCGCCCGCATCGGTCAGGACGCAGCGGGTGGAGCGGGCGCCCGAGGCGGATACCGACGAGGCGTCGGCCGCCTCGGCTGCCTCGGCGCCCGAAGCGGCATCCGGGGGCATCGTCGAGGAATGGGTGCCGGCGTCCGAAGTGGCCGCGTCGGCCGCCGCGCTGTCGGCGGGCGCGTCGCAGCCGCCACCCGCGCAGCCGCCGGCGGGGGCGAGCGCGGCCGGCGGAGGCAGCGCGGGCCTCGGCGCCGCACCGGCTGCCGCCCCTTCGACCGCACCGTCCCAGGCGCCGGCACCGGCCGCGCCGGACGCAACCGGCGCATCGCAGTAACGGAGCCGTTCAGAATTCGCGCGATGCTGCCGTAATCATGTTGTCATGACAGCTCGCGCGGTCGCTCCGCGCCTCCACGATGAGGCTATCTACCGACTACGTCCCGCTCACGCGCGACGATCTCGCCGCCGGCGTCCCGCTCGGCTTCGATCTCTACGATGCCGACGGTGCCGCGCTGCTGCCGGCCGGCACGACGCTGCACGATGCCGCGCAGCATGCCTTCCTGTTCGACCATTTCCGGCCGGTACGGCGGCGCGACGACGCCGAAGCCGAAGCCTCGCCGCGCGTGCCTGACGCGATGCCTCACGCACCGCGGATGGGGTTGTCGGCGGGCGCTTCGATCGGCATCCGCCGCCGGGTCGGCACGACCCGCGGGCTGCAGCGCTGCCGGTTGATCGGCATCGCCGCGTCGGGCGCGCTGTTCGTCGAGCCGCAGCCGGCGGCCGCGCTCGACTTCGCGCGCGGCGACGACATCGAGGCCGTGGCGATCGGCCGTGCCGCGGTGTCGCGGTTCGGCGCGACGGTCGAGTCGGTGCAGGCGGCGGGTGCCGCACGGTTCCTGGTACTGTCGCCGCCCGGCTTCGTCGACCGGCTGCGCACGCGAGCGGAGCCGCGCGTGCCGGTGCGGATCGCCGCCTGTTGCGCGGGCGGGGCGGAGAGAGCGGAAGGCATCGGGATGGTGCACGACATCAGCTTGAGCGGCCTGTCGATTGCCGTCGACCGGCCGATCGCCGCAACCGGCGAACCCTTGCGCGTGCAGCTTCCGTACGCGGCCGGCGGCCGGGTCGAGCTGCTGGCGCTCGACGGCACGGTGCGGGCCGTCCATGCCGACCCGGCCGCGCCCGCGCTGACGCTGCATCACGCGGCGTTCGGCGAGACCGGTGCCGACGACCTGATCCGCCTCAAGGCGCTGCTGTTCGACCGGCTCATGGCGCCGTCGGAAACCGACCGACGGCGCTGATGCACGGCCGGACGCACGGGGCGCCGCGCCACGGTATTCAGCACGTGAATGCCGATAATCATCTGACGATTCGACGTATTCCGTGGCGATTGTCTGGTTTCCGTCAACAGTGAATTCGCGATTTAAGTATTTACCCTGATAGCGTCGCCTCCTAGACTTCTACTCATGCGCAACGACCCCGAGTCCGAAGCGCCTGACAAAACAATTCTGGAGGTAACGCATCATGAAATCGCTGATCAAGGCAGTTGCACTGGCCGCCCTGGTGGCCGCACCGGTCGTCTCGTTCGCCCAATCGAACCAGCAGCCGCTGACGCGCGCGCAAGTGCGCGCCGAGCTGGTCCAGCTCGAAAAGGCCGGCTACAACCCGAACGACTGGATGAACTACCCGGAAAACATCCAGGCCGCCCAGGCAAAGATCGCCGCCGCGCAGAACACCGGCGCGCAAGCTGATGCAACGGGCTACGGTTCGAACCCGGCCGCGGCGTCGCAATCGGGCCAGCGCGTGGTCGTGCCGGCCGCCACCGACCGATCGTCGGTGTTCTTCGGCCACTAAGCTAGGCAGCGCCCGCAAGGGCGCCCGGTTTGCCGTTTCATCCGAAACCCGTGCACGGTATCCGTGTACGGGTTTTGCATTTGGGCCGCTGGAATGGGCGGGGCTGCGTGAGCGTGCCGCGCCTGACGGGCATCACCGCGTGCTGCCCGCCCGCCGCGCCCGCGTCGCGAGCACGGTCGCGACGCCGCCGAGGATCGCTGCCGATGCGAGCGCGAGCCGCCAGGTCGGCTGTTCGGACAGGAGCAGCACGGCGCCGCACGCGGCGATGGGCGGGACGGACAACTGAACCGCCGCGGCGCGCATCGCCGTGAGGTGCCGCAGCGCGGCATACCAGACCACGTAGCCGAGGCCCGACGTCAGCGCACCGGAAAGCGCGGCGAGCGCGAGGCCGGCCGGCGTGACGTGCAGGCGGGCGGCGAGTGCGACGCTCAGTGCGAGCGCCAGCGGCGCGGCGCGCAGGAAGTTGCCGGCGGTGGTCGCGACCGGATCGACGGGGCGACGGCCACGGATCGAATAGATGCCCCATGCGATGCCGGCTGCCGTCATCAGCGCGGCGCCGCGCGGCGTCGGCGCGGCGAGCCCGGGCGACACGAGGTAGACCAGCCCGCCGAGCGCCGCGCCGAATCCGGCCCAGCCGGTCGCGGCAAACCGCTCGCCGGCATGCCATCCCGCCGCGAACATCGTCAGTTGCACCGCGCCGAACAGGATCAGCGCGCCGGTGGCTGCGCTAACGGTCAGATACGCAAACGAGAAGCACGTGACGTACACGAACAGCATCGCCGCGGCCGGCCAGTCGGCGGGCGGGGCGGGCCGTCGTGCCCCCGCACGCGCGACGATCGCGAGCATCAGCGCGCCCGATACGAGGCGCAGGCTGCCGAAGCTGGCCGCGTCGATCCGTCCGGCCTGCAGCGCGAGCCGGCACAGCAGCGAATTCGATGCGAAAGCGAGCATCGCGATCGACGTCAGCGCGACGGCGCGCATGCCCGGCCGGACATGCAGCACGAGGGCGGACTCGGGCGGTCGCATCGCGGGCCTCACGCGTGGCTGGCGACGATCAGCACGGCCGCGCCGAACAACGCGGCGCCGAGCGGCGCGGTGAGCGCCTGCCCCCATGATGCGTTCTTCTCGAGGGCCATCAACGCGGCGAGCGCCAGCATCCAGCCGAGACTGCCGGCGCCGACGACGAACATCAGCAGCATCAGCGCCCAGCAGCAGCCGACGCAGAAGAGCCCATGGCTGACGCCCAATGCAAACGCGTGACGCATCGGCGTGCGGCCGCGCCAGCGGCTGATCACGAAACTGAAGGGGGTGCGGCACCGGTCGAGGCATTGCGTCTTCAGTCCGCTGAACTGGAACGCGCCGGCGAGCGCGAAGACCGCCGCGCCGATCAACCAGCCGCGCCACGCGAGCGCCGGCACCCGCGCGACACCGGTCAGCAGCAGCCCGTGCAGCCCATGCGCGACGAGGCCGAAGCCGCTCCACGTGGCGACGTAGCCGATGCCGACGAGCGCGAGCAGGCGCGTCTGGTCGGGGCGGCTGGCGACGACGCGGGCGAACGCGTCGAACAGCGACAGCGTCGTCGGCAGCATCATCGCGAGGATCATCAGCGTCCAGCCGGCCGCGGTGAACGCGGCCGGCAGCCATAGCGCGCCGCCGGGCAGCGCGCGGCAAAGCGCGTTGAACGGTTCGGCCAACGTGCCGTCGCCGTGGTCGAGGTAGCGCCCGTAAGGACTGCGCGTCCACGCCCACAGGGTGAGCCAGGCGAACGCGACGAGACTCGCGAGCACGAGCGGAAACAGGCGCCGGTGCAGCGATGCGGCCATGACCGTGGGCGTGCGATCGCGCGTCACGCGTCGAACCGGAACGTGCTCTGCAGCGCGTTGTGATTCTTCAGGTCGACGTCGATGCCGATCGCCGCGTTCTTCGACCGGTAGACGGGCGCCTTGCCGACGAACACCGGCGCGCCGGGCACCGTCGAGAACACGGTGTCGGTCAGCGTCGTCTGCGCGCCGCTCGGGCCGAGGTACGGCTCGAGTTCCGCGTGGTAGTCGGTGCCGATCGACAGCGTGCCACGAGCCCCCTCGACATTGAACGTGATGGGCGCGCGTTCGATCGACACGACCGTGCCGATCAGTTTCGCGAGTTCGGCGATGGGGCCGCCGGCCTGGCCCGTGTAGACCCTGAGGAGCGCCTGCTCCTGCGCTTCGGACGCCGTGTCGCTGACGTAGATCGCAGCCGTCCAGTTGCCTTCGAGGATGTTGCCGGGCACCCGGCACACGGCGGCGATCGTGTTGCCGCCCACGTCGACGCCGTCGACGGTGCCTTTGTCGACATGCCACGCGACGATCGTGTCGCAGACGCCGAAATCGGGATCCTCGCCGATCCAGCACGGGCAGAGTACGCGACAGTTGCAGACCTCGAGCAGACGGCCTTCAAGGTGATAACTCATGATTCCCTCCAGGGGGCGACGGCGAAGGCACGTCGGGCCGGGGGGAGGAGGCTGGCAGACGAATCGTCACCCCGCTCGGCGATGCGAACGCGAAATGCGCTGAGGAATGCGCGGAAGCGGAGACGGGATGGATGCGATAGCGCGGGCCTGAAGCGGCGTATCGATTTTCAAGTGTAGGTGCGAAGGGGCGATATGCAAGCCGTCGCGGGCTGCGACACCGGCTGACAAGCCGGCGCGCGTGCGCTAGCATCGCGATCGGTGTCGCCCCGAGACGGCGGCCGATGCGCGACCGCGCGGCAAGCCCGGCACCGGGTTCCACGACTTCAACGAACAACAAGGAGCATCCATGCGTGTCTTGACCGGTCTGCTGTGCTCGCTCGCACTGGCGGCGAACCTCGCCCACGCGCAGGCGAATTGTGCCGACGCGACGGATCAGGCGGCGATGACGGCGTGCGCCGATCGCGCGTACAAGAAAACCGACGGGGAACTGAACCGGACGTACCAGGCCGTCACCGCGCGCCTGCGCGATACGCGGCCGCTCGCCGACAAACTCGTGAATGCGCAGCGTGCGTGGATCGCGTACCGCGATGCCGAATGCAGCTTCTCCAGCGCGAACGCCGAGGGCGGCAGCGTGTATCCGATGGTCGTGTCGACCTGCCTGGACGATCTGACGAAAGCCCGTACCGAAACGCTGAAGGGCTATCTGTCGTGCGAGGAAGGCGATCTCGCGTGCCCCGTGCCGGCCAAGTAAGCGGGTAAGCGGGGTGCTCCGCCCGGCTGCAGGCCGTGCGGCCGGCGGCACCTGAGATCCAGGCGGGGCCGGGCGTCGTCCGCTACACGTCGTCCGTTTCGTCGAGCAGCTTGTGCCGCATCGCGTAACGCACCAGCGCCGCTTCGTGCGGCATCTGCATCTTTTCCAGGATCCGCGTCTTGTAGGTGCTGACCGTCTTCGCGCTCACGCACAGCGCGTTGGCGATCTCCGTCAGCGTCTGGCCGGCGGCGATCCGCCGGAACACGTCGAATTCGCGGTCGGACAGCCGCTGGTGCGGCAGCGTCTCGGCCGGCTCGTTCAGGCTCTGCGCGAACTGCTCGGCCATCGCGAGGCTCACGTAGACGCCGCCTGACGCGACCTTCGTGACCGCGCCGACCAGTTCGGCGCTCGCGCTTTCCTTCGTCAGATACCCGGACGCGCCGGCGCGGAACGCGCGCACCGCGTACTGCTGCTCCGCGTGCATGGTCAGCACGAGGACGCGCAGCGCGGGCTTCTCGTCCTTGATCTGCTTGATCAGCTCGACGCCGTTGCGGCCCGGCATCGACAGGTCGAGCACGAGCACCTGCGCGGGCGTGGCGCGCACGAGCGCGATCGTCGACGGGCCGTCGCAGGCTTCGCCGGCCACCTCGAATCCGGTGGCGTTCTGGAGGATGTGCCGCAGACCGTCGCGTACGAGCGTATGGTCGTCGGCGATGAGCACCTTGATCATGTGATGAGCGTTTCCTGTTGGACGGTACTGAGCGGGAGCGCGACGGTGATCGAGAAACCGCGCGCGAGCGCGGTGTCGATCGTCACGCTGCCGCCCAGCATGTGGGCGCGTTCGCGAATGCCGATCAGGCCGAACGATTTGTCTTCATGGGCCGGGCCGCCGGGCGCCGAGCCGCGGCCGTTGTCCGCGACACGCAACACGCAGAAGCCTTCCTCGACGTCGAGCCGCAGCGCGACGCGCGTCGCATCCGCGTGGCGCGCGACGTTCGTCAGCGCTTCCTGGACGATCCGGAACAACGTGGTCGCGCCCGCGCTGGTGAACGTGAGCCCGCCGGTTTCGATGTGCCGCTCGACATCGATCCCGTAGCGGTTCGTGAAATCGTTCGCGAGCCATTCGATCGCCGGCACGAGGCCGAGATCGTCTAGCATCACGGGCCGCAGGTCGGCCGCGATGCGCCGCACCGACGCGACCGTCGCGTCGATCAGCCGTCGCATGCCCTGCAGGTGCGTCTGCACGTCTTCGTCGGGTTGCGTGCGACCCGGCACGCGCAGCTGCTGTTCGACCACCGACAGATCCATCTTCAGCGCGGTGAGCTGCTGGCCGAGGTCGTCGTGCAGTTCGCGCGCGATGCGGGTTTTTTCCTCTTCGCGCACGTTCTGCAGGTTCGCCGACAGTTCGCGCAATTCCTCGCGCGACTGCTTGAGCGCGTTATCGGCGCGCTGCCGCTCGGTGATGTCGCGCAGCATCACCGTATAGAGCTTGCCCGACGCGTCGCGGATCTGCGAGATCGACGCCTCGATCGGGAATTCCTCGCCGTTGGCGCGCAACCCGAACAGCACCCGCTGGCGGCCCATCTGGCGCTCGGACACGCCCGTCACGCCGAACTGGTCGACGTGCTTGGCGTGCGCGGCGCGGAACCGCTCGGGGATGAAGCGCGACAGCGGCGCACCGATCGCCTCCATCGCGGATACGCCGAACACCTGCTCGGCCATCGGATTGAAGATCACGACCGTCTGTTTTTCGTCGATCGTGATGATCGCTTCCATCGACGAACGGATGATGCCCATCATCCGCGCCTCGTTGAGGATGCCGCGGCTGCTCGCGCCCGGATCGGCGGCGGAGCGGCCGCGCAGCAGCGCATGGATCAGCACCGCGAACGCGATCGACGCGATCAGGCCCGCGGCGAGCACGGTGCCGGCCGCGCGCTGCGCGCCGGTGGCGCTCGGGCGGCCGTCCGCGGAATACGCGAGCGTCAGCACGGTACCGCCGAAATTCAGCTCGTCGGTGCGCCGCATCAGGTCGGGCGATGCCGACGCCTCGTCGGTCGTCGTTTCGACGCTGACGATCGCGCGCCGATCGCCGCCGGCGGTGATCCACACGTCGATCCCGCGTTCCGCGTCGAGCGCACGCTCGACCAGGCGCCGCGGGCTCAACGCCGCGAACAGCACGCCGTCGGCGCCGGTTTCGCGCAGGCCGGGCGGTGCGGCGGCCGCATGCGGTGACGCGGCGACCGGCAGGAACAGCGTGAAGGTGCGGGCGTCGCGGGACGTGTCGTCGTCGGCCGGGTGGACGCCGAGCGCGACGTCGCCCGTCTGCAGCGCGCGCGTGAGCGGCGCCGCATCGGACGCGCCGAAGCGCACGACCGGTGAATTCGACGCCGGTGCGCTGAGCGCGGCGGTCGCGAGCGTGCCGGCCGGCATCGGCTTCGCGCCGGCGAGGGCCGTGCGCGTCGCGGGCGGCAGCGGGGCATAGCCGATCTGGCGAACCGGCGAGCGCCCGCTGTCGAGGTCGAGCATCTCCGCATACCGGCGCCATTGTTCGGGCGTCATGCCCGGGACGAGGTTGAACGCGCCGCGCGCGCCTTCGAGCACGGCCGCGCTGGATTGCAGCTCATGGCGGAGCATCGCCGTCACATGCGTCGTGCGGCGTTCGAAACGCGTGTGGACGGCGCCTTGCCACTGCTCGCGCACGAGCAGCGCGACGCCGAGCGACAGCACGGCGCCGGCGCACAGGGCAACGACGCTGGACGCGAGCGGCTGGCGTAACATGGTCTGGAGGCGCGTGGGCCCTCGGGTGTCACGCGTCGGGGTTCCACTTGCGGTCATTCGATTGGCATTCTGTTGTCAGGGGCCGCCCCCTGGCACCGGGAGCGGCACAGCAAAACCGGGCGAAACTCGCACCGGCTGCGCGCAACGTCTAATTTCAAGATGAAATTGTGCGCGATTTACATGTTTTTTGTAATGGGGTCACTGGAAATTGCGGCAACCGGCGTGAAGCAGCGGGCGCGCCGGCCGCGCTTGACGCGCATCAACGGGCGCGTCGGCACGTGGGGCAGACTGTTCGGCAGGCCATCCGGCATCGGGCCGGGTGGCGATGACGGGCCGCCGTCGCGCGACGCGCGATGCGTGCCCGGTCGGAGGGACGGACCATGTACAAGCGGATTTTCGTCGGGCTCGACGGCAGCCCGAGCGCGCGTCTCGCGCTGAACGAGGCGATCCGGATCGCGGCGGCGTCCGGCGGCGACGTGACCTGCGCGTATGTCGTCGAGCACCGGCCGCAGCTCGTCGACGTCGATGCGGGCTTCGCGGCCGCGCGCGAGGGCGATGCGGCCGCGACCGATGCCGTGACGCCGGCGCTCGACGAGGCGAAGGCCGTGCTCGCGCAGGCGCATGTATCGGGCACCGTGCGCGCGCTCGACGCGTACGGCGAGGATGTCGCCACCGTGCTGATGCGCACGGCGGCCGAAGCCGATGCCGACCTGATCGTGATGGGCACGAGCGGGCGGCATGGCCTGCGCCGGCTGCTGCTCGGCAGTGTCGCCGAATCGCTGCTGCGCGCGGCCGACCGGCCCGTGCTGCTGGTGCGGCACAGCGAGACCGGCACGTCGGCGGCTGCGTGACGCACGCGGCAACGCACCGACGTTGACGCACACACGGTCGCGGGCGGCGGTCGTCTCGCGCATTCGTAGGATGACGGCCTGATGAAACGGAAACGCCCCGCGCACGGCGGGTGAGCGCGACTGCCGCTGCCGACACATCGACCGCGCGAGGGCGGCACGCCCGGTGTCCCCCCGCGCGCGATCGCGTGCCGGCGGTTGCATCCCGACATGCAGTTCTGGCAGCATCGACCGGTGTCCGCTTGTTCGCCGCGCGCATGGCCGCGGCGATCGACGCAGCAGCATCCGGCGATAGGCGACCGCGTTCGCGATGAGCGAGGCGACGCCGTCCGCCGGGTGCCCGGTTCCTTACCTTACCGACGTCATCCGCCATGCCGATATCCGCGACCGACCTGATTCGCCAGTTCGACCTGCAGCCGCATCCCGAAGGCGGCTATTTCCGCGAAACCTACCGTGCGGCCGATTCGGTCGTGCGTCCGGCCGACGGCGCGCCACGCGCCGCGTCGACCGCGATCTATTACCTGTTGTGCGACGGCGCATATTCGTCGTGGCACCGGATCCGTTCCGACGAAGTCTGGCATTTCTACGCGGGTGACCCGATCGAAGTGTGGGTGCTCGACGAACGCGACGGGCTGACGATCCACCGGCTCGGCAACCCGCTCACGCATCCGGGCACCGTGTTCCAGGCGGTCGTGAGGGCCGGGCGCTGGTTCGGCGCGCGCTGCGCGCTGCCGGAGCATGTCGCGCTCGTCGGCTGCACGGTGGCGCCGGGCTTCGAGTTCGCGGAATTCGAGCTGGCCGACGCGGCCGCGCTGGCCGCCGCGTTTCCCGATTACGCGGAGCACGTCGGGCAGCTTGCCCAGCGCACCGACATATGACTGACACGGCGGCGCCACCCAGCGCGCGAAGCCCGTGCCGACGGTGCGTGTTCCGCGCGGTCGCGGCCAAACCCGTTTAGAATGCCGTGGTGCATCGGGTCGGCCGCGGGCGTGCCGCGGCGGCCGTTGCCCAGCGGTGCCGACGGCCCTCGTCGCACGGCTGCATGCCTTCCAGGAGCGCCGCCGTGTGGCACTTTCCCATCGCTATTCCATCGTCGCTCGGCCCGTGGGCCGTGTTCGCGAGCGTGTTGATCACGCAGCTCGGCGTGCCGGTGCCGGCCGTGCCGATGCTGATTCTCGGCGGCACGATGGCGGCAATGGGGCAGGCGTCCTGGGTCAGCATGTTCGCGGCGGCGATCGGCGCGACGATGCTGGCCGATTCGCTGTGGTTCTTCATGGGCCGCACGCGTGGCCGGCGCCTGTTGAACGGCCTCGTGCGCTTCTCGCTGTCGCTCGACACGACGCTGCGTTTCGCACGTAACGTCTTCGAAAGATACGGCGCACCGCTGCTGGTGCTGTCCAAATTCCTGCCGGGCCTCGGCCTCGTGTCGGCGCCGCTGCTCGGCACGACCGCGATCGGCGTCGGCGTGTTCCTGTTCTGGGACCTGGCCGGCGCATCGCTGTGGGCCGCGTTCTGGCTGGTCGGCGGTGCGGCCATTCACGACCAGATCGTCCAGTTCGTGCTGTGGGTGCGCGCGAGCGGCGGCACGATCCTCGATGCATTCCTCGCGATCTTCATCACGTTCCTGCTGTACCGCTGGGTGCGTCGCGTGCAGTTCCGCCGCTATCTCGCGCAAGTGCGCATCTCGCCGCCGCAGCTCGTCGAAATGATGACGTCGGACGAGCCGCCGCTGATCTTCGACGCGCGGCCGAAAGCGATCCGCGAGCGCGAACCGTACCGGATCGCCGGCGCGGTGCCGGTCGATCTCGATTCGCCGGACCTGCTCGATCCGGAGATGCTGAAGCGGCCGATCGTCGTGTATTGCGTGTGCCCGAACGAAGCCACCGCGAAGCGCCTGATCGCGAAGATGCAGCGCAAGAAGATGATCCACAACATCCGCGCGCTGAAGGGCGGCCTCGATGCGTGGGAAAAGCACGGCTATCCGGTCGAGCCGATGCCGGCCGATCTCGATGCGTCGCGGTATTTCGTGCGGCCGGATCACGGTGCGATCGAAGGCGAATATACGGTGCGCGCGACACTGTCGAAATAAATCCAAGCGCGAGCGTCGCGCGCATTCGGATTCCACTACCGGTTTCACGCCCCGCGATTTTTACGAAAATCGGCTGGCGTGAAACGGCTTATCCTCCCTATAATCCCGCCTGCATAATGCGTGCGCCTGATCGCGCACCTTCGACGCGTGTTCGTTCGCGCCGAAAGCGATTGATCCCGTCGCCGTCCGTTACGCGCACAGCCGCGTCGAACGGGCCGCGCGGGCGTATTCCGTGAAAGGCCCGATCCGTTTTCCGGATTGTTTCGGAACATACGGATAATCGGCGGCGATTCCCATCGGATTGACGCAACATCCGTGTCGTTTCTAATTCAGAAAACGACGGCGGAGATTATTTCGTTTTCGGCATGCCGGGATCGGCATGAACGGTCGCGCATTGATATCGACAATGACGGCGGCCCATTCGCGGTTGCCAGGAGACGGACTTGAAACAACCAGAAGACCAGTTGCATCGAGGGCTGGAAGAGCGGCACATCAACCTGATGGCGCTCGGCGCGACGATCGGCGTCGGCCTGTTCCTCGGCTCGGCCAGCGCGATCCGCGTCGCCGGCCCGGCCATCCTGCTGACCTACCTGCTGGGCGGCATCGCGATTTTCCTGATCATGCGCGCGCTCGGCGAGATGGCGATTGCCAATCCCGTTGCCGGCGCGTTCAGCCGCTACGCGCGCGACTACCTCGGGCCGCTCGCCGGCTACCTGACCGGCTGGACCTACTGGTTCGTATGGATCGTCACCTGCATGGCGGAAATCACGGCCGTCGGCGTCTACATGCACATGTGGTTCCCTGGCGTGCCGAACTGGATCTGGGCGCTCGCGGCGCTCATGGCGATGGGCTCGGTGAACTTCATCGCGGTCAAGCTGTACGGGGAATTCGAGTTCTGGTTCGCGCTGATCAAGATCGTCACGATCGTGCTGATGATCATCGGCGGCGGGTTGATGATCGCGTTCGGCATCGGCAACGGCGGTGTCGCGATCGGCCTGTCGAACCTGTGGGCGCACGGCGGTTTCATGCCGAACGGCCTGAACGGCGTGGTCGCCGCGTTGCCGATCGTGATGTTCGCGTATCTCGGCGTCGAGATGCTCGGCCTCACCGCCGGCGAGGCGCGCAACCCGGAGAAGTCGCTGACGAAGGCGGTGAACTCGGTGTTCTGGCGCGTGCTGATTTTCTACATCGGTGCGCTGTTCGTGATCATGTCGCTGTATCCGTGGGACCAGATCGGCACCCAGGGCAGCCCGTTCGTGATGACGTTCTCGCGGCTCGGCATCCCGGCGGCGGCCGGCATCATCAACTTCGTCGTGCTGACCGCGGCGCTGTCGTCGTGCAACAGCGGCCTGTTCAGCACCGCGCGCATGCTCTACAACCTCGCGCAGCAGGGCCAGGCGCCGAGCAAGCTCGGCCAGGTCAATCGCAACGGCGTGCCGGTGTACGGCGTGATCGTGTCGGTCGCGCTGCTGCTGATCGGCGTGCTGCTCAACTATCTCGCGCCGCAGCACGTGTTCACGTGGCTCACGTCGGTGTCGACGTTCGGCGCGATCTGGACGTGGTGCGTGATCCTGATCGCGCAGATGCGCTTTCGCCGCACGCTGTCGGCCGACAAGATCGCGCGCCTGCCGATCCGCGTGCCGTTCTATCCGCTCGGTTCGTTCGTCGCGCTCGGCTTTCTCGTGCTGGTCGTCGTGCTGATGGCGTTCACGCCCGACACACGCGTCGCGCTCGTGATCGGGCCGGTCTGGATCGTCCTGCTCGGCATCACGTATGCGCTGTTCTACGCGAACCGTCCGGCGGCATCGGTGCCGACGAAGTCGTAAGCCGCACGGGCAGGGGCCCGCGCGACCCTTGATCACGATCATGCACGCGCGGGCCGGACGACCTATGCTGAACGAATGGATTGTCCGCGTTTCGCGTGGCAACCCGCCGATCCCCGTGACCGCCGCGACCGCGGCGGTGGCCCGGCCGCCGTGCGCCGCTTCCGCGCGAAGCTCCCGTCGTCGTTCCGCGACGACGCGCACGCACGGAGGCCTTCGCCATGCAGCCTGCCCAGCCCATCCCGACGCTTGCGCGGATCGCGCTGGCCGTCGATCCGACGCCCGAATCGCTGTCCGCCGCGCGCTATGCGCGCACGCTGCTGCGCCCCGGCATGCGATTGCGCATCGTCTGCGCCATCGACAACCCGCGCCTCGTGTTGCCCGACATCCCGCGCATCGACGCACTGCTGACGTCCGCGCGCGAGGACCTGATGCGCGACGCGCAAGCCATCAACGAACGGATCGCGGCGATGTTCGCCGGCAGCGGTGTCGAGGTCGAGCAGGCCATCATCGATACGTCGGTGACGGGCGGCTCGGTGGCCGATGCCTTGGTGAGCGATACGTCGGCATGGAACGCGGACGTGCTGATGGTCGGCGCGAATCCGCATCACGGGCTGCTGCGGCTCGTCGAAGGCGCGATGTCGGACACGTTGACGACACGCGTGCGCTGCGCGTTGCTGATCGTGCCGGCAGCCTACGTACGGCCGTCGGACGGCGGCCTGCAGCGGCTGATGTTCGCGGTCGACGGCAGCGAGCCGTCGCTGCACGCGGTGCGCGTCGGGCTCGGCTTCGCGACGCCGACGACGTTGCTGTACGCGGCCTACGTGATCGATCGCGCGGTTCGTCTGACGGATATCGTGCCGGTGCGCGCGCTCGAGGATGCCTATCGCGCGGAGGGCGAGGATGCGCTCGCGAAGATCGGCCCGCTGTTCCATGCGACCGGGAACCCGAGCAAGCGCGGTGTCGTCGAAACCCGCCCGACCAGCGACGACGTCGCTCATGCGCTGATGCGCGACGCCGTGCACTGGCGCGCCGAACTGCTGGTGGTCGGCACGCATGGCAGGCGCGGCATCGCCGCCTGGCTGATCGGCAGCGTGGCGCGCCGCATAGCGCATCTCGCACAGGTGCCGGTGCTCCTCGTGCGCGGTGCCGAATAAATCGTGCGATGTCGAGAGCGAAGCAGGCTTGGCTTGACCTGCATCAGAAACGGCGTGCCTCGCGCGTGAGACATTGAAGGAACGTCCGGCGACACCGCCGGTCTGTCGTGCATGTACCGCGCAGCCACGCTGCAACACGCGTGTTGATGGCGGTGATCGACGGTGCATTCACAGCCGTGACATCAATTTCCGGAGCCGCACCATGCGATGCACGGCGCGTCATCCGACCGAGAACTCTCTGGCACGAGGGTAGGCAGCCACGGTTGCCTTGGAGGACGGGCGGGGTGCAAGTCACCCCGTCCGCTTTCCGCGTTCGTGTTGTAGTTGGCCCCGTCTGGATTGCCTTCCCCGCAGGAATCGTCGTCATGGCCGCCGCGTCGAACGGCGCGTCATGAGGCGTGATGGCGCGCGGTGGCGCCGATGCGGATCGGTGAGGATCGCGGCAGGTGCGCCGCTCGCTGTAGTACAGGCGCGGCGTGCGTCAGGCGCTGCGACGTCGTGAGACGTTCAGCCGTTGCACGGCCCCCGCGCCGCCCAACGGCTGCCTGCATGCTCAGGTGAAGCGAACCATCGACCGCAGGTCGTGCCGTCGGCCGGGAGCGCGGCGCACCCGCGGACGCTGACGCCCGACATGCAGCGGCGCGCACGCGCTGCACATGCGGTTGCGCAGGCGGTTCGCGTGCGGCCAGCCGGGGCGCGCCTTGCGACGTGGCTCGGCATCGGCCGGCGCGTCGGGTGCGGCCCGCGCGCAGAGTGCCGCGGCGAACCGTTGCAACGCGAGCACCGAGCCCGCGACGCTCTGGTACTTTTCGCGGCCGATCTGCCCGTCGAGCGTGACGAGCAAGCCGGCCTCGCGTGCCAGCGCAAGCAAGGTGTCGATATTGTCGGACGGAAGGTTGCCCGCCGACACGGGCTGGGCAGGCAGGGCGCGCGCTTTGCCCGACGCGCGTCGCTGGCCGTCCCGGCCCGGTAAGTTGCGATGTGCCATGGTTGGTCTCCTGCGCCAGGCCCCGCATGCCGGCTCGACGGCCGGCTGAGCGATGACCCGTATGAACGTTTCGTCCATGTCACCAGTATCGTGTCGCGCCCGTGCGCTGCCAAGCAGCGCGCGCTGAAGTCGCTGTCAGGTAATGCGCGGCACCTATAGGAATCCGCTGACACGCCGGCCCGTTCGTTCGGACGAATGGGGCGCGCGCGGAGGGGATCGCTTGACGCATGATTTCGGCCGGTCTAACTTGGCCAGTGCATCGGCGTCGGGCAACGTTCCATCGTTGGCCTGTGTCAGCCGGTGCCGCGCCCCGGGGTGGCGTGGCAGGGTTTCCAGTCTCGTTCGCGGGCAGTTTGCGCCGCGAATCTTGCGCGGCCGGTTCGGGGACGGATCGGCACGGCGGCACGCAACGTGCCGTTGATCGCGCACAAACATGCGCCGGCGCATCGCACGCCGCGCCGCCGTTCAGTCTTTAAGCTTCCGGTACCTTCTTCTTTTCGTTCCTCGACCGTCAGGAGTCCGTCGATGTCCAAGGACAGTTTGCTCGATTCACTCAAGGAAGCCGCCAAACAGCGTGCGATCGGTTCGGATCAGTTGCGCGCGATGCTCGACGACGAAGTCCGCGCGCTGTCGTCCGACGCGCGGGTGCACGACTACATCCACGTATTCGCGATCCGGCACCTGCGCGAACGGATGCGCCGGCAGGACGATCTCCACGACGACTCGCGTGCCGATGCGCCGCCCGCGGACGCCGATCCGCGTCCGAGCCATCGCCTGTGACGGGCGAGCGGCGCGGCGGATGCGCGGACGTGACACGATCCGTGGCCGGGGCCGGATCCTGATCGACATTCATGAGTCGGTCGGCAGCAAACCGGCCTGTTCCAACGCGCTTGTTGATCGCCGTGCCCGGGATCGACGGGGCCGTCGTCGCTTCCGCAGGCGGTGCGCACACGGCGCCGCACAGCACAGTCATCCTGACGATCCGCTAACAACCTGCCTTACGTTTCGTCATACTTTCACTGAATTGTCACGGCGGTCTCAAGTAAGTGGCGCGATTGCCGTTTACCCGGTGAATTCGTCCACCGGGCGTTCGCGCTCCCTTACCGAGTCGTTGCCATGCTCTCGTCCATCCGCGCCCGCATCCTCGCCGCGTGCGTCGCCATCGTCGTATTCGCGCTGGTCGCCACCACGCTCATCAACTATTTCATCGCGCGCTCGTACAACGACGACGCGATCGACCGCAACCTGACCTCCGTCGCCAGCGGCCACGTGGTCGGGATCGCCGACTGGGTCGCCACCCGGAGCCGGATGATCGCGTCGCTGCAGGATGCCGCGCTGACGCCCGATCCGCTGCCGGTGTTCAAGCAGATGGCCACGGCCGGCGGTTTCACGAACGTCTACGCGGGCTACGCCGACAAGGCGTTCCACTTCTCCGACCCGACCGGCATTCCGCCCGACTACGATCCGACCGGCCGCCCGTGGTACAAGCAGGCCGCGCAGGCCGGCAAGCCGGTCGTCACGCCGCCGTACGTCGACGCCGGCACGGGCAACCTCGTCGTCACGTTCGCGGTGCCGATCCTGCGCGATGGCGCGGTCAAGGGCGTCGTCGCGGCGGACGTCTCGATGGACACCGTGATCGCGAACGTGAAGACGATCCACCCGACGCCCGCGAGCTTCGGGATGTTGATCGACAGCAGCGGCCACGTGGTTGCCCACCCGGACGCGAAGCTCACGCTGAAGCCGGTCGCCGACGTGTCGCCCGAACTCGGCGCGACGAACGGCGCGACGATCGCGGCCGCGGCCGCGCCCGTCGAGGTGACGGTCGGCGGCGACGCGAAGCTGGTGCGCGCGCGCCCCGTGCCGGGCACGGACTGGTACGCGCTGGTGCTGCTCGACAAGAACGAAGCGACGGCCGGGATGCGCTCGCTGCTGACCGCGTCGCTGATCACGCTGCTCGTGATCGTCGGCGTGGCGTCGCTGATCATCGGCGCGATCACCGCGACCGCGTTCCGCCGCCTGTCGCAAGTGCGCCAGGCCATGGCCGCGATCGGCTCGGGCGCCGGCGACCTGACGCAGCGCCTGCCGGCCGACGGACGTGACGAAGTGGCCGACATCGCCCGCTCGTTCAACAGCTTCGTCGACAAGCTGAACGACGTGATGCGACAGATCCGCGATGCGAGCGAATCGGTGCGCACGGCCGCGAACGAGATCGCGGCGGGCAACCAGGACCTGTCGTCGCGCACCGAATCGGCGGCGGCGAGCCTCGAGGAAACGGCCGCGTCGATGGAAGAAATCACCGCGACGGTGGGCCAATCGGCCGCCGCCGCCGGCCAGGCCGACGAACGCGCGGCGGCCGCGTCGCGGATCGCGTCGCACGGCGGCGTGGTCGTGTCGGACGTCGTTGCGACGATGGAGAAGATCGAGGAAGCCTCGGGCCGCATCGGCGACATCATCGGCGTGATCGACGGGATCGCGTTCCAGACCAACATCCTTGCGCTGAACGCGGCCGTCGAAGCGGCGCGCGCGGGCGAGCAGGGCCGCGGCTTCGCGGTCGTCGCGCAGGAGGTGCGCAGCCTCGCGCAACGCAGCGCGCAGGCCGCACGCGAAGTGAAGGTGCTGGTCGAATCGACGGTCGCGAGCGTGTCGGCCGGGTCCGGGCAGGTGCGCCAGGCGGGCGACACGATGCGCGAGATCGTGTCCAACGTGGCGAACGTGACGACGATCATCTCCGAGATCACGCACGCGGCGAACGAGCAAACGCGCGGCATCCAGGAAGTGAATCGCGCGGTCACGCAGCTCGACGAAATGGTGCAGCAGAACGCGGCGCTCGTCGAACAGTCGACCGCCGCCGCGACGGCCTTGCAGTCGCAGGCGAACGCGCTGGCGACCACCGTCGGGCGATTCAAGGTTGCTTGACGCGGTGCGTGGGAAAGACGGCCGCGCCGCTCAGGAGTGGCCGTTGTCGCGCATCAGCGCGAGCCGGTTGTAGAGCGTTTTCAGGCTGATCCCGAGCGCTTTCGCGGCGCGCGGCTTGTTGCCGTCGAAGTGGCGCAGCGTGGCCGCGATGAAGCGCTGCTGCGCATGGTGCAAGGTCGCGCCGAGCGGCAGCGCCATCGTGTTCTCCGACAGGCGCTCGGGCGGCATCGCCGGCTTCGGCAGCGTGACGTCGATGCCTTCATCCGCCAGGATGTACGCGCGCTCGATCGTGTTGTGCAGCTCGCGGACATTGCCGGGCCACGAATACGCGCGCAGCGCGGCGATTGCCGCGTCGGTCAGCCGCTTGTGCGCGTGGTGCCGCGCGTTGAGCGCGTCGACGAATTCCAGTGCGATCGTCTCGATGTCGCTGTCGCGCTGGCGCAGCGGCGGCACGTACAGCGCAAACGCGGCGAGACGATAGAACAGGTCCTCGCGCAGCCGGCCGTCGCGCACGGCTTCGGCCGGGTTGTGGCGCGTGGCCGACACGATGCGCACGTCGAGCGCAATCGGCTCGGTGCCGCCCACCCGCACGATCACGTTCGATTCGATCGCCCGCAGCAACTTCACCTGCAATGACGCGGGCATTTCCGCGATCTCGTCGAGCAGCAGCGTGCCGCCGCGCGCGGCTTCGAAGAAACCTTCGCGCTGCGCGATTGCGCCCGTGAAACTGCCTTTCTCGTGCCCGAACAATTGCGATTCCGCGATATCGGGCGGAATCGCGCCGCAGTTCACGGGGACGAACGGGCCGTCGCAGCGGGCACTGAGATCATGCAGCCGGCGTGCGACGATATCCTTGCCGACCCCGCTTTCGCCGGCAATCATCACGCTGGCGCGGGTCGGGGCGATCTTCTCGATGCGGCCGAGCAGCGTGCGCATCGCGGTGGACCGGCCGGACAACCGGCGGCCGTCCGCACGTTGCTTCGACCGGTTTGCGGTTTCTCCCATTGGCATGGATCGGCATGGGTGGGGCCGTTTTGAAAATCGGCACCACACGCTCCGTTGATTGCAATATTTTCATCGACAGCGAAACGACCACGAAGGTGCCGCGAAATAGAAATTTTCAATGTACGCGGCGGGGACGGAAGAAACAGGCCATCGATTCCTGACACGCACCGCGGCATCGCAGTGCCATCCAGGGTCGTATCGGTGCTTTTTTACAGAATTCCGATGAAAAATCCGGTCGTGACCATTTTGCGTTGATGCGGCGCCCGACACCGGCCGGTGCTCAACCTGTTACGGCGCACCCGACAGCCGCGGAGTCAGGCCGGCGGCCATCCACGGCCCGCGCCGGGCATGCCGCTTGCGGATGCCATCAGGCTCGCCCGGCACGCTCGACGGCAGGCCGGATGGTCGACTTGCGGCATGACGCCGTGCGACCGGAGCCGGCGCGAGGCAAGGATGCAATGAGGACCCTGACCCGTGAGCTGTTACGGCAGGGTGCATGGATCGTGCTGGCCGTCGGGCTGGCGTCCGCGCTGCAGGCGTGGGCGGTTCGCGTCGTCGGCGAGCACGCGCCATTTGCGCCGCTGCCCTTTTATGCAGGCGTTGCGGCTGCCGCCTGGCTGACGTCGTTCGGCGGTGGGCTGGTCGCGGCCGCGTTGAGCGTGGCCGTGATCGGCACGCTGTGGTGGCGCGATGCGCCGCTGGCCGCGCTGCTCACGCAAGCCGGTGCGTTCGTCGCGATCAGCTTCGTCGAGTGCGTGCTCGTGATGGCCGTGAAGCCGCTGCTCGCGAACGATCGCCTGCGCGAACCCGATGACAGCGGCGATGCCGACGCCCGCGAGCCGCATCGCGAACCGGCGCCGGTCGCACCTGTGCCGGTACCCGACGACCGCCTGCTGCGCCGTGTGGTCGACGCTTCGCCCGATGCGATCGTCGGGGTCGATGCCGCACGCCGGATCACGAGCTGGAATCCGGCCGCGCGGCGGATCTTCGGCATCGACGCGGCGCAGGCCGCCGGGCGCGACATCGCCGCGATGATCGCGCCGCGCTGGTTGCGCCGCCATCCGTTGCCCGCATCGTTCGCGAACCTGCACGCGCCGGTCGGTCCGCTCGACGTGCTGTGCGTGCGACGCGACGGGAGCCGTTTTCGGGCGACCTTCGCCGCCTCGCCGATGGTCGATGCGCAGGGCAACTGCACGGGCCTGTCGATGACGCTGCGCGACGCGCACGAACGACGCCGCGACGAGCGGCGCAACCTGCGCTCGCTGCGCGGCGCACGCGACGCACGCGCCCAGGCGGACACGTCGAACCGGCTGAAGGACGAACTGCTGGCCACGGTGTCGCACGAGCTGCGCACGCCGCTGAACGTGATCTACGGCTGGGTCGAGGTGCTGCGCAACATCGACGGCCAGGGGCTCGCGCAACAGGCCGTCGACGCGATCGATCGCAGCGCGCGGTCGCTGTCGCACATGGTGGCCGACCTGCTCGACGCGTCATCGCTCGCGACCGGCCGGTTGCGTCTCGAGCGCGTGCCGGTCGATCTCGTGCGGATCGTGCGCGATGCCACGCGTGAACTCGACGCGACGGCACGGGCGAGCGGGCTCGAGCTGTCGACCCACTACGCGATGCCGACCTGCGTGATTCCGGCGGACCGCGAGCGCGTGCGCCAGCTCCTGTCGAACCTGTTGTCGAATGCGATCAAGTTCACGCCGCCGGGCGGGCGCATCGTCGTGTCGCTGGCCCGGGCAGGCGAGCGCGTGCGGCTGTCGGTCGCCGATACGGGGCAGGGCATTGCGCCAGAATACCTGCCGCACCTGTTCGAGACGTTCAGCCGGCCCGAACGCGCATTCGCGTCGCCGGCGCGCGGCCTCGGGCTCGGCCTGTCGATCGTGCGCCACATCGCGCAGCTGCACGGCGGCGATGTCGTGGCGACGAGCGCGGGCACCGGGCGCGGGACGACCGTCACGGTCACGCTGCCGGCTGGCTGGGACATCGACGATCCGGCCGACAACCTGCTGCAGGCAGCAGGCACGCCGGAGCCGGTGACGCTCGACGGCCAGCGCGTGCTCGTCGTCGACGACGACGCGACATCGCGCGCGAGCCTCGCCGCGGCCCTCGAAACGATGGGCGCTCAGGTATCGACCGCGCAGTCGGGGCACGACGCGCTCGACGCGGTGGAGCGGCAGGCGCCGAACGTCGTGCTGTCGGATCTCGCCATGCCGGACGGTGACGGCTTCTGGCTGCTCGACCGCATCCGTCATTTGCCGGGCAGCAGCGGGCATCTGCCCGTCGTCGCCGTCACGGCCCACGCCGGCAACGCCGACCGGCACCGCGTGATGGCGGCCGGGTTCGACGCGTATCTGCGCAAGCCGGTGGACATGCCGACGCTGGCGAGCGTGATCGCCGATGTCGCGCCGGACGCCGCGCACGATCGGAAAGGGCGCGGCCGCTAGCAGCCGGCGTGGCGGCTCGCCCGGTCATGACGAAGGGAGGCGGCGCGACGGACGCAACGGCAACCCGCGCGGCCGGGCCGCCCCGTCGCGACACACGGAGGTTCGGATGAAAACGAATCGACTGCATCGGCCGGCGGCGATCGTGCTGGCCGCGACCGTCGGCGCATCGATCGCCGTACTCGCTCATGCGCAGGCGTTACCCGCTTCGTCGGCCCAGGTCGCGCCGGGCGTCATCCGCCCCGGCACGACGCCCGACGAGGCCGGCATGACTCAGCGGCCGACCGGCATCGATGTCGAATTCATCGACAAGGCCGGCATGATCGGCAAGGCGGAGCGGCAGGCCAGCCAGCTCGCGCTCGATCGCTCGTCGAACCCCAACGTGAAGGCGTTCGCGCGCCGGATGGTCGACGATCACGAACGGCTCGCAGCCGAATTGCGGGAGCTTGGCGCGACCAAGGGCGTACCGGTCCAGTCGCGGATGCTCGTCGATCCGGCCGTGACCGCGTTGCGAACCAAGGAAGGTCATGCGTTCGACACGGCCTATGTCGCGCTGGCGGGCCCGCGCGCGCATGAAGAAGCGATCCGGCTCTACGAAACAGAGGCGCGCAACGGCCGCGATCCGCAGCTTCGCGCGTTCGCGGCCAACGCGTTGCCGATGCTGAAGGCGCACCTGACCGCCGCCCGGCAACTCGCGCAGACGGTGGCGGCCGCACACTGAGCGCCGATCCGCGCTACCGCTTGCCGCCGTCAGGGCTTTCAGGGGTGTCGGGGCCACCCGGCGACGCCTCGTACGGCGGCGAGTCGAGCGCTGTTTCGCCTTCCTCGATCAGCCAGTACGGCGAACTGCCGTAGTACGCATGCAGCGCCTCGGCCCACGCCGGATCGGCCATGGCGGGCCAGCGGTCCCTGTCGAAGCCGGGGGCTTCGCGCACGCGTCCGGTGGCGACGGGCAACACGAAGCAGCGGCGCTCGACGTCGAGCACGAGCACGTTCCACGGCACCGCGAGCAGCTTGTCGCCGCTCCCGGGCGGGTTGCCCGCCGACACGACCGCGTACGCGATCCGGCCGGAGCGCACGTCGAGCATGATGTCGGCGATCTGGCCGATGTCGTCGCCGTCCATCGTCAGCACGCGATCGCCTTCGAGCGTGCGGGCGGCCATCACGTCGGGCCCCGGCCCGCCGCCGGTCGTGCGGCGATTGCCGCCGACGATGCGCGTGTCGTCACGCGACGGTCTGTCCGTTGTCATCGAACACCTCCTGGTCGAAGCGGCACCCGGGCGGGCCACGCGGTATCAACGGGCGCCGGTCAACGCCGGCGCGGCAGCGACACGTCCTCGAGCGTATTGGCCAGCTCGTCGCGCTCGGGGCCGCCGGCGCGCGTCGCGATGTCGCCGAGCGACACGATGCCGACGAGCCGCCGGTTGCGGTCGAGCACCGGCATCCGATGCAACTGCACGTCGGCCATCCGCTGCTGGACGTCGCCGACACCGTCGTCCTCGACGCACCACTGCACGGGTTGGGACGCGACCGCCTGCACGGGCGTATCGGACGAATGGCCGTGCGACAGTCCGCGCACCGCGAGGTCGCGGTCGGTCACGATCGCGACGAGTTCGGCGCCGTCGCAAACGGGCAGCACGCCGATATCGAAGCGCCGCATCAGTTCGGCCGCGTGGCGAATCGTGTCGGTCGGCGCGACGCACACCACGTCGCGCGACATGATCTCGGTGACGCGATACATGAACGTCTCCTTCGTGAGCAAGACTATCGGGGAGCAGAAGGCGTGCCGCGCGCGGGCCGCACACGCCGGGCCTGGCCGGCGAGGCGACGGAGAAATTTGCCAGCCCGCTTGTACATCTTCCACGGCGACAGCCGCGAGCGGGCGGGGCAGGACCTCAGTGGCCGATGCCCGTCATCGCGACGATCGCGAGCACCACCGCGCTTTCGATCGCCGCCAGCGCGGCGACGCCGGCGGCACCGCTGACTTCATGCCATCTGCGTTCAAGGCGTTTCATCAGATCAACTCCGGATTGCTCCGGCACGCCGCTGCGCCGCCGCGCAGCGCGGGCCGGTTGCCGCCGTCAGCCGTGATCGCGGGGCGGTGAAGGGACGTCCGGCGAGCGGCGTTCGTGCTTGCCGGATGGCTTGGCAGGATCGATACGGGTCGCGCCGCCCACGGCGGGCGGGTCGCTGGCCGGAAACGTCTCCTCGAGGCCCTCGTCGATGCGTTCCTCCGTCTTGTCTTTGGACGGCGGACGCGACGTGGCGAGCCAGAGCAGTCCGGCAGCCGGTGACACGGCGTCGTGGCGGCCGGGGGCGTGAACGGTCATGGTCGAACCTCCTTGGTCATGGATAGAGGCGCAAGCGCCATGCCTGCGCGGGCCGACGGCACGACGGCACGACGGTTGCGCGTTGGCGAAACCGCACGCTGCGCAGCCACGCGCGCCGTCGGCGTGGACGAGAGGACATCGTGATGAATGCATCCAGAGAAAGAATACGTTACGACGCGAACGTATGCGGCGGCGATTTCGCCCACGTGCGCGAGCGTTTCGACACGTGGAAGCGCGAGTCGCTGGTCTATCGGCCCGAGCGGCGCATGTTCGACGGCAAGGACGAGGTACGCGAACTGAACGACACCGTCTACGACGGCCCCGAGCGCGCGCAGCGGGCGCTCGTCGCGGAATGCAGGCCGTCCGACCGGTTCGCGCTCGCGGCACGGCTGACCGCGGAAGGCCGCACGATGTGGCTGGTGATGGCGGCCTACGACGACTGAGTGCGCGGCAGCGTCCAACCGGAGCGGGCAACCGGGCGCGCAGGAGCGGGCACGCCGCTTGCGCGCGATGCCGGCGCCATCGAGATGCGCGCGCCGACGCGCAGGAGAGACATGAATACGCCATCCATGCTGCACCGCCCCGAGCCGACGACGCCCGATGTCGACCCGGATCCGCCGCCGCCCGGGCACGACGATCCCGTCGATCCGCCCGTGCCAGAGGGGCTGCCACAGGGCGACCCGCCGTCGCAGCCGCCACCGATGCGGATGCCGGGAGACGGTGCGTCACAACCGTCCGCGCGAACACTGAAAAAAGGAGGACCCTCATGGACATTCACGTGCAATCGCCAGACAAGCGCGCGATCGCTCAGGTGCTGGGCCGCTACTTCGAATCGCGCTCGTTGCGCTATCACATCGAGGAATTGCCGGGCGGCGTGCTGCAGATCGGCTTCCGCGCCAGCGGCCGCCCGGCTGCCGTCACCGTGTCGTTCGACGATGCCGCGTACGACGCCTATACGCACTGGGATGCGAGCCAGAAGCAGCTTGCGCTCGGTCGGCTCGCCGACGGCTTCTCGCGGATGATGTCGACGCGCAGCCCGGCCGCGCTGGCCGGTGACTATCACGTCGAGCGATTCTGATTCCATCCCGCTTCACCGGACTGTCCCGCGTACGGCAAAGTGCCCGCACGCAGCGGGCGCTTTGCGTCCGCGCGCGTGTCGCGTAGGATGTCCGTTAATTCAGCGCACGCTACGTTCGCGCCGCAGGCTGCCAGCCGCTGCAGCCGAAGAGGTGCAATGCGCTTCTTCACTTCGGGTTCGTTTCGCGCAACCGACGGGGACCTTGATGACTGTTGCTCGCCCTTTGCTGTCACCCGGCGCACGCCGGTTCGTTTCCGGGGTGTCGGCCTGCGCGGCGCTCGCCGCGGCCGGCGCCCGCGACGCGTCGGCCCAGACGCCTTCACCGCTCGGCGAGTGGCAATACTCGGCGGGCGTGCCGCTCCAAAAGCTGTTCGAGCCGAATGTCTCCACCTGGGATATCAGCATGGGCGCCGCGATGACGCTGCAGCCGCGCTATGCGGGCTCCGATCGCTATCGCGTGATGGGCGGCCCGACGGTCGATATCCGCTATCGCGACCTGTTCTTCCTGTCGACCGGCGAAGGGCTCGGCGCGAACGTGCTGCGCGGGCCGAACTGGCGCGTGAGCCTGTCCGTCGGTTACGACCTCGGGCGCCGCTCGGCCGACGACATCCAGCACCTGAACGGCCTCGACAACATCAACGCGGCACCGGTGATGAAACTGGCGGCCGATTACGTGATCTCGAAGGAATTTCCGCTCGTGCTGCGCGCGGATATCCGGCGCAGCATCGGCGGCTCGAATGGGTGGGTCGGCGATTTCTCCGCATACATGCCGCTGCCGGGCAGCAACGAGCATTTCTTCTGGTTCGCGGGGCCGACCGTGTCGTTCGCCGATTCGCGCTACATGAACAGCTGGTTCGGCGTGAGCCAGGGCGCCGCCGCGCGCTCGGGGCTGCCGGCCTATTCGTCGGGGGCCGGGCTCAAGTCGGTCGGCGCGGGCGTGACGATGGCCTGGTTCGTGAACAAGCACTGGTTCATCACGATCGACGGCGCGCTCGAGCAGCTCGTCGGCCGCGCCGCGCACAGCCCGATCACGCAGCAGAAGACCAACGGCGTGTTCGACATGTCGGTGAATTACCAGTTCTGAGTGGGGCCGTGGAGTCGATCGCCGACGGGGCGTGCGGCAGTTGCCGTCACATTTGATATGATTCCGACCTGTACAAATGTACAGTGATGGATCCCCGTGACGCCTGCATCGCCGACGCCCCCGGCGTTTTACTACCTGACCAATTTCGAACGCGCGCTGGCCTGGCTCGGCGCGCGTTACGACGACCTGTTCGACGCACACGAGCACGCGTTCGTTCGGCAGTTCGCCACGCTGCCGCAGGCGTCGCGCGCGCTGCTCGTGCGGATGCTGATGCGCAACGGGTCCGACTTCCGCGCCAGCAAGCTCGTCTACGACGAAATCGGCTGCACGCTCGACGCGGTCGCGCCGCTCATCGCACTCGGCTGGGTCGATCCGGCGCCTGCGCTGACGCTCGACGAACTGTTCGCGCTGTCGACCAAGGCCGATCTGCTGCGCATCTTCCCGACACTCGCCGCGCATGCCGGCGAGCGCAAGCCCGAATGGCTCGAACGGCTGCGACCCGCGCACGACGTCGCGCAACCGCTCGACGCGTGGTGCGCGCAGGCCGGCGACCGCGTGCTGCGCGTGACGGTCGGCGCGCTGTGCGACCGGCTGCGCCTGATGTTCTTCGGCAATCTCCATCAGGACTGGAGCGAGTTCGTGCTCGCCGATCTCGGCGTGTTCCAGTACGAAAGCGTGCCGATCGCGCCGTCGTCGCGTGCGTTCCAGCAGCGCGGCGACGTCGACGCGTACCTTGCGCTGCAGATGTGTCGCGACGCGCTCGACGCGTGGCCCGACGATCTGCCGTTCGACGACCTGATGCGCGCCATCGACGCGGTCGGCTGCACCCAGCCGTGGCTCGTGACGCGTCGCGCGAAGCTGCTGTTCGCGCTCGGGCAGACGTGTGAGCGCCGGGCCGACTGGGACGGCGCGCTCGACGCATATGCACGCAGCGCATGGCCCGGCAGCCGCCATCGGCGCATCCGCGTGCTCGAACGCTGCGGGCGTGACGACGAGGCGCTCGCGCTGGCGCTCGATGCGCGCGGCGGCTTCGAGAGCGACGAGGAGCGCCAGCGTGTCGAGCGGATGCTGCCGCGCCTGCAGCGCCGGCTCGGCCAGCGCGTCGAACGTGCTGCCGCGGCGGCGGACGTGCCGCGCGAGACACTCGTGATTGCTCGCCCGGATGCATTCGTCGGTGTCGAATTCGCGGTGCGCGACCATCTTGCGCAGCCGGCTTCGCCGGTCCATTACGTCGAAAACACGCTGATCAATTCGCTGTTCGGGCTGCTGTGCTGGGAACCCGTGTTCGCCGCGGTGCCCGGTGCGTTCTTCCACCCGTTCCAGCGCGGCCCGGCCGATCTGCACGCACCCGATTTCGTCGCGCGTCGTGCGGAAGCGTTCGCCGCGTGCTTTGCGCAGCTCGATTCGGGCGCGTATCGCGACACGATCCGCCGGCATTTCGCGACGAAGGCCGGGCTGCAATCGCCGTTCGTGTTCTGGGGCGTGCTGACGGACGCGTTGCTCGACGAGGCGCTCGCGTGCCTGCCGCCCGAGCACCTGCGGCTGTGGTTCACGCGCCTGCTCGCGGATATCCGCAGCAACCGCTCGGGGTTGCCCGATCTCGTCCGCTTCTGGCCCGGCGAGCGCCGCTACGAGCTGATCGAGGTGAAAGGCCCCGGCGACCGCCTGCAGGACAACCAGACGCGCTGGCTCGCGTACTGCGTCGCGCACGGCATCCCGGTGCGCGTGATCGATGTCGAGTGGGCCGGCGAGGGCGTCGCGCACGCCGAAGCGGCGGGGCTGTCCGCATGAGCTACGTCGTCGCGGTGCGGGCGATGTGCGAGTTCACCGCGCGACGCGGCGACCTCGACCTGCGCTTCACGCCCGCACCGACCGCGCTCGAAGGCATCGCCGGCCACGGTGCGGTCACGTCGAATCGCGGCGCCCGCTACGAAACCGAGATCGCGCTGACGGGCACCTGGGGCACGCTCACCGTGCGCGGCCGCGCGGATGGCTACGACCCGGTGGCGAACCGTCTCGAGGAAATCAAGACCTATCGCGGCAGCCTCGATGCGATGCCCGACAACCACCGCGCGCTGCACTGGGCGCAGGCAAAGGTCTACGCGCACCTGATGTGCGACGCGCGCAGCCTCCCGGAAATCGACGTCGCGCTCGTCTATTTCGACATCGTGTCCGAGCGCGAGACGGTGCTGACGCAAACGCTGGGCGCGGCCGAGCTTGCGACGTTCTTTGCCGAGCAGTGCGCGTGCTTCGTCGGCTGGGCCGAGCGCGAGACGGCCCATCGGGCGGCGCGCGATGCGGCGCTGCGCGCGCTGGCGTTTCCGCACGATCAGTTCCGCAGCGGCCAGCGCGAGCTGGCGGTGGCCGTCTATCGCGCGGCGCGCGACGAGCGGTGCCTGATGGCGCAGGCGCCGACCGGCATCGGCAAGACGCTCGGCACCGTGTTTCCGCTGCTGAAGGCCTGCGGCGAGGGCGAGCTCGATCACGTGTACTTCCTGACCGCGAAGACGCCCGGCCGCGCGCTCGCGCTCGAAGCGGCGACGACGCTCGGCGCCGGCACGCCCGTGCTGCCGCTGCGCGTGCTGGAACTCGTCGCGCGCGACAAGGCGTGCGAGCATCCGGACAGCGCATGCCACGGCGAATCGTGTCCGCTCGCGAAAGGCTTCTACGACCGGCTGCCGGCCGCGCGCGATGCGGCGATCGAGGCCGGGCTGCTCGACCGCGAGACCGTGCGCGCAGCGGCGCTCGCGCACGACGTGTGCCCGTACTACCTGTCGCAGGAGCTCGCGCGCTGGTCCGACATGGTGATCGGCGACTACAACTACTACTACGACGGCAGCGCGATGCTGCACACGCTCGCGCAGCAGAACCAGTGGCGCGTCGGCGTGCTCGTCGACGAAGCGCACAACCTGCTCGATCGCGCGAGGAAGATGTACAGCGCATCGCTCGATCCGTTCGCGTTCGCGGCGGCCCGCGAGATTGCGCCCGCGGCGCTGCGCAAGGCGTTCGACCGGCTCGCTCGCGCCTGGGGCTCGGTCAGCCGCGCGCAGGCCGAGCGCTATGCCGCGTATCCGGAGATCCCGGGCCCGATCGTGTCGGCCGTGCAGAACCTCGTTGCAGCAATCGGCGAACACCTGGCCGACGCGCCGCGCGCGAACGGCGATGCACTGCTGCGGTTTCATTTCGAGGCGATCCAGTTCGGCGTGCTGGCCGAAGCGTTCGACAGCGCGTCGATCTTCGACGCGACGCTGCACGGCGAACCGATGCCGCGCCAGCCGGCGCTGGACGGCGTGGCGTCGGCCGGCCGCCGGCGCCGCGTCCAGTCGACGCTGTGCGTGCGCAACGTGATTCCAGCCGGCTTTCTTGCGCCGCGCTACGAAGCCGCGTGCGCGACCGTGCTGTTCTCGGGCACGCTGAGCCCGTTTCATTTCTATCGCGACACGCTCGGGTTGCCCGGCGACACGGGCTGGCTCGACGTCGACGGGCCGTTCCGCGCCGAGCAACTGACGGTGCGCGTCGCGAGCCACGTGTCGACGCGCTGGCGCGACCGCGACCGTTCGCTCGAACCGATCGCCGACCTGATCGCCGCGCAATACGCGACACGGCCCGGCAACTATCTCGGCTTCCTGAGCAGCTTCGACTACCTGGGGCGCGTGGTCGCGCTGATGCAGACGCGGCATCCGGACGTGCCCGTCTGGGCGCAGGCGCCCGGCATGGCGGAAAGCGAGCGCGACGCCTTTCTCGCCCGCTTCGACGCAGGCGGGCGCGGCGTCGGCTTCGCGGTACTGGGCGGCGCGTTCTCGGAAGGCGTGGACCTGGTCGGCGAGCGGCTGATCGGCGCGTTCATCGCGACGCTCGGGTTGCCGCAGGTCAACGACGTCAACGAGCAGATGCGGCGTGCGATGGACGCGCGCTTCGGCAACGGCTACGACTACATGTACCTGTACCCGGGCTTGCAGAAAGTCGTGCAGGCGGCCGGGCGCGTGATCCGCACCGAGCACGACGAAGGCGTCGTGCACCTGATCGACGACCGTTACCGGCGGCGCGAAGTGCGCGACCTGCTGCCGCGGTGGTGGAGGATCGGGTGAGACGGACGAGGCGCTGCCGGCAGACTGCCGATTCGGGCAGGTGAGCGCCATCCGTCGCGTAGCGAGATCGGGCGGCCGCAGACGCGGCCTGGGTGAGTGCTGCCGCTACAGCACATTCAGCATCGCGAGCGCGGTTTCCTGCAGATGCGGCAGGACGCGCCGCACGGCCGCGTCGGTCGTCTCCGCGCCGATCGGCATGTTGGTGCTCAGCGCGGCGACCACTTCACCGTGACGGTTCTTCAGCGGCACCGCGATCCCGCGCACGCCGACCTGCAATTGCTGTTCGATCGCCGCGAAACCGGCGTCGCGTGCCTGGTCGACCTGTTCGAGCAGGCGCGCCTTGTTGGTGATCGTGTGCGGCGTGAACGGCGGCAGTTCGGTGTCGTCGAGCCACGCGCGCACGGCTTCGCGATCCGGATGATGAGCGAGCAGCACGACGCCGGGCGACGTCAGCGGCGCCGGCACGCGCGCGCCGAGCACGAAGCCGGTCGTCATCACCCGCGACACGCCGTTGCGCGCGATGAACACGAGCTCCCAGTCGTCGAGCACGCTCACGTACGCCGACTCGTTCAGCGATGCGCTCAATTGCTGCAGATAGGGCTGGACCGTGCGCGGCAGGCGGGCCGAATCGAAGTACGACCAGCCGACCCGCAGCACGCGCGGCGTGAGACCGTACAGCTTACCGTCGGTGTACACGTAGCCGAGTGATTCGAGCGTCAGCAGGTAGCGCCGCGCGGCCGTGCGCGTGAGGCCGGTGCGCGCGGCGGCCTGGGTGGGCGTCATGCGCGCATGCTGGCTGTCGAACGCCTCGAGGATCGCCAGGCCTTTTTCGAGGCCGGCTATCCAGTCGCGTCGGTCGAGTTCGGGCTTTTTCGTCATCGTGAGCAGGCGTCGGAATGCGCGGTCATCGCGCGTGAATGGGCGATTATCGCGCACCTTTTTAGGTGGATGGCGTGCGGAGGACGGGATCCCCCATTTGGCCAGCTTTGCCGACGGGAGACTGGGATATACAATTGAAGACGTATATCCAAGGAGGTCCATATGCAGGTTGCAAAGTGGGGCAATAGTCTGGCCGTCCGCCTTCCGGCCAGTGTGGTCGACGCTCTGGAGCTTCGCGAAGGTGACGACATCGAAATCGTGGTCGATAGCCCTCGCGTTTTCGCCGTGAGTCGCAAGCCCAGGCCCGAAGAGCTTCTGCAGCGGTTGCGGCGTTTCCGTGGCAAGTTGCCCGCCGATTTCAAGTTCAGCCGGGATGATGCGAATGAGCGGGACTGATGCGACGCGATCGTTCGTCGACAGCAACGTCGTGCTTTATCTGTTGTCCGAGGACGATCGCAAGGCGAACCTGGCCGAGTCGCTCCTGCTTCGGCGGCCGACCATCAGTGTCCAAGTATTGAACGAGGTAGCCAGTGTCTGCAGTCGCAAATTGCGGATGCCGTGGATCGACGTGGGGCAGTTTCTGGAGCCGATCAGGGGTTTGTGCCGTGTCGTGCCGATCTCGGTCGATACACACGACCTGGGGCGAAAGCTGGCGGAGCGGCACGGCTTGTCGTTTTACGACGCGTGTATCGTTGCAAGCGCTTCGATCGAGGGCTGTGAATACCTCTACACCGAGGACATGCACGACGGCTTGTGTGTGGAGGGCGGGCCGGTGCTGAAAAATCCGTTCGCGTGAGTACCGACGGTTTCAGTTGCCCGCCCCGCGCGTCTGTCAGCGCAGGCGAACATGACATCGGGCCAAACCCGGCATCGACTTGAACTGGACATGAAAATCCGACAATCCCTGTTTATCGCGTACACCGCGTTCGTGCCGTTACTTGCCGCTGCCAACTCCTCGGCTGACACGTCATTGCCGCGTCCGACCGCCGACATCCGCGCGTGGCCGCGCATGACGTCACCGAAATTCGGCTGCTACGTCGAAACGTCCTTCGGCTACCGTGACAAGCGCTTCAATTGCGCGCTGAAGCAGTACCGGAACACCGGCGACGCGTGCAAGAACACGAAGGCCTACTACGAGGGCCCGGCGTTCCCCGACCGGCTCGCGGCCAGCGTGCATCCGCTCGCGACGAAGGTCGATCTCGACTGGGAGCAAGGCAGGCTGCAGATGGTCACCGTCACGCTGAAGGGAACATGGAACGAAGCGGACGTGCGCAAGGCGTTCGGGCTGCCGCGCGCGGAAGGGAGCAAGCTGACCGAAGCGGAGCTGCGCTCGGAGCCGGGCAACCTGATGGACACGAGTGTCCAGTATCCGTCGTCTCCGCTCGATGAAGGCCTGGCGAAACGCCCGAGCAACCCCGCGCGCGGCACGACGGCCGTGATGCTCTACGGGTTCGACCACATGGGCGGCGGCGATGTCGATTGCGGGGGAGGCGAGTAAAGCAGGAGGGAGCGGCCGGCGCAGGCGCCGGCCGGGTGGGGAGGATGGTACGGCTGTTCGCAGCGCTTGCGCCGTACCGTCAGGGCTTTACTCGCTGCTCGTCCATTCGACGTTCGCGCCGACCGAGCGCAGGTTCTCGACGAAGTGCGGGTGAGCACGGCGGATCGGCAGCGCGTTCATGATTTCCGAGCGGCCTTCGATACTCGCGGCCACCATCAGCAGCGCGATCGCGACGCGGATGATGTACGGGCTCTCGACGCGCGCCGGCGTCAGCTGCAGCCCGCCGAACGTGATCAGCCGGTGCGGATCGGACAGCAGCACGTGCGCGCCGAACTTCGACAGTTCGCCGGACCAGCCGAGCGCGCCGTCGTACACCTTGTTCCAGAACATCGCGCTGCCTTCCGCACGCACGCCGAGTGCGATGAAGATCGGCAGCAGGTCGACCGGCAGGTACGGCCACGGCGCGGCTTCGACCTTGGTGAGGATGTTCTGCGTGAACGGCCGGCGCACGCGCAGCGGGCCGTCGCGTTCCGCGCGCGACCAGCCGTCGCGGTGCGTGACGGTCACGCCGAACTTCGCGAACGTGCGATCGATCAGCGGGAAATGTTCGGGCGACGAGTTGCGCACCGTGATGTCGCCGCCGGTGATCGCGCCGAGCGCGAGGAACGTCGCGATCTCGTGGAAATCCTCCGCGAAGCGGAACTCGCCGCCGCCGAGCTTGCGGCCGCCCGTCACGCACAGCCGCGACGTACCGATGCCCTCGATCGCGACGCCGATCATCGCGAGGAACTGGCAGAACTCCTGCACGTGCGGCTCGGACGCGGCGTTCATCAGCGTCGACGTGCCGTTGGCGGCTGTCGCGCAGAGCGCGAAGTTCTCGGTGGTCGTGACCGACGCGTAGTCGAGCCAGTGGTCGTTGGCCGTCAACGGGCCGTCGGTACGGACGATCAGCGAATCGGGCGTGCGCTCGATGTGCGCGCCGAAGCGCTCGAATACCTCGACGTGCGGATCGATCTCGCGCACGCCGAGCGTACAGCCCTTCACGTCGTTCTCGAGGCGCGCGACGCCGAAGCGCGCGAGCAGCGGGGGGATCAGCATGATCGACGAGCGCATCGCTTCCGGCAGCCGGTGAACGGCCGGATCGAATTTCGTGTTGCGATGGTGGAGTTCGAGCAGGCCCGTCGTGAAGTCGACCGACACGTCGCTGCCGAGCGTGCGGAAGATGTCGAGGATCTTGCGCACGTCGGTGATGTCCGGCACGCCGATGAGGCGCAGCGGCTGATCGGTCAACAGGGTGGCGCACAGAATCGGCAGGACGGCGTTCTTGTTCGCGGACGGCTTGATGTCCCCGCGCAGCGGAGTGCCGCCGTGGACGATGAGATTCGACATGATATGGGGGCGTATCGGTGACTGACGTAGGCCCATATGATGCCATTGGTCGGCACGCGGCGTGGCATGTTCAGCGGGGAAAAGGGCGAATCGACGCGTGTAACTGACAGTGTTTGACGTCGTGCGCTCGAACGCGAGGCAGTGGCGCCATTGCAGGTCATCGTCGAGCCACGCGGGATGGCCGGCCGCGCATCGGGCCGGCCATCCGGTCAGCGTGTTACTGCGCCGCCCGCATCCGCGCGGCGACCACCAGCGAGATCAGGCAGCCCACCGCGAGATAACCGGCGACGAGGTGCCACGAGCCGCCGGCCACGCTGACGAGGCCGACCGCGATGAACGGCGTGAACCCGCCGCCGACCACGCTCGCGAACTGGTAGCCGACGCCCGCGCCGCTATAGCGGTACTCGGCGCCGAACAGCTCGGTGAACAGCGGCTGCTGGACGCTCACGACCATGTCGTGCGCGGCGTTAGCGAGCAGGATCGAGAAGATCACGATCCATGCGAGCGACCGCGCTTCCAGCGCGACGAAGAACGGCACCGCGGACGCGAGGCCGATCAGCGCGCCGATCAGGTAGATGCGGCGCAGGCCGTAGCGGTCGGCCAGCCACGCGAAGCACGGGATCGTCACGCAGCTCACCGCGCCCACCAGCAGGCCGATGTTCAGGAACAGGTCGCGCGACATGCCGAGGTTCGTCGTCGAATAGCTGAGCGCGAACGCGGTGACGATATACATCGTGAACAGTTCGGCCAGGCGCAGCGCGATGATCAGCAGGAATGCCTTCGGATGACGCGTGAGCGCTTCCAGCACCGGCAGGCGCAACTTGCGGTTGCCGTGTTCGACCTTCTCGACGAACTCCTGCGATTCGTCCATGTTCTTGCGCACCCACAGCCCGATCAGCACGAGCACGATGCTGAACACGAACGGCAGGCGCCAGCCCCACGACTTGAACGCGGCCTCGCCGAGCGTGTGGCTCAGGATCGACACGATGCCCGTGGCCAGCACGAGGCCGACGCCGTAGCCGACCTGCACGCCGCTGCTGTAGAACGCCTTCTTCTGCTTCGGCGCGCTCTCGACGGCCATCAGCGCCGCGCCGCCCCATTCGCCGCCGACCGCGAAACCCTGGATCGCGCGCATCAGCACCAGCAGCACGGGCGCCACCAGCCGATCGTCGAGAACGCCGGCAGCAGGCCGATCGCGACCGTCGACAGCCCCATCAGCATCACGGTCAGCACCAGCATCCGCTTGCGGCCGAGCCGGTCGCCGTAGTGGCCGAACACGACGCCGCCGAGCGGCCGGAACAGGAAGCCGACGCCGAAGGTCGCGAACGCCGCGAGCGTGCCCATCGTCGGGCTGACTTTCGGGAAGAACTCGGAATTGAATACCAGCGCGGCGACGATCCCGTACAGCAGGAAGTCGTACCAGTCGACGACGGCGCCCACGAAGCTGCCGATCGCGGCCTTGCGGGCCTGGCTGCGTATGCGGGCGCCGGCTGCGGCGTCGAGGGTGTCGAAGGTTGGGGTCATGGCGATGTCTCCTGGCACGGCGCATCGTGGAATCGTGGCGGCGCCGCGTCCGATGCTGCATTGAAGTCGATGAGTGAACGGAGAATAGGGCGCGCGCCGCACGGCGGCAATTGGCCAATCGGACAGAGTGCGCGATTAGCGTTCAAGTCCGTGCGATTATCGAACGCTTTTCGGGTTTGCACTAGGCGGCGGGACGATATCCCGTTTGGCCAGGGTGTGCCGCCGTGAACGAACTGGTTAAAATTGGCGCATTGAAAACTCGCCTGTTCGGAGCGGACGCGCGGTCGCCACCCTGGCCGCGCCTTCCGCACGCAACGAGCGCCATCCCCATCGACGCATGCCCCCGGAGACTGGAATGCCCGGCAATTCCCACCCCCTGTCCTGCGATACGCCGCCCGCTGCCGATCCGGCTGCCAATCCGCTCGGGATGGCCGGCCTCGAGTTCGTCGAGTTCGCGGCGCCGGTACCGGAAACGCTCGCGCAGCGCTTCGAGCAGCTCGGCTTCAAGGCGATCGCACGCCACGTCAGCAAGAACGTCACGCTCTACCGGCAAGGGCAGATGCACTTCCTGATCAACGCCGAGCCCGACTCGTTCGCCGCGCGCTACGCGGAGGAATACGGGATGGGCGTCTGCGCGATCGGGCTGCGCGTGGCCAGCGCCCGGCGCGCGTTCGAGCGGGCGATCGAACTCGGCGCGTGGGCGTTCGAGGGCGAGAAGGTCGGCGTCGGCGAGCTGAAGATTCCGGCGATCCAGGGCATCGGCGATTCGCACCTCTATTTCGTCGACCGCTGGCGCGGGCGTGACGGCCAGCGCGGCGGCGTCGGCGATATTTCCATCTTCGACATCGATTTCCGGCCGATCGACATCGCAACCGCACATACCGACCTCGACTGCGTGGGTGTCGGGCTGCAGCAAGTCGATCATTTCACGCAGACCGTCGGCGCAGGGCGCATGCAGGAGTGGCTGGATTTCTACCACGACCTGCTGCATTTTCGCGAGATCCACGAAATCGATGCGCACTGGCACGTGTCGGAGGAATCGCGTGTGATGGTGTCGCCGTGCGGCGCGGTGCGGATTCCGGTCTATGAGGAAGGCACGCGGCGCACCGAGCTGATGCATGCGTACCTGCCCGACCACCCCGGCGAGGGCGTGCAGCACGTCGCGCTGGCCACCGACGACATCCTGTCCTGCGTCGATGCGCTGCGGGCGAACGGCGTCGAATTCGTCGAGCCGCCGGCCCGCTATTACGACGACGTCGACGCACGGCTGCCGGGGCACGGCGTCGACCTCGATGCGCTGCGCCGCCGCGCGGTGCTGGTCGACGGGGAGATCGGCAGCGACGGCGTGCCGCGCCTGTTCTTCCAGACCTTCGTCAAGCGCCGGCCCGGCGAGATCTTCTTCGAAATCGTGCAGCGCAAGGGGCACCACGGGTTCGGCGAAGGGAATCTCGCGGCACTCGCCCGCGCACGCGACGCCGGCTGAGCGGCCGCGGCGCCCGCATCAGGCATCAGGCATCAGGCGTCGGGCATCACGCGTTCACGTCAAACCTCAGATGCCTGCGGCCGGCACGCGGTTCGGCGCGGGGTCGTTCGGCTCGCGCAGCACGCACGCGGTGCCGCCCGGCGTGTACATCGACACGACACAACGGTTGCACGACGTGCAGCCCGACTGCGCGAGCCGGCCGTCGCGCAGCCCGTTGACGAAATCCGGTTCGAACACGAGCGCACGTGCGAGCGCCACCGCATCGAACCCTTCGCGCATCGCCCGCTCGACGTTCCCGCGTGAACGCACGCCGCCGAGGTAAGCGAGCGGCATCCTGACGGCCGCGCGCACCTTCCTCGAGTGCTCGAGGAAATACATCTCCCGAAACGCGCCCATCTTCGGCTCGGTGAGCTTCTGCAACGCCATTGCCGCGCGCACGATCGCGTTGTCGGCATTCGCGCGGGCCTCGCCGGGCAACGGGCTGCCGAACAGCTGCCACACCGATTCGACGTTCATCCCGCCGCTGAGCACGAGCAGATGCGCGCCTTCGGCTTCGAGCCGCCGCGCGACTTCGCAGGCATCGTCGGCCGTACCGCCGCCGCGCACACCTTCGGTCACGCCGATCTTGCAGACGACGGCGAGGTCGCGGCCCACCGCATCGAGCACGCGGCGCAGCACCTCGGCCGGGAACGCGGCACGCCGCGCCGCGTCGCCGCCATACGCATCGCGGCGGCGGTTGTACAGCGGCGACAGGAACTGGCTGAGCAGATAGCCGTGCCCCATGTGGATCTCGACTGCGTCGAAGCCGGCGTCGCGCGCATGGCGTGCGGCCTGCGCGAATTCGTCGGCGATGATCGACATCTGGTCACGCGTCATCGCCTGCTTCAGGAAGCGGCCGCTCATCACGCCGACCTTGTTGAAGCCGCCCGACGCGCTCAATGGCCGCTTGGTCGACAGCGACGGCAGGAACGTGAAGCAGCCGCCGTGCGTGATCTGCGCGGATGCGGCGGCGCCGTGGCGATGGACGGCATCGGTCAGCGCGCGGAACTGGCGGACCGTCGGCGCGTCGAGCCGCGCCTGGTCGACGAACGTGCGGCCGTCGTCGCTGATCGCGCAGTACGCGACGGTCGTCAGCGCGGCGCCGCCTTCGGCGATGCGTTCGTGAAAGCGGACGAGCGCGCGCGACGGCACGCCGTTCGGCGTCATGCCCTCGTTGGTGGCGGACTTGATCAGGCGGTTGCGCAGCGTCAGCGGGCCGATCTGCAGCGGGCTGAACGCGGGAGACAGTTCGGTGGGTTCCATGTCGGGAAGACGTCGGGAATGGGTTCGACGGTCATTGTGCGCAACCCGCACCGGCGCGCATCGTCCAGGTGGATGGCCCCGATCCGGCCGAATGAAGCATGAGACGGCAGGCCGGGGGTTCGGACTTTGGCGACGCTGCCGGTTTGCAGAATGGCATCGATCAATGGCATCGTGACGAAGCGGCATGCCGCACACACGACAGGAACATCCGGAGAACCGAATGAGCAGCCAGTCACAGCCGAAGCAGAAACAAAAGCAGACTCGCATGCCGAAACCCGCCGGGCGCCAGGCGATCCTCACCGAACAGCGCCGTCGGAAGATGGCGCGTTCACCCCACGCGTACGTGCGCGGCAATACGGCGCGTTTCTACGAATGGCTCGTCGAAACCAACGGCAGCGCACTGCCGCACGGGCCGTCGATCTGGATCTGCGGCGACTGCCATACCGGCAATCTCGGCCCGGTCGCGAACAGCGAAGGGAAGGTCGACGTGCAGATCCGGGATCTCGACCAGACGGTCATCGGCAATCCCGTTCACGACCTGATCCGCCTCGGGCTTTCGCTGGCGACGGCCGCGCGCGGGTCCGCACTGGCGGGCCTGACGATCGTGCACATGATGGAGGCGATGACGGCGGGTTATACGTCGGCATTCGGCAGCCGCCACGCGAAGCTGCCCGAACGCCCCGAACCCGTGCACCTCGTGATGAAGCAGGCCATGCGCCGCTCGTGGCGGCAACTCGCGGTCGAACGGATCGAAGGGCTCGCGCCGACGATTCCGCTTGGCCGTCGCTTCTGGCCGCTGAGTGCGAAGGAATCCCGTGCGATCGGCAAGCTCTTCGGCGACGATGCGATCGCGTCACTCGCGACGAGCCTCAAGGGCCGCAAGGACGGGGGCAAGGTCGACGTGCTCGACGCGGCGTACTGGGTGAAGGGCTGCAGTTCGCTGGGACGGCTGCGCTACGCGGTGCTGCTCGACATCGACGGCGACGTGAGCGACGGCGACGACCTGTGTCTGATGGACATCAAGGAGGGCGTGGCGGCCGCTGCACCGCGCGACGAAACGGCCGCGATGCCGCGCGACAACGCCGAGCGCGTCGTGGAAGGCGCACGGCATCTGTCGCCGGCCCTCGGCGAGCGGATGCTGGCTGCCCGCCTGCTCGATCGCGCGGTCGTGATCCGCGAACTGCTGCCGCAGGACCTGAAGCTCGACATCGATCTGCTCGCCGAGGACGATGCGCGTGACGTCGCGCGCTATCTCGGTGCGGTGGTCGGCGTGGCCCACGCGCGCCAGATGGACAAGCCGACACGCGCGGCGTGGCGCACCGAACTCGGCCGCAACCGCGCGAAGACGATCGATGCCCCGATGTGGCTGTGGAACAGCATCGTCCAGCTCGTGAGCAGCCATGAAGCGGGGTATCTGGAGCATTGCCGGCGCTTCGCCGCCGGCGCGTAGCGTATCGCCGCGGGCGACGGCCGAGGCTACCCGGCCGCGTCCAGCTTGCGGGCCTGCCGTCGCATGCCCTCGAAGATCGCATCCGCCACGTCCGCCGGAAACGCCGCCGGGATCTGCGCTGCAGCCTCGGTGATCGCGGGTTCCGTGCGCGCGACGACGGCTGCCATCGCGGCGTGCACGTCGTCTTCGGTCAGGCCGACACGCCGGCCCTGCGCGATCCAGTGGCGCGGCTGGATCTCGCCGATCACGTAGTGCCGGTTATTCCCGCACACGGCCATCGCGAGCCGGGCGCGGCGCGGCGGAAGCTGGTTGCGGCGCGTGCCGATGATCGGATGCGCGGACAGGACGTCGTACAGCGGCGTGCTGCGGTAGGTGTTGCCGGGCAAATGCGCGATGCTGAAGTTCTTCGCGTGGCCATCGATCGCCGCCAGCACCCAGAACACGAGCTGCGCGACGAAGAAATTCATCCGGTCGCGCGCAGCGTCGGCCGAATTCGCGAGGATGCCCATGATCGTCTCGATGCCGGGGCCGCCGTCGGATTCGTATTTCGCGCCTGCGGGCGTGCCGGTCGCCTGGCACATGTCCTCCTGCGGCAATCGCAGGATCCACGTGCGGTCGCGCGATGGACGCCGGTCGAAGCGCTCGACGATCAGCGCTTTCTGGTCGTCGAACCGGCCGATCTCGCACGGTGCGACCGGCAGGCCGTACGCGGCGACGAGCGTCGAGCATAGCCATTCGTTTTCGACGGACGTCCGCATGTCGGCCTGCATGTTCCCGACGCGTCCGAGCGGCAGCTTGAAGATGTGCGTCGTCGGCGTGCTGCCCAATGGCCGCAGCCAGCGGTTTCCCTGACGCAGCAACGCGGTCTTTTCCTGCGCGCCGGCAATCGACAGGCGCAGGTCGCTTTCCAGCTCCGCGCGGCCGGGCAGCGGCGTGGCGGTCGCGTGGCGCAGCACGTCGGCGACGTCCGCGTCGTCAAGCGTCATGCCGTCGATCGCCTCGAGATCGACGGGCGTCTCACCGGGCGGCAGCATCTGGATCGCGCCGACGCAATCGCGGCCGATCGACGCGAGCAGCTCGAACGGCGCCGTCGAGCGGAGCCGGTAACGCTGCGCGATGCGACGGCGGATCGGCTCGCTGTCCGGCAGCAGGTTGTCGAAGTAATCGGCGACGATCGCGCCCCGGTGCGGCTGGTTGCCGGGCGTGAAGGGCAACGACAGCGACAGCGGCCGCCCCTGTGGATCGTCGAGCCATTCAGGCAGGTAGACGAGGCGCTCGATGCCGCGCCGGACTTCCCAGTAGCCGACCGGAATGCCGTTCATCCACAGGTCGAGCCGGTCGTGGCGGCCACGCGTGGCCATCGTCACCAGTCCTCCCGCTTCGAAACCCGGGGCTTGCCGGGTGCTGCGTCAGTGGGCCGCTTGCGCTTGGCGCCGGTTGCAGGTTTGGCTGGATTCTTGGCGGGCGTGGTGCCGCGGGCCGTTTCCTGCTTGCGCTTGCTCGAGGTCGGTTTCCGAACCGCCGGCGCGGCATCGGGCACCGGCACGGGATCGGCCGATGCCGCCGACACGTCCTGCTTGCCCAGTGCGAGCGTCATGTGAACGCCGAGCGCGTTCAGCACTTTGAAGAGCCGCTCGATGCTGACCGCCGACGGGTTGGCCTCGAGTTGCGCGTAGGATTGTTGCGTGACGCCCAGACGGGCAGCCAATTGCGCCTGCGTGAGGCCCGCGGCTTTCCGGAAGCCGACGAGTATCGGACGCAGTTGGGTCAGGGTCTGGACAGGAAAAGCCATCGGGCGCTCCGCAGGATGACAAGCGGTCGTTTGTAATCTGAAAATACAGCCTATGGTATGTATTGTCAAAATACAAATGATAGGCTGTATTCAATAAAAACAAACGATAGACTGTCAAATGAAGACCCCGCCGGCCATCCCGCGTCGACACCTCACGCCGCCCGCAGCGGATTCGCCTGCACGCTCCGCGCGCTTTCCGGATCGTCGTCGCCGAGCGGAATGAACGCCATGATCTCGAGGTCATGCCCCGACAACGCCGGCAGCCGGAACGGGCTCGACAGCACGTTCAGCCGCCGCACGCCGAGCTCGCGCAGGATCTGCGAGCCGATCCCCGTCACGCGTCCGTCGCGGCGCGCATGGCCGGTCGGCACCCGCGTCGCGTCGCCACGCATGTCGCAGTCGAGCAGCACCGCCACCCCGCAGCCGGCCGCGTCGATCCGTTGCAGCGCGGCGTGCAGCGGCCACGAGTGCGCGGACGGCTCCGCATCGAGCAGGTCGAGCAGCGAATGGCATTCGTGCACGCGCGTCAGCACCGGCGTCGACGGATCGGGCTCGCCGCGCACGAGCGCGAGATGCGGCGCGCCGTGCACCGTATCGCGATACTCGATCGCGCGGAATCGTCCCCAAGGCGTATGCAGCGGCCGCTCGCCGATGCGCTCGACGAGCGACTCGTGTTCGCGTCGGTAATGGATCAGGTCGGCGATCGTGCCGATCTTCAGCCCGTGATGCGCGGCGAACGCCTTCAGCTCGGGCAGCCGCGCCATCGTGCCGTCGTCGTTCATCACCTCGCAGATCACCGACGCGGGCGTGAGCCCCGCGAGCGCCGCGAGATCGCAGCCGGCCTCGGTGTGTCCCGCACGCACGAGCACGCCGCCGGGGCGCGCGGCGATCGGGAACACGTGGCCGGGCTGCACGAGATCGTCCGGGCGGGCGCCGGCCCGCACCGCCGCGCGGATCGTGTGCGCGCGATCGGCCGCCGAAATGCCGGTCGTCACGCCGTCGGCCGCCTCGATGCTGACGGTGAACGCGGTGCCGAACGGCGTGCCGTTGTGATCGGCCATCGGCGGCAGCTTCAACTGCTCGCAGCGCTCGGCGGTCAGCGTGAGGCAGATCAGCCCGCGCCCGAAGCGCGCCATGAAATTGATCGCGTCGGGCGTCACGTGATCGGCCGCGATCACGAGATCGCCTTCGTTCTCGCGATCCTCTTCGTCGACGAGCAGGACCATCCGGCCCGCCCGCAGTTCGTCGACGATCTCCAGCGTGCCGGCGAGCGTCATCGTGCCTCCGTCAAATCGAACGCGCGACGCAGCGCGTCGGCGCCGAAGGTCAGCACGCGGTCGGCTGCATCGATCGCGCCGAGCATGCTCGCGAAACCATGAAGCTGGCCCGGCCAGCGCACGAGCGCCACCGGTGTGCCGGCCTGCGCGAGGCGCAGCGCATACGCTTCGGCCTCGTCGCGCAGCGGATCGAATTCGGCGCTGACGATCGTCGCCGGCGCCACGCCGGCGACGTCCGGCGCGGCGAGCGGGCTCGCGAGCGGCGACGCGCGATCGGCGCCGTCGTCGAAATAGTGGTGCTTGAACCAGCGCATCGCGTCCGCCGTCAGGAAATAGCCGTTGCCGAGCGTTTCGTACGACGGATGCTCGGTCGCGCAATCGACGACCGGATACAGCAGCAACTGGTGCGCGATCGCGATGCCCGAGCCGCGCAACTGCAGCGCGGCGACCGCCGCGAGATTGCCGCCGGCGCTGTCGCCGGCCACGGCGATCGCCCCGGCGCGCGCGCCGAGATCGCGCGCACTGGCGGCGGCCCAGCGCACCGCGTCGCATGCGTCGTGCGCGGCCGCCGGGAAGCGTGCCTCGGGCGCAAGCCGGTAGTCGACCGACAGCACGAGCGTGCGCGCCCGGGTGGCAAGGCTGCGGCACAGGTTCGCATGCGTATCGATCCCGCACGACACGAAGCCGCCGCCGTGGAAGAACACGGTCAGCGGCAACGGCCCATCAGTGGCGGGCCGATACAGCCGTGCGGACAACTGACGGCCCGACAGCGGAATCCGCCAGTCCTCCTCGGCGGCGACGGCATCGCCCGGGGCGAACGCGCCGCCGGCGGCAAGGCTTGCGCGATACGCGGGAACGGTCAGCTGCGCGAAATCGATCGCGGGTGCCTGGGCAAACGCGGCGAGCAGCGCCTGCGCCTGTGGGTCGAGCGGCATGGGGACTCCTGTCTGAATCGGATGCGTTTTGAATCAGGTAAACCCGTGTCGCGGTTTTCCCTGAGTCCGCGCCGGACGCTTGCCGGCACGGCCTGACGGGCATTCCAGCGCAGCGGGCAGGGCGCCACATCATCCGATCGGACGATGGTTCGTTCGCACGGATGGCCAATTCTCACCATTCAGTGAATCTCCCGATGACGCCGGAATTTAGACGCGTCTTAATCATGGCGGCGCGGTTGGGTCGCGCCGGAAACATGCCGTATGGAGGATGGAGCGTGCTGATGGAGACGAGATGGGCTCCGCAAGAGAGCCAGGCAACCAGTGACGAGGCCGACATCGGCGTCGCGGATTTCAGCGAACTGATGGCGCGCATCTACCAGGGGCCGCTGGAGACGCCGCCATGGGCCGGCGCGCTCGAACTGGTCCGCCGTTGGCTGCAGGCGAACTACGTGACGCTGATCCTGCGCGCGGCCGCCAGCGACCGCCGCGCGCCGCTGTCCGTGCACGCGTCGGAATTCGGCCCAGTGGTGCCGGGCGACGGCGAGGCGTCGTACAACAACTACTACTATTCGCTCGACCCGTTCGTCGGCCTGCCGGCCGATCGCGTGGTCACGGTCGACGACGTGTTCGGCGACACGGGCTGGTTGTCGAGCGAGCTGTACAAGCAGTTCCTGAAGCCGCAGGACGTGCGTTATATCCTCGGCGCCGACCTGCGCACGGCGTCGGGCGTCGAGTGCCGCTTCCGCGTGTGCCGCAACCATGCGTCGAAGCAGTTTTCCGCGCGCGACAAGGCGATCTGCGCGCTGCTGCTGCCGCACCTGAAACGCGCGGTGGAATTGCATTCGCGGCTCGACACGGCCGAGGTCGAACGCTCGATCTATGCGAATGCGATCAACCGGATGCAGATCGGCACGATCACGCTCGACGAGAACGGCACGATCATCGACCTGAACAGCGTGGCCGACGAGATCCTCAAGCAGAACAACGGTCTGACGATTGCGCGCGGCACGATCGAGGCGACCGATGCGCAGGAGAACCGCACGCTGAAACGGCTGATCCGCCATGCGGTGATGGGGCACCACGGCACGGCCGCGGCGACCGTCGAGGCGATGCCGATCACGCGCAGCTTCGACAAGCCGCGCCTCGGGCTGCTGGTGCGCACGGTGCTGCTGTCCGACTGGTCGGAGGACAACAAGCGGCGGCCGGCCGTCACGCTGTTCCTGCGCGACCCCGACCGCAAGCCGCAGGGCGCGCAGGAAATCATCCGCAAGCTGTTCGACCTGACGCCCGCCGAGACGTCGCTCGCGCTGCTGCTGACGAACGGGTTGACGCTCGAGGAAGCCGCGGAGGAATCGGGGATCAGCAAGAACACGGCGCGTACGCACCTGCGCGCGATCTTCTCGAAGACAGGAGTCACGCGCCAGGCGACGCTCGTGCGGATTCTGCTCGGGAGTGTCGTGCCGCTCGGGTAAGCGACCATCAAGGTCGATCCATCGGAACCGGCCGCATTCGTCTGGCGATACATCGACAGGGGGCGACGTGTCGCGTATGGCACGATGCGGGCGGCGACGTCATGCAAAAGAGGCTCGCACCGCGCGAGCCTCTTCTCCATTCATCGCCGATAGCGGCTAATGCAGGGCGATGCCCGCTGCGTTCACGAGCCGCGCGTCGACCGATCGGCCCATGCCGACAGCGCCGGCCACTGTACACAGCCGCGCCGGATGAAACCCACACCCGTGCGGATCACGAGTGCGCCGATCGCCAGCGCGGCCAGATCGTCGAGACGACCGAAACCGACCCATGCCGCGCTCATCGCGAGCGCCGCCAGCAGCGACGACAGCGCATCGGTCCGCACATGCCAGCCGCTCGCCTCGAGCAGCGCGGAGCCGGTCTCGCGCGCCTTGCGCAGCATCCAGTGCGACAGCCCGGCCTTGCCGACGAGCGTGAGCGCGACGAGCGCGAGCGCCGTCGCGCCCGGCTGCACGACGGGCGGCGTGGCAAAACGGTTTGCCGCGTGCCAGATCATCTGCGCGCCGGTCGCAACGAGCAACGCGCCGAGGCCCGCGAGCGCGAGCGGTTCGTAGGTCGGGCGCCGCGCCGGCGGCAGGCGCGCGTCGAGCCGGCACGCGACGAGAATCAGCGCATCGGCGGCGAGATCGATCGCCGCGTGGGCGACGTCCGCGAGCAACCCCGACGAATGCGCGGACCACGCCGCGACCGTCTCGACAGTGAGCAGCAGCAGGTTGATCGCGAGGCTGACGGCGAGGGCGCGGGACGTGGCCGCATAGACGTGGGGCGTGGCGCGCGACGTGCGCTGCATGGCGAATCCGTCTGTCGATAGCGTGGGTCAGCCCCGAACGCTACCGGTCGACGGTGGCAGATCGGTGACAGCGGTGCAATCGCGGGAACGGCCACGCGCAACGGTGTTGCCGTGTGTCAGGCGCGTCGCCGTCAACGCGCCGATCTGCTCGCCGGCGCTGCCCGACCGGATCGGGCAGGGAACCGGTTGCCGGTACGCGGCTTACTTGTCGTACCAGGTGTGGATTTTCGATGCACCCTGTTGCTGCAGGTATTGCTGAAGCTCCTGCTCGTTGCGGACCGATGTGGTCTGGTTGATTTGACGGTCGGTGATGTCGAGACGGTCGCCGACCCGTTTCGCGGACACCAGGTGACCGATGCCCGAATCGCGTTGCATGCCGAGCGCGAACTGGTGACCTTCGGGGAATTGCGCGAGCCCCTTGACGAGATCGTCGGCGGTGCCCTGACGATGCTCGACGTTGCCGTTGTTGATGTGCTTGAACGCGGCGGTCACCGTATCGGGCTGCATGCCGTGCGCGCTGATGTCTTTCACGTCCTGCTCCGACAGCCCGAGCTTCTGCACCACGGTGGGTTCGGACCAGCCGGTGAGGGACGCGATGGTATGCAGGCCGCAATCGTTCTGCGTGCCGGCGTGAAACGGCGTCGTGCCGTTGTCCGCGCCCATCGTGGCACCCGTTGCACCTGCGCCGCGCTTCGGGCGCGCCATCGACGACAAGTCGGATAGCTTTCCCAACGATGCTGCAGGCGCCCGCGGCTTTCCCGCGGAAGGCTCGATCGGGCTGTCCTGCGTGTGTTCGGAAACGGCACCGTTGCGGGCAGACGAAATTTTCATGGTGGAAATGCTCCAGGGAGAATCGGGAGGACGCCGGCGGCCCCGGTCAGGCAACGGTGTTCCGGGGAAGATGCGACGGTCGCCGGACAGGTCGAATCGAGTGTAGTGGATGCGTCATGCCTGAAACCGTGACGCATTCGGATCCCCGAACGTCTTTTCGCATTCACCGCGCAACGCGCAGCGCCGCTGTCGGCATCCGTGCGCGGACGAGCCTGAACGGCCTTCGCGAAAGTGGCGCTCGCTTCGTATCGCTGCCGGATCCGCGCCCGCACTATGCCAACGTAGCGCGCAATACGATCCTGCCGCGAGATCCCCATGTTCCGAAAGATCAGCAATGCCGTGCTCGAGCGGCGGCAGCCCGAGCCCTCGACGACGTCCGGCGAACGCAAGGCGAAGCAGAAGGCTCCTCCGGTCGCGACGCCGCCACCGCAGCTTGCCGGGCTGGATACGCGCTCGCCCAGGAAGTCGGCGGAGACGCCGCGGGAATCGCCGTCCGACTGGGGCGCGGAAACGCTGAAGGCGCTGGATGGCGTCGCGCGGCCCGGCGCGCTGCCGGGCCGCGAGCGCGCGACGGGCTTCACCGTCAGGAAATCGCCGTCGCTACGCTCGAACACGTCGCTCGCTTCGCTGAAATCGAAAAGCCGGCCCGCATCGATCACCGACAAGACGAGCGAGGTCGAACCGTCCGAGCCCCGGCATGTGCCGGCCGTCGTCGCGGCCACACTGCACGAGACGGAGACCGGGACGACACCGGTCGCGAAGGCCGCCAAGACGCCCGAGACCGCGGATCCGTCCGCAACGGGCGACCATGTGGCGCGTCTCGGTCGCGTATTCGACACGTATTTCGGCGAAGCCGCCGGCGTCGACACGCCGGCCGTCACGCCGCCGTCCGTCAAACCGCCTTCCGGCAAGGACAAGCACACGCCGGTGGTCGCCGATGTGCCGCAGGCAGCGCGCAACGCACAACTCGACGCGACTCGCGCGTCCAACGAGCGCTTCGAGCGGTCGCTGGCCGGTCAGGACATGCAGCCGATCCGCAACAGCGGCCGCGACAACAACTGCTCGATTTACGCGCTCGTGCAGTGCGCGAGGCCGGACCTCGACGGTCCGGCGCTGGACCAGGCGGTGAGCGAGATCCGCGCCGGCTTCGACGCGCAGCACCCGGACGAGAGAGGCAGGATGCTGCTGCTGGACACCAACGAAGGCGGACACGGCGCGGCACTCGTCTCGCTCGTGAACGAGAAGTTCGGGGTCGACATGCAGGTCGGTGTCGTGCAGGCGGGGGTCGACGACACGCATCCGGTCACGACGCTCGGCCAGTTTCACGGCAGCCAGCATCGCGCGGGACAGGTGCCGACGCACCGTGTCGTCGTCTGGGACCAGCACGGGCACTTCGAGGCGATTACCAGTACACCGGGCAAGGCAGCCGGCAGCGGGATCGACGCGACGAAACCGAAGCCGGCGTCGCCGACCCCGACCGTCACGACCCCGCCGCCGGCCGACCTGGCCACGGGCAAGCGCGCCGACGACCCACCCAAAAAGACGGACGGAACGACGAACACCGGCAAGAAGGAAGCCGCGCCGCGCCCGCATGGCGAAGCACTGGGCCAGCTCGTGCCGAACGCCTCCGTCGGCGCGAAGGCGCTACGCAGATTCGGGCGATGGATCAAGGTCGACAACGAGAACGCGCTTCCCCAACTGCTGAACAGGACGAAACCGGAAGGCGGGATCGTGCAGGGGCTGACGAAGGCGCATCTGACCGCCTCGCCGGCGTCCGCGCTGGCCCTGGCGCACGAAGGCGTGAATACGGTCTACGCGGCGCAGGAGCTGGGCTCGTCCGCGCTGCGCAAGAGCCGCTACCAGAAGCAGTTGGGGAACTGGCCGGCTTCCGCCGACGAGCCGAAGGTCGCGACGGGCGGCCACGAGGTGCCGTTGTCGGAAGTCGCGGGAAAGACCGACTTCCAGTCCCGCTACGATCTCAAGGTGGCGATCCTGAATCAGCCCGAGGGCCCCCAGCGGGAGAAGATGCTCGACGTGCTGACCGGGCGCTACATCGCCGAGGTCCAGGGCAAGAACCGCGTGGTCCGGTCAGCGATCAAGACGACCATGTCGGCCGTGGGGATCGGGGCCGGCGTCGGTCTCGCGGTCGGCACGCATGGCGCCGCGCCGGCGGCGATCGCAGGCGGCGCGATCCTGTCGGGGCGCGACCTGCTCGACAACCGCAAGGCCGCCCACTCGCTCAAGCAGCACTACCGCGACAAGAAGATGGCGGCCATCGCCGATGGCGCGATGCGCAACCGGCTGGAGAAACAGTTCGACGGCGAGCCGGGCGCGACGGAAAAGGGCGATTGGGACGGCATTCGCGACACCGTCAACCAGCAGCGCATCGGGCGCTTCCTGCCGCTCAAGTTCGACCTGTTCGACGAGAACAAGTCGACCGACAACAAGAAGCAGGAAGTCGACCTCGTGAAGAAGCATGCGGCCGCGCGCGTGGTCGGCATGCTGGAGGAAAGCCACGGCCGCCAGTCGCTGGCGCCCGCCTATCTGCAGGCGAGCGGCGGCGTGCGTCACAAGGAGTTGAAGGCGTTCTATCGCAAGGCGGTCGACGACGACCGGCGAGCCGACGGCGGCAGCGACATCGCATCGGCATTGCAACTGATGCGCGATCTCGGGATGTCGAAGATGGAGGCGATCGCCCACCTGCGGACCGCGGCCGGCGGTGTCGCGCAGAAGCCGCTCGACGAGGATCAGGCCAAGCAGATGAAGGACGATCCCGATCCGATCGTCAGGCTGATGGCGCAGTCGCCAACCGACCGTCTCGAATCGGCACTCGGTTCAGCGATGGGGCGGCGCTAGCGGCGCGGCAATCGCCGGCGATCGGCGAAGAAGCCGGCAATTGCAGAGGGAGCGGTCAATTTTTCATGATCGCGATTTTGAGTCAGGTAATTATGACGCGTTGCAATCGATATTTCGCTTCGTATTTATGCGCGTCGATACGTGCCGGTTCCCGTGTCGGGTCATCCACTCACCTATATTGACCGCACGAAATGCAAGCCGGGTAAATACTTCCAATCAAAGACAGGAGTGTCCGATATGGCCGCGAATATCACGATTACCGTCAGTCCGTCGACGACCACGCCGACCGACTTCGGCAATTCAGGCGCCAATGGTGCATCGTCGGCGAATCAGCCGGTGAACCTCACGCTGGACGCCGGTTCGCTGGCCGCGCTCCTGAAGCCGCCGGCCGGCGGTAACAATGGCGTGAACGGCCTCGGTGGCGCGGGCCAGGGGCTGCACAACGTCAAGCTGAGCTCGGACAAGGGTACCGTGCAGGTGCAGATGGACAGCCAGGGCAACCTCTACGACAAGAGCGGCAAGAGCATCGGCAAGCAGAACCCGGACGGCTCGTTCACCTTCGACAGCGGCAAGAGCCCCGAGGCCGAAATCCTGAATACCGGCTCGGCGAACGGCAAGCACCAGCCGCAAGGCCGTGAAACGATGGATGCGTCCGACGTCAGCGTGTCGGCGGGCGATCTCCGCGGCCCGAACGGCAACGGAAACGGCAGCCCGGACGCCGGTTCGACGATCCCGGTGAGCTACCCGCAAAACAACGGCGGCAACAGCGTGCCCGGTGGCGGCCAGAACGCCAACTTCGGCATGGGCAATGCGCCGACCGGCGGCCAGACCATCACGATCACGCTCGGCGACGGCGCGTCGCCGAACGGCAGCGTGCCGCCATCGGGCAACTCGCCGTATGCGAACGGCGGGCTACCGGTCGGCCTGAGCGGCTCCGGACAGGCCGGCCAGGGGCTGCACAACGTGAAGCTGAGCACCGACAAGGGCACGGTGCAGGTGCAGATGGACGATCAGGGCAATATCTACGACAAGAGCGGCAAGAGCATCGGCAAGCAGAACGCGGACGGCTCGGTCACGTTCGACAGCGGCAAGAGCACCGCAGCCGAGATCCTGAACACCGGCTCGACGAACGGCAAGCATCAGCCGCAGGGCCGCGAAACGATCGACGCGTCCGATGTCAGCGTGTCGGCGGGCGACCTGCGCGGCAGCCAGGGCGAAGCGCAGGATGCGGCGACCGGCAAGGAAGTCGAAAAACTCAGCCAGTTGGGGCTGGGACCGGTGGATCCGCAAGGGCAGACGGTCACCGTCTGACGCAGCGGGCACGGCCGGACCGGCAGCGGCAATCCGCCGGCCCGGATACGACGGACGACGCGGCGGGCGCGACGCGCCTCGCCGCATGGCACTCGCAATTGGCATGAGACGGCTCATTCTGGATCGAAGCGAGGACGTGATGCAGTTCGTGGCGTCCTTGACGGGGGAAGCGCGTTACCCCAACTACGACGACGCGATCGGCCTCGAGAAAGATGGCCGACTCGTGGCCGGCGTCGTGTATCAGGCCTACAACGGCCCCAACGTGGCGATGCATTTCGCGGTGGCCGGCTCGCCGCACGTCATCACGCCCGGATTCGTCTGCGCGGCGTTCCGCTTCCCGTTCATCCTGTTGCGCTGCAACCGGATCAGCGGCTACGTCCGCGCCGACAACCCGGCCGCGCAGCGGCTCGACGAAAATCTCGGCTTCCGGCGCGAAGGGGTGATTCGCGAGGGGGCGTCCGACCGGACCGACTTCATCCTCTACGGCATGCTGAAACACGAGTGCCGGTTCCTCGACGGCCGCTACCTGGCGGCGATGAACCGCGACCTCGCACAACCGGAAGCGGTCGTGCCTTGAAACGGGTGAACCGATACCATCAATCGACGCGCGATGAATGGAAGGCGCACTTCATGAAAAATCGGCATAAATCGACACAATGGAATCATTGCGGATTTAATCGAATCGACATAAAAGATTGTCGCCAGCGCAATCGGTCGATATTAATTTGTTTACACATCAAGATAAACAAATCAAGGCGAAATAAGCAAGGGAAGCCTCATTGACAATTCGTTACAGATAAGCGCAATACGAAAGTTTGCCGGATGCAGCATAATCTCATCGCATTGCGGTTTTCCTGGGGTCCGCATAACAATTTGCGCGACACGATCAACTCATTTTTCATTGATTTGTTTACCGATTAAGCTAAACGAATTCAAGCGAATTCAATGATGGGAATGGCATTGAAAATCAATACCAATGTTTCCCACGTGGCTATTTTTCAGGTGACGCCATTTGCGTATAGCTGCGGCGTATTCCGCTGATTTCGCCTGACATTCTCCGCTTACCGATCCGGCTCCCTTGCCCGGGGTCGTATGTAGCATTCATCGCATCCGCCTTCGACGATGCAGCCCGTCGCCGTCGCCGGAGCATCCAGTTGCCGCAGTCGGAACCATGACATCGCTCCTCGCATGAAGCCGCCCGCCGGCCGGCATGGACGACGCCTTTCCTGCCTGCTCATACAGGGAACGAGCTGATAATGAATCTTGCGGTTTTCTCCAAAGACATGACGCGGCGCGATGCAATCTGCAGCCATCTCGCCGCGAACGGCATCGCCGTCGACCGGTTCGACGACGAAACGACCTTCGCCCGCGCGCTCACGCGTCGCGAGTTCGATGCGATCCTGATCAGCATGGAGCGGGGCATCGATCCGCAGCATCCCGTGCTCGTCCATCGCGCGTGCCACGGCGTCCAGCGCGCGCCGCTGATCCTGATCTGCTCGCCGGGCGACAGCATGGACGCCGTGGACCTGCTGGATTACGAAACGGACGAGATCGTGCTCGCGCCGATCAGCCTGCCGGAACTGTTGCTGCGTCTGCGCCTGACCAGCCGCCGGCTCCAGTGCACGCGCAGCAGCGTGGACCGCGAACGCTTGACGTGCGGCCCGTACCGGCTGGATCGCCACGCGTCGGCGGTCAGCGTGGCCGGCGACGTGATCCGGCTCACGTCGCGCGAGTTCGCGATCGCGTGGATGCTGTTCTCGCAGTTCGACAAGTACGTCGCCCGCGGCGAGATCGCACGGACGGTGTGGGGCAGCCCGGAGGACGTCGTCAGCCGCTCGCTCGAACAGCACATCTACAAGCTGCGCAAGAAGCTCAGCCTGAACGGCGAGCACGGCGTCTACCTGCGCACGATGTATGCCGTCGGCTACCGCATCTTCATCCAGACGAGCGAACACCGCGTCGCGCCGGTACGGCAACGCACGACGATGCCGGTGCCGGCGTATGCCGACGACATCGATGCGCCGGTCGCGCGGCACGCGGCCGCCGGGCGCTGACGCATGACACGGGCACGCGCGACGATCGATCGAGCCGCGGCACGTTGCCTGCCGTGGCTTCGCCGGATGGAAGCGCGCGCCATCCCGTTCGCCCCGGTTCGCTCCCATGTCTTCGCACATTCCATCACACCGCACGGCAACTGAGGCCGCCCGGACCGACGACACGCGCGGGCCCGACGGCGCGACGCCGGATGCCGCGCGCGATGCGGTGCAGCTCGACGGCGATGTCGTGCTGAGCCTGCTCGCGGTGATCGGCGGCGGGGGCGCGGAACTGAAGGACGCGGCCGGTGGCGGGCAGGGCCAGGGGCGGCCCGCGGACACGGCGCCCGCGCCGGCACGTGACGGCGTACCGTGGCCGCGCACGGCGTCCGGTGCGCCCGGTGCGCTTGGTGTGCCCGGCATACGCGGGGGCGCGACAGGGCCGGTGGCGCCCGGCACGGGCCCGGCACTCGCTGGAAGCGCGCAGGCAGGTGGCAACGCGGTATCGGGCATCGTGCCCGACGAAGGCGGCGACACGGCCCAGCGGCAGGAACCTGAGCTGGCCGCGCCCGAAGGCGCGCTGCCACTTCCGTCGGCACCGGAGGGCGACCTGTCTCCTCGGTCCGGTGCAGGTAACGCCGGGGCATCCGCGGCCGATACGCAGCCGGCGCTGCACTCCGCAGGTCGGGACGACGTCGGGCCGCACGCCGGCGGCGCGGCCGGCGAAACGGTGCGGGGGCTGGCCGGAACGCCGGTTTTTGCCGGACCGGCAGGGCCACTCGCAACGCCACCGCGTGCCGGTGCCGGCGCCGTCGCGCAAAACGAGCCGTTCACTCCGGCACGCGGTCATGCACTGCCCGATACGGAACCGCGAGCGTCCACGCTGCCCGTCACCACCACCGCCACGACGCAAATGCCTACGGCGCGACGCGGCGAAGCGGCACCGACGGCCCGCTCCGCCCACGACGTCATCGCCGATGCAGCCGGCACGGCCGGCCGCTACGCGAGCGCGACCGTGCGCCGCGCAGGCACGCTCGCGGCCGCCACGGGACGTTCGCTGGCCGCGCACGGCGCGGCGCTGCCGGGCGTGCGCGCGCTGGAGGCCAACCTCGTCGAACGCGGGTGGCTCGCCCGTCGTACGCGGTCGTCCGTGCCATCGGACGAAGCCGGCATCGGTACCGGTGCCGGCACGGATGCGGGCGATCCGTCGTCCGTCGCGTCGGGCAACGAAGCCGCCGGCGTGGTGAACGTCGTGCGGTTCGTGGTGCAGGCACGCGAATGGCTGGACGAGCGACGCCCGCGCACGCCGGCGGCCGGCTGCCCGCATCGCCGCAGCCTGCGTTGCCGCTGGCACTGCCGCGCGGGATGCACACGGCGCGGCCCATGAGCGAGCACCGCCTCGTTCCTTTTCAACCGACCAACCGACGGGGATGACCCGCTTCGACATGAGAATCGACACGATGCAGGGCGCGGCGATCGCGCTGCTGGGCAGCATGCTGCTCGCGGGTTGCAGCACGCCCGCACCCTCCGCGGCAAACGGCACGCCGGTGTTCCCCGATCCGGGTGCGGCATGGGTGGCCGGCGGCGCCCGGGTCAGTGCGCGCGACCTGCGGCAGGTCGTGCCCGGCATCACCGAGAACCAGGTGTACCTGCTGATTCATGAACCGCATTTCAGCGAAGGCACGTACGGCGTCCGCGCGTGGAACTACCTCTTCAAGCTGCCGACCGGCCGCCCCGGCGAATACGCGACGTGTCAGTACCAGGTGCAATTCGACGCGCACCGGCTGGTCCAGGCGACGCACTGGAAAGACCCGGTGTGCGCGCAATACGCGACGCCGGGCGCGACCGCGGCGGCGATCCCGGCCGACGCGCCGTAGTGCGGCTCAGGCGGCGCGGCGGAGCGCACCGCCTGCGTCACAGGCGCGCGCGGCCGCCGGACGAATCGCGCAGCAAGTCGCGCAGCCAGGTGCCGGCATCGGGCGCCGGCGCGGCTGGACAAGCGTGCCGGGTCAACACGTAAAGCAGGCAGTCCGCTGCGTCCAGATCGCGATTCGGCTGCGGCTCGTGACGTTTCAGCACCGCTTCGCAGCGGAAACCCAGGCGCTCGATGCAGTGACCGGCCGGGCTGCCGGCCACGCAACGCGCATGGATCCGTTGCACGCCGCGCTGGCCGAGCAGCCAGCCGAGCAGTTCCTGCAGCGCCATCAGGCACGCGCGCCGGCGCCGTGTGCCGCCGCGCTTCGCGATCATCACCGACAGGCGAACCCCGGGCAGGTCGGGGGTGAGTTCGATCACGCCCGCGAGCTGCCCGGTGGCGCGGCACTCGCACACATAGCGGATCAGCGTCCGGTTACGCCAGCCGCGGCGGGCTTCGGCGATATACGCGTGGGTTTGCGCGAGATCGCCGTGACGCCCGATCGGCAGGTACTTCATCGTTTCGGGGTCGCTCAGCATCTGCTCGAAGAGCGCGGGCGCATCGCCGGGCACCAGCGGGCGAAGTATCAGCCATTCGGTTTCGAGGTGGGTCAACGGGGGCAGTCGCATGATGATCGCTCGTCATCGATCGGTCGGATCAGTGTTGCGCAATGGCGTGCGCCGCGGCGCGAATGCGCGAACCTGCACGTGCGTCACGGAATGTCTTCGCATGGGTGGCGCCGGGTTCGTCGCACCGCACGGGTAGCGCGGTGCGTCGTGACATGCTGGCGGATGCGCGGCGCCGCGTGGCAGGCAGCACCGGCCGCCGCCGTTCCCTCGATGGAGATACCGCATGCGTTTCGCACTCGCAGGATTCGATCTGTTTCATGGGGTACTCGAGACATTCGCGAGCGCCGGATGGACACCCGTATCGCTGTTCAGCTTCGTGACCGACGACCGTGTGAATTCGAATGCGGAGATCGTGTCGCATGCGACGCGGCACGGGCTGCCGCTGCAGCTGTCGCGAATCGACGAAGCCGCGCTGCGCACGCTGCGCGATCTCGATTGCGACGTGCTGGTGGTGGCCGGGTATGGCTGGCGGATTCCGGACTGGACGCCGTACGTGCGGCACGCGATCAACTTCCATCCTTCGCTGCTGCCGCAGGCGCGCGGCCCGTACCCGCTGATGCGCGCGATCCTGGATGGCCATCGCGAATGGGGCGTGACCTGCCATCGGATCGCACCGGAATTCGACGCCGGCGAAATACTGGCCCAGGAGCGCTTCGCGCTCGCCGCCGACGAGTGCCACGAAAGCCTGCAGCTCAAGGTGCAGATGGCCGGCTGCCGGCTCGCGCAGCAGGTCGCGTACCGCTTCGACGCGCTGTGGGCCGCGCGCGTGCCGCAGGCGGGCGGCAGCCATTGGCCGATGCCGTCGCAAACCGACCGCACCCTCGATTTCACGCAGCCGGTGGATCGCGTGATGACGCAGGTCCGGGCCAACGGGCTGCACGAATGCATCGCGCACGTCGGCGGCAGCGTGCTCTACGTGCGGCGTGCGGTCGGCTGGCACGAACGGCATGCGTGGGAACCGGGCGCGATCGCGCACGTCAGCGGCCGCCGGTATGTGATCGCGGTGCCGGACGGTTTCGTCGCATTGCTCGAATGGAGCGCGCTGAGCTTGGCCCGTCGCGCGGACATCGGGCCGTGATCCGCTGCGCGCGGCGCGTACGGGCGGCGCGATTCGGCCGGTCACGGGGTCACGCCCGCAGCCAGAAGAATTCGCCGGAAGCGATGCCTTCGAACATCTCGTCGCTCGACTCGATGATGTTCTGCCGCCAGTAGCGGCCGTGGTCGGCATAGTGAACCAGCAGGTCCGCGAGATCGGCACCGCTGAAATCGGGATCGAAGGGCAGCCGCAGGATCAGGACGATCGAGCCCGTGTCCGCGTCGATGCCGAGTTGCGCCTGGTCCTGCGCGTAGATCAGCAGGTTGGCCTCGAGCATCAACCGGAAAATGTGCAGCGTGCGGCCCGCCGTGACGGTGCCGAAGTGGAAGTTCGCGTAGATCGCCTCCTGGTCGCGCTCGACGTGCTCGAGACGCACCTCGAACCCTTCGACCTCGACCGAACCGGTTTCCTGCACGTAGTCGACGTCGTGAAGCCCGACTACCGCGCAAAACTGGGCCACGAGTTCGAGATAGCGGGGATCGTTCATGAGCGGGACGACGCGACGAAAGCGGGAATGAGAAGAGGCCGGCGCGCCGGAGCCCGCCGGATGACCGGGTCGGGCTGGCCTGTCGCGCCGGCGGTGGCGCCGCGGTGCGGCGTGCGAAGCGCGTTACTGGTTCTTCGCGATGTCCTTGAGCGAACCGGTTGCCGAATTGGTGGCGTTGGCTGCCGCCGTCGCCGCATTCAGCTGGGCGTTGTTCGATGCCTGGGCGGTGGCTGCCGCCGAGCTCGCCTGCGTGATCGCGGTCTGTGCCGCCGTGGATTGTTCAATGCTCGCGACTGCTGCACCTGCACCTGCCAATGCGCCTGCCATGGTGATTCTCCTTGTGAAGTGACGACGGTTACTGCGGATAAACCGTTCTCGAGCGGCAAGGGCCGCAGCGGAACAGAACGGAAGCGGGGCGCGCTACGCCCGCCGGATCTGCTGGATCACGCGCGTGGCGGCCAGCAGGCCGCGGTAAAGCGTCGCGCGATTCCGGTTGTCGATCTCGGCGCCCGGCGTGGCGTTGTTCACGTTCTCAGCGATCTCGGCGAGCGCGCGCTGGATCCCGTCGATCGTCGGCGCCGCGTTCGGATCCCTGACGACCGCGGAAAGATTGTCGAACTGCTTGGCGTAGGGCGTAATCGGTTCGTACATGTCGGTGGTCCTGTCGAGGTCGGTGGAAAGTCAGGAGTCCGGCGCAGCCGGGCGGGGCGCGGCATGCACCTGCTCCGCGCTGCGCACGATCGTGCTGCTGTCGACGGACGGCAGCGCCGGGCCGGAGGCGACCGGCACGCCGGACGCCGGCACCGGATCAGCCGGCGCGTCCGTCATGTAGATGTGCTTGACGCCGTCCGGCGTCTGCGTGTACTGCACCGTGTCCGACGACACGATCTCCGAATACTGTCCGGTCACGGGCGCGGCGTGGCCGGGATGCTCGACCGCCTGCACGACGAGCCGCCGGATGTTCGAATCGAGGTCGGCGCGCACGCGCGTGACGGCCTTGTCGAGCGCGTCCTTGCTGTCGACCGTGCCGGTGATCGCGAACTCGCCGTTGCCGAGGTACTTGACGCGCACGCCCGCGATGCCGAGTGAATCCTCGATGCTGTGCACCGCGTTCTGCGCGACGTCGTAGCTGCGCACGACGTCCTTCGATGCGATCTTCGCGAGCGTCGAGCGGACGAGCTGATCGTCGGCGAGATTGGCGACCATGCCCGTCACGACGCTCGTGTTCCCGACCGTGCGCACCTGCAGCTCGGTCATGTGCGCGGCCGCGAGCGCGTCCTGGATGCGGGTGGTCCGGTAGTCGGCGCCGTGTCGCAGCGCGGCCTCGCTGTCGGGCGCGGTGGTCAGCAGCACGGCGGTGCCCGCGACGATGCCGATCGCGATGCACGCGACGAGTGCGCCGTAGTAGCGTCGCCGCTTGCGCCGCTCGGCATCGACCCGCGCATCGGCAGGCCGGGTCAGCAGCGTCGACAGCAGGTCGAGATCCGACGGCCACGGCACGTCGTCAGGACCCACGCACAGGATCGTCTCGCCGAACCGCATCGGCACGAAATCGACCAGGATCACCGTTTCCGGTTCGGCCGCGGTATCCGCGGGCGTGGCATCCGGCGCGTCGATACGCGTGATCGCACGCACGACGCCGGACGGATCGACGTCGAGCGTCACGTCCGGGCCGCTCCAGTCCGTCAGACGGATATCCGCATCGGCACCGCCATGAACCCGATGCTGACCCGGCGCGAGCTGCAGCATCGCGCCCGCATGGAATCCCGTCAGTATCCGTAGCTGTTTCATGAGCGAAGCGTTCAATCGATATCAGGTCCGTATGCCGAATCGGCGGTGCCGTGCACGACGGGCGCGCATCGTCCGTCTCGCTGTGAATGTAGAGGCTAAAAACGCGCTGCCGGCCCCGGATGCGAAGACTTCGCGTGTCGAACGAAGCATCGGGCGCCACCGCGCTACGGCATGCGCCGCAGCGCGCGCAACGTGTCGAGCGCGTCCGCGAACTGTCGCGGTGTGCGCGGGCGGTCGAACTGGCGCAGCAGCAGGCCGGCCAGCACGTTGAAGTCGCGTGCCGCTTCCGGCAGCGGTGCCGCCCCCCGCTGCGGCGGCTGCGTGCGCAGCATCTCGAGATCGGCCTCGGGCAGCGCGACGCCGGACTGCTGCACGCGCAGCCAGCGCGCCGACCACGCGTGCACGTGCGCGGCGACGCCGGCACCCGGCTGCGCGGCGAGCGCGCGTGGCAGCGCGAGCAGTTCGCGGGCGCACGCGTCGCGCAGCGCGCGCGGATCGAGGCCGGGCGCAGGGGCAGGTGGCGATTCCGCGGCGCGCGTCGACGCGGCCGGCCCGGCCGTGGGCCTGCGGCCGGTCTTGAACGTGGCCGTGGCGACGCGTTCCGTTTCGTTCGCATCGTCCTGCTCGTCGCCCTGGCTGTCGCGCCCGCCGCCGTTTCCGCCCCGGCGTTCGTGCTCGTCGCCGGATATCTCGAGTTCCGGCGGTTCGCCGGCGGTGTCGGCGCCGTCCGCTCCGTCGAGCGAACCGGCGCCACGTTTGCCGCGTGCGGTGCGGCGGCGCCGGGCGAGCCGCGCGGCCATTTTCTTCGCGCGCTGCATCTGCGCGGCATTCTGCTGTGCCTGCATGCCGCCGTGCGCGAAGCGCGTGCCGCGATACAGCGTCGCGAATTGCCCGGCCGGCTTCGTGCGCGACGGTTTCGCCGACTTCCGGTGCGCGGCCGCCGCCTGCTGGGCGAGTGCGGCGGAGTGGGGTCCGATACGTGTCATCGCGGCCTCGCGTCAGTTGGGAAACGCCGTTCGCATCATCTCGTTCGCGAAATGCAGGATCGCGGCGCAGGACAGCGGGGCGGCGATCACCAGCACGATCGTCACGGCGATCAGCTTGACCGCGAACGGCAGCGCCTGGTCCTGCAGGGACGTGATCGCCTGGACGAACGACACGGCGAGCCCGACCGCGGCGGCCGCGATCACGAACGGCAACGACACCGTCAGGCACAGCAGCATGCCCTGGGTGGCGGCGTGAACCAGCGAATCGACGTCCATGGCGGCTCCGGTCATTTGTAGGTCAGCACGAGCCCGTGGATCAGCGCCGACCATCCGTCCATCACGACGAACAGCAGCAGCTTGAACGGGATCGCGACGTTGGTCGGCGACACCTGGTTGAGCCCCATCGACAACAGCACGTTCGCGATGATCAGGTCGATCACGATGAAGGTCACGTACAGCAGGAAGCCGATCTTGAACGCGTCGGTGAGCTCGGTCAGCGTGAAGGCCGGCGCGAGCACGATCAGGTCGGTTTCCTTCAGCGACTGCGCCTCCTCCTTCGGCCACACGATCGACGCCGATCGCATGAAAAAGCGCTTCTCGCGCTCCTGCGTGTGCTTGATGAGGAACTGCCGGAACGGCTCGCGTGCCGCGTCGGCCGCCTGGATCACGGCCTGCGACGATTGCGGCGAGATCGTCTGGCTGCTCAGCGTCTTCGCCGCCATCATGCCGATGGGCGCCATCACGTACACCGACACGAGGATCGCGATGCCGTTGAGCACCATGTTCGGCGGCACCTGCTGCACGCCGAGCGCGTTGCGCAGCAGGCCCAGAACGACGACCACCTTCGCGTACGACGTCACGACCATCGCGACGAACGGCAACAGGCCGATCGCAACGACGATCAGCAGCAGGCCGGACAGGTCACCGTACTGAACCATGCTCGTGCGCCATGCGGAGAATGCGGATGCCGACGTGTTCGCCGATGCCGACCAGTTCGCCGTAGCCGATCACCTGGCCGTGCGCGACGAGCTTGAGCGTCAGGTCGGCGATCGCGGTCGGCAGCTCGATCACGTAGCCGGGCGCGAGCGACGACACCTCGTCGATCGTCAGCGCAACGGTATCGGCGACGAACTGCACCGGCAGCTCGAGTTCGCCCACTTCGACGGCTTGCTCGGCATCCGGGGCATCGAGCCCGGCGTCCGGCGTGTTCAGGACGGTGGTTTCCGTCATCACGGGTTCCTTCAACAAAGTGATCGTTCGGGTTTGCACGGCCACCGCGGCCCGGCCATGCGCGAGGCCCGCGCTGCCCCAGGTCGCGAAGGCGACGGGGTGCGGCGCGGGGTCCGCACGGGCGCCGGCGCCGTGCAGCCACGCGGCGTCGAGCGACGGATCGAACACGCGCAACAGGATGTCGCCGCCGCGCAAGCTCTGCAGCGTGTCGATCGACAGCGCCTTCACGCCGAGCACGAGGCTGCCCGGCACGCGCAGCGACGCATCAAGCCAGCCGGCGCGCGCGGTGCGCGCCAGGCACGCATCCAGCCACTCGATGCAACGGCCCGGCAACTGCACGAGCGCGTCGTGCCGCCGGTCGCGCAGCGTCAGCGACAGCGCGACGGTCACGCTGTGCGGGCGCGGCGCCGGCCACGCGCCGCGCCGGACCGCGACGACCTGCGCGCCGGTCAGGCCGAGCGTATCGAGACAACCCAGCAGCGGCGCGCACAGCACGTTCGCGACGGCGTTGCGCAGGGTCAGTTCGGGGCTCGTGCGCCGGTCGGCAGCCTGGGCCTCGGACCACGCGCAGACCGATAGTGCGGGGTAGCGTTCGAGATCGAGCAGCAGATGCGCGCTCACGGGGCCGGCCGGCGTGTCGATCCGCAGCTCCGCGACGGCCGGGTCCGCATGGTCCGGCGTGTCGACCGCGAAGCCGCAACGAAAATCGCGCACGCCGAGCGTGTCGTGCAGGAACACCGGCAGGCGCGCATCGAACAGCCGGCGCGACGCATGCGCGCGCGCCGGATCGAGCGGCGGCAGGACGAGCGGCGCGCACGGCGCGTCGCCGGGGGGGATCGAATGCCGAATCAGTTTCATCCGTGGCCGGAAAATGCCGCCGTTGGCCCGCGCAGGCCGCCCGCCGGGCGTCGTGCTCGAGGCAATTCACGCGGGGCCGGCTACCACACCGTGAGACGGACGGTCCGCGGCTGCCCCCATGCCCGCAGCATCGTGTCGAGTTCCTGTTCGAGCGCGACGCTGTGGGCCAAGAGTAACTGTCGTGCTTCGCGATCCTGTGTTTCGAACCGAAGCTGCAGGTCGAAATGCGAAAGCGACACGTGCAGTTCGGTGGCCGCGAGGATCCGGTCGCTCAGCACGACGTGCGCTTCCCACTGCCCGCCGGCCGCGACCGCGGGATCGCCGCAGAACGCCGCGATCTCGCGCGACAGCACGCCGAGCAGCCCGAGGTGGTCGCGCTGCTCCTGCAGCGTGACCGTCGCGATCGGTGCGGCGGCGCTGGCGATGCGCGCGGCGATGGCGCGACATTCGGCCAGTTCGGCGGGCGTCGGCGCCGGGTCGGAAGCGGGCGCGTCGCGCTCGTTCGAGATCAGCGGGAACGGCTCCGCACGGCCGGACGACGGATCGGCTTCATCGGACGGATCGTTCTGCTGGCGCGACGCGGGCGGCGCATCGGATACCGGGCGCGCCACGGTGCGGCGCGTGGCCAGCAGCGCCGCGTAGTCGAACCGGCGCGCGCCGCGCGCGGTCCGCGGGGGCGCGTCGTCCGGGGGCGGCAGCGCTCGCGCGTCGCGGCTGTCGATGCGGGGCACGGCGCGGCGTCAGACGGTGATGCGGCCGATCGGGCGCAGATCGACGTGCTCGCCCAGTTCCTGGTACGAGTACACCGCCAGCCAGTCGAGCTTCGCCTCGATCATCCGGCGCACGTAGCGGCGGATGTCCATCGACGTGACCAGCGCGACGCCGTCGGTCGGCTGCGGCCCGACGACCGCCTGGATCTTGTCGATCAGCAGGCCGATCTCGTCCGGTGCGAGCGCAAGGAAATTGCCGGTCGGCGTCTGCTTGATCGCCTGCCGGATGTGCTGCTCGATCGGCAGGTCGAGCAGCACGGCCGACAGCGTGCGCTGGCCGCGCGTCGCGCGATGCGCGATGAAGCGCGACAGGTCGCCGCGCACGTACTCGGTCAGCATCAGCATGTCCTTTTCCTTCGGCCCCCACGCGATCAGGCTTTCCATGATGGTCCGCACGTTGCGGATCGAGATCTGTTCCTCGAGCAGGCGCCGCAGCACGTCGGCGATCCGCTGCGGCGGCAGCACCTTCTGGACTTCCGCGACGAGCCCCGGGTGATCCTCGCCGAGCTGCTCCAGGATCCACTGCACCTCCTGGATGCCGAGGAACTGCGTCGCATGGTGGCGCATCAGCGCGACCGACGCGTGCGCGACGACCTGCTCGGGGCCCCACGCCGGGATCCGCGCCTGGGCCTCGTGTGCGTCGACCCAGTGGGTCGGCCGCCCGCCGGGATCGATCGGCGGCCGCGATTCGCCCTTCGCCACCAGCGCGTCGCGCTGCTGCACGTCCTCGGCTGACAGCGGGGTGCCCGTCGCGACGCGCTCCGGCTCCGGCAGCATGACCATGCCGGCCGGCAGCTCGACCAGCAGATGCGGCACGTCGTGAATCAGGATCTCGGCGTGCATCGCGGGCAGGCCCGCATGGGTCCACATCGTGATGCCGGGAAACGGCAGCCCCAGTTCTTCCTGCAGCCGTGCGCGCTCCGCGCCGAACGACTTGTCGAGCACCGGCAGCACCAGCCGCTGCATCAGGTCGGGGGCGACGCGCACGCCGATCGGGCAGGCGAACTGCGGCGCCCGCGTCATGATCGCGGGCGTATCGGCCTTCGCGCCCGAACGCTGCATCGCCTGCAATCCGTCCTGGGCCGGCCCTTGCTGCGGCTGCCGGTCGTTCAGCTTGTACGCGATGAACGCGAGGATCGCGGACAGCAGCAGGAACAGCACGACCGGAAAGCCCGGCACCAGCGCGAAGCCGAGCAGCAGCAGCGCGGCGAAATACAGCGCGCGCGAACTCGAGCCGAGCTGGCGGCCGATTTCCTCGCCGAGCGAGCGCGGCTTGTGGCTGCGCTCGTCCGCGACCCGCGTGATCATCACGCCCGCCGCGACCGACAGCAGCAGCGACGGAATCTGCGACACCATCGCATCGCCGACCGACAGCACCGAGAAGCGGTTCGCCGCTTCGCCCGCGCTCATGCCGTGATAGGCGACCCCGACCGCGATGCCCGCGACGATGTTGATGGTCGTGATCAGCAGGCCGGCGATCGCATCGCCTTTCACGAACTTCATCGCGCCGTCCATCCCGCCGTGCAACTGGCTCTCGATGGCCAGCGTCGCGCGGCGGTGGCGCGCCTCCTCGGGGCTCAGCAGGTTCGCGCGCAGGTCGGCGTCGATGCTCATCTGCTTGCCCGGCATCGCGTCGAGCGTGAAGCGCGCGCCGACCTCGGCCACGCGCTCCGAGCCTTTCGCGATCACGATGAACTGCACGGTCGTGATGATGATGAACACGACCAGCCCGACGACGAGGTTGCCGCCCACCACCAGCTTGCCGAAGCTGTCGATGATGTGGCCGGCCTCGGCGTGCAGCAGGATCGACTTGGTGGACGCAATGTTCAGCGACAGCCGGTAGAGCGTCGTGAACAGCAGCAGCGATGGAAACGCGGACAGCGACACGATGTCCGGCACGTACATCGTGACCATCAGCAGCGTGACGCTGATCGTGATGTTGATCGCGAGCAGGATGTCGATCAGCTCGGGCGGCAGCGGCAGGATCATCAGCGAGATGATCGCGGTCACCAGCAGCGCGATGCCGATTTCGCCGCCTGCCGGGAACTTGAGGGCCTTGAACATCGGAACGCTCAGTGAAGGGGTGGGGTGGAGGGCGAGCCGATCGCGTCGACCCAGCGCAGGATCGCGGCGACCGTCTCGAACAGCTCTTCCGGTATCGGCTGGTTCAGCGTGACCTTGTACAGCGCGCGCGCGACGGGCGGGTTGCCGATGATCGGCACGCCCGCGTCGCGGGCCGCGCGCCGCAGCGATGCCGCGTCCGCATCCATGCCCTTCGCGATCACGACGGGCAGCGGGTGTTCGTCGGGCGCATAGCGCACCGCGACCGCGAAGTGGGTCGGATTGACGACCAGCACGTTGGCCAGGCCGACGCGCGGCTTCGGCGGCGTGCTCGCCAGCTCGCGCGCGAGGCGGCGGCGCTCGCCCTTGAGTTCGGGGCTGCCTTCCTGCTCCTTGTGCTCGCGCTTCACCTCGTCCTTGCTCATCTTCATCTTCTTGATGAACAGGAAGCGCTGCAGCTTGATGTCGACGGCGCCGACCAGCAGGAAGATGCCGACGGAGATCGCGCCGAGCTTCGCCAGCATGTCCCAGAACATCAGCGACAGTCCGCCGAGCGGCTGGTAGATCGAGCCGACCACGAGCGGGAACAGCCACTTGATCGACTGCCACATCACCCAGCCGAGGATGATCGCCTTGACGACCATCTTCGCGCAGTCGATCAGGCTCTTCGCGGAAAAGATCCGCTTGATGCCGCTCGCCGGATTCACCGTCTGCAGGTTCGGCGTGACCGGCTTGGTCGCGATGCGGAAGCCCGCTTGCGCGACGGAGCCGGCCGTGGACGCCAGCGCGGCGGCGAACACGCATGGCACGATCAGCTTCAGCGCGGTGGCGCCGAGCCGGAACAGGTCGGCGTGCATGCGCTCCAGCGTGCGGTCCTGCGCGACGAACGACAGCGGGATCGACACGAGCTCGTGCAGCCCGTCGCGAAAGAGCGGCACCGTCGCGACCAGCGCGATCAGCGCGCCGGCCATCGACAACGCGTCGGCGAAGTCGGTGCTGCGCGCGACTTCGCCGTCCTTGCGCGCATCCTCGAGTTTCTTGTCGGTGGGCTGTTCGGTCTTTTCGTCGCTCATGAATGGGCCCGCGGCACATCTCGGCCGGATCGGATCAAAAGGGGCGCGCATTCACGCCGCTGCGATGACCTTAGCGCCCGCCGCACGCGGCCGGCGGGCGCGATGCGAAGCGGCGCGGCGCGTGCCGAAGCGAGCGGCCGGCCGGCGCGGCCCACCGGGCCCGCTTCGCCTCGCGCGTGCTGGCTTCGCATGCGCGCCGGCCGGCCGGGGCGGAATTGCTATGTTGGCAGACGTCGGCATGCATCCGGCGGCGAGCCGCCCGCCGCACGACCGGCCGGACCGTTTTCCTCTCATCGCAGGAGTGCATTGCCATGACCGTAGACACGCCGGAGTACCTGAACTGCAGCCCGGAATTCATTGGCGGGCTGATCGAGACCGTCTCCGTGGCGCTGCTGGACAATTTCCCGAATACGCCCGTCGACCTGTTCGACATCGAGCAGGTGATCGACGCGCTGCGGCTGCTGCGCCCGCGTGTGGTCGAGATCGATGCGCTGGACGGCCTCCTTCGCATGGCGAAGGGACAGTGGCAGGAAGCGAACCAGGTCCTGCTGCGGGTCATCGAGATGCGTCCGCAGTTCGGCTATGCGAAGGCGCTGCTGGCGTTCTCGCTGTCGTCGATGGGCGACCCGTCGTGGCGGCAGATCGCGACCGAGGCGCTCGCGGACGATCCGCACAACAAGGACACGCGCGCGCTGGTGCGGGCGCTCGAAGTGAAGGACGAGGTCGATCGCGCGATCCGTGAGCATCGTCCGGGCCAGCCGTTCGTCGCACCGGCGTCGCTCGAGGAAGCCGGCGCACGCACCGACGCACCGCAGGACACCGTGCAGCACGCCCCCGCGCCGGCGGCCGAGATGTTCCACGGCGGCGCCTTCCTGCGCGCGTGATTCAGAGGAGGCACCGAGATGTCCATCGATCCCGTCAGCCAGCTCGCACCGGCCGCCCTCGACGCAACGGCGGCGACGCCCGCGGCCGCGTCCCCCGCGACGACCGAGCTGGGCGACAAGTTCACGGCGCTGATGGCCCGCGCGCCGATGGCGCCGCCCGAGCACGCGGGCAGCCATCTGTCGTCGTCGGTATCGAAAGCGATTGAGGCGCAGGACGTGCAGTTCCGGCACACGATCGAGGATGTCGGCAAGCTGACGGCCGACCTGCCGGGCATGTCGATGACGGAGATGACCCAGCGCACGATCCAGATGATGTACGAGATGACCAGCATGCAGATGAACATGCAGGTCAAGATGAGCCTCGCGGAATCGTCGAAGTCGTCGGTGCAGACGCTGATGAAGAACCAATGAGCCCCGCGGTCCGCCGGCGTGCGGAGCGGAACGTCGCGAACGGCAGTGCCCGAAGGGCGGGTGGCAAATCTCATGAAGTCTAATCGTCGCGCGGCGCGCATTGCGGTCGTCGCGCTGTGCATCGCGCTGCTCGGCGGATGCAAGAAGGAGCTGTACGGCAGTCTCACCGAGCAGGACGCGAACGAGATGCTCGTCGCGCTGCTGGAGCAGGGCGTGTCCGCGAGCAAGGACAGCCCGGACGGCGGCAAGAACTGGACGCTGGACGTCGACGACGCGCAGGTCGTGCGCGCGATGGAGGTCCTGCGCTCGCGCGGGCTGCCGCACAGCAAGTTCAACGACCTCGGCGAACTGTTCAAGAAGGATGGCCTCGTATCGACGCCGACCGAGGAGCGCGTGCGCTTCGTGTACGGCATCTCGCAGGAGCTGTCGTCGACGCTGTCGAAGATCGACGGCGTGCTCGTCGCGCGCGTGCAGATCGTGCTGCCGAACAACGACCCGCTCGCGCAGGACATCAAGCCGTCGTCCGCCGCCGTGTTCATCAAATACCGGCCGGACGCCGACATCAACACGCTGATCCCGCAGATCAAGACGCTCGTGATGCACAGCGTCGAAGGGCTGACCTACGACCACGTGAGCGTCACGACGGTCGCGGCCGATCCGGTCGAGCTGTCGAAAGCGCCGCCCCCCGTGTCGAGCCCGTGGTGGATGATCGCGCTCGGCGCCGCCGTCGCGGCCCTGCTGGCGGGCGCGGGCTTCGCCGCGTACCGGTTCGGCTTGACACGCGGCGCACCGCCGCTGCAGGGCTGGCTCGACGCCTTTGCCGGGCGCTTCCGGCCGGCCCGCAAGGAGCCGTAGGCGATGGCGGGTTTCGCAGCGCCAGCCGGGCTCGAGGCCGGCGTGCCGGCCGTGCGCGTCGCGACGGCGCTCGACCGTCATCGCGAGAACGTCGATTGCGTCGCCGACTGGGTGCACCCGTCGTGGATCGCCGCATCGCTCGGCGTGCCCGAAGCGCACCTGCGCGACTGGCGGGCACTGCTCGCGGGGGCACCGACGAGCGCCGCCGTACGGTGCTCGCGCGCGCTGGTTCGCGCGCTCGGCGTGACGCCGCCGGGTTTCGTCGAATTGTCTCAGGGCGGCTTCGCCAGCATCGGTGCGGCCGTCGCGCCGCAGCCGAACGCGTGCCTGCTGGATGTCGCACCCGCGCCGCTGACGCTGCGGATCTGGCGGATGCGTGCGCTGCTGCTGCGCCGCGGCGAGGTGCGGCGGCTGATCGACCGGCATGCGCAACGGCGGCTCGCCGACTGGACGGGGCTCGACGTGGACGTGCTGATGCGCGGCCCGAACACCGACAGCGCGAACGACGCGGCACGTCTTGCCGCCGTCGCGATGCCGCCGCTCGCGTCGCTGGATGCGCAGGCGCTCGCGATCGAAGGGATGCTGCTGATGCTGCGCGACCTGAAGGGCGTGGCCGGGCTGCCGTTTCCGCTGTCGCGGCTTGCGTTGCCGCGCATGATCGACGTGCCCGCCTGGCTCAACGCGTTGCCGACGCAGCACGACGAAGCGGGTACGGCCCGGCTGTTTCGTCGTCTGCCTGAATTGCTTCGGGAGTGGGCATGGTTATTTGGCTGAACAGCAGCCGGCTGACGGCCGGCACCGGCGACGCGGGCGTGGACGGCCCCGCGGTGCGGTTCGGCGTGCATGGCGACGTGGTCCGGCGCGAGACGCTCGGCCATCTGCTGTCGATCGCGGACGCTTACGCGCAGCTCGACGCCGACCGGGCGCGGGTGCTCGAGGACGCGCAGGCCGAGGCCGCCGCGATCGTCGCGGCGGGCGAGGAACAGGCCGAGCTGCTGCTCGACGCCGCGCGCGACACTTACGAAACCGCTGAGCAGCGCGGCTACCGCGAGGGTTCGAACCGCGCGCTGTCGGAATGGATGGAGCGGCTCGCCGATGCGACCGACGCGCAGAGCCGCCTGCAGGTCCGCATGCGCGAGCGGCTGGCGGACATCATCGCGTCGGCGGTCGAGAGCATCGTGCACAGCATGGATCGCGAAGCGTTGTTCGAGCGCGCGCTGTCGACCGTCGACCGGATCATCGACAATGCCACCTACCTGCGTGTCGCGGTGAATCCGCAGGATTACGAAGCGGCGCGTGCCGCGTTCGACCAGCTCGCGGCGAAGTGGCGCGACCTCGGCCGGCCGATTCCGGTGTCGATCGTGGCCGACCGGCAGCTCGAGCCCGGCGCGTGCGTCTGCGAGACCGATTTCGGCTCGGTCGACGCGAGTCTCAACACGCAGTTGCGGGCGATGCGCAGCGCCGTCGCCCGCGCACTGAAGCGCTCGATCTACCTCGACGCGGCCGACGTGAACGGCGCGGCGGACGATCCCGATGATGCGGCGGCCGCCGGCACCGGCGACGAAGCGGAAAACGGCGATGCGGCGGCGGCCGAGGTGTCGCGATGAAGGACGGCTGGTTCGACCGGACGCTCGGCTTCGAGCGCCTGACCGACGAGATCGAGCGCGAGATCCTCGCGCGGCCGGGGGTGCTGCGTACCGGCAAGGTGATCGAGGTGATCGGCACGCTCGTGAAGGTCGGCGGCCTCGACGTATCGCTGGGCGAGCTGTGCGAGCTGCGCACGCCGGCCGGCGCGCTGCTGCAGCACGCGGAAGTGATCGGTTTCACGCGCGACTGCGCACTGCTGTCGCCGTTCTCGCGGCTGACGGACATCTCACGCTCGACCCAGGTGGTCGGGCTGGGCCGCTCGCTCGCCGTCAAGGTCGGCGACATGCTGCTCGGGCGCGTGATCGACAGCCTCGGCAATCCCGTCGACGGCGGCCCCGAGATCGAGTCCGACACGCTGCAGCCGGTGTTCGCGTCGCCGCCCGAGCCGATGAGCCGGCGCATGATCGATACGCCGATGGCAACCGGCGTGCGCGTCGTGGACGGGATGATGACGCTCGCGGAAGGGCAGCGGATGGGCATCTTCGCACCGGCAGGCGTCGGCAAGAGCACGCTGCTCGGCATGTTCGCGCGCGGCACCGACTGCGACATCAACGTGATCGCGCTGATCGGCGAACGCGGCCGCGAGGTGCGCGAATTCGTCGAGCTGATTCTCGGGCCGGCCGGCATGGCGAGATCGGTCGTCGTCTGCGCGACGTCCGACCGTTCGTCGATGGAGCGCGCGAAGGCGGCCTACGTGGCGACGGCGATCGCCGAATACTTCCGCGATCGCGGGCTGCGCGTGCTGCTGATGATGGATTCGCTCACGCGCTTCGCGCGCGCCGGGCGGGAAATCGGGCTGGCCGCCGGCGAGCCGCCGGCCCGGCGCGGCTTCCCGCCGTCCATCTTCGCGGAACTACCGCGCCTGCTGGAGCGGGCCGGGATGGGCGCGACCGGCTCGATCACCGCGCTCTATACGGTCCTCGCCGAAGACGAGAGCGGCAGCGATCCGATCGCGGAGGAAGTCCGCGGGATTCTCGACGGGCACATGATCCTGTCGCGCGAGATCGCCGCGCGCAACCAGTATCCGGCCATCGACGTACTCGGCAGCCTGTCGCGCGTGATGTCGCAGGTGATGCCCGCGCCGTACGTCGACGCGGCCGCGCGGGTGCGCGCATTGATGGCGAAGTACCGCGAGATCGAGATGCTGCTGCAGATCGGCGAATACAAGCCGGGCGCGAATGCGCTCGCCGACGAGGCGATCGCACGGCACGACGCGATCAAGGCGTTCCTGTCTCAGCCTACCGACGAAATCGTTGCGCTGGCCGACACCGAGGCGCGACTGCATGCACTGACGGCTGCCTGATGGCGGACGCGAACCGACACCGCATCGCCGCGCTCGCACACGCGAATGCGCGGCGCACGCGCGAGATCGATGCCTGGCGCGGCGCGCTCGCCGCGCGACACGACGAACGCGCGGGATTGCTCGCGCGCCGCGCGGCGAAGGTCGCGCAGATCGACGGCGAGACGCGGGTGATCGACGGCTACCAGGCCCGCGTCGCGCAGATGACGGGCGGCAGCGACGGCTTTTCGATCGACGCGTTCAACCAGTGCGTGCGGTACATCGGCGTCGTGACCGACCGCCGGCGCGCGATGGTCGCGGAACTGACCCAGCTCGACGGCCTGATCCAGGGCGTGGACAGCGAGATCGCGCGGATTCAGCGCGACATCGCGCGCAACACGCAGCGGATCGACCAGTGCAGCGAACGGATCGCGACGATCCGGCAGGCGATCGATCTCGCTCGCGAGGACGCGCAGGACGAAGAGAACGAGGAGATCGCCACGTCCCGGTTCATCCGGGCGCGTGCCGCCCAGGGATGACACCGGATGACCCAGACACTCGAACCGCTCGTCGGCCTGCATGGCCTCTTCATCGGCTACCTGACGGTGACCGGCGTCTGTTCGCTGAGGCTGTTCGTGCTGATGTTCGTGTTCCCGCCGACCGCGGACGGCGTGATCCAGGGCACCGTGCGCAACGCGATCGCGATCGTGTTCAGCGCGTATGTCGCCATGGGCCAGCCGATTGCGTTCATCGAAGCACTGCACGGCCTGTTCCTCGCCGAAGTGATGCTGCGCGAGGCGGCGATCGGGCTGGTGCTGGGCTATGCGGCGTCGACCGTGTTCTGGGTCGCGGAAAGCGTGGGCGTCTATATCGACGACCTGACCGGACACAACAACATCCAGATCACCAATCCCGCCAGCCAGGAACAGAGCACGCCCGTCGGTACGTTGCTGCAGCAAGTGGCGATCATGGCGTTCTGGGCGCTCGGCGGGATGACGTTCCTGCTCGGCACGCTGTACGAATCGTATGGCTGGTGGCCGGTATCGACCGGCGCGCCGATCGCCGGCGACATCGTGGCGTCGTTCGTGCTGCGGCAGACGGACACGCTGATGCAGTCGATCGCCAAGCTCGCCGCGCCGCTGCTGTTCATCCTGGTGCTGGTCGACGTCGCGTTCGGCTTCGTGTCGAAATCGGCGTCGAAGCTGGATATTTCCAGCCTGAGCCAGCCGGTGAAGGCCGCGGTTGCGATCGCGATGCTCGCGATCTTCATCGGCTTGTTCGTCGACCAGGTGCACGGACAACTGGCCCTGAATTCCCTCGAGGCGCAATGGAATGGAATTTTCTCAAATCGTGGGAAAGCAGATAATCATTAGTTTACTAATTCATTTCAAACTCAATCTTTCTCAAAAAATGACCAAAGATTAGATTAATTGAGTTTCTTCATACTTCATTCCATTACGCTGTTCTCCAAGGCGGCCTGACAAGCCGGCACGCACTGGAGTCAGTTATGTTTTCGACACTTTATTTCCCGCTTGCTGCCTATCTGGGAACCCCGGATTTCGCCGCAGGGCGCGAACGTTTCGGCGCCATGCTGTTCAACGGCGACATCGGCGTCGCTCGCCAGCTCGCGAGCCGCTGGGCGGACGAGGCCGATGCGCCGCGCAATCCGCCGTACGCGCTGCAACTGCACGCCGACATGCAGCTGCTCACCGGCGGCGACGTGGAAGCGGAAGAAACCTATCGGGCCGCGCAGCGCCTGAGCCACGCATCGCGCCAGGCAATGCGCGCGGAATCCTGCCGCAACACCGCATGGCAGGCGCTCTTCCGCTACCGGCTCAATACGGCGCTGGCCTGCTTCGGCCGCGCAGCGGACGAGGACGACATTCCGATCGACCGCGTGCTCGAAGTCCGCGTCGGCATCGTCTGCGTGCTCTACGAACTGGGCCGCGTGAGCGAAGCGATCGGCGAACTGGATGAACTGCGCGAACTGGCTCGCGAGGCACCGGAACCGACCATGCCGGCCTGGCATGAGCTGCTCGCGGCGCTGAAGCTCGACATCGCGATGCAGTGCACGCTGCGTTCGTCGGCCTCGCTGCAGGATCACGTCTACTGGCAGTCCGGCTTGATGCACGGCCGCTCCGCGCGGGCGTCGCTGCACGCGTACCTCGACAGCGCGCAAAGCAGGATCGATCTCGCGAGCGTGCATATTCCCGTGCTGCGCTCACGCGTCGATTACCTGTGCCAGTTGCGCGACGCGACCGGCGCCGACCGGAATGCGGTCGACGGACTGCTCAGGCACGTGAACTGGGCACGTGACCACAACCTGCGCGACTACCAGCGCACGCTGCGGCTCGAGATTGCGCTCGCGATGCTGGCATGCGATGCCGCCCAGGTCGCCGACATGATCCTCGAGCCGCTGTACGGCGCCGCGCAGTCGGGCGTCGGCGGACACCGGCAGATCGAATACCTGTACTGCGTGGCCAAGACGCGCCAGGCGCAGGGGCGGCTGAAGGACGCGCAGCAGTTCTACAGCCGCTATGCGCTGACCTCGATGGAGTGCCTGCGTGAAGCGCTGTCGGCACGCGTGCCGTTCCTCGAGCGCAAGATCCGCGAGACGTCCCAGCTCGACGACATCGGCGCGCGCTTGCCGGCCCGTTACCGGCGCGCCTACACCTTCTTGCTCGAGAACCTCGAGCACGCCGACCTGTCCGTGCGCGACATCGCCGCGGAAGTCGGCGTGACCGAGCGGGCGCTGCAAAGCGCATTCAGGAAATTCCTGAACATGTCGCCGACCGAGCTGATCCGCCGCCAGCGGATGGAGCGCATCCGCTCCGAGCTCGTGGACGGCTCGGCGTCCGACGGCGGCGTGCTCGCCACCGCGAGCCGCTGGGGCGTGCAGAACCGCTCGACGCTGATCAACGGCTATCGAAAGCAGTTCGACGAAGCGCCGTCGCACACGCTCGAACGATAACGAACCGAATTTTCCCTCCGTAACGGGTGTGCGACAGCGATGAGATCGAAGGCGATATTTTGCGCGGCGTGGGCCGTGTGGGTGATCGGCATGGGCGCGACGGCGGCAGCGCATGCGGACGCGGTGCGCTGGCGCAGCGGCGTCGCGCACGTGACGGCAGAAGGCAAGGATCTGAAGGATGTGCTGCGCGACCTGCTCGCGAGTCAGGGCGTGACGGCGTCGATTGCGGACAACGTCACCGGAACCGTGACCGGGCGCTTCGACATGCCGCCGCAACGGATCCTCGACACGCTCGCCGCGACGTTCGGCTTCGTGTGGTTCTACGACGGCAGCGTCATGTCGATCAGCAACGCGAACGACGTCACGCGCCAGATCGTCCGGCTCGACAACGCGTCGATCGCCGATCTCAACGCCACGCTGCGCGGCATGCGGCTCGACGACAAGCGTTATCCGCTGACCTACGACAGCAGCGCACGCACCGTGATCATCAGCGGGCCCCCGCAGTACGTGCAGATGGTGGCCGGCGTCGCGAAGCATCTCGACGAGAACATGCAGCGCTCGAACGGCACGGTGGTGCGCGCGTTCAAGCTCAGCAGCGCGTGGGCAGCCGACCACAAGGTGCAGCTCGACGGCAAGAACGTGGTCGTGCCGGGCGTTGCGACGGTCGTGTCGAAGCTCTATCACCCCGAGCAGGGCGGCTCGACGGGCAACCCGTCGGCGCAGACGATCGGCGGCATGCAGCGCCTGTCGCCGATGGCCGACGCGAGCGGCGGCACCACCGGCGGCTCGCCGGTACCGCCGCTGCCGCCGGGCATGGCGGGCGGCGACGCGTCGCGCAGCCTGGTCAGCGGGCTGTTCGGCGGCGGCCAGTCGGGCAGCGGCAAGAACGGCGCCGTGTCGGACGGCACGCAGGGCGGTGCCGCGGATCCCGGGCCGGGCGACCCAAGCCTGCCCGTCGTGGAAGCCGACCCGACCACCAACACGGTGCTGGTCCGGGACACGCCGCAACGCATCGGGCTCTATGCGCCGCTGATCGAGAAGCTCGATGCGCGCCCCAACCTGATCGAGATCGAGGCGCACATCATCGAGATCAACGACGACCTGCTGCGGCAGATCGGCGTGGACTGGCGCGCGCACAACAGCCACGTCGACCTGCAGACCGGCTCGGGCACGCTGCAGCAGAACGGCTACAACGGCAACATCAACCCGAACTTCGGCGTGACGACGCTGGCCGACGGCACCACGTCCGTCGCGGCCACGCCGGTCGGCGGCGCGATCACGGCGGTGCTCGGCAATGCCGGGCGCTATCTGCTCGCGCGGATCACCGCGCTCGAATCGACGTCGCAAGCGCGGATCGACTCGAGCCCGAAGGTCGCGACGCTCGACAACGTCGAGGCGGTGATGGACAACAAGACGCGCTTCTTCGTGCGCGTGCAGGGTTATACGTCCGGCGATCTCTATTCGGTGTCGACCGGCGTGTCGCTGCGCGTGCTGCCGATGGTCGTGCAGGACAAGAACGACGGCACGACGCGGATCAAGCTCGACGTGCACATCGAGGACGGCCAGCTCACCGGCGACAAGGTCGATACGCTGCCGGTCATCACCAGCAGCGAGATCAACACGCAGGCGTTCGTGGGCGAGGGGGAGAGCCTGCTGATCGCCGGCTACAGCACCGACAACGATTCGAACGGCGTCGCACAGGTGCCGTGGGTGTCGAAGATCCCGCTGCTCGGCGCGCTGTTCCGGAATACCGACCGGTCGCACAAGCACATGGAACGCGTGTTCCTGCTGACGCCGCGGATCATTCACTTCTGACCCGGCGGCTATGCGCGGCGCCGTCGATGCCGGCGCCGCCGCATGGGCGGGCGCTCGTCAGGCCGGGTTCCGGTCGGACATCACGATGTTGACCGTCTTGCTCGGATCGCCCGCGAGGCCCATCGCGGCCGCATCGTCGGTCGAATACAGGTACGGGCGGATCGCGTCGCCGTCGCCGGCGGTGCGCCCGTCGGACAGCGTCACGGTCATGTTCTCGTCGTGACCGGCGAAATCCTTGTCGCCGTCGACCTTGCTCACGTCCGGATTGCCCGCGCCGGACGCCTGCCCGTTGTCGGCCCCGCCGTCTTCGTACAGCACCTCGTCCGGATGCGTATTGCCGTTCGCATCGGATGGCGAGATCCGTACGCCGATGTCGTGCGAACCGCCGACGAAGGTGCCGGTCTGGCCCGGTGCGAGCGTGAGGGTCGCCTTGTTCTGGCCTTGCACCGCGTACGTGAACGACTCGGGCCGGTTCGTATTGTTGGTGACGTTGAAGGTCTTGTCGTTGCCCGTACCGGTGTGGACGGTTTGCGTCGACGTCGGGGCGATACCGTCGATCGCGCCGGCCTGCGCCACACCGCCCGCGTTGGTCGACAGTTTCGCCGAGCTTCCGGAGGGCGCTCCGCCAACCGGCGGATTCTGGTCGTTCCGGGTGCGCGGCGTGTTCGGATCGACCGGCGCATTCCGGCCGTTCGACGGTAATGTCTGCGGCTGGACCTCATGGTTGGCCAACGGCGGGGCGGACCGGCCCGTGCTTGCCACCGGTGGCGAGGAGGGCGAGTCGTTGCCGTTTTGCCCTGACAACAGGCTTTTGAGCTCCGCCATCAGTGCCTGGATGATCTGCGCGATCTGTTGCGAACCCGGGCTGTCCGCCGATCCGGCGTCGCGCGCGGGGTCGGTCCGGGAAATCGGGGCGTTGCCCTGGACGGTGATGGTGATCATGAGCGCCGTTCTCCGCGGGGAGTGATCGGGGGAGGCGCGCTCGTCGACCGGCGCGCGTCGCCGTTTGCGCCGGCCGGACTGCGTCAGGCCGGCGTCGTTTGCCGTTTGCCGTTGGTCGCTTGCCCCTGGCAGCATCGTAGGCCCTTCGACTGTATGCCTCGGCGCAGCGCCCGGGCGGCCCGACACGAAACACCGGCGCGCGACGCGAAGTGCCGAAGCGCAGCGTGGCGAAGCTGGCCGGTGGCGGCGCCGACCGCGCGCGGCGCCGTTCCGATTCGCAAACCCGTCGCCCGCTTCGCGCCGGCCGCACGCGTCATCCGCCATGCGGCCTATAGTCGGTCGAGGTGGCCCGTCCAGCGATTCCCGGAAGGAGGCAGTCATGTCCTTGACAGTGAGTTTGAATTCCACCGGGTCGACGAACTTCGACCCTTCGCAGGATTCCGGTTCGAACCAGGCGCAGATCACGCAGGTGCTGGCCCAACTCGAGCAGATCCTGCAAGCGGTGTTCGCCGCGCTCAAGCAGGCGTCGGCCGCTGACGGAACGCAGCCTGCCGGCGATGGAAACGGAGGCGGGATGCCGTCGATACGGCTGGCGAGCGGCGACGGCGGCGGCAACGACGGCACACCGCTTTCGTTCTCGCTGAACGGGCCGTCGTCGAACGACGCGCCGCCGGCCGGCAGCGCACCGCCGGCGAGCGCCGGTATCCCGCCAGGCGGGCAGAGCGACGGGCAGACGCATGGCCAGAGTGGGTCGACGCTCCCCGGGAACACGGGCGGCAGCATGGCACATGCGATCGCGGACGACCTGCGCAGCCGCTACGGGCTGAACGATACGCAGATCGCGGGCGTGCTCGGCAACCTGCAGCAGGAAAGCGGCCTGACGCCGAACGTCAACCAGGGCGGCGCCGAAGGCGCGCCGTCGGGTAACTTCGCGGACGACAACGCGAACGGCTGGGGGCTCGCGCAGTGGGGCGGCACGCGCAAGCAGGGCGAGATCGCGTATGCGCAGCAGCACAACCTCGATCCGGGCAGCCTCGACGCGAACATCGGCTACATGAACCAGGAACTCGACGGCCCGTACAGCAAGACGATTTCCGACCTGAAGAACACGACGAACGTGTCGCAGGCCGCCCAGGTCTGGGACACCGACTACGAGCAGGCGACCGATCCGCAGATGGACAACCGGCTCCAGTACGCACAAAACTTCCTGAACGAAGGGCTCTGAGCCGTATCCGCCGTCCGGCGCGTCAACGCGGGGCGGCGGCCCGCATTCCCGCTTGCCCCGTACCGCGGCCAGCGACGGCACACCTGCCGTTATCGCGACTGGCAGCGTGCCGGCGGCATGATGCCTGGGCGCGCATCGGCGCCGCACGACACATCTTCCGCATCGTCCGGTAGATCGGCGGCACGCGTCCGGACGGCGGGCGCACGCGCAGGGTCCCGCTCGACAGCGACGGGACGAATACGCGCCCCGGCGTCGCCCCCGGCGGTTCGACAGCGCCTCCCACACCGCCCGATCTTTCCCCTCGCTCGCCATCCCTGTCGCTACGGCAACATATGCCCGCACACGCCCCCGGTCCTGCCTGGGCCGGCGTCGTGCGCGAGTGCACCGTACGCGACATGGCGATCCATCACACTCGACATTATAGAAATAATGTCAAATTAAAAGGCACGATAAATTGGATATTCAACGGTTTACGTTATATTATTTACGAAATCACCAAGCCAACCTGCCATGTCCGATCTCGCTGCCGACGAATCCCGCCTGACCGCCGAAATCGAGCGCCTCAAGGCCGACTTCCCGAAAACCCGCGAGCTCTATCGCGAAGCCTGCGCGCTGCTGTTCTTCCGTTTCGGCATCACGCCCACCGCGAACCGCCTGTACCAGCTCGTCCGCAAGGGCAGCATGAGCACGCCGACGGCCGTCCTCGGCGAGTTCTGGGCCGAGCTGCGGGAAAAGAGTCGCGTGCGCATCGAGCATCCCGACCTGCCGGCCGATCTGCAGGCGGCCGCCGGTGAGCTGGTGGCGGCGCTATGGAATCGGTCGAGCGCCGACGCGGCCGGCGCGCTCGACGCATTGCGCGCGGAGGTCGAGGCCGAGCGGGTAGCGGCAAGGGCGGAAGTCGCGGCATTGCAGGCCGAACTGGCCCGCACCGAAACCGCGCTGGAGCAACGCACGGCCGCGCTGCTGGCCGCGCAGGTGCGCATTCAGGAACTGGAACAGGCGAGGGCGGCGGACGACGCATCGCGGCAAGCGCTGCAAGCGGACATCGAACGCCTCACGGCCGACAACGCGGAAGGCGACCGCGCACTTGCGCAGGCGCGCGCGGATTTCACCACCCAGCTCGACCGGCTGCGCGACGACGCCGGTCGGGCCGAGGAGCGCTTGCGCGCGTCGGAGAAGCGGGCGCTTCAGGAGATCGATCGCGAGCGGCTCGCGGCCGCGCGGCTGCAGAAGGAACTCGAGGCAGCAGCCTTGCGCATGGAGCAGCGCGATGCGCAGCAGCGCAAGGAAATGGCCGCACTGCAGACGCAGCTCGGCGACGCGCTCCACCGATGCGGCGTGCTTCAAGGGCAGCTCGACGGTGCGCAGGCGACCGAGGCGGCACGGGTCAAGGAACTCGATGCGCTGCGGCGCGAAATGACGGCGCTCTCGCGCCGGTCGGCGCTGCGTGGCGCCAAGGCAGCGCCCGCCGCACAACGGGACGAGCGGAGGGCGCGCACGCGAAAGCGCGCGGACGAAGCGCCGCCTCGTTGAAGTAGAAACCACAAGCGTGCGTCAGCCGAAGGCGACGCACGTCCGGAGCCCGGAAGCCTGAAGCGGCCAGGCAAGCGACCGAGCCCCTCACACCCCCGATCGCCCACCCATCCACCGATACCGATCAACTCGACACATACCGCGACGGCAACGCCGGCGCATCCGCCGGAATCGTGACGAGCGACGTATTGAGCCAGCCCTGCGGCGACCCATTCGACTGCGCATAGGCGCCGACGTACGGCATCATCCGCGTCGTCTGATAGACCTGCGGCGTCCACCCGGCGGGCGCGAGGAAAATCGACGTCGCGCGCTTCTCGCTATACGCGGACGCCCCATACGTCGAGATGTTCCACAGCGTCTGCTGATACGTCGCATAGTCGGCGTTGTGCCGCGAACCGCCGGCCTGCCAGCCTTCGAGCTGGATGAACGTGTTGTACGTGCCGGCGCCCGCGAGCAGGTTGTTCACCGTGCGCCCGTACAGGAACGACAGAATCAGCCCGCAGTTCGCCGGCGCGAAATCGCTGCCGACGCTCAGGTAATAGCGGCCCGTCGTGTTCAACACCGACGCGTAGTGCGAGTTGCCGATATCCGTCGACGTCGTCAGCCCGCTCGCCCCCATGAAGCTGTCGAACGCCTGCATCGTGACGCCCGCCGGCAGGTCGTTCGTCGCGCTGATCGCGACGATATGCGAGCCGGCCGCCAGCAGCGTCAGGAACGCGGACAGCGTGCTCGCGTTCCAGTTGCCCTGCGCATCGACGAACGGAAACGCGCGATAACCCGTCAGCGCGAACACGGCCGGATCGGAGGCGGCCTGCCACGCGATCTGCGGCACCCACATCGTCAGCGGGCCGGCGTTCGACGCGCCGGACACGTACTGCTTCAGCGCGTCGACGAGTTGCGCATCGGCAGCGGGCAGCACGCCATAGGCCGCGCCGCTCTGCCAGCGCTGCACCCATTGCGCGACGAAGCCCGCGAGCTGGCCGCCGGTGAAGTCGGCAGGCGGCACGTAGCCGAGCGGGCCGGTGCTTTGGTACGCGGACTGGATGGCCGCGGCCGTGCGCACGTTGCTGCCGAACATGCTGTTCGCGAAATCCTGGCAGTTGTTGGCCGGCGGCGTCGCGAGCTGCGCGAGCGGGACGACCCACGCGCCGTTCGCGGTCGCGACGCCGCGATACAGCGTGAGATTCGCGACCGAGTCGTGACCGGGAAACGTGGCGGCGTCGGCGCCCGACACGTAGCCGGCCGACGGCGTGACGCTGACGGTGGTCGGCTGCGCCCCGAACGGATGCGTGTACGAAATGGCAAACGATGCGTCGCCGCCGGCCAGGCTGAACGATCCCGTGCAGTCGCCCCAGCTGTTCGACGCGCTGACGGCGGTCGATTGCCCGGTGGCGACCTGCGCTTGCGACGCCTGCGGCAGCGAGCCGCTCTGGCTCGCCGCGTTGCCGTACGCGAGCGTCGTCGACGGGATCGCATTGACGACGTTGATCGTGATCGAGCGGTCGGCGATGCCGTAGCTGCGCGCGGAGGCATCCGCGGCGCCGGCGGCGGCGAACGACGACGCGGACGTCGGGCTGCCGTCGCCGCCGCAGGCAGCCAGCGAGCCGACGAGCGGCGACAGGGTCAGCGCGGCGCCGCGCTGGATGAAGCGCCGGCGGTTCGGCGCGGACGGGCGTTCGGGTTTCGAAGCGGTCATGGGCGTTCCTGGTCACGGTTTCGGGAGGCGACAACGACGATCCGGCGCATTGCACACGTGTGCAATGCCGGCCGAAATGACGCGATCGCCGGCACATGCGCCGCGCGTATTTATGCGGGAGATCGATGAAACGCCTGCGACGAAACCGAGTCGGGCGTGTGACGCCGCGCGCTCGGCGGAGCGGGAAGGAGGGGCGCATGCCGGCGCGACGTTTGGGCGCCGGGCGGGGATCGGGTAAAGTGCCGCTCAACATGCCGGCTCGACGTTACTAGACGACCGGTCTAATCGTTGCTACCATACGCCATCATGAATGCATCTTCGGGCGCGGAAGTCCGCCAGCACATCCTGAATATCGCCAAGCCGATCATGCTCCACAAGGGGTTTTCGGCGGTCGGCCTGAACGAGATTCTCGCTGCGGCGGGCATCCCGAAGGGCTCGTTCTACCATTACTTCGGCTCGAAAGAGGCATTCGGCGAAGCGCTGCTCGAATCGTATTTCGACGGCTATCTCGCGCACCTCGACAACCTGTTCAAGCATCAGGCCGGCACGGGCGCGGAGCGCCTGATGACGTACTGGCGCAACTGGCTGCACACGCAATGCGCGGACGATCCGGAAGGCAAGTGCCTCGCGGTGAAGCTCGGCGCGGAAGTGTCGGATCTGTCGGAAGCGATGCGCGCGGTGCTGCGGCAGGGCACGAGCCAGATCATCGAGCGGCTCGCGGGCGGCATCGAGGCCGGGCTGGCCGACGGTTCGCTGAGCGGGGTCGCCGATCCGTCGCATACGGCCGCGATCCTGTACGAGCTGTGGCTGGGCGCAACGCTGCTGGAGAAGATTCACCGCAATCGCAAGCCGCTCGAACGGGCGATGGTCGAAACGCGGCGCATGCTGAACCTGCCGCCGCTCGAGCCGGGCGACGGGCAGTCGTAACCCGGGCGCGCATCGGCGCGCCTTGTTTTTACCCTGATTCTAGACGACTGGTCTACTCAACCACGCATGACGAACGTGTCACACCGCGTTACGCTGTCCCGATTGATTCAACCGCATGCACGCAGCCGCGCCGGCCTGAGCGCCGATGCAGCCGCCCGCGTGCGTCTCCCGCTGGTCCATCCCTGATCCGATCGTGCCCACGAAGCACGTCCATTCCTGTTGACGGAGGCTCACATGCCACAAAGCAAGACCGCTAATCGCCAGATCATCCTGAATTCGCGCCCGGTCGGCGCGCCGACGCCGGGCAACTTCCGCGCCGAATCCGGTGACGTGCCGACGCCCGGCGCCGGCCAGGTGCTGCTGCGCACGGTCTGGTTGTCACTCGACCCGTACATGCGCGGCCGGATGAGCGACGCACCGTCCTATGCGCCGCCGGCCGAACTCGGCCAGCCGATGGTCGGCGGCACGGTCAGCCAGGTCGTCTCGTCGAACCTGCCGGCGTTCCGCGAAGGCGACCTGGTGGTCGCCGGCGCCGGCTGGCAGGACTATGCGTTGTCCGACGGCCAAGGTCTGATTCCGCTCGGCCGCGACTTCGCCCATCCGTCGTACGCGCTCGGCGTGCTCGGCATGCCGGGCTTCACCGCCTATACCGGCCTGCTGACGATCGGCGAGCCGAAGGCCGGCGAAACCGTGGTCGTCGCGGCGGCGAGCGGCGCGGTCGGCGCGGTGGTCGGCCAGATCGCCAAGCTGAAGGGCTGCCGCGTGGTCGGCGTCGCGGGCGGCGCCGACAAGTGCGCGTACGTGACCGATACGCTCGGCTTCGACGTGTGCGTCGACCACCGCGATCCGGCATTTGCCGCGAAGCTGAAGGAAGCGTGCCCGAACGGCATCGACATCTATTTCGAGAACGTCGGCGGGGCCGTGTTCGACGCGGTGTGGCCGCTGCTCAACGACCATGCGCGCGTACCCGTGTGCGGGATCATCGCGCACTACAACGACGCGGCTTACGACGACAAGGCCGTGTCGACCGGCCGCGACCGCGTGCCGGCACTGATGGGCACGATCCTGCGCAAGCGCATCCGGATGCAGGGTTTCATCATCATGGATCACTATGCAACCGGCTATGCGACGTTCATGAAGGACATGAGCGAATGGGTCGCGCAGGGCAAGGTGAAGACGCGCGAGGACGTCGTCCCCGATCTCGCCGATGCGCCGGAAGCGCTGATCGGCCTGCTGGCCGGCAAGAACTTCGGCAAGGTCGTCGTGCGCGTGGGCCCGGACGAACTGGCCTGACGCCTCGGCACGGCGACACACAACGGCTGCACGCTGGCGTCACGCGACGCCGGCTTGTGGCATGCTCGATTCCGCTATCGACGACTAGGAGAATGACAAGATGGCGCTTCACGTGATTGCTTCCCTGTTCCTGAAACCCGAACACGCGGCGGCCGCCGAGGCCGAGCTGCGCGGCATGGTCGCGAAGACGCGCACCGAACCGGGCAACCGGCGCTACGACCTGTTCCGCGAGCAGGACGGCTCGCCGAACCTGCACCTGTACGAGATCTACGACGACCAGGCCGCGTTCGACGCGCACCTCGCGAGCCCGTACTTCGGCGAATTCCGCACGAAGTCGGCCGACTGGTTCACCGCGCCGCCGGTCATCAAGGTGCTGTCGGGCATCGACGTCGCCGAGTAACGCCGCCGTACGCCCGTCGCGGCTCGCGCCCACCCGGGCCGCACGGCACCCGCCGCACAGCACGCGGCGGCGATGACAACACCACGCGGCGCATCGTTCGCGCCGCTTCCCCCATACACCGGCCCCGGAGGCTGAATGATCACCCTCAACATCAACGGCGAAACCCGCTCGGTCGACGCCCCCGACGACATGCCCTTGCTCTGGGTGCTGCGCGACGTCGTCGGTCTCACCGGCACGAAGTTCGGCTGCGGAATCGCGCAGTGCGGCGCGTGCACGGTGCATCTCGACGGCGTCGCCGCACGCTCGTGCGTGCTGCCGGTCACGGCGGTCGCCGGCCGCAAGATCACGACGATCGAAGCCGTCGGCGCGACGCCGGCCGGCCACAAGGTCCAGCAGGCGTGGCGCGCGCTCGACGTCGTCCAGTGCGGTTACTGCCAGTCGGGGCAGGTGATGGCCGCCACCGCGCTGATCGCGTCGAACCCGAACCCAAGCGACGCCGACATCGACGCGGCGATGGCCGGCAACATCTGCCGCTGCGGCACGTACAACCGGATTCGCGCGGCCGTGAAGCAAGCCGCCAAGGAGGCCTGATATGTCACGAGGACTGATCGAAGCCGGTCGGGCCGGCGCGGGCGTGTCGCGCCGTTCGTTCCTCAAGCTCGGCATGTCGCTGGGTGCGGCGGCCGGCGGCGGGTTGCTGCTCGGCTTCAGCATGCCGGCCGCGGGTGACGATGCGCGTCGTTCGGTGATCGGCGGCGACGCTGCTGAACCGGCTCAACCGGGCGTGTTCGCACCGAACGCGTTCGTGCAGATCGACCGCGCCGGCAAGGTCACGCTGGTGATGCCGAAGGTCGAGATGGGGCAAGGCGTCTATACGGCGCTGCCGATGCTGATCGCGGAAGAACTCGAAGTGCCGCTGTCGAGCGTGACGCTCGACCATGCGCCGCCGAACGAGAAGCTGTTCCTCGATCCGCTGCTCGGCGGCCAGCTCACCGGCGGCTCGACGTCGGTACGTTATGCGTGGGAGCCGCTGCGCCGTGCCGGCGCGACCGCGCGCACACTGCTCGTCACGGCCGCCGCGAAGCAATGGAACGTCGATCCGGCAGCCTGCCGCGCCGCGAACGGCGAAGTGCAGCATCCGCCGAGCGGCCGGCGCGCGTCGTACGGCCAGCTCGCCGATGCGGCGGCGAAGCTGCCGGTGCCGAAGGACGTCGCGCTGAAGCAGCCGGTGGATTTCAAGCTGATCGGCACGCCCGCGAAGCGGCTCGATTCGCCGGAGAAGGTCGACGGCACCGCGCAGTTCGGGCTCGACGTGCGCCTGCCCGGCATGCTGGTCGCGGTGATCGTGAACAGCCCGGTGTTCGGCGGCACGGTCGCGAGCGTCGACGACACGGCCGCGAAGAAGATCCCCGGCGTGCGCCAGGTCGTGCGCGTCGACAACGCGGTGGCGGTGGTCGGCGATCACACGTGGGCCGCGAAGCGCGGCGCGTCGGCGCTGGTCGTGAAGTGGAACGAGGGCGCGGGCGCGAAAGTCTCGACCAAGGATCTGTTCGCGGATCTCGCGCAGGCGGCGGCGAACGGCAAGGGCGCGGTCGCACGCAAGGACGGCGACGTCGACAAGGCCTTCGCGAATGCGAAGACGCGCGTCGACGCCGTCTACGAACAGCCGTTGCTCGCGCACGCGACGATGGAACCGGTGAACTGCACGGTGCACGTGCGCGGCGACGGCTGTGAGATCTGGGTCGGCACGCAGGTGCCGACGCGGGCGCGCGATACCGTGCAGCAGCTCACGGGCCTCGCGCCCGACCGGATCGTCGTGCACAACCACCTGCTCGGCGGCGGCTTCGGCCGGCGGCTCGAGACGGACATGATCGGCCAGGCCGTGAAGGTCGGCAAACAGGTCAACGCACCGGTGAAGGTAGTCTGGACGCGCGAGGAAGACGTGCAGCACGACATGTACCGGCCGTGCTACCACGACAGGATCTCGGCCGGCCTCGACGCGAACGGCAAGCCGGTCGCGTGGCAGCACCGGATCGTCGGCTCGTCGATCATGGCGCGCTTCGCACCGCCGGCGTTCCAGCACGGCGTCGATCCCGATGCGGTCGAAGTCGCGGCCGAGCTGCCGTACGACCTGCCGAACCAGCTGGTCGACTACGTGCGCCAGGAGCCGCGCCACGTGCCGACCGCGTTCTGGCGCGGCGTCGGCCCGACGCGCGGCACGTTCGTGGTCGAGAGCTTCATCGACGAACTCGCCGCGCAGACCAAGACCGACCCGGTGCAATACCGCCGCGCGCTGCTCGGCAAGACGCCGCGCGCGCTCAACGTGCTCGACGTCGCGACGAAGGCGGCCGGCTGGGGCGGCCCGGCGCTGCCGACGGGGCAAGGGCGCGGCGTCTCGGTGATGCACGCGTTCGGCAGCTTCTTCTCGATCGTCGTCGATGTGGCGGTGGACAACGGCGAAGTGCAGGTGAAGCGTGTCGTGTGCGCGGTCGATTGCGGGATGGTCGTCAACCCGAACACGATCGAGGCGCAGGTGCAGGGCGGCATCATTTTCGGGATCACCGGCGCGCTGTATGGCGAGATCACGATCGAGGAGGGCCGCGTCGTGCAGAGCAACTTCACCGACTACCGGATGCTGCGGATCAACGAGACGCCGCCGATCGAGGTCCATCTGGTGAAAAGCGGCGAGGCGCCGGGCGGCATCGGCGAGCCGGGTACGGCCGCGACCGCCGCGGCGGTGGCCAACGCGATCTTCGCGGCAACCGGCAAGCGGCTGCGCAAGCTGCCGGTCGGCGACCAGCTGAAGACGGCTTGAGGGGAGGAGACGACCATGCGAAACCTCACCCTGAAGACGCTCGGCACGTCGTTGCTCACCGTGTCCGCACTGCTGGCCGGCACGGCCGCATATGCCGCGCAGGCGGCGCCGGCCGACAGCGCGCTCGTCGCGCGCGGCGCGTATCTCGCGAAAGCGGGCGACTGCGTCGCGTGCCACACCGCACCGCGCGGCACGCCGTTCGCCGGCGGCCTGAAGATGGTCACGCCGATGGGCGCGATCTACACGACCAACATCACGCCCGATCCGGAAACGGGCATCGGCGGCTATACCGAAGCCGACTTCGAAAGCGCGTTGCGCAAGGGTGTCGCGAAGGACGGTCACAACCTGTATCCGGCGATGCCGTACCCGTCGTACGCGAAGCTGAAGGACGACGACGTGAAGGCGCTGTACGCGTATTTCATGCACGGCGTCGAGCCGGTGAAGCAGGCGAACCGGCCGTCGGATATCCCGTGGCCGCTCAACATGCGCTGGCCGCTCGCGTTGTGGAACAAGGTGTTCCTCGACACGACGCCTTACGCCGACAAGCCGGCCAAGGATGCGATGTGGAACCGCGGCGCGTATCTCGTGCAGGGGCTCGGGCACTGCGGGTCGTGCCACACGCCGCGCGGCGTCGGCTTCCAGGAGAAGGCGCTCGACGAAGGCGGCGCGGCGTTCCTGTCGGGCGCGCCGATCGACAACTGGTTCGCATCGAACCTGACCGGCGAGCCCAACACGGGGCTCGGCCGCTGGAACGAGGCCGAGGTCACGCAGTTCCTGAAGACCGGCGCGAACCGCCATGCGACCGCGTTCGGCTCGATGGTCAGCGTGATCAACCACAGCACGCAGGCGCTCTCCGACGACGATCTGGCGGCGATTTCGCGTTACCTGAAATCGCTGCCGGCGGCGGGCGGCACGGGCGCGCCGCCGTACAGCTACGATCCGAAGGCGACGCAGGCCGCGCTGGGCCGGCCGGCGGCCGATCCGGGCGCGAAGGTGTATAACGCTTACTGCCTGCATTGCCACGGCGCGGACGGGCGCGGTTACGCGCCGCTGCTCGCGCCGCTCGCCGGCAATCCGAACGTGCTCGAAGCCGATGCATCGTCGCTGATCAACGTGACGCTGAACGGCAGCGACACGCTCGTGATCGATGGCGTGCCGTCCGCGTATCCGATGCCGGCGTTCTCGAACCAGTTGAACGACCGGCAGATCGCCGACGTGCTGACGTTCATGCGCGCCGGCTGGAACAACGGCGCGCCGGCCGTGCAGGCAGCGGACGTCGCGAAACTCCGCAAGGCGACGGCGGCCGCGCGCTGAGCGCGGCCCCATGCGGAACGAGGGCGGGCCGGCGTGCCCGCCGTCACTGCCGCCGGGTGCGTGCCTGCCCCGACGGCGTGGCTTTTTCTGTCAACCGGCGCGCGGCCGTTCGCGGCAGCGCGCGTTTTATCGACGCAATGTAGGGGTGTCTGGATGGCTAACGTGACTTATACGGATACGCAACTGCTGATCGACGGCGAGTGGGTCGACGCCGCGAGCGGCAAGACGATCGACGTCGTGAACCCGGCGACCGGCAAGCCGATCGGCAAGGTGGCCCACGCGGGCATCGCCGATCTCGACCGGGCGCTCGCCGCCGCGCAACGCGGCTTCGAGGCCTGGCGCAAGGTGCCCGCACACGAGCGCGCGGCGACGATGCGCAAGGCGGCCGCGCTGGTGCGCGAACGCGCCGACGCGATCGCGCAGCTGATGACGCAGGAGCAGGGCAAGCCGCTCACCGAAGCGCGCGTCGAAGTGCTGTCGGCGGCGGACATCATCGAATGGTTCGCGGACGAAGGCCGCCGCGTGTACGGCCGGATCGTGCCGCCGCGCAACCTCGGCGCGCAGCAGACGGTCGTGAAGGAGCCGGTCGGCCCGGTCGCGGCCTTCACGCCGTGGAATTTCCCGGTCAACCAGGTCGTGCGCAAGCTGAGCGCCGCACTGGCCACCGGCTGCTCGTTCCTCGTGAAAGCGCCGGAAGAAACCCCGGCCTCGCCGGCCGCGCTGCTGCGCGCGTTCGTCGACGCGGGCGTGCCGGCCGGCGTGATCGGCCTCGTGTACGGCGATCCGGCTGAAATCTCGTCGTACCTGATCCCGCACCCGGTGATCCGCAAGGTCACGTTCACGGGCTCGACGCCGGTCGGCAAGCAGCTCGCCGCGATGGCCGGCCTGCACATGAAGCGCGCGACGATGGAGCTGGGCGGCCATGCACCGGTGATCGTGGCCGAGGACGCCGACGTCGCGCTCGCGGTGAAGGCAGCCGGCGGCGCGAAGTTCCGCAACGCGGGGCAAGTCTGCATCTCGCCGACGCGCTTCCTCGTGCACAACAGCATCCGCGACGAATTCACGCGCGCGCTGGTCAAGCATGCGGAAGGGCTGAAGGTCGGCAACGGCCTCGAGGAAGGCACGACGCTCGGCGCGCTCGCGAACCCGCGCCGGCTGACCGCGATGGCGTCGGTCATCGACAACGCGCGCAAGGTCGGCGCGAGCATCGAAACCGGCGGCGAGCGGATCGGCTCGGAAGGCAACTTCTTCGCGCCGACCGTGATCGCGAACGTGCCGCTCGAAGCGGACGTGTTCAACAACGAGCCGTTCGGCCCGGTCGCGGCGATTCGCGGTTTCGACAAGCTTGAAGATGCGATCGCGGAAGCGAACCGTCTGCCGTTCGGTCTCGCCGGCTACGCGTTCACGCGTTCGTTCGCGAACGTGCACCTGCTCACGCAGCGCCTCGAAGTCGGGATGCTGTGGATCAACCAGCCGGCGACGCCGTGGCCGGAAATGCCGTTCGGCGGCGTGAAGGACTCGGGCTACGGGTCGGAAGGCGGCCCGGAAGCGCTCGAGCCGTACCTCGTCACGAAGTCGGTGACGGTGATGGCCGTCTGACGGTCGTCGATCGATCGATCGCGTGCGCGGCGCTGTCGGCGTCGCGCACGCGATCGGCGCGGGCCGGGCGGGGCGCCCGGTCTCTCGCCGGAATCTCGCTCCCGCCGTGCATTCGAACGGCAGCCCCCTCGGCATTTCAATATGCGCGTCACCGCAGGTGGATTGTTTCAATTCCGTCACCGGCAACGACTCGCGCCGCGTCCCTCGGTGAATTGACGTCGGCACCTTCCGCCCGATACCGTTCAGCTCACGTGACCCGCAACCTGGCAAGTACGGACTGCCCCTCGTACCCGGGCGTCACACTTTTTGGTATAGCTTATTTCAGAAGAAACCATAACAACCGGTGCGTCAGCATCGGCCCAACCTGAGAGGACACGGATGCATCCGCGGTCGGCAGCGCCGTACTACGTTGTGCTGGCGGGGACCTTGATAGCGTGCGCGCTGATGGGCCTCTGCGTGTTGCAGTTGTTCCAGAGCCGTCACGACGCGCTCGATCGCGCACGCGAGACGTCGCGAAATCTGGCGCTCGTCGCCGAGCGCGACATCGAGCGCAATATCGAGCTGTACGGGCTGTCACTGGAGGCGGTGATCCAGGGCCTTCAGCGGCCGGACGTCATGGCGGCCACGCCGGCCCTGCGGCGCGGCGTCCTGTTCGATCACGCGATGACGGCGCAATTTCTCGGCTCGATGCTCGTGCTGGATGCGGCCGGCAACATCATCCTCGATTCGGCGAACGACGTGCCGCGCCAGGGCAATTTCGGCGACCGCAAATACTTTACGGTTCACCGGGACAATCCGAACGCCGGGCTCTACATCAGCGATCCGTTCGCGTCCCGCCTGCGCGGCGGCTCGCTCAGCGTGGCGCTGACGCGCCGCGTGTCGAATCCGGACGGCTCGTTCGGCGGCATTGCACTGATCGCGGTCAATCTCGAGTATTTCCACACGCTGTTCGCCGGCCTCGCGCTCGGCTCGCACGGCGCGATCTCGCTGGTCGGCCGGGACGGCATCATGTTCATGCGCCAGCCGTACGACGTGCGCACCATCGGCCGCGACATCAGCAAGGCGGCGACGTTTCGCCACTTCATGACGGCGCCGGAAGGCTCGTTCATCGAGACCTCGACGATCGACCACGTGCGCCGCCTCTACTACTTCAAGACGTTGCCGCATCTGCCGCTGATCATCATGGTCGCCGAGGCGGAGCAGGACATCTACGCGGCGTGGCGGCGGCGCGCGATCACGATCGGCGCGCTGGTGGCGACCTTCGGCGCGGCGTTCATCGTGCTGTCCTTCTTGCTGGGCACCCAGTTGCGGCGCAGGATGCGGGCCGAATCGGAGCTGGTGATGCTCGCGCGCACCGACGGCCTCACCGGGCTCAACAATCGCCGCTCGTTCGGGGAAGTGCTGGACCTCGAATGGCGCCGCGCCCGCCGTGCCCGTTCGGTGTTTTCGCTGCTGTTCGTCGACGTCGACCGCTTCAAGGCCTTCAACGACACGTATGGTCACCAGGCCGGCGACGACGCGCTGGCGGCCGTTGCGCGATGCATTGGCGAGAACATCCGGCGTCCCGCGGACACCGCCGCCCGCTATGGCGGCGAGGAATTCGTCGTAATCCTGCCCGATACGCCGGCCACGGGCGCGACCGAGATCGCCGAACGGATTCGCGCGGCCATCGACGGGCTCGCGATCGAACATGCGGAAAGCGAATTCGGACGCGTCACCGCGAGCATCGGCGTGGCAAGCTGGGCGCCCGGGCAGGAAGGGGAGGTCGAGGCGGTGATCAAGGCGGCCGACGAGGCGCTGTACCACGCGAAGGAAACGGGGCGAAACAAGGTGGCCTCGCATGAAACGGGCACCTGACACCGCCGCCGGCACGCACCGCCCGCCACCGCCGGCGGGCGTGCCGTGCGACGCTCAATGCCGGCCGCTGCCGCGGTAGCTTTCCACTTCCGCGTCGTACGCCGCCAGAAACGCCTTGCCGAACACCGACGCGAAATCGTCCTCGATCGCGAACACCGTGTCGCGATGGGTCGCCGCGTAGCGATCCCACATCCTCGCCTTGTACAGCACGGGCACGCGCTTCTCGTACCAGCGCATCGCGTCGTCGCGCTCGCGCAGCCGTTGCGGCGAAAAGCGCGTCAGCAGGTCCATCAACGCGGCGCGCATGCCGGCGACCATGCCGATCTGGTGCGCATGCAGATCCTGGAACGCGTCGCTCACCGCGCTCTGCGGCGACATGAAGCCCGGCAGCGGCAGCCCGAACATCTGCCGCAGCACGGCGCCGCCGTCCGGCAGCAGCTTCAGCGGGTTGTTCTCGCGATCGAGCAGCATCGTCATGTGCGCCTTCACCTCGCGCTTCAGGATGCTGCGCGACGACAGCAGCTCGACCGTGCCGTTCGCGAACAGCGCCAGCAACTGGCCCGCGATGTACAGCTGCTCGGCCGACCACTGATGCGACTCAGCGGCCGTATCGAGCCCCGCGCCTTCGAAGAACGCGCTCAGCAGTTCATCGGGCGTCGGCGCGCGCGCGGCATGCGGCGCCGGTTCGGCGGCCGGCTGCGGATGCGTATCGGCCGCGCGCGCGGCGGCGGGCTGCACCCGCACGTGTTGGGTCCACTCGGGCGCATGGTCGGCCTGGGTCGCGGACGACGCTTCGCGTTCCGTGTTGCCGCGGTCAACATGCGGTGCCGTGCCCGTTGCGCCTGATGTGCCTGATGTGCCGATACCGCCCGACGGCTGCGCGAACAGGTCGAGCGGATCGATCGACAGCTGGTGCAGGTCGCGCTGTGAAGGGGCGGGCGGTACGGTTTGCGCCGCGCGGTTCGCGGGCTGCGCAGCATCCGGCCGTACAGGGCCACCTGGTCGCGTACCGGTGTCCGCGGCCTTGCCGCGCGGCGCGAGACGATCCTGGAGCAGCCCCCACAGCCGGTTGCCGGCGCCTTTCGTATCGATCCGCGACGACGATGCGGGCGAGGGCGCCGCCGACGTTCGCGCCTGCGACGGCGGATCGACGTGCACGCCGGTATCGGTCGCCATGTCGATGACCGGTGCATCGTCGCCCCGGCCGCCATCGTCACGTTCGGCGCGCAGCACGTACGGCCCGATGCGGATGATGTCGCCGGTATTGAGCGGGCGCTCCTGCGCATAGCCGACCGGCTCGCGGTTCACCTCGATCGTCGAGACGCTGCTCAGGTTCTTCAGCAGGCACGCGTCGTCGCCGACCTGCAGCAGCGCCTGCAGCCGCGAGATCTGCCGGGTGTCGTCGCGCAACACGAGATGGTTGTCGCTGGCCCGGCCGATGGTGCCGCCGGGCGGATGAAACACGACGGCGTCGTAGGAGTCGTTTTCGACCGGCTCGCCGGCATGTTCGATCACGATCAGTTGCATGTCATACGTCGCTCGGTGAAGCGCTCGCGTGGAAACCGGTTCGTTCAGGATGACGACGCATGCCTGCGGCGCGCGAATTCGAACGCGGGCCCCCAGATCGGATGCCCCTTCTCGGCAGGGGACAAGTCGAAGCGCGGGTTGAGGTCGAGAATTTTCGAGAACTCGGCGCGGCACGGCGTGATGCGGTTCGTCACGCAATAGCTGAACGCGAGGAGCTTGTGCGCGGCCACCTGCGTGTCGGGGTCGGCGCCGTCGATCTCCTTCGCATGGCTCAGCAGTGCGATCGTGCGCCCGTAGTCGCCGCTGTCGTACGCGGCGCGCGCGCTGTCGAGCGTCGCGCGTGCAGCCGACTGTGTCGGGGACGTACTGCACCCGCCGGCCCCCAGCAACAGTGCGCCGAGAAAAAGAACGAGCGATGAACGACCTTTCATTATTGAAATTAAAGATTGGCGTAATTGGAAGGTGGCACACAAGCGCTGTTGGATTCTAGTGCCAATCATCGGCACCCAACCAGCTGTTACATTTTGTTTCATTTCGGCAATCCGTTTCCACCTGAATGCAGAATCGACTACGAATCTCCGTGCTTGTGAAACCGGAAAAACGGCCTATAGTTCGCTGTGTTTTTCGGATTCGTCAGTTGTTTGGTCAGCGCACGTCAATGCACGAAAAACGGTGCCGTCCGTTCGTGCGAAACGAATAGCCTGCCACACCACCTCCGTCGCGAGCGTCCGTTGCCCGGCGGGTGGCTGGCTTGCGCCCCGCGTCCATCCGACAGGTGTCCACGTCATGGAACCGGGCCGCCCGCGTGCACCGGCCGGATTAACTTTTGCCATTAATTTACCAATCCCGATTCAATTGCCCATCATCTCGCCAAAGCGGCTTTCAAAAATCATTAATGATATGACCCGGCTTTTTACAAGAATAATTTGCCGACACGAATTGCAATGGATGGATATGCCGGTTACACAATTACCGATCAATTAATTGTCCCTTTTTCAATCAGGTCATCCGGTTTCGAAGTCGAAAACCGGCGCACGGCTATTGGGTGGCGAGGGTGGAATATGCAATGGCGGTCGAGCAGTTTCATCGTATGGGGATGCGTGATGCTGTTGCCGGGGTGCGGTGCGACGGAGCACGCCGCGGCGGTGCCGTATGCGATCACCGTTGACGTTGCGCCGGACGTCAACCCTGACATGAACCGCAAGCCTTCGCCGATCGTGCTGAAGGTATTCCAGCTCCGCGCGGCGGCGTCGTTCGGCAGCGCGGATTTCTTCTCGCTGCAGGACAAGCCGGAAAACGTGCTCGGCGCGGACCTGCTCGGCACCGACCGCGTGATCCTGCGGCCGGGCGAGTCGCGCACGCTGCACTATCGCGGCAACGTCGAGGCCGGCGCGATCGGCGTGGTCGCCGAATACCGGATGCTCGACAAGAACCGCTGGCGGCTGACGGTGCCGCTGCCGCGCGCGAAGCAGCTCAATCTCTACAAGTTCTGGCAGACGTCGCCGGGCGAGCTGAAGCTGTCGATCGCCGTCCGCAATGGCGGCGTCGCGCTGAACGATGCGAAGGGGCGCCCATGACCGAACCGACGATGTCCGCGACGCCGGTCGCGGCGCTCCGCCAGCGCGTGGTGTGGACCGAGGGGATGTTCCTGCGGCCGCAGCATTTCCAGCAGCTCGAACGGCACTGGGAACGCTACGTCGCGCTGCGCTGCCTGCCGCTGCAAGGCTTCTACTGGGGCTTCGACACGCTGGAACTCGATCGCGAGCAACTGGCGCTCGGCAAGGTCGCGCTGCGCACCGCATCGGGCGTGATGCGCGACGGCACGCCGTTCGACCTCTCCCATCCGGACGATCTCCCCGAGCCACTCGACGTGCCCGCCGATGCGAAGGACCAGCTCGTCGTGCTCGCGCTGCCGCTGTGGCGTGGCGGCGGCGAGGAGGTGTCGTTCGGTGCGGGTGCACGTGCAAGCGGCGCCAATGCCGCGATCGGCGCAAGTGGTACGCATAGCAGCGCCGACGTCGCGCGCTACGTCGTTCGCGAATACGAAGTGGCCGACGCGAACGCGGTCGCGCTCGGCCCCGCGCTGCTGCAGACGGGCCGCCTGAACGTGCGGCTGATGCTCGAAGCCGAGCTGACCGGCGACTGGCACGCGCTCGGCGTCGCACGGATCGTCGAGCGGCGCACCGACGCGCGGCTGCTCGTCGACGACGGCTACATTCCGCCGCGCCTCGTCGCGCAGCACGACGCCGTGCTGCTGGCGTATGCGCGCGAGCTGCACGGGCTGCTCACGCAACGCAGCGAAGCGCTCGCTGCACGGCTGTCGGAGCCCGGGCGCGGCGGCGTGTCGGAAGTCGCGGATTTCCTGCTGCTGCAGCTCGTGAACCGCTATCTCGCGCTGACCTGGCACGCGCAGCAGCACGTGTCGACGCACCCGGAGGCGCTGTTCTGCGACTGGCTGAAGCTCGCCTGCGACCTGAGTACGTTCACGGCGGCCGGCCGGCGCCCGCAGTCGCTTGCGGTCTACGTGCACGACGACCTGCGCACGAGCTTCGCGGAGCTGATGACCGAGCTGCGCCGGTCGCTGTCGACGGTGCTCGAGCAGAACGCGATCCAGATCGAGCTGCGCGATGCGGGCAACGGCATCCGCGTCGCGACGCTGGCCGACCCGGCGCTGCGCGACACCGCCGGCTTCGTGCTCGCGGTGCGCGCGGACGTGCCGGCCGACAGCCTGCGCGCACGGTTTCCCGCGCAGGCGAAGCTCGGGCCGGTCGAACGGATCCGCGATCTCGTGCAGCTGCAGCTGCCGGGCATCACGATGCGCCAGCTGCCGGTCGCGCCGCGGCAGATTCCGTATCACGCGGGCCATACGTACTTCGAGATCGACAAGGGCAGCGACCTGTGGAAGCAGCTGGCGCGCTCCGGCGGTCTCGCTTTCCATTTCGCCGGCGAATTCCCTGGGCTCTCGATGGAGTTCTGGGCGATACGCGGGTAAGGGCGGGGCGACGCGATGAATTCCTCCTCCGATTCGATCTCCCCCGGCGCCGGCGGATTCGTGCCGCCGAATCCGGGCGGCATGCATCCGGCCGCGGCGGGCGCGGCCGGCCCGACCGCGACGCAGCCGCGCCCCGGGCGCTGGGCCGCGAGCGGCACGAACCCGCTCGTCGCGGCGGCGAATCCGTTGCTCAACCTGGTGCCGCAGATCCGCTCGACCGTCCATCACCCGAACCCCGCGTGGCTGCGGGAGCACCTGGTCGTCGAGATCCGCCAGTTCGAGGCGCGGGCGCAGGAGGCCGGCGTGCCGTCGGAAGCGATCATCGGCGCGCGCTACTGCCTGTGCACGGCGCTCGACGAGGCCGCCGCGCTGACGCCGTGGGGCGGCAGCGTGTGGTCGTCGCACAGCCTGCTCGTGTCGTTCCACAACGAGACGTGGGGCGGCGAGAAATTCTTCCACCTGCTCGAACGCCTGTCGCAGCAGCCGCGCCAGCATCTGGACCTGCTCGAGCTGCTGTATTTCTGTCTCGCGCTCGGTTTCGAGGGCCGCTATCGCGTGCTCGACAACGGCCATGCGCAGCTCGACGCGCTGCGCCACCAGCTCGCGCTGACGATCCGCTCGGTGCGCGGCGAATTCGAACCGGCGTTGTCGCCGCACTGGCGCGACGTCGTCACGCGCGATGTCGCGCGCCGCTTCGGCGTGCCGCTGTGGGTGTGCGTGGCGCTCGCGCTGCTGATCGGCTTCGGCGTGTTCGTCGGGCTGCGCATCGCGCTCGCCGGGCATTCGGATCGGCTGTTCGCGTCGATCGATGCGCTGCACGTGCCGAAACTGCAGCCCGCGCAGGCGCCGCCGCGCCCGGCGCAGGCACCGCGCATCGCGAAGTTCCTGGAACCGGAGATCGCGGCCGGCCTCGTGGCGGTGCGCGACCAGGCCGACCGCAGCGTGATCGTGCTGCGCGGCGACGGGGTGTTCAAGTCCGGCTCGACATCGGTGATCGACCGCTACGTGCCGGTGCTCGCGCGCGTGGCCGATGCGCTGAACAAGGTGCCCGGCAACGTGCGCGTGACCGGCTATACCGACGACACGCCCGTGCATACGGCGCGCTTCGCGTCGAATTGGGACCTGTCCCGCGAACGCGCGGAAGCCGTGCGCGGGATGATCGCCGCGCGGCTCGACCATCCGGAGCGGCTCGCGGCGGAAGGGCGCGGCACGCTCGATCCGGTCGCGCCGAACGATTCGCCGGCGAACCGCGCGCTGAACCGGCGCGTCGAGATCACGCTGCTGCCGGCGCCCGGCAGTGCCGCCGTCGGCGCGAGCGCCACGCAGGGAGCCAACTGACCATGAACCAGGCTGTCGCGCGTTTCGTCCGGCCGTTGCCGTCGCGGGAGATCTGGACCTTCGCCGGTCTCGTCGTGCTCGCGTGCTTCGTGTGGCTCGCGGGGCCGCTGTTCGCGTTCGCCGAGGTCCGGCCGCTCGAAAGCGGCTGGGCGCGCGGGCTCACGATCGCGGTGCTGTTCATCGCGTGGGGCGCACGCGTCGCGTGGCGCAGCTGGCGCGCCGGCCGCCTCAACGCGCAGTTGCTGAACCAGCTGCGCGAGGCCGCGCCCGGGCCGGCTGTCGCCGACGATCCGGCGAAAGCGCAGCTCGACGAGTTGCGCAGCCGCTTCGACGAAGCCGCTTCGCTGCTGAAGAAGGTGCGCTTCGGGCAGGCCGACACCGCGCGCAAGGGCTTGCCGCGCTGGTTCGACCGGATGTCGCGCCAGTATCTGTATCAGCTGCCGTGGTACGTGTTCATCGGCGCGCCGGGCTCGGGCAAGACCACCGCGCTCGTGAATTCCGGGCTCAGCTTTCCGCTTGCCGAGCAGTTCGGCCGCGCGGCGATCCGCGGCGTGGGCGGCACGCGGCATTGCGACTGGTGGTTCACGAACGACGCGGTGCTGATCGACACGGCCGGCCGCTACACGACGCACGAGGGCAATCGCGCGCTCGACGAGGCCGAATGGAAAGGCTTCGTCGACCTGCTGAAGAAGTACCGCACACGCCAGCCGCTGAACGGCGCGATGCTGACGATCAGCGTGGCCGACCTGCTCGGTGCGTCGGAAGCCGAACGCACGCAGCACGCGATGGTGCTGCGCAAGCGGCTGCTCGAGTTGCGCGCGCAGCTCGGCATCCGCTTTCCCGTGTACCTGCTCGTGACGAAGGCCGACCTGCTCGCGGGCTTCGCCGAGTATTTCAGCCACTACGGCCGCGCGGAATGCGCGCAGGTGTGGGGCTTCACGTTCCCGCTCGCGCAGAGCGAGGCGCCGGGCTTCGACCTGCGGGCGGCATTCGACCGCGAATACCGGCTGCTGCACCAGCGGCTGAACGACGGGCTGCCCGAACTGCTCGCCGCGCAGACCGACGCGCGCCAGCGCGAGATGACGTACCTGCTGCCGCAGCAGATCGCCGACCTGCAGGACATGCTCGGCCAGTTCGTCGCCGAGGTGTTTTCCGTGTCGAGCTACGAGCCGATGCCGATGCTGCGCGGCGTCTACCTGACGAGCGGCACGCAGGAGGGCACCGCGTTCGATCGCGTGATGAGCGGCATCAAGCGCTTCCTGAAGATCGAGGGCGTGCCGCCGGTCGCGCAGGTCGGCTCGACCGGGCGCAGCTTCTTCCTGAAGTCGTTGCTGCAGGAACACATCTTCCGCGAGGCCGCGCTCGCCGGCAGCGACCTGCGCTGGCACCAGAAGCGGCGCGTTTTGCAGATCGCCGGCTACGTGCTGCTCGCGCTGGTGTGCGTGGCCGTGCTGTTTGCGTGGCTGCGCAGCTATTCGAACAACCGCACGTATCTCGACCAGATCGCCGGGCGCGTGCCGGCCGTCGATGCGCAGATCGCCGGCGCGAAATTCTCCGATGCGGCCGACGTCGCGCGCCTGCTGCCCGTGCTCGACGCGCTCGGCAACCTCGCGAATGCGGGCGGCGTCGACCTGCAGCATCCGCCGCTCGCGTATCGGTGGGGGCTGTTCCAGGGCGAGAAGATCGACGAAGCCGTCGACGCCGTGTACCGGCGCGCGCTCGAAGACGTGCTGCTGCCGATCGCCGCGAGCCGGATGGAGGCCGCGCTGCGCGATGCACGGCCCGACGAGACCGAATACGCGTATGCGGCGCTGAAGGCCTACCTGATGCTGTACGACAGCGCGCACTACGATCCCGCGTTCGTGCAGGCGGTCGTCGACCTCGAGATGGAACGCGCGCTGCCGCCCGATTTCTCGCCGGCCGAACGCGCCGCGCTGCGTGCGCATCTTGCCGCGCTGTTCGGCAACCGGGTCGCGGTGTCGCCGTATCCGATGAACGAGCGGCTCGTGGCCGACGTGCGCGACCGGCTGCGCCAGGTGCCGTTCTCGCAGAGGCTGTACCGGCAGATGACGATGACGCTGCGGCCGGCCACCTCCGCGTTCGACTTCAGCGTGGCGCGGGCGGTCGGCCCCGACGCGTCGCTGGTGTTCCGCCGGCAGAGCGGCAAGCCGCTGTCGGAAGGCGTGCCGGGGCTCTACACGCGCAACGGCTATCGCAACGTGTTCGCGCCGCGCCTGGCCGGCGAGGTCGAAGCGTACGGGCGCGAGGAGGTGTGGGTGCTGAACCTCGGGCTGTCCGAGATTCCCGGCCCGAACGACGCGGCCGCGTGGGCGCGCGATATCCGCCAGCTCTACCTGAACGACTACCTGAAGATCTGGGACGACTATCTCGCCGACATCAAGTTGCAGCGCACCGCGACGCTCGCGCAGAGCATCCAGGTGGCGCGTGCGCTGTCCTCCGCCGATTCGCCGCTCACGCGGCTGATGGTGGCGCTCGCACGCGACACCGCGCTCGGCGACGCACCGGGCGGGGCGCGCAATCTCGCGGCGCGTGCGCAGGACAAGGTCGACGAGGCGCGCAGCTCGCTGTCGCAGATCTTCGCGGGCCAGGGCAGCAATTCGAGTGCGTCCGCGGCGGCGCCCGCGAGCGCCGAGCAGATCGTCGACAGCCACTTCGCCGGGCTGCGTGCGTTCGCGCCGGGCAGCGGCGACCAGGCGTCGGCATTCAACGACGTGCTGAAGTCGATCGACGCGCTGTACACGTACCTGACGGCCACCGACGACGCACTGAGGAGCGGCGCGCAGCCGCCGCCGTCCGATGCGCCCGCGAAGCTGCGTGCGCAGGCCGGCCGCCTCCCGACACCGTTCCGCGAAGTGCTCGACGACCTGTCGAACGTCGCGAACGGCAGCGTGGCGACCGTCGAGCAGCGCAGCGTCGCGACGCGGGCCGGCGCGAACGTCGGCGACTTCTGCCGGCAGGCGATCGCGGGCCGCTATCCGTTCGCGCGCGGCGCGGCGCGCGACGTCGCGCCGGCGGATTTCGCGCAGATGTTCGCGCCCGGTGGGCTGATGGACGACTTCTTCCAGAAGAACCTGCAGTCGATCGTCGATACGACGTCGCACCCGTGGCGCTTCGCGAACCGCAATGCGGACGCCGATCCGTCGGCCGCCGCGATGCTGGCGTCGTTCGAGAAGGCGGCGGTGATCCGCGACGTCTACTTCGGCGGCGGCGCGCGCACCGCCCAGCTGAAGGTACAGATTCAGCCGCTCGAAATGGACCCGTCGATCACGGAGATGGTGCTCGACGTCGACGGGCAGATCGTCCGCTACGCGCACGGTCCGCTCGTGCAGAGCGCGGTGAACTGGCCGGGCCCGCGCGGCAGCAACCAGGTGCGGCTGCAGGTGTCCGGGCAGGCCGGCGCGACCGACGGCTTCTCGACCGACGGGCCGTGGGCGCTGCACCGGCTGTTCGACCGCGCGGGGGTGTCGGCCGGGCGCGGCTCGGACCAGATGATTGCGCGCTTCACGGTCGACGGCAAACCGATCGTGCTGCAAGTGAATGCGGGCAGTGTCCGCAACCCGTTCAGGCTGCCCCAGATGGAGTCCTTTACATGCCCGCCGAAGCCATGAGCCCGACACCGCCGTTCACGCGTACCGACGGCGATGCGCCGGCCTGGTACGGGAAGATTCCCGGCGCCGGCGACTTCGTGAACAGCCGGCTGCCGCATGCGCTTGCGCTGTGGTGGGAGCGCTGGCTCCAGCAGGGCATGGCCGCGATGCGCCAGCGCGGCGCGGACGAGATCGAGCGCCACTACACGGTCGCGCCGGTCTGGAATTTCCTGATTCCGGCGGGCGCGGGGGCGTCGTGCATTCAGCCGGGCTGCCTCGCGCCGAGCTGCGACCGCGTGGGGCGCTACTACCCGGTGATCGTCACGCTGCCGATGCGCGCCACCGATTACTGGAACGGGCTGCCGGATGCCGCCGACACGTTCTACTGGCAGGTCGGCCAGGCGCTGCTCGACACGATCCGCCATGCCCGCGCGCCCGGCGATCTCGAGCAGATGCTGGCGCGCGTGCGGCTCACGCCGGGCGACGACACCTACGCCGACATCGTCGACGGTATGCCGGCGCCGCCGCCGGAACGGCCGGCCCCGGCCGCGTGGCCCGGGCTGTCCGGTTACTTCGATCCGCACGGCGGCACCAGTTTCTGGTGGACCAACCGCGCGGACGGATCGCCGCTGCGCACGCATGCGCATACGGGCACGCCCGACAACGCGCTGTTCCTGACGCTGTTCGGCGGCAGCTAGCGGCCCCCGGCTGACCGACGGCGGGCCGCCGGGCGCGGCGGATGCGGCGGGTGGAAAGGACGCGGTTTCGAGAGGTGGTGGAGATGAAGGACGCTGGATCGAGAGACAACGAGCACGACACGGCGACACGCGGCGACGCATCCGAATTCACGGTGCGGCCGCTGCCGCTCGGCCATCGCCTGGGCGAACTGCAGCTCGACGAGGTGCTGGGCATCGGCGGCTTCGGGATCGTCTATCGCGCATTCGACCGCACGTTGCGGCGCGCGGTCGCGATCAAGGAATACATGCCGTCGATGCTGGCGACGCGCGGCGGCGACTACACGGTATCGCTGCGCTCCGAGCGGTTCGCGCAGGCCTTCGACGCCGGCCGCGGCGCGTTCCTCAACGAAGCGCGCCTGCTCGCGCAATTCGATCATCCGGGGCTCGTCAAGGTCCTGCATTTCTGGGAAAGCCACGGCACCGCGTACATGGTGATGCCGTTCTATGAAGGGCGCACGCTCAAGCAGCTGCTCGACGGCGGGATGCGGATCAGCGAGACGCAGTTGCGCAATATCGTCGGCGCGCTGCTCGGCGCGCTCGACACGCTGCATCGCGCGCAGTGCTTCCATCGCGACGTCGCGCTCGACAACGTGCTGATCCGGCCGAACGGCAGCGCGATCCTGCTCGACTTCGGCGCGGCGCGCAAACGGATCGGCGACCTGGTCGACGACGGCGCGATGATGATCAAGCCCGGCTACGCGCCGATCGAGCAGTACACCGACGATCCCGCGTTCAGCCAGGGGCCGTGGACCGATCTCTATGCGCTCGGCGCGGTGATGCACGCGATGATCACCGGCGAGCTGCCGCCCGCGGCCGTCGTGCGCAGCATCAAGGACACGTACCGGCCGCTCGCGACGCGCGAACTGCCGGCCGGCGAGGTGTACAGCCCGGCGTTTCTCGCGGCGGTCGATCATGCGCTGCAGTTGCGGATTCCGGATCGGCCGGAATCGGTCGCGGCGTTCGCGGCGGAGCTCGGGTTGCGGGACGTCGGGACGGGTGGCGGATATGGCGCGGCGGTCGTGCCGCCGGCGGGTGAGGCAGGCAGGAGCGGGGAAGGGAAGGGGGAGGCTTCTGCTGCGTCCGGCGTCGCGTCGGCTGCTGCGGCGGCTTCGATCGGTGCTGGCGGGACCGCTTCGGGCAACGCTGCGGCGGATGGGCGGGCGTTGACAGCCGGTGGTGCGGATCATGTGTCTACACCCACGGACACGACGGCATCCGCATCGTCTGGCGTGTCCGGCGCCAAGCCGGAGGCCGATGCGCCTTCGACGTCCAGAACCATCGCGCAAGGCGCCGCCGTTGCGGCTGTGGGCTCGCTCGCAGCGTCTGTTGCATCGCATACGTCTCAATCGTCTGCGAAACCGGTTGAAAAACCGGTCGAATACGAAACGCCGAACGGAAACGTCGAACGCAAGCAAGAAGCGCCCGCTGCACGAACTGACACACACGACGCAGCCGGTACGCGATCCCCAACGACCGACAACGACGCCGGTACGCGATCAGCGAATACGGCCCCGAACATCGACGCGCAAGGTGCAGCCGGTTCCGGCAACGCGAACGCATCCGCGGCTGCCGGCGCCGCCGCTTCGACCGCACCGCATCCCGCCGCATCGGCGTCGGCCTCGTCATCGAGTGGCGCATCCGTGCCGACCGGCGCCCAACGCGGCCACGCTCCGCCTGGATCGCGCAATCGCCGCCTGCCTGTCTACGCCGGCAGCGCACTCGTTGCGTTGATCGCCGTCGGCCTCGCGGCGACTTATCTGTCGCGTCCCGCCCACGTCGCCGACGAAGCCGCACCGGTCGCGAGCCAGCCGCAGGCCGGCACGTCACCGCCCGCGAGCACGCCGGGCGCCACGCTGGCCCAGCAAGGGCCGACACCGACCGTCGTGCCGCCGTCCAGCCTGCCGGCCGGATCGTCCGCGCAGGTTCCACCGCCTGTCGCCGCCGCGCCGGCCAGCGCGCCTGCCGTCGAAGCCGCCACGCCCGCGCCGCAGGTTGCGACCACCGTGACGAACCCGGCTCCGTCCCCGTCGGGCTCCAGCTCGGGCATCGCCCCCGCCGGCAGCCTCGATTCGTCGGAACGCGTCGTCAACGTGCCGCCGTCGGAAGCGGCAACCACACCGGCGACTGCGCCCACACCAGCACCAAAGGCGCCGTCGGAGGCCGCGACTGCCGTCGCCACCGTCAACGCGCCAACGGCCGAGTCGCAGCCGCGTCCGCCGAAGGCCCAGGAAACCGTGCAGGTGCGTTTCAACGTGCGGCCCTGGGGCGACGTCTACGTGAACGGCGCGCGGCGCGGCGCGAGCCCGCCGCTGCGCTCGGTATCGCTGACGCCGGGCGTCTACGTGATCGAGATCCGCAACGGCACGCTGCCGCCGTTGCACCGCACCGTGGCGATCGACTTCGGCAGCAAACCGGTCAACATCGACTATGCATTCGAATGACGTCAGCCAGGCGGCGCTTGCCGCCGCCGCATATGCCACGGTGCCGCCCGGCCTGCCGGCGACGCCGCGCGCCGACCTGATCGGCCAGCTGCTCGCGGATGTCGCGCCCGATGCGCGGTGCGGCGCGAACCTCGAATACGACGCCGAGTTCCTGCAACTGCAGGAGCGCGCGACGCCGCGTGCCGAGCAGCAATACGGCGACACCGTGATCCCGGCCGAAGCGCCCGACTGGCGGGCGGTCGAGCGCCTCGCGCTGGCGCTGTCGGCGCGCACGAAGGATCTGCGCGTCCTCGCCTGTCTCGCGCGAAGCTGGACCGAGCAACACGGTATTCCGGGCTATGCGGACGCGCTCGCGCTCGTCGCAAACCTGCTCGAACGCCGCTGGGACGACCTGCATCCGCGGCTCGACGCGGACGGCGAACCGGACCCGACATTGCGAATGAACGCGCTCGCCGAGATAGCCGGCGCGCACGACTGCGCGCGCGCGGCGCGCCGCCAGTCGCTGTTCGACGGCGGTCCGAGCGTGCGCGACGCGGAACGGCTGCTCGACGGCCGCGACGACACCGGCAGCCCCGTGGCGGGCAGTCGCGACAGCCTGCTGGCTGCGCTGTCGGCCGCGCGCAGCGACGGCACGACGCCGCTCGACGCGGCGCGCGCGGCACTGCGGGCGCTGGAGGCGATCCGCGTGGGTGTGACGGACCGGCTGGGCCGCGAATGGACGCCCGACGAAGGCGACGCCGAGAAGGCGCTGCAACGGATCGTGCGCGAAGTGCCGCTGCCCGAGCCTCAACCGGGGTCGCCCGACATGCAGCAGGCCGCGCCCGGCGACACGGCACAGCCAGGCGCCGCCGCAACCGCACCGGGGGCAATACCGAACGCCCACACCTGGCGCGATGCCGAGGTCACGAGCCGCGACGACGTGCGCATCGGCCTCGACAAGATGTGCCGCTATTTCGAGCAACACGAGCCGAGCCATCCGGCGCCGCTGCTGCTGCGGCGCGCGCAACGGCTGCTCGCGCTCGACTTCTACGAAATCATCCGCGATCTCGCGCCGGAGAGCCTGCCGAAGCTGGACCTGCTGAGCGGCGAGCGGAGCGAATGAAACGAGTGAGCGCCGCCGCGATGCGGGCGGTGACGACGAACTGCGCAACCTGATCGATGTGAAGGAGTGGACGATGACGGACAGAACCAAGGCGGCAGGCAGCGGACAGAAGTTCATCGCGCGCAATCGGGCGCCGCGCGTGCAGATCGAGTACGACGTCGAGACCTACGGCGCGGAACGCAAGGTGCAGTTGCCGTTCGTGATGGGCGTGATTTCCGACCTGGCGGGCAAGCGTGCGGAGCCGTTGCCGGACTTGCCGGAGCGGAAATTTCTCGAGATCGACGTCGACAACTTCGACGAGCGGATGAAATCGATCGCACCGCGCGTCGCGTTCCAGGTGCCGAACACGCTGACCGGCGAAGGGATGCTCAACGTCGACATGACGTTCGAGCAGATCGACGATTTCTCGCCGGCCGCGATCGCGCGCAACGTCGACGCGCTGCGCCGGCTGCTGGAGGCGCGCACCGAGCTGTCGAACCTGCTGTCGTACATGGACGGCAAGCACGGCGCCGAACAGCTGATCGAGCGCGCGATCAACGATCCCGACCTGCTGAAAACGCTCGTGCGTAACCCGCACGACCCCGCGCAGGGCGGCGACGCGACCCAACCGGAGGCCCGCGATGAATGATCCCGTCCAATCCCGCGCGGATACGCGCGACGCCGCGCAACCGGCCGTCGCGCACGACGAATTCGCCGCGCTGCTGCAGAAGGAGTTCAAGCCGAAGACGGCCGAGGCGCGCGAGTCGGTCGAGCGCGCGGTGCGCACGCTCGCGCAGCAGGCGCTCGAACACACGGTCGGCATGACGACCGACGCGTACGGCAGCGTGAAGCAGATCATCGCGGAGATCGACCGCAAGCTGTCCGAGCAGATCAACCAGATCCTGCATCACAACGAATTCCAGACGCTCGAAGGCGCGTGGCGCGGGCTGCATTACCTCGTCACGCACACCGAGACCGACGAGCTGCTGAAGATCAAGGCGCTGCCGGCGTCGCGCAACGAGGTCGCGCGGATGCTGAAGCGCTACAAGGGCGTCGCGTGGGACCAGAGCCCGTTGTTCCGCAAGATCTACGAAGAGGAATACGGGCAATTCGGCGGTGAGCCGTTCGGCTGCCTGGTCGGCGATTTCCATTTCAACCACAGCCCGCCGGACGTCGAGATGCTCGGCGAGCTGTCGAAGATCGCGGCGGCCGCGCACGCGCCGTTCATCGCCGGTGCATCGCCGGAGCTGATGCAGATGGATTCGTGGCAGGAGCTGTCGAACCCGCGCGACCTGACGAAGATCTTCCAGAACACCGAATACGCGGCGTGGCGCAGCCTGCGGCAGTCGGAGGATTCGCGCTACATCGGCCTCGCGATGCCGCGCTTTCTCGCGCGGCTGCCGTACGGCGCGCGCACCAACCCGGTCGACGAATTCGACTTCGAGGAAGACACCGACGCCGCGAACCACGACCGCTACACGTGGGCGAACTCGGCGTATGCGATGGCCGCGAACATCAACCGCTCGTTCAAGCAGTTCGGCTGGTGTTCGTCGATCCGCGGCGTCGAATCGGGCGGGGCGGTCGAAGGGCTGCCGAGCCACACGTTCCCGACCGACGACGGCGGCGTCGACCAGAAATGCCCGACCGAGATCGCGATCAGCGACCGCCGCGAGGCCGAGCTCGCGAAGAACGGCTTCATGCCGTTCGTGCATCGGAAGAACTCGGATTTCGCGGCGTTCATCGGCGCGCAGTCGCTGTACCAGCCGGCCGAGTACCACGATCCCGACGCGACCGCGAACGCGCGGCTGTCCGGCCGCCTGCCGTACCTGTTCGCGTGCTGCCGCTTCGCGCATTACCTGAAGTGCATCGTGCGCGACAAGATCGGCTCGTTCCGCGAACGCGACGACATGGAGCGCTGGCTGAATGACTGGATCATGAACTACGTCGACGGCGACCCCATCAACTCGTCGCAGGAAACCAAGGCGCGCAAGCCGCTCGCGGCCGCGCAGGTGGTGGTCGACGAGATCGAGGACAACCCTGGCTACTACACGTCGAAATTCTTCCTGCGGCCGCACTACCAGCTCGAAGGGCTCACGGTGTCGCTGCGGCTCATCTCGCGGCTGCCGACCGCGAAGGCGGCCAACGAGTGAGCAGCGCAGCAAGCAACGATCGGCATTCAACGCGGCATTCATCCTGACATCGCACTGAAACGGAGACGGCAATGGGCGTGGCAATGTTTATGAAGGTGGACGGCGTGACCGGCGAATCGGCGGACGCGCAGCACAAGGGCTGGACCGACATCCAGTCGTTCACGTGGGGCGCGAGCCAGCCGGGCGCGATGGCGAGCGGCAGCGGCGGCAACGCGGGCAAGGCGAGCTTCAACGATCTCGTCGTCGCCGCGTACATGGACAAGGGTGCGCCCGCGATCATCAAGAACTGCGCGAACGGCAAGCACCTGTCGTCGGTCGAGATCTCCGCGTGCAAGACGGGCGGCACGCAGGTCGAGTTCATGCGCGTGACGCTGCAGGAGGTGCTCGTCACGTCCGCGCAGGTCGCGGGCATCGATCCGGGCGACGTCGCCGACCGGCTGATGATGCATTACGGCTTCCAGGCCGCGAAGGTGAAGAAGCAGTACTGGCAGCAGAACGACAACGGCGGCAAGGGCGCGGAGGTGACCGTCGGCTGGAACATCAAGGAAAACACCGAGATGTGACGGCGCGGAGATGACGATGGACGACCCGCGAACCCGAGACGGACGCGACGGACGCGACGGCAGGGAAGGCAGCCTGCGCGACCGGCTCCAGCCCGCGCTGCTCGACCGGCTCACCGACGACTCGCCGCAGCGCGCCGCCGAAGCGCCCGGCGCGCAGTGGATCGGCACCGAACGCCTGCGCGCGGCCGTGCTGCGCGATCTCGCGTGGCTGCTCAACACGCGCAACGCCGAGGACGGCTTCGTCGACTGGTCGGCGTTCGCGCACGCGCAGGCGTCGGTGCTCAACTACGGAATGCGGCCGCTCGTGGGCAAGCCGATGTCGGGCGTCGAGCGGATGTCGGTCGAGGCGTCGATCCGCGACGCGATCCTCCGCTTCGAGCCGCGCATCGCGCCCGACAGCGTCGAAGTGCGCAGCGTGATCGACGCCGCCGGCGGCCGCGCCGGCGAACGGCGCCACAACGTGCTGCTGTTCGAGATACGCGGCACGCTGTGGTCGATCCCGCATCCGCTCGAATTCGTGCTGCGCTCCGACCTCGATCTCGAGACGGGCGCGATGTCGCTGCAATCGGTGGCAGGGGCCTGACGCGATGGATACGCGCCTGCTCGACTACTACAACCGCGAACTCGCGTACCTGCGCGAGCTTGGCGGCGAATTCGCGCAGCAGTTCCCGAAAGTGGCCGCGCGGCTGCGGCTCAATGAATCGGGGCCGCCCGACCCGTACGTCGAGCGGCTGCTCGAAGGCTTCAGCTTCCTCACCGCGCGCGTGCAGCTCAAGATGGACGCCGAGTTTCCGCGCTTCACGCAGGCGCTGCTCGATGCCGTGTATCCCGGCTATATCGCGCCGCTGCCGTCGATGGCGATCGTGCGGTTCGCGCCGCTGCTGAACGAAGGCAGCCTTGCGCAAGGCTGGCGGCTGCCGGCCGGCACCGCGCTGCGCGCGCGTCCGGCCGCGTCCGAGCAGACCGCTTGCGAATTCCGCACCGCGCATGACCTGACGCTGTGGCCGCTCGAACTGACCGATGCGACCGTCACCGGTGCGCCGTCGTGGCTGCCGCGCGGCGCGTTCGCCGCGCGGCAGGACGTGCGCGGCGCGCTGCGCATCCGGTTGGAGGCGCGCGGCGGTGCCAAACTGTCCCAGTTGCCGCTCGACCGGCTGACGTTTCATCTCGCCGGCCCCGAACGCGACGCGCTGCACCTGCTCGAACTGATCGCCGCGCATGCGCTCGGCGTCGTGTGCCACGATCCGGCGCAGCCGCCGCGCTGGCTGCATACGCTCGATGCCGACGCGATCGTCCACGAGGGCTTCGATCCCGCCCAGGCGATCCTGCCCGACGACGGCCGTAGCTTCCACGGCTACCGGCTGCTGCGCGAGTATTTCGCGTTTCCGGCGCGCTTCCTGTTCTTCAGCATCGGCGGGCTGCGCGCCGCGCTCGCGCGCGCGACCGGCGACGCGTTCGAGCTGACCGTGCTGTTCGACCGCCATGACGCGGCACTCGAAGCGGCCGTCAGCGCGAAACACCTCGCGCTGAACTGCACGCCGGCCGTGAACCTGTTCGCGCGCCGCGCCGACCGCATTCCGCTGCAGCCGGGCGCGCGCGAGCACCATGTCGTCGTCGATCGCAGCCGGCCGCTCGACTACGAGGTCTATGCGGTGCAGCGGCTCGCGAGCGAGCAGCGCGACGATGGCCAGTCGCGCGAATTCCGGCCGTTTCATGCATCGTTCGCGAGCGACGACGGCAATCACGGCGCTTACTACACGGTGCGGCGCGAACCGAGGTTGGTGTCCTCTCAGGCACGTGCGAACGGCACGCGCACCGGCTACGTCGGCGGCGAAACCTACGTGTCGCTCGTCGACAGCCAGTGCGCGCCGTACGACGAAACGATGCGCTACCTGGCGGCCGACACGCTGTGCACGAACCGCGATCTCGTGCTGCTGCAGCCACCGGGCGACGCGAACACGTTCACGCTGCGCGTATCGGCCCCGGTCGAAAGCATCGTCGCGATCCGCGGCCCGTCGCGGCCGCGCCCGCCGATCGCCGATGCGCAAACCGCGTGGCGACTGATCCGCCATCTCGGGCTCGCACGCCACACGCTGACCGATCTCGACGACGACGAGGGCGCGCATGCGCTGCGCGAACTGCTCGGCCTGCATGCCGACCCGGCCGATGCCGCGATGCGCCGGCAGATCGACGGCGTGCTGCGCGTGGCGTTCTCGCCGGTGTTCCGCCGGCTGCCGGCGTCCGGGCCGCTGATGTTCGGGCGCGGCGTGCAGGTCGACGTGACCGTCGACGATCACGCATTCTCCGGCGACAGTCCGTTCCTGCTCGGCGCGGTACTCGAACAGTTCTTCGCGCGTCACGTGTCGATCAATGCGTTCGCCGAATGCGTGCTGACCAGTGCGCAGCGCGGCACGCTCGCTCACTGGCCGGCGCGCATCGGCAGGCGGCCCGCGATATGAAGCGCGATATGTCTCCGGCCGCCGGGCCGGCTGCCGAAGCCGCACGCCGCGACGCGTGGTGGGCACGCCTGCGCGCCGCGCCGCACGGTTACGACCTGTTTCAGGCGCTGCGCTGGCTCGATGCGCTGTCGCCCGGCCGCGCGCCGCTCGGCCATGCGACGCGGCCGCGTGACGAGCCGGTGCGGCTCGGGCAGCAGCCGTCGCTCGCGTTCGCGGCGTCGATGCTGGCCGGCGTGAGCGACGAGGGCAGCGGCATGCCGCCGCGCATCGCGATCCACGGGTTCGGGCTGTTCGGCCCGAACGGGCCGCTGCCCACGCACCTGACCGAATACGCACACGAACGCGCGGCGCAGCACGACGACCCGACGTTCGCCGCGTTCGCCGACCTGTTTCATCACCGGCTGATCCTGCTGTTCTACCGCGCCTGGGCCGATGCGCAGCCGACGGTGAGCCTCGATCGCCCGGAACGCGCACGATTCGACGGTTATGTCGCGAGCCTGATCGGGCGGGCGGCGCAGGGCGACAAGCCGGCCGCGAAAGCCGATACCGACATGCTTGCGCCGCATGCGCGCTTGTTCCACGCGGGCCATCTCGTGCGGCACACGCGCAACCCGGAAGGGCTCGTGCAGATCCTGCGCCGGCATTTCGGTGTCGAGGCGCGCATCGTCGAGCACGTGCCGCAGTGGGTCGCGATCGAACGTTCGCAGCGCTGCACGATCCGCGCGACGCGGCCGACGTTGCGAGTCGGCGCCGTCGCGCTCGGTGTGGCCGTGCGCGATGCGCAGTCGCGCTTCCGGATCGTGCTCGGCCCGCTGTCGCTCGACGCGTACCGCCGTTTCCTGCCGGACGGCCCGCACGCCCGGCAGCTCACGCAATGGGTGCGCGAATACGTCGGCATCGAGTTCGACTGGGACGTGCAGCTCGAACTGGCGGCCGACGCGGTGCCGGCGATCGCGCTCGGCGCGCCGCAGGGCATCGGCCGCACCGCGTGGCTCGGGCAACGGCTCGACCGCGGCCCCGCGCGCGACCTCGTCGTTCGCTACGACGTGCGGCGCGGCGGCGCCCCCCTTCATCGCGAAACCGCCTAAACGGGAACCGTCATGTCCGATATCGGCCGCGCCAACCTGTTCGGAAAGCTGAATCCGTTCCTCTACGAGACGCTCGAGCAGGCGACCGGCTTCTGCCGGCTGCGCGGCAATCCGTACGTCGAGCTCGCGCACTGGTTCAAGCAGATGCTGCAGCGGCCCGATGGCGACCTGCCGCGCGTGCTGCGCCACTTCGGCGTGGACGACGCCGCGCTCGACCGCGGGCTCGTTACCGCGCTCGACAAGCTGCCGCGCGGCGCGGGCTCGGTGTCGGATCTGTCCGTGCACATCGACGATGCGGTCGAACGCGCGTGGGTCTACGCGACGCTGAAGTACGACGCGACGCGTATTCGCGGCGCGGTGCTGCTGCTCGCGATCCTGAAAACACCGCAGTTGCGCAACGTGCTGCTGGCGATTACGCGCGAATTCGAGCGCATCGTGCCGGACGTGCTCGCCGACGAACTCGCGTCGATCGTCGAAGGCTCGCCCGAAGCGCCACCGGCCGGGCAGGCGGCGCCGGGCGGCGACATGACGATGCGCGGCGCGACCGCCGCCGCCTCCGACGGCTCGGCGCTTGCACGCTTCGCCGTCGACCTGACCGCCCGCGCGCGGGCCGGCGAGATCGATCCGGTGATCGGACGCGATCCGGAAATTCGTCAGATCGTCGACATCCTGCTCCGACGCCGGCAGAACAACCCGCTGCTGGTCGGCGAGGCCGGCGTCGGCAAGACGGCGGTCGCGGAAGGCTTCGCGCTGCGGATTGCCGACGGCGACGTGCCGCCGTCGCTGCAGGACGTTGCGCTGTACCTGCTCGACATCGGGCTGCTGCAGGCCGGCGCGAGCGTGAAGGGCGAGTTCGAGAGCCGGCTGCGCGGCGTGATCGACGAAGCGATGTCGTCCGAGCGGCCCGCGATCCTGTTCATCGACGAAGTCCACACGCTCGTCGGCGCGGGCGGGGCCGCCGGCACCGGCGACGCCGCGAACCTGCTGAAGCCCGCGCTCGCCCGCGGCCTGCTGCGCACGATCGGCGCGACCACGTGGTCCGAGTACAAGCAGTACATCGAGAGGGACCCGGCGCTGACACGACGCTTCCAGCTCGTGCACGTCCATGAACCGGAGGAAGCGGCCGCGCTGACGATGCTGCGCGGCCTCGCCGGGAAGCTCGAAAGCCATCACCGCGTGCTCGTGCTCGACGCTGCGCTGGAGGCCGCCGTCACGCTGTCGCACCGTTACATTCCCGCCCGCCAGTTGCCGGACAAGGCGATCAGCCTGCTCGATACGGCCTGTGCGCGCGTCGCCGTCAGCCAGCACGCGGTACCCGCGCCGATCGAAGATGCGCGCCGCCGCATCGACAGCCTGCGCGTCGAACAGGAGCGGATCGGGCGCGAATGCGCGCTCGGCACCGGTGATACGGCGCGGCGCGATGCGATCGAGCACGACATTGCCACCGCCCGGACCGAACTCGACCGGCTCGACACCCGCTGGCAAACCGAACGCGACGCCTTGACCGCGATCGTCGATGCCCGTGCGTTGCTGCTCGACGACGATCCGTCCCACGCACTCGATGCGGATGCACGCGGTGCGGCACAAACCCGTCTCTCGGCCGCGCAGCAGGCGCTGGCCGACCTGCAGGGCGATGCGCCGCTCGTGCTGCCCGCCGTCGACACCCACGCGGTGGCCGCCGTCGTGGCCGACTGGACCGGCATTCCGCTCGGCCGCATGGTGCGCGACGAAACGCAGGCCGTGCTGAAGCTCGCCGATACGCTCGGCGAGCGCGTCATCGGCCAGCAGCACGCGGTCGAACTGATCGCCGAGCGCATCCAGACCGCGCGCGCCAAGCTCGACGATCCGAAGAAACCGCATGGCGTGTTCCTGCTGTGCGGGCCGTCCGGCGTCGGCAAGACCGAGACCGCGCTCGCGCTGGCCGACACGCTGTACGGCGGCGAACACAACGCGATCACGATCAACATGAGCGAATTCCAGGAAGCGCATACGGTGTCGACCCTGAAGGGCGCGCCGCCCGGCTACGTCGGCTACGGGCAGGGCGGCGTGCTCACCGAAGCCGTGCGCCGCCGCCCGTACAGCGTCGTGCTGCTCGACGAGATCGAGAAGGCGCACCGCGACGTGCACGAGATTTTCTTCCAGGTATTCGACAAGGGCTGGATGGAGGACGGCGAGGGGCGCGACATCGATTTCCGGCATACGGTGATCCTGCTGACCTCGAACGTCGGCGCCGATCGCGTGATGCAGCTGTGCCGCGATCCCGAGCGCCTGCCCGACGTGCAGACGCTCGCCGATGCGCTGCGCGCGCCGCTGCTCGACGTGTTTCCTGCGGCGCTGCTCGGCCGGTTGACCGTCGTGCCGTACTACCCGCTCACCGACGCGACGCTCGCGCGGATCGTCGCCTTGCAATTGCGGCGGATCGCGCAGCGGATCGACGCGCACCACGGCATCCGGCTGCGCTGCACCGATGCGGCGACCGCGCTGGTCGTCGAGCGTTGCCGGACGATCGAATCCGGCGGCCGGATGGTCGACGCGATCCTCACGCACACCGTGATGCCGCGCATCGGCCGCGCGATCCTGCAGGCCACGCTCGAAGGCCGCACGCTGTCGTCGATCGAGCTGAGCGCCGCCGACGGCGAATTCACGTACCGGTTCGACGAGGAGGAAACGACTTGAGTCGCGTATTCACACTCGACAGCCCGCACGGCGACGGCCTCAAGTTCCATACGCTCGACGGCAGCGATGAACTCGGCCGCCTGTTCGAATTCCGGATCGAGGCGCTCGCCGACAGTCACAGCCTGTCGCTGAAGGACATGCTCGGCAAGCCCGTGACGGTCCGGATCGAACAGCAGGACCTGTCGACCCGCTACCTGAACGGCATCGTTGCGCGCGCATCGCTTTCCGGCCGGCGCGCCGAGCGCTACTACGGCTACGAGCTGATCGTGCGCCCGTGGCTGTGGCTCGCGACGCGCCGCTCCGATTGCCGGATCTTCCAGAACAAGACGGTGCCCGAGATCGTGCAGGAGGTGCTGTCGACGTACGGCTTTCCGATCGAGAACCACCTCGCCGAATCGTATGTGCCGCGCGACTATTGCGTGCAGTACAACGAGACCGACGCCGCGTTCGTGTCGCGGCTGATGGAGTTCGAGGGGATCTACTTCTGGTTCCGGCATGCGGAGGACACGCATACGCTGATGCTCGGCGACGCGATGTCGTCGCACACCGTGCTGCCCGGCTACGAGACGATTCCGTACATCGCGCGCGACCGCACCGCGATCGCCGACGAGGAGCACATCGACGGCTGGCTGCCCGCGCAGGCGGTGAGCGTCGGCCGGCACCAGACCACCGACTACGACTATACGAAGCCGCGCGCCGATCTTTCGTCGCAGAAGGTCGATCCGCGTGGGCACGATCATGACGGCTTCGCGTCGTTCGAATGGCCTGGTGGATATCGCGACGATGCGCCCGGAGCGCATTACAGCCGCGTGCGGCTCGAGGAACAGCAGGCGGAACATGAGCGGGCGAACGCCGATACCGATGTGCGCGGTGTCGCGCCCGGTTATCTGTTTACGCTCGAACATTGCCCGCGGGCGGACCAGAACCGCGAATACCTGATCGTGCGGTGCCAGTACCGGTTTCAGGAGAACGCGTATGCGAGCGACCAAGGTGCGGAGGCCGTCGTGCATCAGACGATGATGCTCGTGCAGCCGTCGAGCCTGCCTTACCGGCCGCCGCGCGAGACGCCGCGGCCGCGGACCAACGGGCCGCAGACGGCCACCGTCGTCGGGCCGCCGGGGGAGGAAATCTGGACCGACCAGTACGGGCGCGTGAAGCTGCAGTTCCGCTGGGATCGGTATGGGCAGAGCAACCAGGATTCGTCGTGCTGGGTGCGGGTGTCGAGTCCGTGGGCCGGAGGTGGGTTCGGGGGCGTGCAGATACCGCGGGTGGGCGATGAGGTGGTGGTCGATTTTCTCAATGGCGATCCCGATGAGCCGATCGTCACCGGGCGGGTTTTCAACGGCGAGAAGATGCCGCCGTGGGGGCTGCCGGGGAGTGCGACGCAGAGCGGGCTGTTGTCACGGTCGTCGCCGGGCGGGACGACAGACCACGCCAATGCGTTCCGGTTCGAGGACAAGAAGGGCGCCGAGCAGCTGTGGATGCATGCCGAGCGGAATTTCGATGCGGAGACGGAGCTCGATCATTCGCTTTCCGTCGGGAACAACCATACGCATACGGTCGGGAACGACGAAACGATGCAGGTGAAGAACAACCGGCAACGGAGTGTGGGGCAGAACGAGACGGTGAATATCGGGCAGAACCGGGTCGCGCAGATTGGGGCGAACGAGACGCATGGGGTTGTCGGCAACCGGACGCGGACGGTCGGGCAGAACGAAACGGTGACGATCGCCGCGAATCGTGACGCGACCATCGGTGGTGTGCATACCGAGACGGTCGCCAAAGCCAAGACCGAAACGATCGGCGAGGGCAAGACGTTGAGCGTCGCGCAGCTTTATCACACGACGTCTCAGGACATGAAGACGCAGGTCGCGTCCACGCATACCGAGGAAATCGGCACGCGAACGTCGACGATCGCGAACGCGCATACGCACACGGTCGGCGGCGAACACACCGTCAACGTCGGTGCGAACCATACGACAAACGTACAGCATCAGGTGACCGTCAACGCCGGCGACCAGCTTTCGCTCGTCTGCGGAATGTCCAGCATCGTGATGAAGCGCGACGGCACGATCACGATCCAGGGCGTCAATGTCGCGTCGACCGGTACGAACACCCACAGCGTGAACGGCAAGACGGTGACGTCGTCGGCGACCGCCGAGCACACGGTCGAAGGCGCCGTCCTGAAACTGAATCCGTGACGGAGGTTCGCACGAATGCAGAACTGGCAGCCGACCAATCCGGTGGAGCGCAGGTTCATGGATGCGCATACGGACTGGATGAGTTTCGCGAAAGAGCAGGACGCGCGACTGATGATCTGGCAGACCGACGAGACGGATGCGGCCCTCGTGCGGCTGTATTTCCAGGTTCAGGATGAAACGTCGTGCGCGGTAAGGACGATGCGTGCATCGTTCGTTAACGAAGCGGGTTATGCGAAGGCGCTGACCGGCGAGCTCATTGCGTTCTACGACAGCCGGCGGGAGGCATCCGATGCGCAGGGCATACGTGCGGATTGGCAGGCCCCGTACGACGATGGCAAGAATCCCTTGCTGTATCTGTTCGCGGTGATCGACAGCCTGATGCAGCACCATCCGGATGTTTTTCCGGCGATGGTGTTCGTGCTGGAACCGGTGAAAGTGCGCGATGACGCGGCATGGGTGCGCTGGATGGACGATTTGCTGTCGATCATCGCGGTCGCGCCGCAGTTGGCCGAGCGCGTGCGCTTCGTCGTGCCGCGTATCGAGATCGCGCCGTTTGCTGCGTTGCTGCAACGGCATCGGGCCGCGGTTCGCGTCGTGCACGGCAAGTATTCGATGGCGGGCGTGCCGCGCGAGTTACTGGCGGAATCGGGCGAGCGCGGGCCAAGCGGTGAATTCAGACGGCATTTCGTGATGCTGACCGAGATGATCGAAGGCAACAATCCTTCCCGCCTGGAGGAACTGCGTGCGGCCGCATTGAAGGTAGCTGAGCGCGAGCAGTGGTTCGATCAGTGCGTTGTCGTGCATCTGATTGCGGGGGCCGCCTATCTGAAATGGCGCGATCGCGAACGGGCAATCGCGGCTTACCAGAGCGCGGCCGGCAGCGGCACGCGTGCGGTTGAAGCCGGACATCCAGCGGGGCACAAGCTCGTGGCGAACGGGTTGTTCGGCGAGGCGAGCGTGCATCTGACGCACAAGGATTATGCACACTCGGCGTATTGCTACGAGCGCGCGGTGGCGTCGACTACGGCGGCGAAGGACGGGCTGATGACAGTCGAGGCCTGGCGGATGAGCGCGGTGTGCTGGGAGCGGGCAGGGGAGCGCGAGCACGCGCTGGAGGCCGGGTTCAATGCGCTCGATGCGGGGTTGATGATCGACGAGCCGATGCGGGCGAACAGCAGTCTGCCGATGGTTGTCGAGTGGATGGTGTCGCAACTGGGCACGCAGGACCGGCGGCGCAACGCGCTGAGCGAGAAGGTCGCGGCGTTGCGTGGCGGGCGCTGAGCGGGAGGCGAAACCGTGTCACTTCTCGCCGTCAAGCATCTCGATCCCGTTGTTGGCGTGGACGTTCATTCGGTGCTGGTCACGCCTGGAACGCCGCCGGTGTTCCTGCCGCATCCGCATGTCGGTTTCATGCTCGATCTGCGCGAATATATCCAGGCGGCGAAGGCCGTAGTCGGCTGCATTGCAATGATGATCGTGCAGGAGAAGGTGACCGAATACATCGAGGATCATCCAGAAGACGTGACGAAGCTGGAACACCTCGCCGATGAAGCGAGCCAGCAGGTCAATGAACTGATCGGCGGCGGCAAGCTACCGGACCTCAAGGACGACCCCACTGTCGCCGAGGGGATGAAACTGGCGAAAGCTGCCAACAGGATCAAGAACCGCATCAGCGACGATCTTGGCTCGAACGTCGGATCGGGTGGCGGCAGCGGCCGGCCGATTTTCGTGAACGGGATGATGCGGGCCACTGCCGGGACGCATGCGTATCACGTTCCAGGTTTGCATTTTCCGCTTGGCGAATCGTTCGCCCCGCCGCCGGCCGAGTTCGAACCGTCAAATGACGGGGAATCGTTCATGGGCAGCAAGACCGTGCTTGCCAACAACGATCCGCTGTCTTACATGGCGCTTGAAGCGTTGAGTTGCTGGTCGATCGGGATGGAGCCGCCTCCGCACAACAGCGCGCATACGGATCGAACCTATCCGTCGATGCCGAGTTCGGTGATGCTGCCGATTCCGGCGGGGCGGCCGGTGCTGGTGGGCGGGCCGCCGATCATGAACATGGCAGCGGCGGCGAAGGGTTTGTTCAAGGCGTTTCGCGGCTCGAAGTGGGCGAAGGCGCTGGCGGACAAATTGCATCTGAAGCCGGGATTCCTGAAATGCAACGTCCTGCATGCCGAGCCTGTGGATGTCACAACCGGCGAAGTCATCGTCGCGCAGCACGACTTCACGATTACCGGACATCTTCCTCTCGAGTGGAACCGATGTTACGCGAGCCGCGCGCACCGCCTCGGTACGGTTGGCGTCGGATGGAGTACGCCGGCAGACATCCATCTGAATCTCACTTCGCGCGACGACGGAATCGGCGCGGCGATCTACTTTGTCGATCATGCCACGGCATTCGACGAAGTTCCGACGCACGCGGGGTGGGCAACGCGTGTCACTGACTGGCAGTACGGCTATGCGCTGTACCTCCGTGACAACCAATTGGTATTGCGCACGGGCGAGGGCATCGAATACGGATTCCTGTTGCGGCATCCGTGGGACACGATCGTCAACAGGTTATCCGGGGAGGCCTCACTAACGCTGATGCTCGACTGGATCGGTGACCTCTACGGTCATGCGTGGCTGTTCGAGCGCGGTTCGTCGGGTCACGTGTCACGGATTGTCGAACATGGCGTCGAAGGACCGACGGGACGACTCATCGAATGTCGTTCGAATGTTGACGTAGATGGACACTGCGACCCGACAGCGGTGATGACACTGACCAACGCTGACGGACACGTGTATCCGCTGGTACGTTACGAACGCGATCGCGATCGGAACCTCGTCGCGGCATTCGATGCCATGGGTTATCCGCGCCGCTTCGACTATGAAAGCGGCAATCGGATGACTCGGCACGTCAGTGCCGGTGGTGTTTCGTTTCACTATGGCTATCGACGAAGTGTTGACGGCGAGTGGCGTGTCGACCATGCGTGGGGCGACGATGGGGTGCTCGACTATCGCTTCGAATACGACCTCGCTCGAAACCAAACTCGTCTTACCGAATCCATGGGACGCGTTGCCGTCGTTCAGATGAATGAACGTCATGTTCCGATCGCCGAAATAGATGTCCTCGGCGGTATGACCAGTTACCGCTACGACAGCCAGTGGCGTACCTGCGCCCAGACCGATCCGATGGGGCGTACGTCTCGGTGGGAATACGACGCGAATGGCAATCTGATTGCACAGATCATGCCCGACGGTCGATCGGTTCGCGCCGAATACGACAGCAATCACAAGCCGGTTTGCGTGACCGGGGCCGGGGGGCGTCAATTTCGATACGAATGGGATGCGCGCGGTCGTCTAGTGAGTCGCGCCACACCATCCCGGGCGACGTTCAGATATGCATACGACACATTCGGTCGCGTGACGTCCTGTGCTGGCCCGCAGGGTGACGTTACGACGTTCGGTTACGACCGACACGGCAACCTGACCACAATCGTCGATGCGCTTGGACACCGAACGCAATATGAACGCGACGCACGTGGCTATGTCATAAGCTCCCTCGATGCAGCAGGGCGCCAAAATCGTTACGAGAGGGATGCTTGCGGACGACTGGTACGCGCCATCGAATGGGACGGACGCGAGACTCACTGCAGCTATGACCCGGATGGCAATCTCTTGCGGTATCGCGACCCGGTCGGCAATGTGACGCGCCTTGCCTATACGGCGCTGGGAGAAATCGCGAAGCGGATCCAGTCTGACGGTACTGAAGTCCAGTATCGCTATGACACTGAAGGGCAGCTCGTCCAGGTCGTCAATGAGCGGGGAGAGTCCTATCTGCTCAAGCGCGACGCGCTCGGCAGGATCGTCGAAGAAATCGACTACTGGGGACAGTCGCGCCTTTACGAATACGGGTCGACCGCGGAACTCTTGCGTAGCGTCGACCCGCATGGCCGGGCCATCGAGTATCGATATGACGAAGTAGGGCGAATCGTCGAGAAGCGCATTCCTGATCCCGACCGGCAGGACGGTGTTCGGACTGACTGCTTTCACTACGACGAGCACGGCGATCTCATTCGCGCGTCGACCACATCCTCGCTGCTCGAATTCAGATATGACGACGACGGCAGGCTGGCCGAGGAACGACAGGGCGACGACTTTACGCTTTCCAATCGATATGACGCAGCCGGAAACCGGATCGAACGAAGAACGCGCCTCGTTGCGGGCAGCGAAATCGTCGAGCAGTCGATTCGTTACAACTATGACGCACTGAATGCGGTCGTCGGGATCGAGATCGACGGGCATGCGCCAATCGTCATCGAACGGGATGCACTTGGCCGGATTCGCGACGAACGCCTGGGTGACGCCCTGCGACGCGAAATGTCGTACGAAGCCAACGGACGTTTGTCCCGACAGGCGCTGCTTGCCGATACCGGAGAAATGTTCGCGATCGAATACGCGTACGACGCGAACGGCGACCTGATCGAGCGACGCGACTCCCGGACCGGCATCGAGCAGTTTCAATACGACCCTGTCGGGCAGGTCGTCGCACATATCGACTGCGCAGGCACGACACGCCGCTTCATGTACGACCCCGCCGGAGAACTGCTCAACACCCGGGTGTTCCGGTCAGGCGCGCGACGAGGCGAAGCCGGCTCGCCGGCATGGCGCCGGGAAGGCATGCACGAAGACACACACTACGTATTCGATCGTGCCGGCAATCTCGTCCACACGCGCGCGGCGCACCAAGAGATTACGCTGCGGTGGGACGCTGCAGGGCAGTTGGCCGAGACGCTCACGACTCGTCGCGCCGGGCAGGGCGACGCCAACGACGATCATCACCTCCGCGTACGGTACGAATACGACGCATTTCGCCGGCGCGTCAGGAAAATCACTTCGTCGCGCCAGCTCGAATCCAGCCACACCACGGTTCGTCAATTCTTTTGGGACGGCGACGTCCTCGCAAGCGAACTGCGCGCCGACCAGTCAGACGAGAAAAATGGCCTGACCCAAAGTGTTCAGATCCGACGGGACATACGGGACTGGATCCACTATCCCGATACGTTTCGGCCGCTCGCCGTGGTTCATCGAACCCTCGACTCGCGCATGCCTCCACGCGTGCCTGAGCATGCCGGTGTCGTGCCCGGAAGCGCGCCCTCACTCGATGAGAGACGGTCACCCAAGGCAATCGCCGACTATTCCGCTCCGAACGCGACGTCGACTACGCGCCGGCTGCCGGCGTCATATCGCCCCGTCAGCACGGTCTATTTCTTCCATAACGACCCAAATGGGGCGCCAGTCCGGGTTGTCGACGAGCGTGGCCGAACTGCGTGGGAAGCGAGTTACGCCACATGGTCGAGCAACACGCCGATACAACCGAAAGACGGGCCACCATTCGATCAGCCCATTCGGCTTCAGGGGCAGTATTACGACGAAGAAACCGGATTTTGCTACAACAGATACCGGTATCTCGACCATGGAATCGGGCAGTTCATCAGCCAAGACCCGAGCTGCATCGAGGGAGGTTCGGCACTCTATCGATATGCACCGAATCCGGCCGCCTGGATCGACCCTTACGGTCTTGCGAACACGATCGACGGTCACGGGAACACGGTCCCGATCGTCGCCCTGGGGATCCCCGACAAGTCCTTGTTCAAACCCAAATCCGGCATCACAACGGCGTACTCGCGCAATTCCCAATGCGGACCGACCACGGCGCAGACGAGGTCTGTGCAGGGGAAGCCATGCGTGGCGTGCAATCAGACGGCCACCACGATGGTTGCAGACCATATCGATGCGCTCGTGGTCGAGTATTATCGAACGGGAACCAACGACGTCACGGTGCAAACGTCAATCGCCGCGGTGCAACCACATTGCCCCGATTGTTCTCGATCCCAAGGGGGCAAAGCGTCGGGCTTTTCGCGGGCAATGAAAAAGGCCCTTCATCTCCCATGAAGAAGATTTTGAATATCTGAACGCACACCTGGAGTGCAAAGATGGAATCGCAACACGAAACAGCCATAGCGGACATGCAGCGCGAAGTATGCGACCGATACGGGTTGCCCGAAACCGCCGTGGAGGACATGGTCGCCTTCGCGACGTCGACCGTGGGGCAGATGCCGGTTTATGGCACGCGTCTGGAACGTCGCCCGGACGATAACATCAGCTGGTATTTCCATTGCGGCGAATACTCGGACGCCGATGACTTTTATCAGCCGGTGCATACGGAGCATCTTCAGCAAATGCTGCCGCTCGTCATCAAGTATCTTCGGTTGCCGCCCGGCACGCGTTTCATCGTCGATGACCAGGGATACGAAGATGTTTGGCAGGAGCCGGCCTGAACCTGCCGGCGGAGCAGCGTCGAGGGCGCACACGGAAATACCGCGACCCACGTCCTTGATTTCGCGCGGCCGAATCTCTGCGCTCCCATTTAAAGCGCCTATCGTGGCTGGCGTTTCGAAGGGGGCGATTACGAGCTTGTTACGCTGTTGCCTCGAGCGAGGAGCGACGCTTTGTTTGCCCGGATCATTACTGCATCTCCGCAAATTCTCCCGCCGTCCATTTTAAACACGACAGTCCGTTTCGCTGGCCAACCGGACGCTCGATCTGTGACAACGCAAATTGCACTACAACCGATCACACACATCCGCAGGCTTTCGTACCCAAGGTTGATCTATAGCTGATGTTTCTTATGCTGCAAGTACAGCGTCCGAAAAACAAGATGCCGTGGACCCAGAAATTTAAAAAATTCCCGATAACACTTTCTCTAGTTGCTGCTGACGCTGCTGTCTATTTGCCAGATCGGAAGCAGCACGTTCGACCGCACCTGTATAGCTCTTAACGGCGGTCGACGCCTGCGCCTTTGTAGACACGAATGAATCAATCTCCTCTCCGAAGGCGATTAATTTCTTAGCCGCTTGCGCGCGCTTCGTTTTGGTAAGTGGCAGTGATGATCTGTGATTTGCGAATACCAAAAATAGCGTATAAAAGTCAGACTTCTTTCGCCAGCGCGTCTTGTTGATATTCGGCAAAATTTGCCCTAACTCGCCCAATACATCGTGGAAGCAGGACTCTACCTTAGCCTGGTCTGGAAAACTTTTCTCATACGTGGCATACCATTTATCCAATTGACTTTTCTTGTTTTGCAATCCGTGCAAGTAGGCAATCACTAACTCGCTAATATACTCGACATCAATCATTCGCCGAATATCGTTCGCCGTAAATATGCCAATCTCCGACCATTGGTCGTAGTCACTAATTTTTTCAACGCAATTAATGAATTTACCCCAATATGTCGCATGCCGAAGTTCTTGCTGATTTAATGCAACAACGTTACGATTTAGGCGGCGAAATATTGCTCTTAGCTCATTGTCGCCAACGTCCGGCAGTTGGCGGACTATAAAGTTGTACCCCCACAACTTTTGTTTATCCGTATCCGATAGGTCATCAAACGTAAAATCCGCCCAATCAGGAGCTTCGTCCGGCGTCAGGCTTAGACTTCCTTCCAAAAATTCGAGACAAGCCCTAATACGTTGTTGCCCATCAACAATGGTAAATACCTCATTCCCTTTTGCATCAGTACTTTCCTGTACGTAAAGTTCAGGAATCGGATATCCCCTCAATATCGAGTCGATCAAATAGGACTTTTGAGAATCGGTCCAAACAGGGTTTCGCTGAAAGGCTGGCTTCAATTTAAGACGATTATCGTCAGCCGCTTTCTTGAAAGCGGAAATGCTACGTCTGGTGGAATTAAGATAGTCCTGCACTTTACTTTTCCTCTAGAATTTTTTTTGTCAAATTCCTAACGCCATCAACGTGATAAGCTCGTAACGCATCATAGTCGGCATACAATCGCGCATTAATCTCACGCCCCTCTGTTGGGTCCATCCCCGCCATATTTGATAGCGCAGGGACCCATTTCGACGCCAATGGCGTATGTTCCAATATTCGATCGGTTGCTATTACGCCCTTAAATAGGTACCGCTTCCGATGATCATCGATGGCCGTTTGTGCGTGAGCTGGAAGTGAGAGAGATGCCGTTCCAAGGGCTCTCATCCACCTCCATACTATATCAAAATGATGATGGGAAACTATCGCAACATCAATGTCAGACTTTTCATCAAAAGGCTTAAAGTTTTTGTTCGGATTAAAGCTGATGCCAATAGAGGCAGTTCCGACCAATGTTATGGCCCGTGGGTCAACGGAAATCAAATCACCCAGCGTATGCTTCCACGCAATATATTTGTCCAGATCTCCCCCAAATACATGCGGAACCGACTCAAAAATCCACTTTGAAACAAAATTTGCCGGAGGCAATTTGGAGATCGAGTTTTTTAACTCTTCAGGAATCGCCATATATATGGTTGCGCCGCATGCAATAGGATTCGAAATGACTCGATAATATACGCTGTTTCTATTAAAGTGAACATCTGTAGACTTAAACGCGACCGATTCTCGTTCGCGTTTCTGGGATGCTCGTCGGTTGGTCGCCGATGCACGGCCATCGCAGCCTAGACTTACAGCGGCATGTCGAATCGACGGCTGCGATGACCGCGCTGCCTAGTTGCGTGGACGTCTGGTGGCCCATTGGAAGCTGACTTTGACTATTCGACGTACGGAAGGGCCGAACTGGGTCGACAAGCGAGGTCCACGGAATTCCTTGCCTGATAGGCACTCGGAATACCCTACCAAGAAACCAGAATTCGCCCTGAGCGTCGCACGTCCGACTCCGCTAGGCGGTCGGCGGGGCCGCTCACAGGAATAACATCATATTTTTGCACCAAAGCGCATGAATTTATCACCATATGAAATCGCCGAAATCCCGCGCCAGCGGATGTTTGTGCGGTTAGCGCCGGGTGCATCAAAAACGCCCCCTTAGAGAGGCGGGCAGGCAGGGAGGGGACTACGATTTTCCGGGCGCGGGGTCAGATGTTCGCGCAGGGGCCCTGGCGGCAAATCACGGCCGCCGGCTCGATTTCCGAGCCTTTGCAAGGCTCGCCCGACGCTGCGAAGGTTCTTCGACCCTGCGGAATCCGGCGGCGCAGCGAGCCTATGCTGCGGTCGCAGCGAATCAACCGGCGATGGCAGATCATCGATATAAGTTGAAATCGCCAGGAAGCACGAAGTGTTCGGATGGGCAGCTCCCACATATAATGATCTGGTACAGATTTCCGATGATCGCCGAAAAGACAGTCGACTTTCACCGGAGCGGATCGTGACCAGAAAGAGAGGGGCGGGGCATGAAAGATATATTTCCAGGACACTATCGACCCGAACAAAAAGAAATCGAACAGATGTGGGCGGAAGCAATATTCGTCTTCGACGCTAATGCTCTGCTCAATCTCTATCGATATACCGAGGATACGCGAGAAACCTTCATCCAAACATTGGAGGCGCTGCGAGATCGGGTTTGGATTCCATATCAAGTGTGCTCGGAGTTTTTCCAAAATAAAACTCAGGTTATGAGCACAATCGCCTTGGGATACTCGAAGCTTCGAGAAGAACTTGGCAAGGCGCGAGCGGATTTAGGAAAAGTTCTGAATGGATTTCGCCGCCATCCCGGGATTGACGTGGATGACATCACGAAAGTATTGGACAAGACATTCTCGAAATTGAATGCCGATTTGGAGGCGAAGGAAGAGAAGCATCCAGACTGGATAACAAATCAAGATCCGATACTGGAGCGATTGACTGCTATATTTTCAGGAAAGGTAGGAGAGAGGCCGGAACCAGCTCAGTACAAGAAGATTATCGAAGAAGCAAAGAGTCGCTTTGATAATTCCAAGCCACCGGGTTTACGCGATAAAGAGAAGGGCGGCGTTCAGCAATATGGCGATGCAATTTTGTGGCTCGAGATTATACAAAGGGCATCGAATCCAAAGTCCGCAATTATTTTTATTACAGACGACGTTAAGGACGACTGGTGGCAACGGGTCGGAGGGAGAACTATCGGTCCACTGCCGGAATTGCGGCAGGAACTGTGGGATGCTGCGAAAGCGCCTCTTCACATGTATCAATGTGATCAATTTCTCAAGTACGCGTCGAAATTTCTAGATCGGCAATTGCCGGAATCGTCGATCGAAGAAGCAAAGGAAGTGCGAGACGAATTGCAGCACGAGACAAGCGAGTTACAGAAGTGGACGCTTTCCGATGTCGTCAAGGTAGGGTATCCATTGGACGGTCAATTTAAGCAAATCAAAGACGCATTGTGGCAATACGACTACGATTACAACGAGCGCCCCGCGCTCGTTGCTGATTATCGCGGGCCGACGCTGGCGATACAGGTCAAGAATCTCGTTGGTGAACGAAATCGACTCAGCAAGATGTTTTTGGAGCTTCGTCCGGACATGCAGGAATCTGAGTACGGTCGCGAGATTCGCAAAGCGATTTATTTCGTCGACAGGGAAATTAACGCGAAGACGGCATTTATTCGTCCGGGATCGGAAATGTGGGATATTGTTTTCGGACCATCCTCGGAAGAAAAGAAAAATTGATGTTAACGTTACGCAAGGGCGGCCGAGCACTGCATGTTCGGCCGGATATCATCATCCTCGTCTCAGATTTGCCTTGAACGTGTTATTGCGGCACAGCTAATTGCTCCGCATCAATACTGTAGGGACAGAAGCGCACAATCTCATCACCCGCCCCCTCATTGAACGCCGTGAACTGCGCCTGTGGCGGCGCGATTTCGTTACGGCCGAACACTCTGGCCGCCGTGTCAGCGGCGCCGAAACCGCCCGTGTTGCTCGGCACGATGCCAAGCGATTGCGGCGGCACACGATGCGCCGCGAGCAAGTCGTCGCGCGTGATGTTCTTGATGTTGAAGAACTCGTCTTTCGCGGCGACTTCCGACACGGGAATCAACTGCATTCCATCCTTGTTCCCGCCCGGCGCGTAGTAGAACAGGTTCCGGAAATTGCCCGGCCCCTTCGCACTCTTTAACGCATCGCGCAGCGCGCAGCGCGTCGATATCGTCCTGCCCGGCCTTGTCGTCGGTCAGGTACAGGATGAAGCCGGCATGACTGCCGTTCTCGTAGTAGCGTCGCCGGAACAGCGTTGATGACTCGTTCAGCATCGCCGCGTGAAGCGATCCGAGATATTCCGGCACGCCGTAAATCTCCTGATTCACGTCGGCTTCGATCAGGTGATGCAAGGCGCCAGGGTCGAATTCGTGCACGGCCCGCCAACCGTTCGTTTGCACATAGGTTTGAAGGTCGGTGCGTCGGCGCATGTACTTCGCAGGCGGCGGCTCGTATCGCATGACGCCGCCGACGCGGTTGCGCACGGGCGCCTGATAGCCGTTCCCGAAAATCAGCCAGTCGAGCGCCCATCGCCGGAACGATTCCCGGCTCATCAGCGGATGCGGGATGAACGTCGACGCGAGCACATTCCGTTTGAAGTAGATCGCCGACGCGTGATGCGTGCCGGATCGGAAAATTTTCGACAGGCCCGCGAAGCTCACGGGCGGCTCATACCATACGTTGATTGTCACAAGCTCGGCATAGTCCAGCAGTTCGGCCCCAGGTCACGCACACGATTTCCGGCGACGCAGGCTTTACGTCAGCGCTCGAACTGGAAGTGCGCGACGATCCGACGACGGATCGGCATCGCTCGCATTTCCGCAAGCGCGGCGGATAGGTCGTGCTGAGGTTCGCCGTGAATCGCGGGTAAGATCACGTGCAACGACAAGTGCACGGGGGCACGATTATGTTGACGACTGTTCAGAATATCCTCACAGCTTTGGGTGGTGTTACGGCTGTATTTCTTGTAATCGCTGCAGCATGCTGGAAGCTCATCGACTCAGGAATAACAACTTGGCTTACAAGGCGCGTTGGCAGGGCCTTGGAGCGTGACGCAGAGCGTTACAAGCATGAACTTTCACGTGATATGGAGACGTACAAAGACGAACTAGCTCGGTCGCAAGGCATTGAGCGGTTGCGGATCGAAATGAGAAAGGCTGTTGCTGAAAAGCTATTCGACAGACGATTGACTGCATATCACGAACTCTTTGTCGCGCTTTCTGAGATTCCGTCATATATTTTGTCCGGCGCTATGCAGCCTGTCGAACATCGAGTGCCGTTACAAGATGTCTTCGGCCGAGCACAAGAGTTTGCAAATACATTATCGCCTCATCAACTTTACTTGCCCCTTGATTTTAAGCAGGAGTACCGAGCTGTGTTGTCGAGGCTTCTAAGCTTGTTTACTGGAAATGATTGGAGTTTCAGGCCGGCACTCACGCAAGAAGATGCGGTGGTGTTAGAAATAAACAGAATGGTTGCGGCTCTCAATTTCAAAATTGATCAGTACTACAAATCGCTGCCGGATGATCTGGCGAATTCCATCATGCGAGCGTAAGCCTGCCGTTTTTATGTCGATCCGATAAAGGTCGTATTTGCCGAGGCGTGGCACTCTTCTACCCGCCTAGGCGAGACAGCCTCGCGTCCAATATCGAATGCGGCCGACCGACGCGGCGGGCCTCGTCGAAAGCCGCGACGGCCATTCCCGCGAGCACTGCCGCATGCGGAAACACAACGGGCTTTGCGTCTGCGTCGCTCCATCCAAAATCGGTGAGGCCACCGGCGCCAATCAGGAGTGGGCGACGGATGTGACCGAATTCAAGGTCAACGGCCAGAAGCTGTACCTGTCTCCGGTGATGGACTTGTACAACGGCGAGATCGTGGCCTATCAGATGGACAGGCGGCCGAGCTTCGAGTTGGTCAACAGTATGCTGAAGAAGGCGCTGGCTAAACTCCCGCGCAAGGACAAGCCGTTGCTGCATTCGGATCAAGGCTGGCACTATCGGATGCCGGAGTTCGGTCGAAAACTGGCGCGACGCGAGTTGACGCAGAGCATGTCTCGCAAAGGCAATTGCCTTGACTACACCGCGATGGAAAGCTTCTTCGGCACGCTCAAGTCCGAGTGCTTCAGGCAGCAGCGCTTCACTTGCGTGGAGCAATTACGCCAGACGCTGGAGCGCTACATCCATTACTACAATCACGAACGAATCAAGCTCAAACTGAAAGGACTGAGTCCCGTGCAATACAGAACTCAGTCCTTGGCGCCTAGCCTTTAACCGTCCAACTTCGTGGGGTCAGTTCAGGCGCGGGCTTCGTGATGTGTTTTCGCTGTGGCTTACTTGCTGCTGATCGCCTCTCGGTTCGTCCAGTATTCCTCTGTCTCGCCTTCGCGGCGGAGCTGGATCAAACCGCCAAAGATCGGCACATCGCCCAGGTAGACCGTTTGCCCGGCGCGGAACACGGTGCAATTTCCGGCCGCGATCGCGCTGAGGGCTGCTTTCCTGAACGCTGCTTTGTCGAAAGAAATGATCTTGTCGAAACGTTCTTTGGTATCGCAACCGAACCACGCCCCGGCCTTGTTGTCCTTGATGTGATACGCGGTCGGCCCGGCCACAGCGGCGGATTGAGTCAGGACCGCCGAAATGCAGGCTGCAGCAAACACGCCGCATGCGCGGCGTACCCCGGAAAAGGTCATGGATTGTCCTTTTTTGTTGTGATATTGAAAGCAGCAGCGTAACACAATGTTACGGTTAGCTTTCTTGGTGGTGGTATGCGGGCGGGCCGACGCCAGTCCATAACGGCCCGCTGCGTTACATACGCGGAAGCTCGATCGCCAAGACGCGCCATTGCGCGAGGACGGCCGCAAAAGTGCCTTCGCGCTTGGCTAGCCGAATCTTGTCGACGACATTCCAGCCCGGCACGTAGTGCGCGAAGCTCCGTTGGCTTGAGAGGAAATGCGCCGCGTGGACGCCGACCCACGCGAGCAATTCGTCGGGGGGGACGTCGGGTGATGCCGGGTCAGGCTCGATGTTCGCTACAACGGTCGGTTGGGTGGCAGTCGACGCAGCCCCAACAACGGTGGCTGGCGCGCTGGCTTCAGAAGCGAGCAATCGAAGAAGCTCGATACGATGCCACGGGATCGGCGAACGACCGGTGACGTAGTTCCGGACAGTGCGGGTGCAGCAGCGGAGCGACTGCGCGATTCGAGCGATGGACAGGCCGTCAGTGAGCGCGAGGAAATCGGACAGAGCGCCGTGACGGTGGTCGGCGGCATTCACAGGCGTTGTTGCTAGCGACTAGACTTTACATAACGTGAATTATCGACGGATTTGCTTGTAGTGGCTAGATTGAAATGTCCGCTTTTGGCTACATAGAAATGTCCGCTTTCGGGCCGCGTAAGCTGTTCGGTCGCCGGGTGTCCGGCGCCGGAGGCTGCGATGGCTGTAACGGAACGGATCAC